>NZ_JBEPRY010000021.1:0-149626 GCF_040548605.1 Bradyrhizobium sp. JR4.1
CCAGATCTACATCCACGCCGATATGCGGATGAAGGAAAAGGCGCTCGCTCTCGTCGCCGCACCATCCGCGCCGCCGGGTCGGTTCCGGCCGGACGGCAAACTGCTCGCGTTCCTTGAAGGGCTCTGATTATGCCGAACAGCCGCACGGAGCCAACACCGGGATATCCAGCCTCCAACAGAGGCCATGCGGCATAATCTGGATCGCGGCATTATGCACGCATTCATGCGCGAGCGTGGCGGCATAGCTCTCGGCGTCACGGAAACTCTCGAATGGCGGCATTTGGATCAGGTCGAGCGCCGGCGCGAAGAATGCTTTGTCGCCGCCGTGCCGTATGTTCGCACCGGTTTTGGCGAAGAAGGCGTCGACATGCGCCAGACGCTGCGCCGGTGCGATGCTCGGAGTTGGGTGCCCGTAATAGTGATCCGGAAGGTCGTCGATCTGGTCGACGCAAAACACGGTATAGGCGCGCAGGAACGGAACGGTCCGTTCGACGTCGTCGCCATGCTCATCGGTCTCGGTCTTGGTGATCTTGTTGGCATAGACCACCATCGTTCCGGTCTCACCCTTGCGGATATGGCCGCCGAGTTCGAGCGCCTGCTTGAACGTCATCCAGATCGGCGACGTGAAGCCGCGCGCGACGGCTTCCGACCACAGCAGCACGACGTTAATGCCCTGGTAGGGCATGCCGTTGTGACGCAGTGGACGCGTGATGCGCCCAGCCGCGTTGGCCGCATTCCATGGCTTGACCCACGGACGCACACCGCGCTCAAGGTCTGCGACGACGCGATCGGTGATCCGCGCATAGATGTCGGCGCGGGGTTTGGTTTCCTTATCGGTCATGATCCTAACCTCCGTTGGAGGCCGCGCCCGTCGCGGCCCGTCACGGCGGTCCGCTGCGACGGCCTGCGGGGTCGCGCATCCGGTGACGCTGGTCGTCGGGGTGAGGGGAGAGACGCCGGACCGGAACGCAGTGGAGGACGGCAAAGCCGTTGCGCTGCCGCGCCGGCCGGAGCATGGACCGAAAGCCGGTACGGGCCGCGACGTGCGCTCCATCCCGTGTCATTTCTCTTTGCGCTTTTGCGCCGTCGCGATGTGCGACATGAAAACGGCCGGCCCGCAGGGGCCGGCCGACTTCGGATTGTGAACGAGCAAAGGCGGAGCCGAAGCCCCGCCGGCGGCGTCACCCGAACGCCGCCATCTGAACCTCGGCCGCCTTGCGGCTGACGGTCTCGCCGGGTTGTTCGGGCTGGCGCTCGAACGGCTTCCAGCTCTCGCCGACGACGTGCTCGTAGGCTGCGGCGGCGCCTTCGGCCGCCATGCGCAGTGCGTGTGCCTGAACGGCGACCTCGGCGGCGAATTCGCGCTTGCGCTGGGCCGCGGATTCGAAGCCGACAGGTCCGTCGAGGTCCTCGTCGCGCGTGTCGTTGGCGAGCTTTGCCGTCGCCTCGCGCGCTTCGGTGACCGCGCGGCTGTAGAACTGCCCGGCGCCGTGGGCTGAGCCGACATAGGAGCCGACGATCCGCTGCAGGTGGATCTGCATGGCGCGTTCGTTGACGCTTTCGCCGAGCGCGTCGGCGGTCTCGCTGATGAGCCGCTGATGGAGATCGCGGATGCCGTCGCTGTCGAGGACGGGGAGGCCGAAGCTCTCGGCGATGCGGGTGGCCTGGGCGGCGTCCGGGCAAACGAGCCGGACCATTTCGATGGTGGTGCCGCGGCGAAGCGGGACGACGCGGGCGTTGGTGCGGGGTGCGCGAGCGGTCTTGGTCATGGTGAAGTCCTTTTCTGGTTTCGCCGTCGGGTTCGGTCCGGCCCCTGCCGGCTCTCCCCTCGGGTGCGGTCGCCCGGCGCCGCCGGGATGAGGGCCGCTTCAAGGTCCGGGCACCGCCAGGCGAGCGAGGTTCGGTTGCGGACAAGCGGGGCCACGCTACTGGGCCCTGCGCCGGATGCGGCCGGGCCTTGCCGAGATCGGCGGTCTCCGGTTGCTTGCGACTTGGCCTTGAAGCAGACCGTCGGGGGCGTAGACCGCAGCAAACCCGAGGGGAGAGGCGACAGAGTACGGGCGGGTGGCGATACCCGAAAGGTTCGCCCTGGCAGACCGCCGCCGCAGCGCCATGATCGAGACGTTCGCCTGAGCGAGCCGCAAGGTCGGTTGGTCCTGCTATGCCGCGGTGCCATGCTGCTTCCCCAGACGACAGGAGTGCGACATTCGTCCGCGCGATGTGCATTCCGGGTCGTCACCAGCGGGGCCAGACTCTGACGTGCATCGAGCCTGCAGCGTATCGATTGCGGCATCCTGCCGGGCGAGCTTGCGCGAGAGGGCATCGATCTCCGGCTGGCGCTCTGCGGTGATCGCCGCAAGGTTCGAACGGTAACGTTCGAGGAACGCACTCGGGTCGGGCGGCATGCCGCGGCGGTATCCCGAGCGCTTGCGACCGAGCTGCGGGATCAGCGTCGTCATGCGTCGGATGATCTGCCGGTCGATCATGTCGAGCTGGCGCTGCGTCTGGCGGCGCGCCTCCTCCACGCGCGGCCAACCGCCGCCGCGAGCGGCGACGGACGGCATGGCGTTGCTGGATTGACGGGAGGACCGGCGCGACGGCCGGATGTGGGAATGCGAAGCCCGGCGCGCGGCCGGGCTGCTCGCGGTCGGGAAGGGAAGGGTCAGGCTAGGCCGCGACCGTCTCCGGCAGATGGCGGAGCTGCACCGGCAGCTTGGCCGCGATCTCCGCCTCGCAGAGGTCGTCGAGAAGCTTCAGGACCGTGCCCGCGCAGGGCGTAGACAAGCACGGTGCGGCGACCGCACATCGGCGCGGGCCAGCGCTCGCCGGCATAGCCGCGATAGTCGTCATGCGTGCACGACCAGATGTGCTCGAGCCGCTCGTCGCGCGTCATGGCGCGGACCGGCCGCGATTCGCGCTCAATGATCTCTGCCTTCATCCGCTCCGGCGACCCCCGGTCAGACAAGTCGCAATAGCTGTGGAACCAGCGCCGCCTGCCGTCGATGGTGAGCGCGAAGAAGATGCTGGTGACGCTGCCGGTCATGAATTCGCGCATCGCGAACACGTCGGCGCGCATCCATAGCGGCGGCAGGATCTCGAGCATATAATCATGATCGCATTCCGCGATCTCGAACCACTCGCGGGCAAAGAGATGCTGGCCTTCACCTACGGCCATCGCGGGGTCACCACGATGGCGGTTAAACAAGCGGTGCATCTCGTGGCGCGTCGCAACGCCTTCGAAGACTTTGCGGATGCTGGGGGAGGTGTGCATCGGCGGCTCCTTTTCAGCCTGACCGGGCTGAAGCGCGAGCGATCCGCCTGATCTCCTCATCACTTCAGTCCTTCGTCACACCTCCTCGGCAGCCGCCTCTCCGGTCCGACGGGTCAAGGGCCGCGGCACGCGGGCGAAGCTTCACCCTTGACGCGCCGGCCGGGCATGCGGCAGCGATCCCTCGCTTTTTCTCATTCCTCATATTCGTTCGCCTTCGCGCGGACGACATACAGCACGGAACCATGCCGTGCCTTCCTGTCCACCTCCGATTCGGGCGGCCCTGAGGTCCTCGTTCCAATCGTCGGTGCGCGGCTGCGACCGCAGGAAACGAGAGCCGGCCTCGTCCGCGATCTCCCGAATCCGGCGGGCGTACACTTCGCCCTGCCGATTGTTATCGGTCGCGGCGACAATGACGGCATTGGCGCGCCCGGCCAAAGCGCGGACCGCCGTCTCTGTTGCCGGCGCCCATCCCCCGCCCGTGCTGATATACAGAGTGTCATCACGCAGCTCTTCGAGAGCGGCAAGGCTCATCGCATCGACTGCGGCTTCCGTCACACAGATGCGTAAGTTATCGGCGGCGCCCAGGCGGAACAGCTCTTTCGCACCGCCCGTCGCAAACCCGCGCCAGTTCGGGCCACGCTCCTCCCAGCCGGTGATGACGCCGGCGGAATCGCTGTGTGCCGCCCACATGCTGCCTTGCGGGCCCTCGCGAAGTCGTCCTTCGGCAATGGCTGCGACGATGATCCGTTCGGGGATATGCCGCTCGTCGACCAGATAGCGCCAGCTCGCGGAGCCGGGCCGAGGTTCGGATCGGCGACGCCAACGCTGCGCGGTCGAGGCGAGCGGTTTTGGCTTTGCGGCAGGTCGCCAGGCGGGCGCGCTGGGCATGAAGCCGACGACGCCGGAAACGCGATGATACGCGTCAGCGAATCCAACGGCGCCAAGATGTTGGGCAAGCGAAAACACGTCCCCTTTTGCCGGCGACAGGGGATCGAACCAGCCGCGGCCCTGGTGGATGACAATGATGATGTTGGTGTCGCGGCGATACTTGATCGCACGCCGGGTACTTTCCTTGAGATCGACCTTCCAACCGTCTTTCTCCAGCATGGCTCCGCAGCTAACGTTTTCGCGCAGCTCTTCGATTTCTCTCTTTTCCATTGTTTGCACCGGCGTCGCGCACGCGGCGTCCGGCCCCTTCTTCTGTTGGTCTCACTTGTTCCTGGCCTTGCGGCACATCCCCGACCGGCCGCGAAGCCTGCCGAATGCAAGGGCGCGCGTACGAGCTGTCGAATTCGTCAGATAGCCGGGCGCGGCGTAGCTTCCCTTGCAGCCGGCATGGCGCCAGCGGCAGCCGGTCACCCGGCTCAATGAGCCGGGCACCAGGGGTCGTATTCATGGACGATGGCGTCCTGGTCGCCGTCGTATTCGCTGGAGACCGTCACACCGAATTCGCTCTCAGCCTGGAAAAGGATGATCGGCACCATCAGCGTGCGGGCCAGATCGAAAGCGTGGTTCTGAGCGAGGGTGAGATCGTGCGACATCGAAAGGCTCCCGTCTTGCGGCGGGGACCATCCCCGCTCGACAGGCGCCGACGTGTTCGGGGGTGGCTGCGGTCACCTCGCAGGCGAAGCCGAAGAGGTCGCACGCTTGCGTAGCGAACCCCTTGCGGGTTGATCGTGGAAGGCCGCACCAGAACCAAGGAAAGCCCAGTCGAGAGCGGGGTTGGTCCATCACCGAAAAGCATGGCGAGCCAGGGCGCACATCTTTCGTCCAGCGGACGCAGTGTTAGTCTGATTGAGAGCGAGAACTGCCGCCGTCCTTTTGTCGGGAGCGAAAGTGGATTTGCCCACCTGGAGGTTGCTCTGCGAAAGGTCCGACGCGAATATGCCGTAGCTTTCGATGACTCAGCAGCTGTCTTGTTCGGGGACTCGGGCCGTTTCGCGTCAGGGATGGCAGCCCGTAAGGGGGAAGACCCGCTCGCGGGGCTTCAGCGCAGCCTCCAGCCCGACCCGCAGGGCGACGCCCACTTTCTTCGCAGTCAGAGGCGCACAACACCCTATAGTTTTGGAGACCGCTCGCTGAACACCTCAATGGCTTTCATCACCCCTATTAAACTTCTGAATCGAGAGGCCTGATCGATTCGATAAATTAATTGGACGCTGGTTTCGACAGTTGCGATTCTTGCGCATGTCAGAACTCACAGTGCCATACCTCGTGCTCCAACGGTGTGAACCGGCCCGCAATATGGCCAGGTTCTATGTCCTCACGATCGAACCGACTCTGTTCGGTGATACGGCATTGGTGCGCGAATGGGGACGTCTGGGCCAACGCGGCCGCCGGCGGATGGATCTGTTTGCCGGGAGGGTCCAGGCCATCGAAGCACTCGAGGCTTGGCTCGTCCGCAAAGCACGCCGTGGTTATGTACCAAAGAATCCCGTGCCCTGAGTGCAGCGCCCAGTATTCCCACCTGCTTGAACCGTCGATCTTCGCAACTTCTTGCAAGCCGGACAGCTGTTTTGCGCATTACGGGAGCAATCCCTGCCGAAGCGCGAGAGCCACAGCGTGCGGGAGGGTTAATGCAGCAAGATTCCGCCGGGCATTGTCCAGATGAAATTTTACACCCCGCGGGCGAACACCGAGGAGCTGCGCAATATCCTGCATCGTCTTGCCCTCGGAGATCCAACCCAAGCATTGCCTTTCACGCTGGGTCAAGGTGTAGACCTGCTGAGCATACCGAGGCGTCCGTCCAATTCCGGCAGCGCTCACATGGGCATGGTAGGTGAGCCCCACCATTTGCAACATATCTTGCGAGCTCTCGACGAAGCGATCGAGGTCAAGGCTGCGCTCATCCACCGCCAGCGTGAACGCCGCGAACCGGTTTTGGCTTGAGGGAATGCGAATGGTCAGGCCGGTCCTGATCTTGAAGCTGAGCGCATCATCGAACAGGCGGCGCTCTTTCGCCGACTTTGCGCTTCGCGCCTCACGTCCATCCCACAGGAACACACGGCTCGTGTTTCGCGGCTCCTGAAGAACGGGATCGATGTTGTGATAGCCTTCGCGAAAATAGTGGCTGGTCCAGCTCTTCGGATAGGATGAGATCAGAATGGGGCCATTGGCGCGCTGACCAAAATAGGCAAACCACCGGAATCCCAGGGCATGCGCAGCTCGTTCCGCAACACGCCGAAAATCATCTTCCGTATGGGCAGCGTGCAGACAATCGACAAATTCATCGCATGCTCTTTTGACGTCTTTCATTGCGCCACTTCAGTCTTTTCTTAGTTCCCACAACGCGAACATTTTGATGATTCGCGCTCCACGTGCAGGCATTTATTGCGACGTTGCGGCAGCTTTGCGGCACGAACAATTCGATATCGCCCCTTTCAAACCTACAGCAGCAACGCGCACATACGACGGAGGAGAACAACCTCTGACTGCAGCCACTCTAAACAAAATATTTTCTCCTCTTGGTAGAGGCTAAGGAATTTCCTTCTCTGCGCTATTAGATCCGCGCATCGCGGAATTTATACATTTTCCAAAGTGCGCGCGCGGATAACCGTGCCTTGCGAACACGGTTCGTGACCCAGCAGATCCATAGCGCCCTGTCAGAACTGACAGCGCAACGCCGTGACCGTGGCTGCTTTCCTGATCTCGAAGCTGTGATTCGTAAGTTTGAGGTTAAGAATGAAGGTCATTGTGCGTAGCCGTGCGGCACTCATGCGCGACTCCGAACTAACGCTAGGAATGCACCGCCTGCGTGGGCGTGTGTTCAAGGAACGGCTCGACTGGGACGTCTCTGTCTGCAACGGATTGGAGATCGATCAGTACGACACCTTCAAGCCAACTTATCTCCTCGCACTCGAGCAGAACGACGTTGTTGGTTGTGTTCGTCTGCTGCCCACCACAGGGCGCAACATGCTCGCGGATACGTTCCCGGTGTTGCTGGATGGCAACCCGGCGCCGAAGGCGACCACGATTTGGGAGAGCTCGCGCTTTTGCGTTGATACAAAGACCGTCGCGGCAACAGCAGAGAATGGTCTGCGCAAAGCGACGTTCCTGTTGCTTGCGGCCATGATCGAATGGGGTCAGCAGCACAATCTTCAGGCCATCGCAACCGTCACTGATCTGCGCATGGAACGCATCCTGCGTCGGGCCGGATGGCATCTCGATCGCCTCGGCACGCCTCGTCAAATCGGGGCGACCAAAGCCGTCGCCGGATTGTTGCCGATTACCGAGGAGGCTCTCGGCGCGATCCGAGCGGCCGGGCAGATCTCAAGCTGCGCAATTGACGCGCCATCAAGCCTGGCGATCGCCGCCTAGCATCGAACATCTCAGCTGCTGAGAGAAAGGCTCTCAACCATGGATCCAGCTGCATTCGCGGCTCTGGTCGAACGATGCGCCCCCACGGCAATGGCTCGGCCGCTGACGGAACTCGTCCGGCAGGCGAGCTCCTTCGAGCCGCTGCTCATCACGATTCAGGAGCGCAAGCCGATTCCGATTCAGGCAACCGACCGGGACGAAGCCATCCAGCTCGCAACCGAGGCCATCGCGACCGGTCAGCAGGTCCGAACGGGTCTCGGTCAACTTGATGCGGAGGAAACACGAAAGGCCGGGCTGACCGCTAGTACCACCTTCGATGCGTGTCAGCACATTGCCGGGCTTGGCAGATTGTTCGACGCGCGACTGCAAGCGGCGAGCGTAAAACGCGCAGACCGCGACCAGGCAATTGCCGAAGTCATCGCGAGCTTCGCGCCCAAGGCTTCCGGTCAGCTCTCGGAGCCTCGTGTCGAGCCGATGGCGACCACCGGTCGTGATCGCCCCACCGGCGATACGATAGTCAATCCACCCGCAGGGTCTGCCAGCGAGCGCCGGCCCTGGGACGTCTATCGCTCGGGAATAGGCACGTCAGCCTTTGTTTACGAACGATGAGGATCGCCGTTTTTTCTCAACTCACTGCCGCGGTCCGGGCTGCTGGGGTCCGGCTGCAGTGCCAATCGGAGCCGTGCCATGACTTCTCCTGTTAAACACTCCGCTGCGCTCCTTTGCTTGGGCGCCGTTCTCAGCGTCGCCTTGGTTGAGCCGGCGTTCGCGCAGACGGCGAACATCGAAGGCGTGCTGCAAAACATCGTCAACATGCTGACCGGCAACGTCGCCCGCCTGCTGGCGACGCTAGCGGTCATTATCGTCGGCATCGCCTGGATGTTCGGGTATCTCGATCTGCGCAAGGCGGCCTATGTCGTGCTCGGCGTCGCCATCACGTTCGGCGCCTCCGAGGTGGTTTCGACCTTGACCGGGGGTCATTGATGACCGAGTCCGCGCGTCTCACGGAGGACACCTTGTTCCTGGCCTGCACGCGTCCGGCCATGGTCGCCGGCGTGACGATGGAGGCTATGGCGCTCAACGTGATGTTTTCCTGCATCCTGTTTCTAGTAGCTGGCAGCATTCTCTACGGTTTGGTCGCGATTCCCATCCATGGGCTTTGCCGCATCATCTGCCGGCACGACCCCAACATGTTCAGGATTCTGCTGGCCTGGATCGAAACGCGAGGGCGCACGCGCAACACGTCATTTTGGGGTGGATCGTCCTGCACGCCGCTCAAGCTCGTTCGGCGATATCGAACAAGAGACCTTGGATATGCGTAACGCAGCGCTCAAGACCAGAGAGATCGGGCCTGACGTCTACCTGCCGTTCGGCCGGCATGTCACGGATACGGTGATCAGTCTCACGACACGAGCGCTGCTCACGGTGATCAGGCTTGACGGAACTTCGTTCGAAACCGCCGAAACGGCGGATCTGAACGACCTTCACGCCAAGCTGAACCTCACACTGCGCAACGTTGCGGATCCACGGCTGGCGTTATGGACCCATCTGGTGCGCCGCCGCACGTCCGATTATCCGGCCGGTACATTCCGATCGACATTTGCAGCCGCGCTTGACGCGCAATATCGCGATCGGCTTCGTCACGAAGCGCTCTTTCGTAATGATCTCTATCTGACACTGGTCTGGCATCCCGGCCGTGCCACCACGGACGTGGCCGCAGCGTTCTTCAAGCAGCTTGGCCGAAGCGTTGCACACATGGTCGAGGTCGACAGCGACGCGTTGAAGCGGCTCGAGGATGCCAGGCGCGACATGGTCGCGGCCCTGGAGCGTTACGGTGCCCAGACCATGGGATTAGTCGAGCGCAACGGGATCGTGTTTTCAGAACCCATGGAACTGCTCCACGCCATCACAAGTGGGGAGTGGCTGCCGGTCGCTTTGCCGCAAGGACCGATCGGCCCCGCGCTCTATTCGAACCGTGTCATCTTCGGCCGCGAAGCCATCGAAATCCGGGGTGCCGGCGGATCGCGCTTCGCTGGCATGTTCGGAATCAAGGAATATCCGGCGTCCACCAGACCTGGGCTGTTGAACGCGCTGCTTTCCGCGCCCTTCGAGACCATCCTCACGCAATCCTTCGCGTTTTTGTCCAAGGCCGACGCCAAGACGGTCCTGACGCGCAAGCAGAACCAGCTGGTGTCGGCTCAGGATCCGGCGGCCTCGCAGATCGACGAACTCGCTGACGCGCTCGACGATCTCGAATCCAACAGATTTGCGCTCGGCGATCATCAACTCTCGCTTCTGATCTATGCGGAAACGCCTTCGGAGCTACAGGAGCACATGAGCGTAGCGCGACGCGCACTGGCCGATGCCGGTAGCGTGGTCGCGCGCGAAGATCTTGGACTTGAAGCGGCTTATTGGGCCCAGCTCCCCGGGCTGTTCAAATATCGGGCCCGAACTGGAGCGATCAGCTCACGTAACTTCGCGGCGTTCTCCCCGTTCCACACCTATCCGACGGGGAGGGCTGCCGGCAACCATTGGGGTCCGGCAGTTGCGATGCTCAAAACAGCCTCCGGCTCGCCGTTCTACTTCTCGTTCCATCACGGCGATCTCGGCAACACCTTCATCTGCGGCCCGTCCGGGTCCGGCAAGACCGTCGTGCAGAACTTCCTGCTGTCGCAGGCCGAGCGGCTTGGCGCTACTTACGTCTTCTTCGACAAGGACCGTGGCGCAGAACTCTTCGCCCGCGCCGCGGGCGGGACGTATCTGACGCTCCACAACGGCATTGCAACCGGCTGCGCGCCGCTCAAGGCGCTGGAGCTGACGCCAGCGAACCTGTCTTTCCTCGGCGCACTTGTCCGGAAACTCGTCACACCGGAAAACCGGCCGCTGACGGTGACCGAGGAGGAACGGATCGATTCCGGGTTAAGAGCTCTTGGCCAACTGCGGCAGGCGGAACGCTCGTTCGGGACGCTGCGGGCCTTCCTCGGCCAGCAGGATCGCGAGGGCATTGGAGCGCGGCTGGAGCGATGGTGCCGGGGCGCGCCGTTCGGCTGGGTGCTCGATGGCGACCAAGATGCCATCGGGCTGGACGCCAGGTTCATCGGGTTCGACATGACCGACCTCCTGGATCATCCAACCGTTCGCACGCCGCTGATGATGTATCTCTTCCATCGGGTCGAGCGGCTGATTGACGGGCGGCGTCTGATCATCGACATCGACGAGTTCTGGAAGGCGCTCGGCGATGAGGCATTTCGGGATCTCGCCAACAACAAGCTCAAAACCATCCGCAAGCAGAATGGCGTCATGGTGTTCGGCACGCAGTCGCCGCGCGACGCGCTGGCCTCCCCGATCGCGCACACCATTGTCGAGCAATGCCCGACGCAGATCTTCCTGCCGAATGCGCGGGGAACGCGTTCGGACTATGTCGACGGCTTCCATCTGACCGACACTGAATTCCGCCTGATCAAGGAGGAGCTCGCTCCCGAAAGCCGGCGGTTCCTGGTCAAGCAAGGACATAACTCAGTGGTGGCAGAACTTGACCTTGGCGGTTTCGACGATGCACTCGCCGTGTTGTCGGGACGGACGGAAACGGTCGAGCTGCTCGATCGCATTCGCAGCGAGGTCGGCGACGATCCGGCCCAGTGGCTGCCGGTATTTCACGCGGAGCGGAGGAAAGCCCGATGATGGTTCAGCGCATGGCGGCGATGTTTGCCTCCGCGTCGGTCGCGGCCCTCCTGATCGCGTCTCCGGCAGGAGCCGAGATTGTGTTCGACCCCAACGTCTTTGCACGGCAATTCGAGCAACTGACGGAGCTGAAGAAGCAGGTCGATACCCTGACGTCGCAGCTCAAGGTGGCGCAGGACCAATTGAACCAGGCCAAGCAGCTCTATGAGAGCTTCAACAAGCGGACCAACGCCAACGACATCGGGTCGCTCTTGAACACACCGCAGTTCCGCAAAGTTCTGCCCCAGCAATTCTCAGAGATCGAACGTCTCGTCGCGGGGCAGGGTGGCGGCAACTTTGCCGACGCGATCGACCACTATCTGTCACAGAACCGCGCATATGCCGGCAACAGCGGCAATTCGTATTACCAGAGCGAGCTCGACCGGATCGCGCGGCAGACCGGCGCCAAGCACTCCATGGGCCAGGCTGTGTACGATACCGCCTCGCAGCGTATCGACGCACTTGAAGAACTCAGAACTCGCATCAGCACGGCCACCGACGTCAAGGAGACATTGGACTTGTCAGCCCGGCTGCAGGCCGAACAGGCGCTGCTCCAGAACGATGTGCTCCGGATGCAGGGCCTCGCGATGATCCAGCAGGCCCGCACGGACATGGACGGGCAGCGGGAGCGTGAAAAGCAAGAACAACTGATTGATGAGATGAAGGCGGCGCTGCAATGAAATTGAAGACATCCATCATCCTGATCGGAGCCGCCGCAGCTCTTGTGGGCTGCAAGGAAACCGACAAGAGTCAGCAGACAAAATCGGTCGGCTGGTATCTCGACCATCGGGACGAGCTTGCGATCGCGCTAAATGTGTGCGGCGACAATCCGGGAGACTTCGCGAGCACGCCGAACTGCATCAATGCCAATGAGGCTCGAAACAAAATTACCATCCAAGAGATGGAAGACGCCCTGAAGTAAGGACCGCCGCGATGGCCATAAACGTCTTTGACACTTTCCTGAAGGAATTCGAGCAACCGATTACAGCATTCGTGTCCACCTCGGTGTCGAATCTCGCCTCGTACATCGATGGTCCGCTGCGCGTCGCCGTGATGCTCTATGTGATCCTCTACGGTTTTGCCGTGATGCGCGGCGCGATTTCCGAGCCGATCATGGAGTTCGCCTGGCGGGCGATGCGGATCGTGGTCGTGGTTCTGCTCGCGACGAATTCAAGCGCGTTCCAGCAATACGTCACGGGGCTGTTCTTTGACTCCTTGCCAAAGGAAATCGGCAACGCCTTAGCGGGCTCGGGACTGAACACCAATTCCGGGGTTCCATTCGATCAGCTTTTGATCAAGGGAATCGATGTCGCCAATAGAATCTACAAACAGGCCGGTCTGACCAACATCGCGCCGGCGCTGATTGCCGCCATTCTCCTGGTCTTCGTGGCGGTTGCTTCCTTCTTGCAGTTTGCCATCCTGCTCTATGCGAAGGTCGGACTCGGTATCGTTATCGCTCTCGGACCGATCTTCATTGCGCTCGGGCTATTTGAGGCCACACGACCGTTTACGGAGGCCTGGCTTCGGCAGGTCGCGAATTTCGTCATCCTGTTGGTGCTGGTGGTCGCGCTGGTCGGGCTGATGCTAACAACTGTAAGTGGCTTTATCGACAGGTTCGCAGCCAGCGCGGGGACAGCCGGCGAGATGGTGGTGGCGGCCGTCGCGATCAGCGCGGTGCTCGGCCTGTCCGCATACATCGCGCTGCAATTGCCGATCATCGCAGGCGGTCTCGCCGGGGGTGGCGCGTCGCTCGCAAGCCGGTTGGTCACCAGTCCCCTGATTGCCAATGCCACGGCCGCAGCCGGCGGCGCTTATGCCGGCGCACGCTGGTCGGCAAGCCGGGGTCTTGCTGCAGTCAGAGCCAGCCGGCAGGGCGGCAGTATGCGGCGGGTCCGATCCCAGGGCACTACGACAGCGTAAGCAAAGATCGCCGGCATCAGGCGACAAGAAAGACAGGGGCATCAGAACGATGTGGCGTCGACTATTCATCATTTGCGTTATCGCATGGCAGCTTGGGGGCTGCGCGAACTGGTCAAAGGGGCCGCCGTCCTGTGACGGTCTGACACGCCGACCGCTCAATCGTTCACTTTGGGATTGGGAGAACGGCACGCCATTGGCAGCACCCGAGCCGCCAATTCCGCCATCCGCACCACCACCCATCATCCGCAAAGGCGAGATCGGGCCGTCAGCGCCATCCAGCCATACCGCCAATTCGAGCTCTCGGTTGGACATTGCAGCCTCTTACCGCGCCTGCGGCAAGGAGGCGTGAGATGGTCCGGCAGGATGATCTGAAGACCTATTTCGACAACGCGCGCCGGTGGGAACAGGATCTGTTGCTGTCGGCCCATCGTTCGCGCCGAACGGCATGGGTGATCGCCGCGGGTGCCTGTGTATTGGCGGCCGCCTCGGTCGGTGCGGTGGCAGCACTTGCGCCACTCAAGACAGTCGAGCCGTTCGTCATCCGGGTCGATAATGCCACCGGCATTGTTGATACGGTCTCCGCGCTCAAATCGACGCCGGCGCGCTACGATGAAGCCGTGACCAAGTATTTTCTCGGCCGCTATGTGCGTGCGCGCGAGGGCTACAGCTATCCGGAGGCGGAAACCAACTTTCGAACCATTTCCTTGCTGTCCGGGGCGGGCGAGCAAGCCCGCTTCGCGGCGTGGTACCGCGGCTCCAATCCCGAAAGCCCGCAGGTCGTTCAAGGCCGTTTCGGGGTCGCCACCGTACGCATCAAGGCGATCTCGCTCCTGGCCGACAATGTCGCCTCCGTACGGTTCATGAAGGAGAGCCGCAAAGGCGAGGAAACCCGCATCACCCATTGGGTCTCGACCCTGACGTTCTCCTATGCCAGTGCGCCCATGTCCTCCGCCGACCGTCTCATCAATCCCCTCGGCTTCCTGGTCTCGGAATATCGCGCCGATCCGGAGGTGGTGCCATGAAACGTTTCCTCCTTTTGATCTCCTTTGCGCTGGGATTCGCGGGGCCGGTGCTGGCACTGCAGCAGCCCGCGCCTGGTCAACGCGACGCTCGCGTGCGCACGGTCACTTACGATCCGGCCAACGTTGTGCGGGTCAATGGTGTCATCCGGGCTTCAACCCAGATTTTGTTTGCCGATGACGAGGAGGTCGCGCATGTCGCGATCGGCGACTCGGTCGCATGGGAAGTCGCACCGGCGGGTTCGATCCTATTCCTCAAGCCGCGCGAAAAGCATCCGCCGACCAATCTGCAGGTCGTGACCACCCGTCCTGACGGCCGCAAGCGCTCTTACCAGTTCGAACTGTCGATCGCCGAGACCACGCTGGCGGACAGTTATTTCGTTGTGCGCTTCGCCTATCCCGGTGACGAGATCGAGCGCCGGCGCATGGAAGCTGCCGCGCGCGGCGCCGAGCGGGAAGGGGCACTGATCGAGCAGACCTTTGATCTGCATCATGCCTATGGGGCGCGCAACTGGCGGTTTTCGGCCCAGGGCTCGATCGACCTCGAGCCGGAAGCCGTGTTCGACGACGGCAAGGAGACCACGTTCCGCTTCGCCGGCAACCGCGAAGTTCCAGCGATCTACCTGATCAACTCAGACGGCTCGGAAAGCCTGGTGCCCAAGGATGTCCGCGGCGAGCTCGTGGTCGTTCATGCCACGGCGCGGGAGTTTCGGCTGCGCAAGGGCGAGAACGTGCTCTGCATTTTCAACGAGGCGTTCGACGCGGTGGGAATCAACCCGGGTACCAATACCACCAGCCCCTCGATTGAGCGGCGGGCGAAGAAATCACCTCCAACCCTGAAGTCACGATAGGCGGGCGCGACATGACCGAGCATGATGACGAGACGATTGCCGGCGACCGCGGCATTACCCCCGTGGGAGGAGGGGACAATGGTCGAACGGCGATGCTCAAGCGCGGCTTCGGCGCGCTGGCGCTGACCGCCTTTGCCTTTCTGATTATCTGGAGCACCTGGAAGAGCGATAAGCCGGTGAGCGACTCCGCTCGCAAGCTGATGATCCGGCCGGCGGCGGCCTTCGAACCCGCCCCGGAACAGCCGTCGGCGCCGATCACCACAGCCTCGATAGCGATACCGGTCGCAGCCGCCCCAGCGGCACCGGCACCTCCGTCCGACCAGCTCCTAGAGAGCGCGCGGCGGGCGCCGGTACTCGCTTATAATCGGCCGATTTCTTCCGGGCGCCCCGCCCGCGATAGCGCCACCGGAAGCGTCCTGACCGAGCCCTATGAGTTTGGACGGAGCGAGCCGCGCAACGATCTTGCCGACAGGCTGAAGCCCACTCCGATCGAGGGCGTGCGCGCCGCGCGGCTTCCCAACCGCAATCTGCTCGTCACCCAGGGCACTTCAATTCCGTGCGTACTAGAAACTGCGATGTCGTCAGACGTGGCCGGCTTCGTCTCCTGCGTCGTCATACGGGACGTGATGTCGGATTCCGGCAACGTGGTGCTCATGGAGAAAGGCACGCAGGTGGTTGGCGAGTATCGCGGCAATGTGCGGCGCGGTTCAAAACGCCTGTTCGTGCTATGGACGCGCGCCAAGACGCCGACCGGCGTGATTGCAGCACTGGCCTCGCCGGCCACCGATGCGCTGGGCCGCGCCGGCTTCGACGGTGACATTGACACCCACTTCTTTGAGCGGTTTGGCTCGGCGCTCCTGCTCTCGATCGTCAGCGATGCCTCATCGATCGGCCGTCAGCAGATGCAGGACGGCTCCATCCAAATCAACAACACCGCGGGGGCCACCAATACGGCCGCCGCTATCGCTGTCGAGCAGTCGATCAACATCCCGCCGACGCTGAACAAGAACCAGGGCGAACTCGTCAATATCTTTGTCGTACGCGACGTCGATTTCTCCTCGGTCTATCAACTTCGGCGAATTGAGACCCGGACCCAGATTCTCGACCGCACCATTCCCGGGAACGTCGCAGCACCGGCTGTGGTGACGAAATGAGCGCGGGTGTACCGAGCGAACGCGACGGTGGCCGCCTGGTCCTGGAGCGCTATCTGGAGCCGCTGGCATCATACTTGGCGGACAAGACCCTGACCGAAATCGTCGTCAACCGCCCGGGCGAGATCTTCGTGGAAGGGCCGGGCGGTTGGACCCGGCATGAGGCGCCGGCGTTGACGCACGCTTATCTGTCGCATCTGGCAACTGCCGCCGCCGGTCACACCCGTCAGGACGTCGGTCCAGAGCATCCGGTCGTCTCGACCAGCTTGATCGGCGAGGAGCGCTGTCAGATCGTGGTCCCGCCGGCTGTACCGACCGGGACGATCAGTCTGACGATCCGCAAGCCCTCGACCCTGACCATGACGCTTGACGCCTTCGAACAGGCAAAACTGTTCGACGAGATCCGTGTCACCGGCAATGAGCTCAGCCCTGACGAGCATCGCTTACTTGCCCTGAAGGAAGCCGGCGCATGGCGCGAGTTCCTCGAGCTGGCCGTGAGAGCTCGCCGCAACATTCTCATTTCTGGCGCAACCGGTTCCGGCAAGACCACCCTGTCCAAGGCGCTGATCGCGGCGATCCCGCCGCACGAGCGGCTCATCACGATTGAGGATACCGCCGAGCTTGTCATCCCTCATCAGAATTGCGTGCGGCTGCTCTATGCCAAGGACGGGCAGGGCGTCGCCAAGATTGGACCGCGCGAACTGCTCGAGTCGTGCTTGCGGATGCGGCCAGATCGGATCCTGCTGCAGGAGCTTCGGGATGGGACGGCGTTCTTCTATTTGAGGAACGTGAACTCCGGACATCCAGGGTCCATCACAACGGTCCATGCCGACAGTGCCCCGCTCGCCTTCGAGCAACTGACCCTGTTGGTGAAGGAAAGCGCGGAAGGCCGCGACCTTCATCGCGACGATATCCGCTCGCTGCTGCTGCTTCTGGTCGACGTCGTCGTCCAGATGCAGAAGCGCGACGGCCGCTATCGCATCTCGGAAATCTATTATGACCCCGTTCGCAAACGCGACCACGCCCACTAGGTTCGCGCTCGGTACTGCGCTTGCGGTCGGCGCCATCGGGCTGTTTCTGCTGGTCGCCTCAAATATTCTGCTGCTCGGGCTCAGGCATCACGACGGAGGCATCCATTGGTCCGAAATCGCCACCGGCTGGCCCCGGTACGGTACTGACCCACGCTTTGACCGCTGGCTGACGCTCTCAACTCTAGCCGGGGTGATCGTCGTCTTTGGCCTGCTCGGCGCTATCCTCCGGCAGCGATGTCTGCCGCTTCATGGCAGCGCCCGTTTCGCCTCGGAGCGCGAGATCAAGGCCGCCGGCCTGCGATCCAAGGAGGGCGTGCTGCTCGGCCGCAAGGACGCCAAACTGCTCTGCTTTGGCGGATCGGAGCATGTCCTGGTCTACGCCCCAACTCGGGCGGGCAAGGGCGTCGGCTATGTCATTCCGAACCTGCTCAACTGGCCGGATTCAGTTGTCGTGCTGGATGTGAAAAAGGAGAACTGGGATCGCTCGGCGGGATTTCGCGCAGCCCACGGGCAAGAGGTCCATCTGTTTGACCCGCTTGACGAGAACGGTCGGACCGCACGCTACAACCCGCTGGGCTATGTCCGCAGCGATCCCGCCGATCTCTATGACGATCTGCAGCGCATCGCGGTGATGCTGTTTCCGGCAGAAAGCCGGGGCGACCCATTCTGGTTCGAGGCGGCACGTTCGGCCTTTGTGGCGATTGGCGGTTATGTCGCGGAAACGCCTGGCCTGCCCTTGACGATTGGCGAGATCCTGCACCAGCTCTCGGCAGCAAGCGACCTCAAGTCTCATTTCGAGAAAATCATCTCCGCTCGCAAGTCAGGCCCTTCGCAACTGTCGCGGCATTGCATAACGGCATTAAACGACTTCCTCGCCGCTTCCGAAAACACCATGAACTCGGTGCGCAAGACCGTGACGGCGCGGCTTGGTCTCTGGCTCAACCCTCGCATCGATGCCGCGACCTCGACCAACGATTTCGATTTGCGGGAGCTGCGGCAACGGCCGATGTCGATCTATCTCGGGGTCACGCCAGACAATCTCGACCGTATGGCGCCGCTTCTCAATCTGTTTTTCCAGCAGGTGGTCGATCTTAACACCCGCGAACTGCCGGAGCAGAATCCCAAACTCGATCGCAAGGTGCTGCTGTTACTCGATGAGTTTCCGGCGCTCGGCAATGTCAATGTGCTTGCGAAATCGGTCGCCTTCATTGCCGGATATGGCATCCGCCTTCTCACGGTGGTCCAAAGTCCGGCTCAGCTTCGCGCAATTTACGGCGTGGACGCCGCCCGTAACTTCATGACCAACCACGCCGTCGAGGTCGTTTTTGCGCCGAAGGAACAGGATGTCGCCAATGAGCTGTCAGAGCGCATTGGCTACGACACGGTGAAGGCGCGCAGCCGGAGCGGACCAAAAGGGCTGGCGAGGCGCGCGACCAGCGAGACCGTCTCCGAGCATCGCCGCGCCCTGATGCTGCCGCAGGAACTGAAACTCTTGCCTAGGTCCAAAGCCTTCATCCTAGCCTCGGGGCTGCCGCCCGTCATCGCCGACAAGATCGTGTATCACGAAGACAAGGCTTTCCTGCGGCGTCTGCTCCCGCCGCCTGTTTCGGAGATGGCCAAAGGCCGTTCGAATGCGCTGATTGAGGCAGAGATCAAAGAGCTTCGGTCCGAAGTCGCTGAGCTCCGCATGGTATTTCGGTCGCGACCGATGACCGACGAGGAGGTGGCCGACCCCTCCACCATTCCTGCCGGTGCCAGTTTCGATTTCGGGGACGTGGACGTGGACCTCGAAGGGCTCTCCGAAGACGAGTTAAAGGCCTGGACCCTGAACTACATCGACGCTCAGGTCATTCCGCCGCCGCGGCGGGCCGGCCGCAGGCAGAAGGGTGAGCAGCATGAACGACAAGCATGACGCTGGCGAGGAATTCAGCCTGGAGCGGCAACGTCGCGCCGGGCGCGATCCGGGGAGAAACGAACCGGGCGACCAGGCGCAAGCGAAGTCAAAGTCGGCTGCGAGGTCGTCCGCCGCGATAGTTGATGACAATGCGCTCCCCGAGCGTATCAGTCGCAAATATTACGTCATTTCAAATGAGACCGGAAGAGACCGGCATAGCGGGGAAACGCGCTTCTATGCCGACGAACGTGGCGAGTATCTGGCCTTCAAAATCACGGAAGATCGACTGGTCACCCGGCTGGCCGCAGCGGAAGTAATCCGGGACATGGTCAGCGTGGCACAACATCGCCAATGGGAGGCACTTCACGTCCGCGGCTCCGCGGAATTCCGACGCGAGGCCTGGCTTGAGGCTGGTGCGCGCGGAATCGAAGTTCAGGGGTATCAGCCGACCGATCTCGATCGGCAGGCGCTGGCCGACCGAAGAGAAGTCCGGAATCGAACATACCCTCGCACGCGTGAGGTCGAGACTCGTTCAAATGTTGACAAGGACGCGCCCACGGCAAGGCTCGACTACGACAAAGGCATTTCGGGGCGTTTGATCGACTTCGGCCAGGCACCCTACGGCAATCGGAGCAACGCCGAGACAACGGCCTACTTGGCCATCGAGCTCGACAACGGCCAGCGGCATAAAGTGTGGGGCGTGGGTCTGGAAAAGGCGATCGCCGACAGCAAGGCAGGGCCCGGCGACCAAATCCAACTGCGCCGGGAGGGCGTCGAGCGCGTCCTCAAAACTATCAAGGTCATCGATGCAGCCGGAGGTGCGCGAACGGAAAGGCGGCAGGTGCCGCGAAACCGCTGGCGTGTGACCGCGGAGAAATTTCGCGTAACCGACCGACCTACGGCCGCCCGGGATCCCGATCTGGTCGCGGCACGGTCGCAAGTCGCCATCATCGAGAAGCTGCTAGCACGCGCGTTCCCAAAGGACGAGCGCGCACGTGAGAGCATCATTGCAGCCGCAAAGGAGCGCATCGCCCAACACCTCGAGAAGGGGCATTCGTTCAGGCGCGCGACAGTAATGGAACCCGTTCGCGGTGAAAAACTGGGCCGTGACAAGCACGGGGATTATCAAACCCACAAGAGTGAACATGTCAGACTGCAAGAGCGAGAGCGCTGAACGGAGGGTTCAAGCCTTCTTCGAACTGCTCTGCATCCTTCGTTATAGTGCTTCGGCACCGCGCCGGTAGCCGCTTAATCATGACGACAGATACCTTGATGTGACAGAGAATTCCTGCGAAGGTCGCATCGATCAGCACGGGGGCGCACGACAGGATCGGCATCGCGTCTAGCGCTCTTGGCCACAAGGTCTAGTTTATGGTCAAGTAGTGCGACAATTCTTCGACGGCATTTGAGCTCACTCGGCGCAACGTTATTGCAGGTGTGTGCGTCGGAGGAATTGACGACGGCTCCGAGCGACCGACGTAGTTTATGTGATCCTGGCGCTCGGGCTGTTGAATGAGGGTGGACGTCTCATGGAAAGCAGGGGATGTGAAATGCTCAGGAAAGCATTTGCAACGGCACTGGGCATCGCCGGTGCCCTCATGATATCGCAAGCTCATGCCGAGTCGGCAGGCAACAGCGAGCAGGAGATCGCGCTCCTGAAGCAGCAATTGAAGATGCTGGAGCAGAAGCTCGATAAGCTCCAGAGCCAGACTGCCGCGAACACGGCCGCCACGGCGAAGGCCAAAGTCGAAGCAAGGGCAGAGGCAAAGGCCGAAGCGCGGTCGGAGGCCAAGGCTGTCGTCGCCAACGCAAGTGCTGCGATCCCGCTCAAGGGCCCTGCACCGGCATCCGGCGTTGTCGTAACGATGCCGAACAACCGGCCAACCATCTGCACCGCCGATGGAGCGAACTGCGTCGCCATCACTGGCCGCGTGCATTGGGATGTCGGCGGCTACGACTATCGTCCCAACACCGCGGCCACGGTGCCGCAGAAGCTCGACAGCGGCGAGAACGTCCGCCGCGCCCGCATCGGGCTCGCCGGCAAATTCTTCAACGACTGGAATTTCGCACTGGTCTACGATTTCGGCGGCACCTCCGATGGATTTGGCGGCGCAGCTCCGGGATCGCTGCCCGGCGGCGGCGTCTCCGGCCTCGAGAATGCCTATCTCAGCTACACCGGTTTGAAGCCGTTCGGCGGAAGGATGGCAGTCGAAGCCGGCATCATGGACCTGCCTTACACTCTCGATGAGGCCACGAGTTCCAACGACATCATGTTCATGGAGCGGGCCTCGCCGGGCATCATCGCCACCAACATTGCCGCCGGCGACTTCCGCTCCGCGGCCGGCACGCGGTGGTACAACGACCAGCTCTGGGTCGGCGGCTATGTCACCGGACCAGCGACGGGCGCGATCCACTCCGCCTCGAGCGCCGCGCCAGCCGGCACCAGCGAGCAATATGGCGCCGTGGCGCGCGTTGCAGGCAACCCCATCAGCGGCAAGGACTATTCGGTGCATATCGGTGCCGACGCGCAGTGGCTGATCCAGCCGCCGCGTAATCTCATCGCCAACACACAGACGGTCACGCTGAGCGACCGTCCGGAATTGCGTCTGGACCCGACGACGCTGGTGTCCACCGGTGCGATCGCCAATGTCTCGGGCGCGCAGGTCTACAGTCTCGAGGCGGCCGCCACCTATGGACCACTGATCCTCCAGGGCGAGTATTTCTGGTACAATGTCGATCGCACCGCCAACACCGGCGTGCCGCTGGTCGGTGCGTCGAGCCTGAAGTTCCAGGGCGGTTACGCGCAGGCCGGCTACGTGCTGACCGGCGAAGGTCGTAGCTACAATGCGGCGAACGCGGCCTATAACGGCGTCAAGCCGGCGCATCCGTTCTCGCTGGATGGCGGCGGCTGGGGTGCTTGGGAAGTCGCCGGACGCGTGAGCCAGATCGACCTCAACGATCAGCTCGCGACCGCCAATGGCATCGCCGGCGGACGCCAGACCGTCTACACGCTCGCGCTCAACTGGTATGTCAACGGCAACGTCCGCTTCATGCTCGACTACCTGCATGGCAATATCTCCAAGCAGGCCTCGCCGGTCTCGACTGCCGATGTCGGCTCGAAATTCGATGCCGTGGCGATGCGCACGCAGTTTGCCTTCTGACGCAATCTCTTGCAGGAGTGTTTTGTCGGCTTGTTTTTATGCGCGTCCGGCCCTGTTTCCGTCGCGTCGACCCAGAGACGCCTCAATAATACGAGCGGGCGCGTGTCTCATTCGCCGTAACCGGTTCAGTCGTTCCGCAGGCACTGAGTGTGTATCGGCCTCGAACATTGGGTCGGACTCAGATCCGACGATGTTTCTGCCGAGCTTGCGTTTCTCCAGCGGAGGACTCAGGCTCATGCAAGCTAGCATTTGGATTTCCTTCTTTGTGAGGAGTGGGTCAGTTATCCAGAGCGCAGGTGATTCATGTGACTCGATTGTTGCAGCGGCCCGAGCGGAAAGCGGCGTGGCCGCGTGCGCATCGTGCGGGCGAGATCAAGAATCATAGCCCATACGACCGACAGGCTGCGGATTTGGCCTATACAGGCAAGGAAAATGCGCCTTTGCGTGATCACGCGGAGGTTCGATTGCGAGGTGCCCGATTGTCGGCGGCGCATTTTCGCTGAACGGCGACCGTGCGCCCGCTCGGGCCCGGCCTACGGGCCGCGCGCGAGCGTCGGATGATTGATTTCACGCCCCGGTCGGGTGCGCCTAGTGGTCTCCCGGCTTCCGACCACCTAGCGCCGCCCCGCGCGTGTCGTAAGCCAGCGGCCGCGATTCGATGGCGACTGTCGGTTTTCGCGGCGTCTTCGATCAGCTCCTCGATCTCGGCGTCGATCTTCGGTTCTCCCATCGGGAGGCTCAAGCCCGCACCACTTTTTGCAGGTGGCTCCCCGACTCTTCGTCTGCTTCTTCAAGCGAATCCGAAGGACCCGTCATTCGCTCCGCATGCGGAGACGAGACGACTCCAGGCATCCTTCAGTTTCTCCACCATTCATCAGGGTGGCTAGACGAGAGGCACATTTGTGTCCGGTTTTGCAGCATAGTTGCTGCGAACCGGTCGCGGGCAATGCCGCGTGCTTGAAATCACAAAACTGCAAGAATCATATCGAGATTCGTCAGTTCTGTAGGCGCTCGCTCCGGTGATGGCCTGCTGCAGATGTTCAATTTACGCTGCCTCATTTGACTGGTCGGGCACCGTGAATTGAAAACTTGCGCCCTGGGGCTGGGCAGCGGTGGCCCAGAGTCCCCCTCCATGCGCTTCAATGATGGTGCGGCAAATCGACAGACCCATCCCCAAGCCGCCAGGCTTTGTGGTGTTGAAGGCGTCAAAGATACGCTCGAGACCCTCTGAACTGAGACCTGGACCCGAATCCCGCACCACGACGAGCACGCCGGAGGGCTCTCCGGTGTGAGTGGTGATCACCAATTCTCGCGCCCCCTCGCTGACCGCACTCAACGCTTCGACGGCGTTGATGATCAGGTTCATGATCACTTGTTGCAGCTGAACCCGATCTCCTTGAATAAGCGGCAAGTCGTCCGCAAGCTGCGTCTTGACCGAAATGCCGTTCTTCACGATCTCGCCACGGGTCAGGGTGATGACCTCGAGAATTGCAGCGTTAATGTCCACGTCTTCTTTCCGTAGAGGTGCTTTTTTGAAAAGGGCGCGCATCCGAGCGACGACGTCGCTGACGCGATTGCCGTTTGCAAAGATCCGGTTGAGAGCCTGCCGAGCTTTCTCCAAATCTGCCGGTTCTTTGCTCAGCCAGTGCAACGCAGCGGAAGTATTGTTGAGCGTCGCCCCGATCGGCTGGTTGATTTCATGGGCAATCGAAGCCGAGAGCTGCCCCAGTGTCGCGACTCGATTTGCGTGCACGAGCTCCATCTGCACCTCGCCATAGCGCCGCTCGCTTTCGCGAATTTCCTGCTCTGCTCGCTTGCGCTCAGTTAAGTCTACCACGAAGGCCACGCCCTGGTCGGACCGCCCGCCGAACGTCGCTGCCCCGACCAGCACCGGTACGCGGCTGCCGCTTTTCCGGAAGTACTCCTTCTCGTAGGGTAGCGCCGTTCCGGTCGCCTCGAGCTCCGCCATTCGTCGGTCGTCGGCATCGCGCCATTCGGTGGGCGTCAGATCCCGCCAGCGCAGTCGACCGGAGACAACATCGTCGCGGCCGTATCCGGTGATGCGGAGAAACGCTTCGTTAGCATCGATGATCCGGCCGTCTATATCCCAGAAGAGGATGCCGATTATATTGGCATCCACTAGCCGTCGGATCCTCGCCTCCCGCTCGGCCAGCTCGCGGTACAGGTTAGCGTTCTCTATTGAGATAGCCGCCTGGGAGGCGAGCAGCGTGAGCACCGCCATTCGAGTAGGAGTAAATGCGGCAGTCGTAAGCGTATTCTCCAAGTACAGCAGGCCAATCAACCTGGTCTGTTTCAGTATCGGCAGGCAGAGCACTGACCGTGAGCGACGGTCGCGAATATAGTCGTCCGCTGAAAACGGGTTCTGACTGGACGCATCGTGCAGGAGAACGCTTGTTTTTGTGCGAAGCACGTAGTGAAACACCGAGCTTGGTAGATCTGCGGTCGTGACGCGCGCCTGTTTCAGGACCACGGTCACGTTGTCACTGCTGGCTATGGCCTCCGCTTCGATTTGATATTTATCGGCTCGCGGAAGAATCAAGAGACCTCGATCGGCACCCGCGTGTTCGATTGCCGCACTCATGAGCGTGTTGATTAGCTTCTCGAAAACGATCTCGCCTGACACCGCTTCCGAAACTCTGATTACGGTAGCCAAATCGAGTTGCTCGAAGGGTGTCACTATCGTCGCCGGGGACTCCTTGTCCACTTTAAGGTGCGGATAAAGTTCCTCGAGGTGGCGAACCTTTCCGTCGGCTCCCCAGCGCAGGTAGCAGGCCCGCGCGGCCCGCAAATAGGTCGCAGCGATCTTCTCTTGACCGCGCTCCGCGTAGAAACGCCCGGCAATCTCGTTGGCAATGGCCTGGTTGTGCACGAACCCATGTTTGCGGGCCTCGCGGATCGCCTTGTCGTACAGCTCCTCAGCGTTCAATACGCGGCCCTCCATGCGGGCGATCTCGGCACCGACCAAGGCAGCGCGGTTCTCGAAGTTTTCCGCACAGCGCGCCGCCCATACTTCGAGTTGATTGCGGTGGGCCACAAGAGCCTCACAATGTTCCTGTTTCTCGTCCGGCGATGCAGAATTCCATGCTGCCGCGTGGCCGAGCGCACTATAGAAGCAATACTCAGCCGTTTCGAAATGTGATGGTGAGGTCCAAAGTAGCTGTTGCGCTCTCAATGACGCATCCATGGCGGAAGCATAATCCGCAGCGAAGATCCGTGCTTGTAACTTACGGACCCAATATCGAAACTCGAGCAGCTTCAAGACCGGATTACTCGCTAGGTGGCGCTCGAATCGAAGCTCATCGAAACTCTCGTGGTTGAAGGAGCCAAACGTCGGAGTCAGTCCGCTAAGCGTCCGAATAAATCCGAGCAGCATGGCGAGATTGTCAATGACGAAACCGAACCGAACCTTCTGCGCATACTCGAAACCCCTCTCGGCTTCCCGCTGCACCTCGGCAAGCGGGTCTCCCGCTGCCAAAAAGTTGGTTATCAAGTGATTACAGCTATAACCCGCAAATGTGACGTCCCCTGTGCGGTCAGCAGTAGCAAAGGCGCGACGTACCAGATCACGTCCCTCTAAGACATGTTTTGCCCACGGCATGACAATGTTACCAAAGGACATGTACGTTCGAGCTTGATAGCGCTTCAAGCCGCGCTTTTCTACCAGTTCATAGCCAAGCCGGCCGAAACGAAAACCGTCCTGATAGTTGCTGAAGCGAGGTCCCGCGATCTGGGCGAACCATACATAAGCGAAGCATGACCCATCGCTGTTGCCATACTCGAGGCTCAGATTCACCATTCGACAAACAACGAGCGAAGATAAGTTCTCCTCGATATGCATTGCCGGAAACTCGGCTAATATATCTAGAGTAGCGAGTAAGTCCGGATCGCTCATCAAAGGCAAGTCGACGAGTTCCTCGATTTGTCGACTTCCAAGCTGGGACCAGATTCGATCGTATTCGCGTTGTACTTCGATACGAGTCGGATGAAGTGACCAATCAATGCCTCCGCGCTGGAGGTATTCAAGGCATATCTCGAGGCCGCGATCGCTCCGGTCCAAAGTGGTATAAAGCGTGAGCCGCAAACGTGTGACGGCGGCGGTGTCGGGGCCGCTTCTAGCACGACGCGCCAGCATCGAAAGTCGAGTTTCGGCTGCCACCTTACTCGCGGTCAGTAATTCGCACTCGGCTGTGAGACATTCGATGGCGAAGATGAGCTCGTAGTTGTCGTCCCAACTCTGCTCGGTCAAAAACGCCCGCCCAACGGCGAGATACGAAAGCGCTGAAGTATACGCAGTTGAGATCTTCGCGCGTCTACCTGCAATTAGATTCAATTCTGCGACCCGCTCACGCTCCTGATCTGACACTATGAGATGAGAGCCACGATTGAGCTGGTTTACGATATCGAAGATCTTCTCTTCGATCTGCGTTGGCGGAATGCCGACTGCGAGGAGGCGGCCGATTCGAATATGAGCTTCGGCGCGGGCCGTTTCAGGTATTAGTGAATAAGCCGCTTCCTGGACACGATCATGCAGAAAGCTATACGCGCTTTCGGAGTGGAGAACGAGCCCAACTCGGACCGCTTCCAGCAGATCTCGATGCACTACATCTTTCGAGCCTCCGTAAACCTTCGTAAGTAGTGCGAAATCCGCGCTGTTGCCTAGGCAGGCAAGCTGCTGCAATGCGTTCTGAGTTCGAACGGGCAGCCGAGTCAGCTTCCCGACCATGAGCTCCACCACGTTATCAGTGTAACCCTTTGCGTGAATGCGATTTACATCCCAAGACCATCGCGCGTTGCAGTGGTCAAAACTCAGTAACGCCTCCTCGGCAAGCGCATAAATAAACTGGTTAGCGAAGAATGGATTGCCAGCAGTCTTCTCGTGAACTAGTTGCGCCAACGATGTGGCGCGCTCCGGCTCGCAATGAAGGGAGTCCGCAATCAATTGTCCCAAGTGTTCACAGGCCAGGGGCGCGAGGGTGATCTCCTGCACTAGCGCGCCAGCTTTGCGGATTGATTCGAGCCTGCGCGTCAGAGGATGGGCGGAGTCCACTTCGTTGTCTCGGTAGGCGCAGATCAACATCATGTACCGCAGGTCCTGCCGGCTCAGAAGATCTTCGAGCAAATCGAGCGTTGCTGCATCGAGCCACTGCAAGTCGTCGAGGAACAGCGTAAGCGGGTGCTCCGGCCGCGCGAATACGGCGATGAATCGCCCGAATACCAATTGGAATCGGCGTTGCGCATCCAATGGCGGAAGGACAGGAACCGGAGGCTGTTCTCCGATGATTAGTTTCAATTCCGGGACAAGATCGATGATAAGCTCCGCGTTTGGCCCCAACGCTTGGCGAAAGGCATCGCGCCAGATGCTCAGCTCCTCTTCCTCCTTGCCGAGAAGCGGGCGGACAAGGCTGCCGAAGGCCTGCGCGAACGTGGTATACGGGATGTCGCGTTTGTATTGGTCGAACTTACCCGATGCAAAAAGACCGCGGGGCGGTACGAGCACCTTGTGCAGCTCATTGACGACAGAGGACTTGCCGATACCGGAATATCCGGAGACCAGCACCAACTCTGGTACACCGGTCTTGACGATGCGATCGAAGCAGGAAAGCAACGTGGCGATCTCACGATCTCGTCCGTACAGCTTTTCGGGGATGAGCAGCCGGTTCGGCGTGTCCAGCAGGCCGAGCGGAAAGTCATCGATACGGCGGCGCGCTTCCCATTCCGCCAGGCAGCGTCGCAGATCGCGCTCGACACCGCCGGCGGTTTGGTAACGATCCTCGGGAGTCTTGGCGAGCAGCTTCATAATGATCGCCGAGACGGGCGCTGGGACATCCTCTAGCCGTTCCCCTGGCGGCACTGGTTTTCTGGCAATATGGCAGTGCACCCATTCCATCGGATCAGCCGCCGTGAAGGGCAGAACGCCCGTGAGCATCTGGTACAGCGTGACGCCGAGGGCGTAGAGATCGCTGCGGGCGTCGATCGAGCGATTCATCCGCCCGGTTTGTTCGGGTGCCATGTAGGCAAGCGTACCTGCGATGGTCTCGGGCGGCTCGGGCGCCTGCCGCTCGCGGGACAGGCGCGATGCGATGCCAAACCCAGTGAGCCGCACGTGTTGATCCGCGCAGTCCACTACAATATTAGCTGGCTTGATGTCTTTGTGGATGAGCCCGCGCTGATGAACCTTGTCCAGAGCAGAGGTAACAGCGATAGCAAGGCGCAAGAAGCGTCCTACCTCCATGGGCCCCCCGAGCAAACGATCGAGCGGCTCCCCGCCACCGAGATCATCGAGCACCAGTACGGTCCGACCGGCGTCGCGCATGAGGGCGAGCGGCCGCGCCGCCCATGCCCCGTCGAGTTCATCTTTCAGCTCGTATTCGTGCGTGAGGCGATCGAGTCTCGCCCGGGCCGGGTGGTCGGCGGCAGGCGCAACAAGTAGCACGGCGAGCCGGTTGCCATTGTCGTCCAGTCGCCAGCCGCGACTGAACACGCGCTCGCCGTCCTCCCACAACACCTCAGAGCCGCCGTCCGAGTACGTGACGTTCAGCGACTGCTGCACCATCCGTCAAACTCCGCCGTGGGGGCTTCGGCTTGAAGTCGGCTGATCAAGCTCTTCGCGCGCCACGCGCGCGGCCTCTCTCCGCCTCGAGAAATCGTACTCCATCACCAGAGAAATGCCAGCCTTCCCTTTGTCTTGCCGGGTAGGGCGGACGTAGATCCTTGTTCGTTTAGCACGATTACGAGCGATTTGCCCGGCGCGAGCTGGAACTCGGCGACCCGTTGCTGTACCGCGAGCGCCAGCTGACGCAGCTCACCGACCTTGGAAAGGAAGTCCTTCCGATGCCGGCGTGCGCACTGGCCTCGGCAGAGGCGAGTGCGTCGCAGGGCCCCAGGAGTTCCAACGCAGCTGATCTCAGCCGCCTTCCTGATGGCTTGCGCCGTGAACTTTGGCGTGGCGATGTCAACGAATACGTCGGCATTGAGCGACTTCATCTTGACCGCGTGCGAGTCGATGGTCGGCTCGGCCACCTCATAGGCGTCTTCGGCAACGATCATCGACGCAGCCTTGGCGCCGAGGCCATCCTTCAGGCGTTTGAGGTAATCCTTGCCGTAGTCGTCGTTCTGGTAGAGAACGGCGACTAGGCGTTCGGCTTTTCCTTCAAAATATACCTCGCCTAGATCCGCGCCTCGTTTTGATAGTTGGGCGACTAACCTAAAGTGCACGGGAAGTTCTGCGGATTATTCCATTTGGTCGCGCCGGTCTGCACGAACAGTTGCGGCACCTTTTTCGCGTTCATGTATTTCTGTGTGGCGGTGTTGGACGGCGTGCCAAGCGCACCGAAGATGAGGAAAACCTCTTCGCTCTCAACCAGTCTGCGCGCCCGCTCGACCGCTTTTAGTGGACTGTAACCGTCGTCATAGGAAATGAAGTTGATTTTGCGGCCGTTGATGCCGCCTTCGCAGTTGATCTCGCGAAAGTAGGCGGCCTCGGTCTTGCCTGTAGTACCGTAAGCCGACGCCGCTGTAGAGGTGATGTTGCCGATCTTGATTTCGGTGTCGGTTGCGCCGGCATCGTATTTCTTCTGGCAAATACGCTGCCTCCGCTGGCAGCAAGCATTATAATGGCGGTCGAAAACGCCGCCAATCGTCGTGCGACGAAGGACGTCTCGCTTCTCCTTATGAACCAATGAATGTGTCTATCGTTATTGTGGAGCCAGCGCTTCCAAAAGCCGACCCTGACCCTCGTTATCCAGTGGTTTCCAATGTGCTAGTTTGAAACTCGCGACCGGTTATTTCTAGGCTTGGCGCGGGGGCGCGGAACATTAGACCACGCCGCGTTCATTGTGCCACTCTGCGGCGCGGCCTGGCGGGTGAATTTGTTGAGTGAAAGCAAGGTGGAAAGCGCATGAGAGACTTGGCTGGACAGACCGCATTCGTGACAGGCGCTGCCTCGGGGATCGGACTGGGGATCGCGACCGCGCTGTCACAGGCCGGGGTGAAGGTTATGCTCTGCGATATCGAACAAGAGGCGCTGAAAAAAGCGGTCGCGGACCTGAAGACACGGACCGACGTCGATGTCGACGGCGTGAACGCCGACGTCTCGCTCAAAGGCGAACTTCAGGCGGCAGCGGACGCGACCGTCGCCCGGTACGGCAGAATCCACATATTGGTCAACAATGCGGGCGTGGGCGGCGGCGGCACCTATGGTGAGTGGACTGATGCAGGCTGGAACTGGGTCCTCGGCGTCAACCTGATGTCGGTGATCTGGGGCTTCGAGATTTTCGGTCCGCTGATCGAAGCGCACGGCGAAGGAGGACAGGTTGTCTCCACGGCCTCCGTCGCCGGGCTGATTGCGGGACCAAGTTTGGCGTACGATGTGAGCAAATATGGAGTGGTGGCGCTGTCCGAGGGGATGCGTAACGTGCTCGCGCCGAGGAAGATTGGGGTCTCCGTTCTGTGTCCGGGCGTCATCCGCACGCAGATCATGAACTCTCGGCGCAACGTGCCGCAGCGATTTGCTTTGGCTGTCGGCCCCCCTCCGCCGACAGAAGGACCCCGCGCCAACTTCATCAAAGCATTACAGGAACGGATCAACCACGGCATTGATCCGCTGTATGTGGGCGAACTGGTTCGCGAGGCCATCGAAAACGACTGGCCCTACATTTTCACGGATACCGAGCACGAATCGTTCATCGACGACCGCTTCGCAGCGATCAAGCAGGGCTTCGACCGTATACGCGGACGAACGCCGCGACACTAGCTCTCGCATCTGCTCACAGCCTGGTGGCCCCCTGCCGACCTGAGCGCGGAGCGCCGTGGAAGTCTGTTTCCGGAAGATGAGGCGACGAAGATCATGCCAGCTGTCGAGATCAACGGTGGATCCCGGGATTGTCTGACATGCCCACCCTAATGCTGCTTGATCCCGATCAAGTCAATCGAGCCGCGGCAGCGCCGATCTGTTGAAAGACGAATACTGCATTTAGGTCTCCTTGTGCTCGTGGCGATGCCGCATGCGGGCGGCGGACGGTGGGACTTAGCGCCGATCGCCTGTCGATCCATCCTGCCCATGCCGATGGCGCGTGCTACTACTTCGTTGATGGGCCAGCGGGGCTATCAGCCGCCTGCTTTGACTCACCAGCGTTCCGTCGGCTCAAGGTGCTCCCTGGACTTGAGGTCCGCTGGGCTAATCTGAGCGCCGGACCCAAGGCGCTGACGGACCGAGAGGCGCACGAACTAGCCCTCGCTGAACGTGATCCTTGGCTGGATCAGTACAGCGATAACCCCAGTCAGCAGACCAGCTGGCACATTGGGCTCGGCGACCAGCTCTTCGGCGCCACGCCCGATCGGAGGGAGATCACGACCGCGACCCATTCCAAGGGGATTCTAGTCGCGAACTGCTCAAGATTCGTCTGATACAATGGATTTCGGGCGAGTTAGCCGGCCACGGATCGCGCATTCCACGAGGAGAGACGGATGCGTTTCCCAGAACAGTTGGGAAAAATAGCCGCTCGGCAGACTGACGGTTGAGCGGAGTGTGACGGAATCGACAATCTGAGCGCCGCCCCCACGTTTATGATGCATGCGCCCTCGCGCGTTCACGGGCTTCTCAGCGACGCTGGCGACGTTCGCGTCGGCGCTTCGCTCGCTCTATCGGCTGCGGCAACGCAGGCACCGGCGCGCCAGCCGTTTCTGTTGGGTCCTTCTCAATCGCAGGGTCTTGGCTTCGGTGCGCCTCCATGCGTTCGAGCACGGCTCGCCCTTTGGCAGTGACCCTCTACGCGCCATTTTGACGCTCAACGAGGCCGTCCGAAAAGATGTCCAGTCCGGGCACGCGCGCGGCCAGTCGCTTGGTGCGCTCGGCCCACTCCGGCCGCTGGTGGCGAGGATCGCCACATGCGGTTGAGGTCCGCCACCACAGCGAACCTGTCCGGGTAGCTCACCAAGATCTTCAACACCGTCACCTGCAAGTTCAACCCGCACCTCGCCCGATCAAGGCCACGTGTGTCAGGGCTTTTCGGCCGGTCTCCCGCAGCTTGTCCGGTGTCGTTCGCCGGGTCTTTGCGGCTTCGAGGATCTTGCAGACCAAACTGGGTGGCGCAGGGGATCCACAATCCCTGAAACGCAACTCTCCGCGACCGCGAAGAGACGTTCACGTGCTCCCGGCCACTATAACGCGCGGCTATCGACTTCATGGCGTGACGTCATTTCCCATACGCCGCGCGCAATCTCATGCTGACGAGTGTGAGCGGCAACTTACGTCGCCACTCCGAGACCCGAGCAAAGGGTCCACAATCAGGAGGCTACAAATGGCAGTGAAGCAGCCGGTTCTTACGCCGCCCCACGGCGGTGAGACGGTGACGTCGAGCGGGGGCTCAACGCACGAGATCAAGGTGGAGAGCAGCCAGACTGGAGGCGAATATGGCACCGTCCTGTGGACGGTGCGGGCCGGGGAGGAGCCGCCGCTGCACACCCACTCGCACGAGGACGAGCTGCTCTTCGTTGTGGAGGGGCAGCTGATCGCGCGAGTCGGCGATGCCCGCATTGAGGTGGGGCAGGGCGCCTACGCGGCTCTTCCCCGCGGTGTGCCGCATACAATAGAGGTGGTCGGCGATCAGGCCATCCTGCTGCTCAGCTTCGTGCCGGGTGGGCTGGAGCGCTTCTTGGTCCCTCGCAAAGGCGAGCAGCTCGATCCGGCTGCTTTCGGCCTGACGTTCCCCTAGGGCGGGGACCGGCCGCGCGGAGCCCGCGGCCGTGCGCCCGCTCGGCCCGGCGACAGGCCGCGCGCGACCCGCGCCGGCCGAGTGCGCCAGCGGTCTCCCGGTTCAAACCAACTAGCGCGCGGAGCGGTGAAATGCGCTAATGCGCCTGGTCGTCTGCAAGAATCCCGCTGGCCGAAGAGTACACACGGGGGACCGACAAGTCGGTCGCGCCGCTGGTGTCTTGCATATTCGTGGCAGCGTCGCCAAACACCCGAGAAAAAGCCGATAGCCGCCAATTGTCGGAATAGCAGAGGACGATGCAGTGGGACTGCGCCGGTTCGCATAGGCAACCGCGGAGCGGAGTTCAGGTGCCTACGGGCATCATAACGCGGGGTTATCAACTTCATGGCGTGACGTCATTTCTCATTCGTCGCGCGGAACTCCATGCTTGGCCGGAACCTTTCTTATCCATCGCACACCGGCTTAGCGTGTTGACGCCCGCTTTTGAAGCATTCCAAATTAGCGGGACGGGAATCTCTTTGGATCGAGTGCTGTAATCCGCTAATCAATGCAGCCGAATAGGCTAGGGCCGACGGAATGCGCCAAACAATTGGACGTGTACGGCATTCGAGCGCGCTAATGGGCGCGTTCATTGTGCTGATTGGTCTCAGCGGATTTGCGCGCGCTGGCGACCCCGCCAGCTCGGATGCAAGCTCATGGCGCGAGATCGAGACAAAATACATTTTCGGATTTACCACCGGCTCAGGTATCGGGATTGAAGGCGAAAAGGAGTTCACGACCGACACGATCGGCCGGTTTGGCAAGCGCGGCGGACGCTACAGTGCGACGGAGACGAAGTACGAGTTCGAATTCACCCCGTCTCAATTCGTGCAAATCGAATTTGGGGCGCTTGGATCGACCCATGACATCCGGAATGCTACTGATCTCGACGACCGTCGCCAAGTTGCGTTCAGCGGCGGGTTTGGTGAATTCCGTTACCTTGCGCTTGAGCGGACGTCGAACAACCCGCTGTCGGTGACGCTTGCATTCGAACCGACGGTTCGGCTAGTCGATGAGACAAGTGGTGAGCGGGTTCACAACTACGAATTCGAGACCACTCTCAATGCTGACCTCGAGCTGGTCAGAAACCGGCTCTTCGCCGGCTTCAATCTCCTGTATGAGCCTGAATACACCCACACCCTGCTTGACGAGACCATCCGGGAAACGAAGCTCGGCGGCTCCGCCGCGCTGTCGTTCCGCCTCACGCCGAACGTCCTCATCGGAGCGGAAGTCTGGTATCTGCGTCATTATGACGACTTCGCGCTCTCGGCCTTTACGGGTGATGCCGTGATGCTCGGTCCGACGCTTTTCGTGCGGTTTACGCCAAAGATGTTCATGACAGCGGCGTGGAATACGCAAGTATGGGGTCGCGAAGTCAGCAGTCCGTTCTCGCTCAATCTTGCCGAATTCCAGCGGAATCGCGCCAAACTCAAATTCGCCATCGAGTTCTAATTCCCTCAAATCCAGGGCTCAGAATGTACGTTTTGACCATGAGCAGGAAGCTGGTCTTCGCAACGCTCTGTACGGCTATGCTGCCGTTCTCTACAGCATCGGCGCAGCAGGCGACCGAAATCCAGATCTCCTACTCCAACGGGCAGTTTCAGCCCCGCGAGGTGCGTGCCCCAGCAGACAAGCCTGTCCTATTCCGGATCAGGAATCTCGAGGGCAAGGCGATGGAGTTTGAAAGCACCTCACTAAGAGTGGAAAAGGTCGTAGCCGCCAAAAGCCAAGGTGTTATCAACGTCCGCCCTCTGAAGCCAGGACGCTATGAGTTCTACGACGATTTTAACGAGAGCGCGCGTGGCGTTCTTGTCGTCGAATAGGCCCACGTCTCGTGCTCGCCGCGCTCATAATCGTTTTCCGCGAGGTTTTCGAGGCTGGCCTCATCGTCGGCATCGTGCTCGCGGTCACGCGTGATGTCGTCCACCGCGGTCGCTGGATTGTCGGCGGCGTGCTAGCGGGAATCGGGGGAGCTTGTCTTGTCGCGGCATTTGCCGGCGGCTTATCGCAGCTGTTCGCAGGCATGGGACAGGAACTGTTCAACGCCGCCATCCTCGGAATCGCCGTCGTGATGCTGACCTGGCACAATGTGTGGATGGCGAGCCATGGCCGCGAGATTGCCCTCGAAATGCGCGCGGTCGGCCACGCGGTGGCCGAGGGCAGCAAGCCGCTAGGGGCACTGGCGGTTGTGGTCGGCGTCGCGGTGCTGCGCGAAGGCAGCGAGGTCGCGCTGTTTCTCTATGGGGTCGGGACCTCCGACGGCGGCTCGGCCCTGGGCCTTACCTTCGGCGGCTGCCTCGGCCTGTTGCTCGGGGTCGCGGTTTGCCTGCTGACCTATTTGGGCCTGGTGCGGATTCCACCGCGCGCGTTGTTCGCAACGACGACTGTTTTGATCACCCTCCTGGCGGCGGGTATGGCGGCGCAGGCCGTCGCCTTCCTGGAGCGGGCGAACTGGCTAACGTCGCTCGACAGCGTCGTGTGGGACTCGGGCTGGTTCTTATCCGAAGCCAGCATTCCTGGCCGCGCCTTGCACACGCTGATCGGCTATAGTGATCAACCGACGCAAATGCAGCTCATCGTCTACCTTGTAGTTATCACGGTTACTGGTCTTCTGATGCGGCTGACCGCGCGGGTGCGCGGTGAGAACGCTATCGCACCAGCCTAATGAGCGTGAGATGGGTTCAGGGCCCGGCGCTTACAATGTAGCTTCGCGCGCGGATAACTGGAAGTTAACGTCTTTCTGGAGGCCGCAACGGCTACATAGGCGCGTGGATGAAGTTTACCCGGCCACCCACGACATTCCATGAAGCGGGCGAGGGAAGTTCTGGAAGGTCCAAGGAGTTACTCTTCAACGTGGCAAGCTGAGCCGAGTTGAAGCCCGGCATAGTCGCACCGCTGGTTCCCCTTTTCCGCTCGGGCCCTCGCCGGTGTATCAGGAACCTCAATCTGCAACAGGACGGTTCGTGCCCCAATCTCCGACCAAGCCTTTCAGCGACGTGCTCTCCGGCGAGCGACAGGCTATCCCGCCGGTCTGGATGATGCGGCAGGCCGGCCGTTACCTGCCGGAATATCGCGAGATCCGCGCCAAGGCCGGCGGCTTCCTCGATCTCTGCTTCAATCCGGAGCTGGCCGCCGAAGTCACGCTGCAACCGATCCGCCGGTTCGGCTTCGATGCGGCGATCATCTTCTCCGACATTCTGGTGATCCCCTACACGCTCGGCCGCTCGGTGCGGTTCGAGGTCGGCGAAGGCCCGCGGCTCGAGCCGCTGGATGATCCGGCGAAGGTCGGAACGCTCGCCACGCAGGCCGACTTCGGCAAGCTCGCGCCGGTGTTCGAGGCGCTCAGCATCGTGCGCGGGGCGCTCGATCCCAAGATTGCACTGATCGGCTTCTGCGGCGCCCCTTGGACGGTGGCGACCTACATGGTCGCGGGCCACGGCACGCCCGACCAGGCGCCGGCGCGGATGATGGCCTACCGGCATCCGGAGGCCTTTGCGAAAATCATCGACGTGCTGGTCGACAATTCGATCGAGTATCTGCTGGCGCAGCTCGCCGCAGGCGCCGATGTGTTGCAGATCTTCGACACCTGGGCCGGCGTGCTGCCACCCGCCGAATTCGCGCGCTGGTCGGTCGAACCGACGCGGCGCATCATCGAAGGCGTGCGCGCCAAGGTGCCGGACGCAAAGATCATCGGCTTCCCGCGTGGCGCTGGCGCGCAATTGCCTGGTTACGTCGAAGCCACCGGCGTCAACGCCGTCAGCATCGACTGGACCGCGGAGCCGGCCTTCATCCGTGAGCGCGTGCAATCACGCGTCGCCGTGCAGGGCAATCTCGATCCGCTGGTGCTGATCACGGGCGGCACAGCGCTCGACCGCGCGGTCGACAATGTGATGGCGACTTTTGCGCAAGGCCGCTTCATCTTCAATCTCGGCCACGGCATCCAGCCGGAGACGCCGATCGCCCACGTGGAGCAGATGCTGAGGCGCGTGCGGGGCTGAAGAGAGATTCTTCCTTGCGGAGCGTCCTTCGAGACGCCCGCTTGAGGCGAGCTCCTCAGATGAGGACTTGTTTTGCGGAGAAAAGGGCGCTGAAACACAAGACCCTCATGGTGAGGAGCGCCGCCTTACGGCGCGTCTTGAACCATGATGCCGTGGAAACCGACTGCCTTCACCGAAACGAACGCGAAACCAACGCCATGCAAGGTAGAAAGCATTGTAGGATTTCGTCTGGCATGGCCCTAAGACCCACAGTGACCAATGAACTCGCCGCGAGCGTAACCGCATAGGCAACAATTGTGTGTGTAACGAACCAGCTCCGCTGAGCTCGGCGGTTATTCGATCAACGTTCCGCATCCTCTCGGTTCAAGGTGCTCAAGGATATTCTCGGGTGCATGCGCGCTTCCGACCAGAAAATCTTTTCGTGCTCGGATGCTTCGAGCGACCCGCCACGCTCTAGGCGATCGAGTGCGTTCCTCCGCTGACAAGCGGGCGCCCCGCGGGATAGAACGCCCCGCTGCGGCCGGTTGGTGGCCCAGCTCGCAGTCGAACTGTAAACCAACGGGTTGCTACGAGCGCGCCGCCGAACTCGCTGTCCACCTGACTGAGATCGGGAGCCGAACAAACCTCCTTCCGGCCGTCGCAGTTTTTCAGCGCGAATCGAGCAAAGTGGAGCCGTCGACTCAAAGACGAACACCATAAACCTTCGTATCGTTCCGTGCCCCCTTATTGGTGTCCGATGATTACCTATGTCCGATTGAGCTGCTGGCCCCGATGGTCTTAGGCTGCATGTGTTGGAGCGCACACGAGTTTATGAAGTGCGATGAGGAAAAAAGAGGATCGAGGAACAACTGTACTAAAACCAGAAGGAGACTGCGATGCCCTATTGCTCCGAAACTCCTAAGTCTGGCAGAGCCGCGCGATGCGCAGTTTGTGACGGCAAGTTTGGTCTCGTCCGACACTATTCGTGGCGAACCGGGCTATGTTCCAAGAAATGCGTCGATCGCTTCAGAGCTCGCAGGGAAAGTGACCGCGACTGGGTAAGCTGGCTCCCGATCGCCTTCAACCAACTGCCAGAGAAACGGCCGGGGCCATCATGACGCTCCGGAGCTCGCAATGCGGCACCGTGTGCTTGGAAGCAGGGCGGACTTTGCTCCGCACGGCTCAAGCGGTGATTGACTCTGTGATTGCGGCCCGGCTCAAGTCCCTTGCCGACGACTACCAGTCGCAGGATGAAAACGTTCGCGTCTCGATCAACCCAACGGCATCGGCTCGATCGGTTGCCAACAACTGAGGTGAGTGGCGTGCATGACCTGACGGGCTGCTTCGTCGCTCGTCTTCGGAAGAAATCGAGGCGATCTTTCGAACGTCCGGCGCGCGACCCCGGTCACGAGCAGTTTTATTGAACCGCCCGCACGGCTTCAAAGTTGGAGCTCAGATGGTAGATCTGAATGAAATGAGTATGGTCATATCATAGCGAAGCTGATTCACGAGGGAGCTTTTCGGAGGGAATATGGGCGAAGTCATTGCGTTTGTCCCACAATCTGAGCGCGAGCGAGTTCGCCCGATTCGGGAGGCTCGCGCGATCCACGACAGTATCTTCCCGCCGGAGCAGCAGGACAAGGCACTGACAAGTCACCAAGTAGGCGGCACCCCTGGTGACGAGGGCGAGTTATCATGATCAAGATCATCGCCGTGCTCTGCAGTCTTTCCTCTCCGGCAAATTGCCACGAGCAAATTGTCACCAACTCGGACTTCGCCGAGGTCTCGATGCAGTCCTGCCTGATGGGCGCGCCGCAGCTCGCCGACTGGATGAATCAGCATCCGGCCGAGCGCTTGGCCGCATGGCGCTGCGTAATTGGAAGACGGGATGGCAGGGGCGCTTAGATTAGAAGGCGGCGTTCGCTGGCCGTCCTCCGAGAATCCGGCGAACATGCTTTCCGTCAATGCGGGAGCGAAGACAACTACGCTCTGCGCTTATCACGCCAGTTGTGAGCACGACGGAACGAAGCTAATCGGCGGTTCTTTTTTTACGACCTCCCCTCCAATCTCCGCGGCCCTGGCGATGATCATCTCCCGCTTGCAGTCTGGGTTAAATATCACCAGAGGCTCAGACGCCCCATTTTGCGCCCCTGGGCAATGGGCCGGAGGTAAAGTTGATCGCCGGGGCAACCGGCCGGCTTACCACTGCCCAAATCTCTGGCTAGACGCCGCGACGGTTCACCAACCGTGTGGCGGGATCGGAGCGAGGTGATCGGCTTGCGCAGCAATTCCTCTCGCCACGGCGCCGGGGCCAAAGTCCTGCATTGGCTGACCGTCATGCTAGTTCTCGCCGCTTATGTGCTGAGCACCGGCGACGGCTATTCGCTCTATGCCGCGGCCGCGGACGGGCTCCGCAGGGTTCATGAGGCGCTTGGGGTTGTCCTGTTCATTGTCGTCGTGCTGCGGCTGCTATGGCGCTTGATCGAGACTACGCCCGCGAAGCAGCCGATGTTGCCATGGATGGCTGCGGCCGCAAAGCTCGTTCACTTCGCGCTTTACGCGCTCCTCATCGCAATTCCGGCAACCGCGGTGCTCGGCACTTGGCTGGAGGGGATTCCCGTCACCCTTCCCGGATTCGACATCGCCCCCCTGATCGCGAAGGCGCATGGACTTGGGCAGCTGATCATGAAAATACACACCACCCTCGGCAACGCCATCCTCTGGATTGCCGCTGTGCATACAGCCGCGGCTCTCTTCCACCACTTCTATTTGCGCGACGACGTTCTTCAATCGATGACTCCGGGCGCATGAATGATTGTCTTGCCGCTTAGATCAAGCCATGGCCGCGCAAGTAGAGAGATCATTTTGAAACCCCTACCGCCCGCAGCTAGATCGAGAGCGAATGCGTTTGACGGAACCTACCACGGTCACATTCGAGCAGTGACGCGTGCTGCGGGTGTGGACGCGGCTAATAACGTCAAACGGTCGCGCGATCTTTTCGGAGCGACAGGAGGGCGCCGACTCGGCCGTCACTCTGGTCTTGAGGACTAAATCGGCTTCGAATTGTAAGGGCAGGGCTGTTGCCTACGGTCCTGGGCGCTGGGTCAGAGCTCAGCGCTGGCGCGTATAACAGGCCGTCGTCCAGGCGCTTCGATCGGGTACGGAAAATTTTCTGAGCCAGACCCGACAGCAGAGTCAACGTGATCTTCAATCGCGATCTGGTGATTGAACCTAGCAGTGACGGAGAGTAAAATGAACATCGGCGCCGAAGAGAGCTGAGCCGGTGACAATGAGGGTAAAACGCTTCGGCTGCCGTTTATTGTCATCTAGAAAAAGTCCCGAACTGCCAAAGTGCGAGGGCCCTCATACCTTGTCTTAAACTCGCTCGTTACTCCGATGCCGGCCCGATTTACGGCGGTTCATCGGTCGCTTCGACGAGCGAGAAGGCAGACTCGAAACGGAGATGCATAGCCTCCGACGTGAGGAAAATTCACAAAGAGCCGCAACCTGAACTCCTGGAACATCTTCTGGGCGGGAAGACCGCGACCCACCCCGACGATCGGCCACGCTTGAGCCGGCCGCCTTTCCGGAGGAGGCGCTCGGGCGACGGGGTTGTGGTCGATGCATGCCTTCACGTGGCTGAATAGCTCGACGCTTAGCAAGCCGGCGCTGCTGCAGCATCCCGGGACTTGCATTCAAACGCGGCGCAAGGTTTGCTGCACGGCGCGGGGGGCCTCATGCCTAACCCGCTGTGCGCGTGTGCAATCCCGGACGCCTCACGACCGGCTCTTCAGGCGCGTCAAAGATTGACGTCGTGAGCAGGACAGCGGCAGCGAGGATCCAGTAATACGACGCGTCGAGCCAACCGAATTTGAGGGCAAAGGGTAGGATCACAAACACCACCCCAAGGGCGCGATCGAGCCGAAGGTGCAGCCAGTAGGGGATGATACGGACGAGACCGGTGGGATGGTCGGTTGCAGCGGCCAAGAGCAGCGCGGCAACACCTACGACAACGGAAAGCCACATCGCGAGTGGTTCGCTCTGGCCCAGGTTCAGCACGAATGGCGCTGCGATCAGGACGATCGCGGCGGGATAGTCGATCAGGTAAGCGTGGACAGATTTGGTTATGAAGCGGAACGACATCAGTGACTCCTACGTGCTTTGCTGCTCGTGCCGCCGTATGCCAGCAAGCACTCTGCACAATCGTCAAGGGTCAGCCCGTTAGACACACAGGAAACCTATGACAGTACGCCAAGCATTAGAAGTGCCTGGTCGTTATGGTTTCCATTCCACTCGCTCGGGGCACGCCGCCAGAGGCGTTCAGTTCGTGTGTCCAATGCCCACGAGGGCATGAAGGCCACCGTCGCAAATCTGCTTAAATCCGGCTGGCAGCGCTGCTGTTTCGACTTCATGCGCGATGCATTGGCGCATGCCGCAAGACCGGACGGCGCGTCGTCTCCACCTTCCAAACTGTTTGCCCGGGACGATGCCGAGGCTGCCAAGCCGCAGTGGCGCGAGGTCGCCGATCAGTTCCGCCACAAGCTGCCGAAGCTTGCGCCTTTTCGAGGCGGCGGAGACCGACGTGCTCGCCTACACGACCTCCCGCCGCAGCACCGGACCAAGCTGCACTCCACCAACCCGATTGAGGCCTCAACGGCGTGATCAAGCGGCGCACCGAGGTGGCCGGCATCTTCCCCAACGAGAACGCCGTCGTTCGCCTCATCGGCGCGATCCTGCTCGAACAAAACGAAGAATGGGCGGTTCACTGTGCCCGTTATGACAATGGAAGCAGTCGCCGTTGCGCGATGATTCGAGCGTCAGCCTCACGGCTCTCGCCAGCTGACCTGCCCGGCTCTCGCCGGAAACGCGGTGATCCGCCGCCAGCTAAACCACACCACGGGACGCAATGGGCACATTGCGTTGCGCGGCATCGTAGCGGATCGTATTTCCACTTCGAAGGGCTCGCCGTGCTGGATAGGGATGCCGGGACCACACCAATCGATTTGCAGCACGGGTTTCGATCAACATTAAAGAAGGTGTGTGGGGTCTCCAACGGGGGTTATTGCTTCCAAACTGCTGCGCATCGCCGAATAACCGCTCAAACAGCGGCCACAGTGCCGGATGTTGAGCCGCGAATCGTTGATCTCGAACGCGAGCATCTACGGCACCACAGCGCCACTCTTGCATCTTGAGCGCCTGCTGGCGTAGCCCGCGCGACAGTCTGTCATCCCGCCGATCGCGGCAGTTCGAGCTCCGCAAGTAGCTTGCCCCCCAGCACAGAACATCGAGCATAGTCTGTCATTGGGTTTGCTCTTTTGACCCGGTAAGACGAACCGATCCCCGCCTGCGGGTCCGCATGTTGAGGTTCGCTCTCTGGGCGGCGCTCACCTCGGGCGCGTTGAGAGCTGAGGTCGTCAGCAAGACTGCTGCGGCGAAAACCCAGAAATAGCCGGCGTCTGGCCCAGTGACATGGAAAGCGGAGGGGGCATTGATGGAGATCACACCCAATGCGCGGTCCACCCATTGTAGCGAGGCACGGAGGACTCGGACGAGCGCCGTCGAGTGGTCCGTGAATGCCGACAGCAGCAGTGAGACGCGGGTCACCACCGAAAGCCACAGCGCGACGGGACTGCTCTTGCCTAGCTTGAGCAGGAATGGCGCAACAATTAAAACGACGGCGACAGGACAGTCGATTAGGTACGTGCGGATAGATTTTGTGATGAAGCGGAATGACATGGCGGAACTCCTGCATGCTGGGCTGCTAGATCGAGTTGTCGGGACATCGAAAATAGGGGCTTGTGATCTGGGCGACCCGTGCTGCCACCAAATATCGATAAGGCGTATAAAGAGCGTATTCCCGTCCGCGCGAGGTTAGAAATGTCGGATCGTTATCGTTTTCATTATCTCCAGCCGCCCGCTCTAAAGCTTTCAGACGCCAGGGCGCCCCGCGCGGTCGGTTAGACCAGCGCTCGAGTAGAAATCTCTTCCGCTCGAACGCTCCCGGGTTGCCACGCTAAGTCGTGCGAACGTAGCACCGGCGGGGCAGGGGCCTTCCATCCCATCGATTTTGAGCAAATCTCGTTCTGAACGCGTGTTCACAGTTGATCCAAAGTCGCACTCTTTTTGTCACCGGTCAGTTACTCCGGGCGCCGCCATCGTCGATCTGAAAACATCGCGTGAACTGCAACTTGCTCGAGGCAACCAGCGGGTCAGCCGCATGCCACACCGGCCACCGCGGGCGCAACGCCGCTAGCGACAGCCGTGGCGCCGGACCAGATGCCTACCGCACGGACTCTCTTGTCAGTGGGCAATCGCTGCTCGTGCACCGAAAGGCCGTCAGGCAGGATCAAGCCTTCGCCCAAACCTTGCAGTGACCGGCCGACGATGAGCCGGCGCGGAGCCAACCACGGTGGCGCCGAGGCGTGGAGATCGGCCCCGCGAGGACGGTCCGCGCAGTTCGGCGTTCATCAGCCAGTGCACTTGGAACGGCGACAGGGCCATGTCCGCCAATCGCCGCGAGGGGACCATGATGACGGCGCTCCTGACGAACATAAGGCAGTTGCCCGCGCTGCATGCGGAGAGCACGTTTGTGCTGTGCCCGACGGCCTAGGCTTTTAGAGCGGCAGGCGGTGGTCGGCCGGCATCAGGGACGCGCTGCTCACGACGTAATCCTTCAGGTTTAAGTCGAGCGCTTCGCGGGCGCGAATTCATTGGCCAACAGCTTGAAGCCGGGCCGCCGCATCCCTTGACAAATCACTCTCTCGGCATCAATGCAACCTCAAGCAGACTCTTCCTAAACCGCTATCGCTTCCGGCCCGCGCTGCAATCCCAACGCTGGACGAACATTGCCAATTGCACATGCGTATAGCATGGAAACTGGGAATGGCACGGTGCCGTTCCTCAATCCATTCTAGGTCGAGGCGAGTTGCGCAGTCCGTTGCTGCAGCACGCTGCCCGCAGAACCGCAATAACCATGGTCTATCAACTCTATGCCGCGAGATGATTTCCCTCACCGCTGGGCGACCGCCATCGTGTGAGACCGCATTTGTGGCAAAGGCAGTGGAGGATCGTCCGGCGCTTTGATCGCCAGATACCGCAATGAGGAGTGCGATACTGAGGCTGCAGACTAGCGACGTCTCTCTTGCTTTTGCATGCGCTGTGGCGGCTAAATCCATTTGCTTAGCGATCAGGCGAGCGGGTCGGCGCCATCCTGTAACCGCCTGCAGCTTTTTGCGACGGTGGACAATGCGGCCGGGGCAAATCGAAGCAGTATCGTTGGACGGTCGGGAAAACACGGAGGCGCTTGTTGAAAAGCTCAGCTTCATGATCGCCTACGGCTCCGATGCGCCGGTGGTCTCCGTAGTCACCGGAGCATCGCCAATGACGATCCCTCTATCTCCAGGCAACCAGCTTTGTTCTCAATCCCAAGAGCCGGATCGTGACTCCGTCTATTCGGCCGTCTGGGTCTGGCCCGCGACCTCAAGCCTTCGGCAAAACTAGTGAGGAGCAGCGGCAAACTATGGCGAAGGTGAATGAATGGCGCAAAAACATGTAGAGTGCCGCAGCTGCGGCGTTATCGATCCAGACCCCTGCCCTCGAGAGTTCGGGCGGAAAGCGCCGGCTCCATGCCGACGCATGGTGCTCACGGCCTGTGTGCTCGCGTCGTCGATGGCGTTCATCGATGGGACAGCGCTGCCCGTCGTGCTGCCGATATTGCGCGCCGATTTCGGTGCTGACCTCGTCTCCGTCCAATGGGTTCTCAACGGGTATATGCTGGCGCTCGCCTCCCTGACATTGATCGGCGGGGCGCTCGCGGATGTTTATGGCAAGGCGCGCATGCTCACCCTCGGTTGCGTCCTGTTCGCTCTGGCGTCCGCGGCTTGCGCGTTGGCGCCTTCGCCCGCATGGCTGATCACTGCCCGGGTGGCGCAGGGAGCGGCCGCAGCGATCGTCACACCTGCAAGTCTCGCCCTGATCGGAGCAACCTATCCGCGCGCAGAGCGGAACCGGGCGATCGGCGCATGGGCAGCGGCATCCGCTCTCACCACCGCCGGAGGTCCTGTCCTGGGCGGCTGGCTGACCGAGACCTTTGGCTGGCCATCCGTGTTCTGGATCAACCCGCCGCTCGCGTTCGTAGCAGTGGGAGTTCTGCTAGTCTTCGCGGGCAGAGATGACCTTATCCAGCGCCGGTTCGACGGGATTGGCGCAGCGATCCTTGCTTTAGCGCTCGGGACACTCACCTGGGCGCTGAGCCAGATCGGACCAAGTCAAGCTCGGGCCGCTGCAAACGCACCAGCCCAATCCGTGACGGTGCTCACGATAGTCGCCGGGTTCGGCGTTCTCGGGTTCGCCGTCTACGCGTTGTGGGAGCGCAGAAGCGAGCATCCGATGACGCCACCCCGCCTGGTGGAGAACCGCACCTTTCTCGGGCTGAACGTTGCGACGCTGATGATCTATATGGGGATTTCGATCGTGTTCTTCCTTCTACCTTTTGACCTCGTCGACCGCCGCGCCCTGTCGTCGACCGATGCCGGGCTGGCGTTCCTGCCTTTCACGCTCGGCGTGGGGCTGTTGTCGAATGTCTTCGGCGGGTTGGCCGACAAGATTGGCACGCGGACCATGCTTATCGCGGGACCGGCAGGTGCCGCGCTCGCCTATGTCTGGTTGGCGCTCGGTCAGAAAGAATCTTTGATGCTCGGCGTGATCGTACCCATGACGCTGCTTGGCCTGTCCTTCGCGGTGCTCGTGGCACCGCTCACCGCGTCCGTCATGTCGAGCGTTGACCAGACGGATGAAGGGCTCGCCTCCGGCATCAACAATGCAGCGAGCCGGGTTGCGCAGCTTGCAGGTGCGGCATTAGCCGCCGGTGCCGCGTCTTTCGACTCCGGCTACGAGATCGGTCTCGCCGTAGCCGCTGGGACCTCAATCTGCGGAGCTTTTACAGCCGCAATAATCGCCATGCCGGCCGACACGAAAGCGGCCGGCTCGGGAGGCGTCTAGACCCATGGAATTCAACTAGATTCGATATTGGCTTGCCAGATGCCCTCAAGTTCGCCGAGCCATTCGGAGCGGAGTGTCTCGATCCAGGCTCAGACGCACCAGGCGCTGGAACACGAGTTGCCCGGAAGCCGGACTATCGCGATGTTCGCGACGCCGCGAGCCTTTGACGCTGGCGCCGTGAACGCCATCCTCGGACTTGATTACCGGATTCGTTAGCCGCAGGCCTCGGCCGGAAGGTCTGCTGGACTTCAAGAAGATCGGTGCGTTGACGGGCAGATGCACTCACGCCATCGCATCCTCAGGGGGAATGCTGAACGATCATAGAGGGGTGGCAGTTGCCTTCCTAGTTAGTCATCTGGATGACCGAGGGACGCTAAACTCTTTCAAATACATGTTGGCCAGCGGCGGCGTGAGGAGCCGCACGCCGCCAAGCTTTGGGGTCACGACGAGCGTGGCCAGCCGGACCCTAAGAGAAGCTCGGACAGTAATGGTAGGATAGCTCCAATATCATCGCCAATCCTTGGGGTGTCATCGACGGCGGTGATCTGATCGTGGATCGTCCGGAGGTCGGCGCCGACTTCCTTACCTGCAGGCGCAAACCCTCGGGAGCGCAGAGGACTTTGTCAATACGGCGGACAAGTCGGCAAGTCGGCCCAGGGGGCTGTCGCAAAGGCGCCGACGCGCGGTCCGGGCGCACAACCTGACCTGTAATATCCGTAGCCGTAGGCTCGATAATATGAATTATAGATTGGATCGCCCCAATACGAACTATAGGCGGGATAACCCCAGTTCGCATCATCGGTCGGATAGCCCGAGTACGAAGGATCAGGATGACCCCGCCGCGCCTGATAGCGCACGTCCATCGTCAGGGCCGGTCCCGCCGCTCTAATCGACGTACCATTAATCGGCGCAGCAGACGACTGGGCGGTGGCGGTCACTGCAAGAGGTACAGCAATCGCGAGGGCAATCGCGAGGCTGCGGACTTGAATCTTCATGAGTAGCTCCTGTTCGTTCTACCCCCCGGCAAGAATGACGTTGCAAGGCCGGCGAGGGAAATCACCTCTGGCCATAGAGTCGATAGACGATCATTATTGCCGCCGCGCCGCATGATGCCCGAACGAGGACTCTCAACGACTGCGTCTGCAAATACTTCCATTGCCGCGATCGAGTCCCATTTTTAACTCTGCATATTGCGGTGACGCGGTTAACAATGAAGCTGTTCTTTCATACCCAGGTCTAGCGGTAGCACGGAGCTAGGTCCCCGACCCACCACTCGATCCGAGCAGACCCGGACGTTACGTCGCACTCGGCCCTTCGGCCACCTCCCGCGTTTTCCGCTTTTGTGCCGCTGTTGAGGGTTACGCCCATCTTGCTCGGCCTAAGATATTGCCTATTGAGGGAGGCGGACGAGACGTACTGTTTCACATCAACGGTCTTCTCCGATTCTGCTATCGTTCCTTCGCTTCATGTCGCGAGTGCCAGTTTGCCGTTTCGCTAAGGCTTCGAGCTGATAACAATTCCGATCCTATGAGCGAGCCCGGCCTCTTCTCGGTATCGCGCCGATCCTGTGTTCCTTCGCACTTGCCAAGCTGTCCCTCATAGTGACAATCGCCGTTCTGGCTTTTCGTAAACTCCTCGTCGGCACGTACCAAAACGCCCGGAGGCGCTCCCACCATTTTTCCTGGGCGCATCCGGGCAGTGGTGTTGCGTTCGCATCACATGAACGCTCCGAGCACTCTCGGAGGTGTTCGATACGACCGGATGGAGTTTAGACCGAGCCAGCCGGCGCAACGGCGGGAAAGTCCTTCTCGGGATCGAACACATTGTTGAAAAAGTTCGTCAGGGAGTACATGGCCACGAGCGCGACGATCTCAATGACATTCGCATCCGTGTAGCCGGCATTGCGGACGGTCTTCAGATCGGCGTCGCTGATCTTGCCGCGGGTCTCGGCGACTTTGCGCGCGAACTGGATCCCGGCGTCCCGCTTCGGGTCGCTGGCGTGACCCATCCGAGCGAGAATTATTTCATTGGCCGGCAGCTTGGCCATATGATCGGCCGTAAAACTATGAACCGTCAGGCAATAGTCGCAGCCATTCACTTCGGACACAGCGAGACCGATGCTGTCACGCGTCTTCACGTCGAGCGACTTGCTCAAGGAGCCGAGCAGGGCGGCCCATGCGTTGAACGCGATCGGGCTTGCCGCGAAAGTCGCCATCATGTTCGGCGTGAACCCGATGTTCTTGGTGAACATGTCGAGGGTCGGTTTCGATTCGGGTGGCACTTGTTCCGGCTTTAGAGCTGCAATCCTGGGCATCATGTTCTCTGTATTTCGGTGGCTTCACTAATAATCAGACCAGATTCAACACTTCAGCCAAAGGCCGCCGCGGCTTCTGTGGCCAGTTTCCCGGACGCTCGGCCCCTACGGACAACAGCATGACCGGTACTTCATCCTTCGTAAGCGCGAACTCGCGGTGCACTGCTTCCGCATCGAAACCGATCATCGGGGTCGAACCCAGGCCTAGCGAGCGGGCCGCATAAATCATCGCCGCCGCGCCGAAGGTGCCGGTGCGTACGGCCTCGTCGCGCTGGCGCTGCGGGTATTCCATGTACAGGTCCCGTGCGGGGATCTCCCATTCCGGCACCATCTTTGCCGGCATGATGCCCTCTTTTACCAGCGGTGCCAGACGGTCGGGTACTACGCTAGAGTCGGCCAACTGGCCGCAGATGATGAAAGTAACAGCCGCCTCGGTGATCGCGGGCTGGCTCCAAGCGATCGGACTGAGGCGAGCCTTGGCTTCCGGCGTGCGCACCGCGATGAAGCGCCAGTTCTGCAAGTGGAAGGATGTCGGCGCGGTGGTCCCGATTCGAACCAACTCGCGGATTTGGTCGTCGCTCAACGTGGCGGCAGGGTCGTAGTACTTCGTGGCCCGGCGGCTCAGGATGCATTCGATGACCTCATTGGTCATAGTTCTTCTGCTGGTCATAGTGATTCCGTTGGTCAAGTTGTTGTTCTGCGTGAGGGAATAGGCTGAGATAATGAGGGCTTTTGCTCCTTTTACTGGAAATGCTACGGAGCCCGCTCGGTAGTTTCCCACGTTGCTCCGGCTCTTCCGATAGGACGCGCCCGGCCACGTGCATCGAAGGCGCACGTCGTTCAGGGGCGAGTGCGGATGATCGTCTTCCCGTCGATGCGCTCGGTCGGATTGAAAGCGGCGACGGCGTCATCGAGGATCGAGACGGTGCCGATGTTCGTCCGCAGTCGCCCGTCCCGCACCCGCTGGACGATTTCAATCAGTTGGGCACGATCGGATTCGACGACGAAGTCGACCGCCAAGGCGTCGGCAGCGCGCGACGCCTCGCTCGGCCCGACGATGGACACCAGCGTTCCTCCGGCTCGGATCAGGCGGGCGGAACGCTTCCCGATGTCGCCACCGATTACGTCGAACACCAGATCGACTCCGCCGACGTCTTCCAGGACGTCGTTGTCGAGGCTAACGAACTCATTCGCGCCGAAGTCGAGCGCCTTCTGACGATGAGCGCCACGCCCGGTGCCGATGACGTAAGCGCCGACCTCTCGTGCGAGCTGTGTCACGATTGATCCGACTGCGCCGGCCGCGCCGTGCACGAGAACGCTCTGCCCTGCCTGAAGGCGGCCGTGCACAAAGAGCCCCTGCCACGCCGTGAGGCCCGAGATTGGCAGACTCGCGCCTACTATGAAGTCGACGTCACCGGGGAGCGGGGCGAGGTTGCGCGCCTCCATTGCTACATACTCCGCCAGGGTGCCATCGCGATACCAGTCGGCGAGGCCGAACACCCGCTGTCCAACCGACAACCCCGTTGTGCCATAGCCGAGGGCGGCGACCACTCCGGCCAGCTCGTGTCCGGGAATCGACGGTGTTCGGTCACGATCGAGGCGGTCGGTCCATGTAGAGGGCCACTCCAGCTCAGTCGGGACGAATCCCGACGCATGAACTTGAACGATGACGTCGTTGATCGCCGCTCGCGGCTGGGGCCGATCCACGAGCCTCATACCCGCAGTTCCCGCCGCCTGGTCCGTTACGACAATTGCCTTCATCATCGGCCTCCCTGTGTGTGGTGTGTCGTCATTTTCAAGTTCTCTTGCTGACGAGCAAAAGTACGGTCGTGAAAAATCGATGGTCTAATGACGGGTGGCTATGCAATCGATGCCATGGACGCGAAAGCCCAGAGCGCGTCGGCGGAGCGAATGCCCCGCGGGGCATCGCGCGCCGCGAATTGAAGACCCTGCGGGTATGACAGACTGCGATGCCCCGGTGCTGTGATCGACGGCACGAGAGACGGTCAATCCGGAGTAATATTCGGAATCGGGAGCAGAGCCACGTCATCCTCGTAGCTGGCCTGAGGGCTTTCTAGGTGGCCGGAGGTTGTAACGTCCAGACGTGTGGTAATATCCGCACCAGAACCGAGAATTTGGCCTACGGGACAGAGGTTTGCGGCTTCCAGCAAGAATGTGCGCTGCTGCGCGTCGAGGTCTCCTTCAAGCACCACGGTGCGCTCGAACGAATCCTTTTTGCCTCGGGAGCCGTGATGGAAGCTGACACCCACCTTCACGCGCTCCAGCGGTAGTTTCTGGCGCTGAGCCTGGAAACGAACGCTCATAGCACTGCATGCGGCAAGAGACGCGCTGAGAAGGTCGTAAGGATTGGGTCCACAAGAATTGTGGCCGATGCCATCTGGGCCGCCGACAGCAAACCGAGATTCGCCGACATGGCAAATCAGCGCGCTATGATTGGTGGGGTCGGTTGCGACAACAACTTCGCGAATCTTGGTCACGATTAGGTCCCGATCCTTCGAATGATTGATCCATCGACTTCGACGAGCTTGTCCGCCAGTGACCGCAGGAAATAGATGTTAGCTGTGGTGGGAGATCCCAGCCTTGCGTCCACGCAAGCGAGCGCGTTCAGCAGGTAAGTCCGAAGGTCCTTCAGGTAAAGTTATCATTTCCATAATCGCCAGGAATGCTCCGTCGAGCGTATCGACGTCCGGGTGAACAACTGCATCAATGCGCGTGGCGGGCCTAGGGTCCGTCCGGTCACGAAGAATGCATTAAGTTCCAGTCAGCCGAAGTCCCAGAACGTGGACGAGCACACCGCTTTCCACACTCGGTCCTCAAACGATGCGTGACCTTCTTCAGTGATGGTTGCGCCAGTTAAGTCTCAGGAGGACGCAACGAAGCCCGTCGTACGAGCTTTGCTCGGAGCCCTTGACGCGACTTCGCGGCGGCATCGATACCCGATGACTGCACGCGGCCTGGAAGCCTCTGCAGAGTAACGCGGCGCCCTCGAGTGCGGTGCGGCTTCTGAGGTCCCTCGCTAGGCGTCGTGCTCGCGGGTCGAGCGGCAATAACGGCCGTTTATCAACTCCATAGCAAGAGGTGATTTCAGTCGCCGACGTTGCAAGGTCACTCTCCAAAGTATCGTCGAGGGATATTTACGGTTTCGAGGTTCGGCACCCGGACCAACATGGGAATCTTTGAGAGTGGGTCGACATGCTAAGCAACGATGTATTCGAAATCCTCGCTCCATGGGCACGCTGACACTGCGACCTCCGTCCTTAGCGGCGGCGGAACCTCCCGTGTGTAGTTCGTTTCGTCGCCTTCGGTGCAGCGGCGCGCCGATCGTTCTGCTGCTTGCGTTGGCGCTCGTTGGCTGCCAAGACAAGGCGCAATCGCAGGCGGCCGCGCCTCCGCCACCGTCGGTGACAGTCGCGCAACCGGTGAAACGAACAGTCACCGACTGGGATGAGTTCACCGGCCGGTTCGAGGCGATCGAGGAGGTTCAGGTCCGCGCTCGCGTCGGCGGCTTCATTGACAGGGTCGCGTTCACGGATGGTGCGATCGTTCATGCAGGCGATCTGCTTTACATCATCGATCCACGCCCGTTTGAGGCGGTCGCGTTGCAAGCCCAGGGTCAACTCGACGACGCGCGGGCCAAGGAAGAGCTTGCGAAGCGTGAACTCGACCGTGGCCTGACCCTGGTTCAAACTAGCGCGGTCTCGCAGCAGGTCGTCGACCAGCGCCGTCAGGCGTTGCAGGCGGCTCATGCGGCTGAGACGCAGGCCGAGGGTACATTGAAGGCCGCCCAGCTCAACGTCGAATTCACCCATGTGCTGGCGCCGATCACCGGCCGCGTCAGCCGTCATCTAGTGACCCCGGGCAATCTGGTGCAGGGGAGCGAAAGCGGCGCGACCCTGCTGACCTCGATCGTGTCGCTCGATCCGATCTACATTTATTTCGATGTCGACGAGCCGACCTATCAACGCAACAGCAAACTGTGGTTTCAAGGCAGGCGGCCGAGTTCGCGCGACACCGCGAACCCGGTGCAGGTGTCGTTGACCGGCGAAACGAAACCCTCACATGAGGGCAAGATGGACTTCCTGGACAACCGGCTCGACGTCTCCACCGCGACGCTGCGCAGCCGCGCCATCATCCCCAACAAAGATCTCTCGATCCTACCCGGCCAGTTCGGCCGCGTTCGCCTGATCGGCAGCGCGCCCTATGAGGCGCTGCTGATTCCGGACGTCGCGGTCGCAACCGACCAGTCGCGGAAGATCGTGTTCGTGGTCAAGGACGACAATAGGGTGGAGGCAAGGCCGGTGGTGCTCGGGCCTCTAGATGACGGCCTGCGGGTGATTCGCGAGGGCCTGAACCCGGAGGACCACGTCATCATCAACGGCATTCAGCGCGCCCGCGTCGGCGCCAAGGTGACGCCAATCATGTCGCAAACGCTGGGGGGCGACAAGACTCCGCCAGGTGCCACGCCATGAATCTCGGAAGACTTTCCATCAACCAGCCTATCCTCGCGATGGTGCTGTCGATCGTGCTTCTGATCGTCGGCACGATCGCCTATCAGACGCTGCCGGTGTCGGAATATCCGCAAGCAGTGCCACCGACCGTCACTGTGACCACGCAATATCCTGGCGCCTCGGCGCAGACCGTTTCCGACACCGTTGCTGCTCCAATCGAGCAGGAGATCAACGGGGTCGAGGACATGCTCTATCTCTACAGCCAGGCGACCTCTAATGGTCAGCTCACGATTACCGTCACCTTCAAGCTCGGCACCGATCTCGACAAGGCCCAGGTGCTGGTGCAGAACCGGGTCGCAATCGCGCAGCCCCGTTTGCCGGAGGAAGTCCAGCGCAACGGCGTCGTCACCCGCAAGAACTCGCCCGACATCCTGATGGTCGTGTTCATGCTGTCCCCCGACGAGAGTTTCGACCAGCTCTACATCTCAAATTACACGCTGCTGCAGGTCCGCGACCAGCTGTTGCGGCTCGACGGCGTCGGTGACATTCAGATGTTCGGTGCGCGCGACTACTCGATGCGGCTGTGGCTCGACTCGGAGAGGATCGCCAATCTCGGCCTGACCTCGACCGAAGTAATGGCGGCGATTCGGGCGCAGAACCTGCAGATCGCTGGCGGCCAGATCGCGGAGCCGCCGATCGCCGATCGCGCGTTCCAGCCAAATCTCGTCTTCACCGGCCGCCTCAAGGACATCAGGCAGTTCGAGGACATCGTGGTGAAGGCCGGCTCGGACGGCCGCACGGTGCGGCTGCGCGACATTGCCCGCGTCGAACTCGGTGCGCTCTCCTATGCCACCAGCAGCCGCATCCTGCGCAAGCCGGCGGTTGCAATGGTAGTGACCCAACGGCCCGGATCGAACGCGCTTGCCACGGCGAAGGCAATCTCTACGACTATGGTAAAGCTGAAGGAGAGGTTCCCGAAGGGGCTCGACTACAATATTGGCTACAACCCCACCGAATTCATCGCCCAGTCGGTACACGAGCTGATCAAGACGGTCTACGAGGCGATGGCGCTCGTCGTCATCGTGGTGCTGGTATTCCTGCAGGGCTGGCGACCTGCGATCATCCCGATCATCGCGATCCCGGTGTCTCTGGTAGGTACCTTCGCGGTAATGGCCGCGCTCGGATTCTCAATCAACAATCTGACGCTGTTCGGGCTTGTACTCGCCGTTGGCATCGTGGTCGATGACGCGATCGTGGTGGTCGAGAATGTCGAGCGACATCTCCGGAATCGTATGAGCCGGCGCGAGGCGGCGCTTAAGACCATGGGGGAGGTCGGCGGCGCACTGGTTTCGATCGCACTGGTGCTCTGCGCGGTGTTCGTGCCGACAGCTTTCCTCGGTGGCATCTCCGGGCAGTTCTTCCAGCAGTTCGCTGTCACCATCGCGGTCGCAACCGCGATCTCCTGCTTCTGCTCCCTGACGCTCTCACCCGCGCTAGCCTCGCAGATCCTGGTCCCGCATGAGGAGAAGCGGTCGGCTGCGCGTTGGAACCTAATCGCGCGCGGCTGGTCGGCCTTCACTGGTGTCTTCAACCGTGTGTTCGATTGGCTGTCGAATGGCTATGCGGCTGTGGCATTCCTGGGGATCCGGCATTCCGCGCCGATGCTGTTGCTCTATGTCGCGTTGATCGGCAGCGCCGGCTGGCTGCTCGCGACCACCTCGCAGGGCTTTATCCCTGCGCAGGATCGCGGTTACCTCATCATCTCGGTGCAGTTGCCGGGCGCCGCGTCGCTTGCGCGAACCGCTGCGATCGTGCGCGAGATCGAGCGGATTGCACTGGATACGCCGGGTGTCGTCCGGGTCGCGGCGTTCAGCGGCTTTTCCGGCGCAACTCGCACGCAGGCCGGCAACGCCGCGGCGTTGTTCCCGGTGTTCGACGAGCCGGAGGCACGGCAGAAGAAGGGGTTGACGGCGATTGCAATCACGGCCGATCTGCGCAAGCGGCTGTCGACGCTCCAGGGCGCTTTCATCATCGTCATTCCACCGCCCGCGGTGCCGGGCATTGGCACCGGCGGCGGCTTCGCTATCCGCATCCAGGATCGACAAGGGCGCGGTCCCGAACTGCTCGCGGCTGCGACCAACGAACTCGTCAGAGCCGCGCAGAAGTCGCCAAAGCTGACCTCCGTGTTCTCGCCTTATTCGGCGAACACACCGCAGCTGTTCGTCGATGTCGATCGCGTAAAGGCGCAGAAGCTCGGCGTGCCCATCGCCAGCATCACCGACACGATTGAAACGTACTTTGGCTCGACCTATGTCAACGACTTTAACCTGTTCGGGCGGACCTACCACGTCACGGCGCAGGCCGACCTGCCGTTCCGGAAGGAGACCAGCGATCTTGCGCGGCTGCGCACCCGCAACGCTGTCGGCGACATGGTGATGCTCGGTAGCATCGTGGACTTCAAGGACATTTCCGGGCCCGACCGTGTCGCGCGGTACAATCTATACTCAGCGTCCGAGGTACAAGGTGAGCCCGCGCCAGGTGTGAGCTCGACGACCGCGCTCGACACCATCCAGAAGGTCGCCGACGAAACGTTGCCGAGCGGTTTTTCCCTCGAATGGACCGATCTATCCTATCAACAAGTGACGGGCGGCAATGCCGGTCTCTATGTGTTCCCGATCTGCGTGCTGTTCGTCTATCTCGTGCTCGCCGCGCAATATGGCAGCTGGACGTTGCCGTTTGCGGTGATCCTGATCGTGCCGATGTGCCTGTTTGCCGCGACGATCGGTGTGCGTATCCTGGGCCAGGACGTCAACATCCTGACACAGATCGGCTTTGTGGTGCTGGTGGGCCTGGCCGCCAAGAACGCGATCCTGATCGTCGAGTTCGCGCGTGATATCGAGCTCGAGGGCAAGCCGCGGCTGGAGGCGGTGATCGAGGCCTGCCGGCTCCGCCTGCGGCCGATCCTGATGACCTCGTTCGCCTTCATCCTAGGCGTGCTGCCGCTCGTGGTGTCAACCGGTTCCGGCTCGGAGATGCGCCAGGCGGTCGGGGTTGCGGTCTTTTTCGGCATGCTAGGTGTTACGCTGTTCGGCCTGATCTTCACACCCATCTTCTATGTGGTGGTCCGCAACCTCGCGGAAGGAAAGAACGAAGGCAAGCCGACTCAGATAACCGCGGCTGGGGCAGGGTGACAGGCAGTGGCGCCAATCCGCGACGAAGCTGCAACTTTTCAGCGCATGCGAGGAGCGGATGCGTTCACTTCTGCCGACTAACCCGCTTCTATTGCACCAGGCGAGTGGAATGGAAACGATAACGACCCGGCATTCCTAATGGTTGGCGTGCTGGCTTACCGTTCCTCAGCTGAGCTGTCCCGTGACTGTTTTAGCGAGCGCTCGCCAGCAGAGGACCGCCGAGTCGTCCGCTTGGGTCGATGCACTCTCCGCGTCGCAAGGACCCACTGTAGCAACGAAACACGTAGGAGACACCGATGTCATTCCGCTTCATCACCAAGTCTATCCACGCCTACCTCATCGATTATCCCGTCGCGATCGTGTTAATTGCAATGCCGTTCGTGCTGAACCTCGGCCAGAGCGGACCGCTCGCAATGTGGCTTTCGGCTGTCGTCGGTGTGGCCGCGCTGCTCTTGGCCGGCCTGACCGACCATCCCACCGGGTTCGTCCGCATCATTCCCTACTGGCTGCACCTTTGGGTGGATCGCGCAGTCGGGGTGGTGTTTGTCATCGCACCCTTTGCCTGCAAATTCGATGGGATCGACGCCTGGTATTATTGGATCCTCGCTGCCGCTGTCCTGTTCACGACGTCGGTCTTGAACGCACCTGAGGATCCGGTCACGGTCCGTTCGAGATTGGGCAGGCGCACAGCGGCGTGAAGGCGGCGGCTCCGTGGTTGAGAGTCGAAATGTTGCCGGTGTTGGTCTGCGGCAGTCCGTCACGAACCCGCGCGGAGCGTGGTATTCACAGCCGCCCTAGCGATTCTCCCGAGAGCGATACGCTTGGAACCTGGGCTGGGGTCATTCTTCATAACGCCGATGGTGGGGGCTTGCACTTTGCAAGCCTTCGGGCGGTTCGGCCGCATCGCGCGCTTGATATTCAGGAGACTCAAGATGGCGTTTGCTCAGCCGCCGGACCGAAGCGCCGCGTTCGGGCCACGCCTTGACCATTTGGCGCTGACTCCCGCAGCGGCGGCCGTTTGCTACCCTTTTCTACTCCGGGCCTTTCATGCCGTCGTCGTCACGCAGGCCGCAACGCCCTCGCCATTCGCAATTGCCGGCGCGACCTTGATTCTGGCCATGGCGTTCGTCGTGCCGTTCCTCGCGTTCGCGCTCGCTTGCCGGCCTGACGCCGATCCCGTGACGCGGCGGCTCGCCTATGCCGGCGTGGCGACCCCAACGCTCTTCGTCTTTCTTGGCGTCGTTCAGGTCCTGATTCATAGCCCATTCCCTGACGAACTCGTGTGGTGCGCGCTTTGGCTTACGATCGCCATTTGGCCACAGACCGCCGGCAATCGCGCCGCGGCAACGGGGCCAACCGTGGGGCGCTGGCGCATTGTCCACGGAATAACGGCGGGGGTCTTGTGCCTATACGTGGCTTTCCATCTAGCCAATCATCTGTTTGGCTTGATCGGCCCCGACGCACATGCGGCCGTCATGAAGATCGGCCGCCTTGTCTACCGCTCTGGCGTGGGTGAACCGCTGTTGGTCGTGGCGATGCTTTTCCAGATTGGCACCGGGCTGTTTCTGGCATGGCATTGGAGTGCCGCCCCGCAGGGCTTCCATCGGACATTTCAGGTCGCCTCGGGGGCCTACCTCTCGGTGTATATCCTTGGGCACATGAACTCGGTATTCATCTACGCAAGAGGGTTTCTCGGCATACCCACAGATTGGAATTTCGCGATCGGCGCCCCGAGCGGGCTGATTCACGACGCATGGAACATCCGCCTTTTGCCTCACTACGCGCTGGGCGTGTTTTTTGTCCTAAGTCACCTTGCGTCGGGATTACGGATGGTACTGATCGCGCATGGCGTCGATCGGTTCGCTGCAAATCGTCTTTGGGGCGCGGGCATCGCAATAAGCGCCTTGATCTCGGCAGCGACCATCGCGGGTATGTGCGGCATTCGAATCAGCTAGGCAACAGCGGCAGGCTAAGGAGCCGAAATATTACCCTGAATGGACTGTCCTGTACTTCCGTTGCTGGCCTACTAGGAAGCCGACGCGACAGCTTGAATCGGATCGAATTTGCAGCCCGACGGGCTCCTTCTGAGAGGTGATTTTCTCCGAGCGGAGAAGGCGGCCACTCTCATGGTCGTTACGCGCAAGAACGTTAGACCGCACCGTCACCCGTCCACGCTGCGACGCGCGCGGAATGATGGGGCAAGGACTAAGACGACGATTTCAGCGAATTTGTATCAACCGGCAGGCTGCGCAGACGCTTGCCGGTCGCGGCGAAGATCGCATTGGTCACCGCAGCACTGACAATGGCTGTCGCAGCTTCACCGACACCACCTGGAGCTTCCGCGTTTTTAACCAGGTGCGTGTCCACGACCGGCACCTCGTCGATACGCATCGGCAAATAACTGTCGAAGTTGCTCTGCTCGACCCGACCATCTTTGAACGTGATTGACCCATGGAGAGCGGCGGTCAGACCGAAAAGCGTTCCACCTTGAATCTGTGCTTCGATCGTGTCTGGATTGACGTACATGCCGCAGTCAATCGCGCAGACGATCCGCTTGACTTTGACAGAGCCATTCGCGGCCACTTCGACTTCGGCGACCTGCGATGTATAACTTCCGTATGCGAATTGCACCGAAATCCCGCGGCCATGCCGCGCGGGGAGGGGTGCTCCCCATTCCGCTTTTTCCGCGGCAAGCGACAGAACCGCAAGTGCTCGCGGATTGTGGCCAAGCAATCGCTTGCGATAAGCGACAGGATCCTGCTTCGCGGCATGCGCAAGTTCATCTATGAAGCTTTCGACCACAAAAACGTTGTGAGTTGGTCCGACTCCGCGCCACCAAGACGTCCGGACACCTGGTGGCTCGACCCGGACAAAGTCGACGTGGACATTTGGCAGCGCATAGGGCGGCTCGGCCGCCGCTTCTATGGCATCGGGATCCAGTCCGTCCTTGAAGTACGGAGGATAATAGCGAGCCATGACTGAGGATCCGGCAATTCGATGCATCCAGGCAACCGGCTTGCCGGCGGCATCAAGTCCAGCCGATAACCGATCGAGATAATACGGCCGATACATATCGTGCTGGATGTCTTCCTCGCGGCTCCAGATCACCTTAACCGGCCCGTCGACGTGCTTGGCGATCTTGACGGCGAGGATCGTCCCATCGGCCTCCAGCCTTCGGCCAAACCCACCCCCAATCAGATGATTGTGAATTTTGATCGCATCCATCGGCAGGCGGGTGAGCTCGGCCACCTGAGCCTGCGTGATCGTAGGCGCCTGTGTACCGACCCAAATATCGCAACGATCCTTCTGCAGATGAACGGTACAGTTCATCGGCTCCATCGCCGCATGCGCCAGGAAAGGCACCTGATAGATGGCGTCAACCCGTTGCGCTGCCTCCGCAATTGCCTTCCCTACATCACCCACCTTACGAGCAACCGCGCCCGGGTTTTTGGATTCCTCCTCCAATTGCTTCACGATATCGGCGCTGCTGACCTTGCCGTTCGGCCCGTCGTCCCAGGCGACGGCGGCGGCCTCAAGCCCCTTCTTCGCCGCACCCATGTGGTCCGCCAGCACGGCAACGGCTTCATCTATATTGACCACCTGCCGAACGCCCTTTACCGCCAGCGCGGCCTTCTCATCCAATGCTTTCGCCTTGCCGCCGAGCACGGGCGCAATAGCAACCGCCGCAACCCTCATACCCGGCAGTCGCGCATCGATGCTGTAGATCGCGCGCCCATCGACTTTTATTGCTGAATCCAGACGCTTGGCACGCGTGCCGATCAAGGTGAACTCATTCGGATCCTTCAATTTCACTTTTGCTGCAGGCGGCACAGTCAATTTCGCCGCGGCGGTCGCAAGTTCGCCGTAGCTCAGATCCTTCGAGCCTGATGCATCGAACACCACGCCGTCCCTAGCGCGGCAAGTTGCCGGATCGACATTCCAGCGCTTTGCCGCTGCCGCGATCAGCAGACTACGGCCCACTGCCCCTGCCTGACGAAGCGGTGTCCAGAAGGCACGGACAGACGCGGAACCACCAGTATTTTGAATGCCTATGATCGAGTTGACGTAAAGAGCATCATTCGGCGGCGCATGCTGAACCTGAATCTGGTCAAGCTTCACTTCCAGTTCCTCAGCGAGAAGCATCGAGAGCGACGTGTAAACCCCCTGTCCCATTTCGATCATCGGAATAATCAGGGTGACGACGCCGGTTGGATTAATCCGTATAAATCCGTTCGGCGCGAAAGTGCCCGTGACCTCGTTTTCCGTTACCTGCGAAGCACGCGCTGCGAACACGGGCTCTGCGCGTGCACCGGTCATAGCAAAACCGAGCAGCAAACCTGTTCCCTGAAAAAAGGCGCGCCGGGACATGGCGCTTTCACCCTCGGTGTGGTTATCCATGCTTCACACTCCCGCTGCTAGCTGTATCGCGGCCCGGATGCGCTGGTAGGTACCGCAACGGCAGACATTTCCCGACATCGCCGAGTCGATATCCGCATCGCTAGGTTTAGGAGTCTCTTTTAGCAATGCCGCCGCCGACATGATCTGCCCGGATTGGCAGTAGCCGCACTGCACTACTTCCAGATCCAGCCAGGCCTTCTGCAAGGCGGCGCCTTGCGGCGTGCGCCCAACCGCCTCGATGGTGGTAACCGCGCTGTCGCCGATACTATCGACCGACGTCTGACAGGAGCGGGCCGGTCGGCCGTCGATATGCACCGTGCAGGCGCCACACAATGCTCGGCCGCAACCAAACTTGGTCCCGGTCATGCCGAGCACATCGCGCAGCACCCATAGCAAGGGGATGTCGCCGTCGACATCGATCTCATGGGGTGAGCCGTTGATCTTTAATGTGAAAGCCATGAATGCCTCTTGATCCGCCTAGGGCGTCAGCCATGAGTCGATCAACAGCACTCATGAAATCCGCCAAAGCTCACACATTGATCGCAACAAGGGACGACGCTTTCCAATAACCGGCATGTATAGTTTTCATACCAGCGGGGAATGCCGCCAACCGGATAGCTAAGAAGACGATCAACGCAGCCAGTGTTCGCTTCGGTGTCGCCGCGCGCCTAGACCTGTTGCCGGATGACAGCCTGAGGGAGAACGAGCGCTTCTCGCGTTCGCTCAGCGTGACGTCGTTTGGAGTCAGCATTTACTTGGTCGATCAACCTACGGAATACCTGATGCCAAAGGGCTGCGGATGTGATCGGGGAACAATGACTAACCCCGCCGCCCGCGGCGCATGCGTCGCTCCGGTCGAGCAGAACCTACATCTTGTTCATAGAAACCGCGCGTTAGCGCTGACAGCACTGGTCATATAGGGCAGATCGTAACCACACTCCTGGCCGAGCATATTGACGGTAGTTGGTGTGCCCGAGCAACTCTTCACACGATAACGCATCTGCAACGAGACGTCGCGAGGTTCGTCGGCCGAATGGTCAATATCCGAAACTTGCTAGCCAGTTTCTTTACACCTATCCAGCGTCTTTCCTCGTTAGACTTAACACTTCCGCGACATTCAAGCGCGCGAGCGTGGAGGGCGCTTCATAGTCAAAAGCTCCGTCACATCATGCCGATCATCTGCGGATGAAATGGCATTGTCAGGAATTTACCATCCGGGTATGTCTTGGCTTTATCGTAAAGCTTGATCAACTGCGAGCGCCAGGCATTACGGCGCTCCTCAAACCTATCTCGTTCTGCTCACCCAAGACCACCACGGCGGAAAACCGCTTGTATTCCGGCAGCAAGGTACAAAATGCCCTTGTTTTCTTGTAGCGTAGGGACCAGCCGCGCTTCTTGCCGCCATAGAGCCATTCCGGCGCGAAGACCCCGGGGTAACTTTTCTCAATCCAATTCTGCAGAGAGGCCCAATGCTTGAACGTGCCCGGTCCGATCCAGTCCCGAACGGTGCTATCATCGGGCGATGCTGATTTGTCAGTAATCCTGTCGCCGATTTGGGGGGACTTTTCCATGCCGGTGTCCTTCACTTTTTTACGACCGATTCGAAGCTTGGCGGCCGACCTTGACCTTGTACGAAGGGATGTGTGGGCCTTCTTTCCAGATTTCGCAACTTCTGTCGCGGACCTCTCCACCATTGCGGCTAGGCGAGTTGCCTGTCAAAGCTGATATCGGGCGCGTAGACTTGCGGACACGGAAAACGGACGTCCGGTCCGTTATTCGGGGACAGGATTGTACTGACATTTGGGGCTAGTCCGTTGCAGTGACGATCTTTCGCGGCAGAACATGAATAAGCATGCGACCACGCTAACGATTCCGCGCGCTTCCGGGCCAGCACGGTCACCAGCCCGCACGATTAGTGTGTGCGCGCATCGCAGGCCGCAGCCTTTCGAGGGCGAGCGTGCGGTTCCGATATCGCGCGCCATCGCTGCGCAATGGGTTGCACACCGGTCTTTGGGTTGAAGTCGCAATCCTTAGCTAGCGCGTGCCTGCGTTCCTCGATGGCGCGCCCGGAGCACCTCGTAAGGCGATTCGTGGGACGGCTCGTCCTGCGCGTGTTCGTACCAGAGCAGCCGAGCTTGCAAGGACCTCGCGATGTAAGGCAGTTCATAGTTCGTGATCGCATGGGCTTGCTCGGGCCCACGCGCCAGCGGTCGCGGAACGATAGCCGCCAATTCGGCGCCGACCAGCAGCTGAGCGTCGAGGAGTGGCGCGGCTGCTCGATGCCGCCCGGGGCCCAAATACAAGCCCGCCGCTGGCCCACGTGAAACGATCGTTCACCGGCGACTCGCGCATTTGGCACCAACGGCCGGTCCATCAAGCGTGTCTACGGCTTCGACCGCCTTCACATCGTGCATCACATCACCGGCAGCCTGCACGGCTCTTGGATGAAGTGGGTGTGTTCGACGATATCGTGACGCCGTAAGGTGATCTTGAAGAAGACTCGTAAGGTCGAGATACTCTGGTCGATCGGGACGCCGAGAGCGCTCGATCCCAGATGAAGCTGATAGCGGCGCACCTCTTGGAAGGTTGCCGGAGCCGAAGACCATCTGAGGAACGCTGCGACTGTCTGACCAGTTGAAGGTGGTCATGTTGGGTGTTTGGCGCGCACTTGCGTATCGTCATCTCATCGATCATGCGCACGCCGACGCAGCGGGCTCACTGCCTCGTTGGTCATGGGCGGCTCCTCTCTAAGGTGGTGAAGGTTACGAATCCCTTCTCAAGAGAGCAGGCTTCGCTGCGCTATGCTCTTAGCCGCCCCGCCGGCTCTCATGCTCTACCACTCGAGCGGTTTACTTTGAGGCATTGCCGAACTGGCTCGGCTTTAAGGGCGAACGCAATGAACCTTCGTATCGTTCCATGGCGACTTTGGATACCCGACGATTTCCTAGGTCTAATTGAATCGCCGATCGCGACTATCTAGGCTGCATGCGTTAAAGGGCGCGGCGCTCAAAACAGCTCGCTCCCGCCTTCCGGTGGAATACGCCCCCTCCCGCGGAAGGTCTAAGGGCGGTGAAGTCCCCCAACTTCACCGCCCGCTTTTTCCACTCGATCGAAAGTACCAGAAGGAAGGCACAATGCCCCACTGCTCTCCGAGCCTTAGATCTGGCAGAGCCGCGCGATGCGCAGTTTGTGACGGCAAGTTTGGTCTCGTCCGGCACTACTCGTGGCGAACCCCCCTTTGCTCCAAGAAATGCGTTGACCGGTTCAGAACTCGGAGTGATCGCAATTGGATGGCCTGGCTCCAAATCGCTCTCGACCAGCTGCCGGAGAATGGCGCCAGGGGCGGCTCACGGTCAGACTGACGCGAATGACCCAACCCGGAAATTTGCCTCTGGGATGATGCGGCACTGCTGTGATTTCCAGCCCGTTCGTAGAATTTCTGCAGCTATCACCGGAGCACACCTTGAATATCGCTTTAATGTCTCAGTTGGTAGCGGGCGTCATCGTCGCGTCCTTTGTGGCATATAACTTGTTTCATTACGTACTGTTCCTTTTGGTGACCCGACCGAAGGACGCGAGTAAAATCGGCCACCAGCTGAATGAGTTCGAGCAGCGCCAACTGATCGAGTGGACACCAAAGCCGAGCGATTTTCTGAAACATGACGACGAAACGCGCACATACGATGACGTGTTCGGCAGGTATCGCGACGAACAATCAAACTACAGCACGTGTGTGTTCCCCCGTTTGGCATTTTCGCACCCTTACGAGGCCGAATATGCGCTTTTGAAGCCGAGAGACGGGATGCGATTCCTCGATCTCGGATGCGGCTCCGGCGCGGCAGCGGAATACCTCGCCAGACGGAGCAATATCGAAGTTGTGTGCGTGACCAATTCCTCTGTCCAGGCGGAGATCTGCCGGCGCAAATTTGCGAGGCTTGGGGGACGTGGACAGGTGATAGTCATCGACTTCGACAGCCTCGATCTCCCGAACGAATACTTCGACGGCATCTATGCGCTAGAATCGATTGGCTACACCAAAGATCTGGACGCGTGGCTAGCTAGGTGCTGGCGGATGCTCAAGCCGGGAGGACGGTTGCTGATCCATTCGCCGGGGTCGCTGGATCATTGTCGCCGTACCGAGGATTACCTGAGTGTCACCGCCTTCTTCGAGAATTGGCGTTACAATTTTGTCGGCGCCAATCTTCTGGTCTACAAGATGCGCCGACTTGGCTTCGGTCCAATCCACTATCGGCGCCTACCATTCTTGGCGTGGGGAGTAACCTGGAACTTCATTCAACACATGCTGTTGTGGAAATACCGGCTGAAGATGCGCACATTCGTGGAACTGGAGCGAATCATCTGGCGCACGTCGAAGGTATTTGTGTTCGGTAACCCGTACAACACGGTGCTGGCCACCAAACCTAGGCACCCTCATGCTCCCACACTCATATGTTCGGAAGGAGTGGCTGGGGTTTCCGACACTGACCACGAACTCCGCGCATCAATACCGGCTTCATGATAATCGCTGTCTTAGAGGGCCGCGCCTCGCCGGTCTGATGATGGTCACCAGCGTTGCTCCGGCACGAATACGCCTGCGGACCGCATCTGGATGTCGCCGCCGATGACGTCAAACGCCGGATCGGGCCCGCCGACGCCCTCCAAGCCGTCCTTCTCGAGGTCAACGAACTCCTTCGCGCCGAAGTCGAATGCTATCTGACAGTCGGCGGGGGTCCGGTACCGATGACACAGGCGAACGGACTGCGCCTGCCGCGCCGTAGCAGTGAGCGGTGACCACTCCGGCCAGCGCGTGCCCAGGGATCGATGGTGTCGGCCCCAATCGCGGCGATCGGTCGGGGTCGAGGGGCGAGCCAACCCTCATGATGAGGATCGACCGCTGGTCACCCTTCGCTTAGAAATGACCACCACGGCGGACGTGTCTGTTCGACTTCGCCATTCGATCTCAGGAGATGCATATTGTCTCCAGGCGCGGAGATAATCGCTGGTGTGGTGCTAAGACTCATCGGCTGGGCTCATGGCGAGATCGTCGGGCAGAGCGCGGTGGCCCGCAGCCGCGAGCGCGGCAAAGCCGCCCTTGACGGTCAGATGCCGGGCTTCAGCAAGCTTCAGTCGCCATGAGGCGTCCGCATTGGTCCACGCGATCTCGGGCCGGCCGTGGGCCGACAGGATGCCGTTGTCCATCTCGATCAGGATGGCGCGGGGGAGACGCTTGCCCGCGCTCATGGCCACTTCACCTCCGGCGGCAGCGACGACAGGATCGAGTCGACATTGCCGCCGGTCTTGAGTCCGAAAATCGTGCCGCGGTCGTAGAGCAGGTTGAACTCGACATAGCGTCCGCGCTGGATCAATTGCTCCTCGCGGTCTTCGGCCGTCCATGCCGTCGCAAAATTGCGACGCACGATGTCAGGATAGGTCTTCAGGAAGGCGTGGCCGACGTCGTGGGTGAAGGCGAGATCGGCGCCCCAATCACCGCTGTCGTGCCAGTCGTAGAAAATGCCGCCGACGCCGCGCGCCTCTTTCCGGTGCGGCAGATAGAAATACTCGTCGCACCATTTCTTGTATTTGTCGTAATCGGCGACGCCGTTCGCTCCGGTACAGGCGTCCTTCATCGCAGCGTGGAAAGCGATAGTGTCGGCATCGTCCTGGGTGCGCCGGCGATCTAGCACCGGAGTGAGGTCGGCGCCGCCGCCGAACCAAGCCTTGGTGGTGACTACGAAGCGGGTGTTCATGTGCACGGCCGGCACCTGCGGATTGCGTAAGTGAGCGATCAGCGAGATACCGGAGGCCCAGAACCGCGGATCCTCCGCCGCGCCAGGGATCTGCGCGCGAAACTCGGGCGCGAATTCGCCGTGAACGGTCGAGCAGTGCACGCCGACCTTCTCGAACAGGCGGCCGCACATCATCGACATCACGCCGCCACCGCCGGGCGCGCCGGTGTGGTCGGTGCGCCGCCACGGCGTGCGTTTGAAGCGGCCGGCCTCGCCCGGATAGAGGCTTTGCGGCGCGTCATCCTCCAGCCGCTCGAAGCTCGCGCAGATGCCGTCCCGCAAGGATTCGAACCAGGCGCGGGCGCGGGCTTTGCGATCTTCAATGATTGAAACGTCCATATCCAAAATCCTGAAGGAACCAACCCGTAGGGTGGGCAAAGGCGCCCTCGCGCCGTGCCCACCATCCTTCACCGGCGTCTTGAATCGTGGGCACGCGGCGCTTTGCCCACCCGACACGATCTATCCCTGCGGACGGTAATCGGTGCGCTCTCGTTGCAAGTGTGGCGGTGAATGCTGACGCGGATGAGCTTGCCGATATGCTGTAGCCGCCGCCAGACGAAGCGCAATAGGTTTTCCAGGATCGGGGTGATGAGCGGACGATGCCGTGGCATTCATTCCCGCGCGCGACGAACTCGCGTTCTTGGCCCTGATCTGGCTCTGTCGGAACATCCGTAACCCTCAACGCGCTCCCCAAATTCGTACCTGGGTGCTTCTGGGCCTTAACGTCACCTGAATCGCACGGTTTCGCGGTACTCGCTCATGTGCCGCACCTCGCAGCCGGCCCCGTATTCACGCCGCGTCGGAGGACGCGACCGTCGAGCCCCGCGTTTTGTCCAGCGCACTCGTCCAGTCGCGAAAACGAGCAACCTTGATAAAGGCGTCGAGCGCCGGCGAATACTGCCTCCCGGCCACGGCCAAAAGCTGCACCTCACGCCGGACAGGGTCGCCCTCGATTGGGATAGCCGCGAGCGACGGCAGCGTGGGAGCATGGTCTGGCGCCAGGATGGCCCCTAAACCGGCGGATGCCATTTGCTGAAGGTGCCTTTCCTGATCGCTCCTGTGCACAACTGTCGGGCCGGGATGGTCGGCAAAACACGTCTGCTTGAATCGGCCTGCGACGTCGCACCCGACCCTTTCGAGAAAAACCAGCTCGTGAAGGTTTTGAAGCGGGATAACTGTGTGACTCGCCATCGGATGTTTCCGTGACAAGACGAGCACATACCGCTCCTCGAAGAGCCGCCAGCGGTTGATGCGCTCAGGTACCTCCACCGCGTCGCCGACGAGTGCGGCATTGATCTTACCATCCAAAAGCATCGCAACGAGCCCGTTGGCATCGGCCTCGCGCAGATCGACTCGAAGATCAGGGATGATCCTGGCGAGTTCCAAGAGCAATTCCGTAATGAGTGCGGCGGAGATTGATGGCGCCAGCCCGATCTTCAGCGGAGCGATGGTCTTCTTTTTATAGCCTCGCGCCTGAAGTCGTACCGACTCCGTCGCGGCAAATATTTCCTCCAGCGTTGGCAAAATCATGTTGCCCAGCTCGGTGAGCTGGGTGAGGTGACGTTCACGGTGGATCAACGCGCCACCGAGTTCTTGCTCCAGCTTGTGTATCGCCTTTGTCAGCGCCGGCTGAGTCACATTGCATTGCTCCGCAGCCCGCGTAAAATTGAGCGTCCTTGCCAGGGCTAAAAAATATCGCACCTGATGAAACTGCAGCTGCATACTTATACTCGAAAGGGTTGAGGTGGTTCGGACCATTCCAGTTCGTTGCCGGGGCGGGCAGGGCTGATGATAAAGCGGTTTGTCGCGGAGCCTCCCAGGAAACAGGTATTGTGTGCCGGCTCGGCATCTCGACCCGCGTCTTGCGGAACGTTTCCTCACCGACACTGCTTTGAATTAACGTTGCGGACCACGCCATCCGCTTTTGAGCGTCCCAAAGACGCGTAATCGTACGAACGTTGCATTGCCTCGCTCGGATCTCGACGTACTGGTACGACCTTGAATTCGCCGTCATTGGCGTCATCGCCTGTTTGGTCAGCTGAAGTGTGAATATGTCACTCGGAGCGTGCACGCACAGCCTATCCACTGCACTTTCCGGGGCCGGACAAATGGTCGTGGGATCGGGTCGGTTCTCCGCATTCCTCACACTTGTCATCACATCGACCGGGAAGCCGTTTCACATCCGGTTCGATGACCTGACAGCAGAAGAGAGTGAGTGTCGTGGAGGGGCAATGGCATCGGGGAAACGTCCATCCTTGCGATAGGGAACTACAGTTCGGCTAAGCGTAGAAATATACAGCTCCTTTGAAGGCGGATCCGATCAAATGGTCGGATCACATCGGGCACCAAAAACCTCCAGTCGCGCGGACAGAGCATCGACTTTGCGCCTTGCGCGGCACGCGTCGTGTCCAGCTGCCGATCGGTTGCAAAGCGACCATCGCCGATATCCCGTCTATGGCGATGGCTCTGCCCATGTTGATTGAAGTTGCGGTAGCCTCGCCCGTGAGTGTCGACATAGCGCGTGGTGCACGTGACGGTCACATCGTCGCAACTAGTCGCTGTGAATATCGCCGGCATCATTGTTCTCCTTGTCGCCGCTAAGCCTGATGCTCTTGCGGACTACAGATATAACGGGTTAATCACTGCGTGAAGCGCAGTTCTTGTTACGGCGTTCTCATTCTTGCGGTTTGTTGAGCGCGTATTTTATGGCGCCGACGTCCGTTGCGTACCGACAACTCAGAGGTCTGGACACCAGCTCGACCCAAATGGCTCGCACAATCCGCCGTAGTATAGAGGTGAGTAACGGTCGCGCTGTTCGGGCCGCGCGACCGTCCGTTAAAACGGGTTCGCTAAGGTGCGACACACGCCACTGATACTCATAATCAAGGAACGTACCTTGCGCTCCTCGCTTGCCAAATCGAATTTGTTCCGGCGTTGACCGGACCTAGCGAATGCAATGACCGCGCACGAGGCCCGGAACGGCGACGGTGGTCAGGTTAGCGCGTCAATGCTTCCGATCACCGCTCCCATGCGGCGACACAATATCGGCATTTATCTTGAAGTTCGCCTCTGCTTTGTCGATCTCGGGCATGTCACGGAGAGGTGCTTGACGATTTCTGAGGCGCCCCCGGCGACCTCTCTCAACGCCGTGGCCAACCCGACGTCGCCGCAATCCGAGTGCTCAGACTCGTGGTTCCTTAGCTGCGCTGAACGTGGAACGACATGGACATGAGCCGTTCCAAGGAACAAGCCACGAGCATGACGACCTCCTAAATGATGAATAGCGCGCTGGCTGCGCCGGCGGAACTCCAGTGCGTGCGAGCCCAGAGTTCTTCCGTTAGGGATCATGGCGCTGTGATTTGGCCACCCCGATTGGCCATCTTAATGCGCCACATACGAGCTAAGATGACTCCGCTGCACCATCTCCGCACAACAGAACAGACGTGAGACTGATATCACAATTCGTGACGCCGGTAGCGATCCGCTCCGTTGCAGACGCGCTGCAAACTGTTCAATTCACGAGGCCTGATTTGACCGTGCGGGCAGCGTGAATTGAAACGTCGCGCCCCGAGGTTGAGTGGCGGTGGCCCACAGTCGGCCCCCATGCGCTTCAATAATGGTGCGGCAGATCGATAGGCCCATCCCCAAGCCGCCGGGCTTTGTCGTGTTGAAGGCGTCAAAGATGCGCTCCAGACCCAGTGAACTCAGACCTGGCCCGGAATCCCGCAGTACTACCAGCACGCCGTCCGGCTCGCCCTTACCGGTGGTGATCACCAGTTCTCGCGGATCCCCGCTGATCGAGCTCAATGCTTCAACGGCATTGATGATCAGGTTCATTATCACTTGTTGCAGCTGGACCCGATCTCCTTGAATGAGCGGCAAACCGTCCCCGAGGTGTGATTGCACCGAAATGCCATTCTTCACGACTTCGCCGCGGGTCAGGGCGATCACCTCAAGGATTGCTTCGTTGATGTCCACGTCTTCTTTCCGTAGAGGTGCTTTTTTGAAAAGCGCTCGTATGCGGCCGACAACCTCGCTGACGCGTTTGCCATTTGCAAAGATCCGGTTGAGAGCCTCCCGAGCTTTCTCCAGATCTGCTGGTTCTTTGCTCAGCCAGTGCAACGCCGCAGAGGCATTGTTGAGCGTCGCCCCGATGGGCTGGTTGACTTCATGGGCGATCGAAGCCGAGAGCTGCCCCATTGTTGCAACTCGATTCGCGTGCACGAGCTCCATCTGCACCTCACTGTAGCGCCGCTCGCTTTCACGAATTTCCTCCTCCGCCCGCTTGCGCTCAGTTAAGTCTACCACGAAGGCCGCGCCTTGGTCCGATCGCTCGCCGAACGTCGCTGCCCCGACCAGCACCGGCACGCGACCGCCGCTTTTCAGGAAGTACTCCTTCTCGTAGGGTTGCGTGGCTCCGGTTGCCTCCAGCTGGGCTAGTCGTCGGTCGTCGGCATCGCTCCATTCCGTGGGTGTCAGATCCCGCCAGCGCAATCGACCGGAGACGAGATCGTCGCGGCTGTATCCGACGATGCGGAGAAACGCTTCGTTGGCATCGATGATCCTACCGTCAACATCCCAGACGAAGATGCCGATGATGTTGGCATCCACTAGCCGTCGGATTCTGGCCTCCCGCTCAGCTAGCTCGCGATACAGGCTGGCGTTCTCTATTGAGATAGCGGCCTGGGAAGCGAGCAGCGTGAGGACTACCATCCGAGCAGGAGTAAACGCGGCAGTCGTAAGGTTGTTCTCCAAGTACAGCAGGCCAATCAACTTGGCCTGCTTCAGTATCGGCAGGCAGAGCATTGACCGTGAGCGACGGTCGCGAATATAGTCATCCGCCGAAAACAAGTTCTGACTGGACGCATCGTGCAGGAGAACGCTTTTTTTTGTGCGAAGCACGTATTGAAAGACCGAGTTTGGTAGATCTGCGGTCGTGACGCGGGCCTGTTTCAGGACCACGGTCACCTTGTCACTGCTGGCCGTGGCTTCTGCTTCAATTTGATACTTGTCGGCTCGCGGAAGAATCAAGAGACCTCGATCCGCGCCCGCGTGTTCGATTGCCGAACTCATGAGCGTGTTCATTAACTTCTCGAAAACGATCTCGCCTGACACCGCTTCCGAAACTCTGATTACGGTAGCCAAATCGAGTTGCTCGAAGGGTGTTACTATGGTCGCCGTGGAATTCCGGACCGACTCGTCCACTTTGAGGTGCGGATAAAGTTCCTCGAGTTGGCGAACTTTTCCATCGGCTCCCCAGCGCTGATAGCAGGCCCGCGCGGCCCGCAAATAGCTTTCCGCGATCTTCTCGTAATCGCGCTCTGCGTAGAAACGCCCGGCAATCTCGTTGGCAATTGCCTGGATGTGCACGAACCCGTATTTGCGAGCCTCGCGGATCGCCTTGTCGTACAGCTCCTGCGCGTTCAGTGTTCGGCCCTCCATGCGGGCGATCTCGGCGCCGACCAAGGCGGCGCGGTCTTCGAAGGTTTCGGGGTTGACCTCCGCCCACGCATGGAGTTGCCGGTGGTTCTCGAGCACAGATGCGAAATGCGTCGTTCTCTGCTCCGGTGGGGCGTGATCCCACACCGCCGCATGCGCCAGCGCGGCATAGAGGCGATACTCCGCTGACTCGAACGTTGCCGCCGACGTCCAAAGCAGCGGTTCCGCGTGCAGCGATGCATCGAGCGCCGCCGCAAGTTCTCCGGCGAAAAAATGCGCCTGCAGCTTTCGCGTCCAGTAATAGAACTCCGCCAGCACCAGATCGGGGCTGTTGGCCAAGCGGCGTTCGGTATCGAGTTGGCTATATCCCTCATGATCCAGGCAGCCGAACGTTTCAGTCAGCCCGCGCAAGGTGCGGATCAAACCAAGTTGGGCTCCGCAGCGCTCGATGAGCGGACCGAAACGCACCCGCCTCGCAAATGCCAAGCCCTTCTCGCATTCCTCTTGCACTTCCGCGAGTGGATCCCCGGCAGCGAGGCCAACCGTGACGGTCAGCAGCTCGCACTCGGCTGTCAGATACTCGATGGAGAAGATAAGCCGGTAATTGCGTTCCCAAGTCTCTTCTGTAAGAAGGGCGCGGCCGGCCCTGAGATAGATGAGAGCCGAGTCGTATGCTGTCGAGAGTTTCGCGCGCCGACCTGCGATCAGATTCAATTCTGCGACGCGCTCGCGATCCTCGACAAGGTTGATAAGATGGGAGCCACGGTTAAGTTGATTGGCGATATCAAATATCGCCTCCTCACGTCTTTCTGCGGGCGTATGCTCGGCGAGGAGCATTCCAATCCGCAGGTGAGCCTCCGCACGAAGCTCCGCCGGGATAAGCGAGTAGGCGGCTTCCTGCACCCGGTCGTGCAGGAAGCCGTAGTAATTGTCCGTGCGGAAGATCAGGCCCGATCGCACTGCTTCCCATAGATGGTCGTGCATGTCCTCGACGGAGCCCTGATACCCAATCCGTAGCATCTCGAACTCTGCACTGTTGCCCATGCATGCGAACTGCTGCAGTACCCTCTGGGTTTCCGGCGAAAGGCGCTTTAACTTGTCGACCATCAGCTCTACGACGTTGTCCGTGAAGCCTTTGGCACGAATGCGGGGCAGGTCCCATACCCAACGGCGCGCGCGATAATCGAATGTCAGCAGGCGATCGTCCGCGAGAGTAGAAATGAACTGGATTGCAAAGAACGGGTTGCCCGTGGTCTTTTCGTAAATCAAGTCTGCCAGTGGGGCGGCGGGCTCCATTTGGCAGTGAAGGGAGTCCACAAGCAGCTTACCTAGATCGTCGCGACTGAGTGGTGTGAGAACGATTTCCTGCACTGCGGCTCCGGCCTGACGGATCGCCTGAAGCCTACGTACCAGCGGATGGTTGGCATTGACCTCGTTGGTCCGATACGCACCGATGAGCAATAAATGCTGCAAATCGTTGCGTGTTAACAGATCTTCGAGGAGGTCGAGTGTGGCGACGTCCAGCCATTGCATGTCATCGAGGAAGAGCGCAAGCGGATGTTCAGGTCGCGCAAACACGCCAATGAAACGTCGAAGGACGGTCTGAAACCGTCTCTGCGCTTCCCGCGGCGGCAATTCCGGCACTGGCGGCTGGTCGCCAATGACGTGCCGCAATTCCGGGACGAGATCGATGAGGAGCAGTCCGTTCGGACCCACCGCCTCGCGAATTGCGTCTTGCCATTTGCGGAGGTCTTCCTCGTTCTCGCTGAGGAGCGGCCGGACAAGGCTCTGAAACGCATGTGCCAGCGAGGCGTGCGGAATATCCCGCTTGTGCTGGTCGGATTTGCCCGACGCGAACAAGCCGCGTGGCGGCACGAGTGGTTTATGGAGCTCATTAATGACTGCGGATTTACCGATGCCGGAGTATCCGGAGACCAGCACCAGTTCGGCTCGGCCACCGCCAACAATGCGGTCGAAGGCGGTCAGCAGAGTGCCAACTTCGCGGTCCCTCCCATATAGCTTCTCGGGGATGATGACGCGATCCGGGGTGTCGCAAGCGCCAGGAGTGAAGTCATCGATCCCTCCGTGGGACTCCCATTGGGATAGGCAGCGCCGAAGATCGCTCTCAACTCCCACCGCTGTCTGATATCTCTCCTCCGCGGTCTTGGAGAGCAACTTCATCGTGATCGCGGAGACCGAGACCGGTACGGTTCCCACCCGCGCTCTCGGTGGGGCGGGTTGTTTCGCGATATGACAGTGCACCCATTCCATCGGTTCGGAGGCCGTGAATGGAAGACTCCCGGTCAGCATTTCGTAAAAAGTCACTCCAAGCGAGTAAAGGTCGCTCCGATAGTCGATCGAACGATTCATTCGTCCCGTCTGCTCGGGTGCCATGTAGGCGAGCGTTCCTGCGATGAACTCGGGAGGATCGGGCGACTGGCGCTCGCGCGGAAGTTGGGACGCAATCCCGAATCCGGTGAGCCATGCGTTTCCGGTGCCGTCGACGAGGACATTCGAAGGCTTGATATCGCGATGTATGAGGCCCTGCTGATGGACTTGACCCAGTGTTCTTGCCAGCCCAATAGCGATGTTCAGGAAGCGAGTCAGATCCAACGGTTGCCCATGGTCACGCTCAAGAATCCAATCCAGCGGCTGACCGCCGGGATCCTTGAGTAAGAGGATCGTCCGCCCTTCGTGACGAAGAATGGCCAGAGGCTTGGCAGCCCACGCGGGATCGAGTTCGGCTGCGAATGAGTATTCGTGCATGAGCCGCTTGACACTCTGAGGCGACGACTGTTCAAAGAGTGCGACCGCTAGGACTGGCAAAGGGTCGTCGTGCTTTCGGCCGCGGTAAAGGGTAAATTCCGCGCTTTCGCGCAGGGGCACCAGCACGTACCCCGAGAGGTGACATTCTTGTTGCCATGGCATCACGACCTCGGAACATTGATTTGGGCAGGACGCTAAAAGGATGTCAACAGGGAAGAAACATCAATGGCCGCGGGGCCGCAGAGTTGGTTCAAGCTTTCTAACGAACTGGAACTTTCTAAGAGCTGAAAAGAGTCTCTTCATCGACGGGATTGCTCGAGAGTTAGGTCCGTCTTATGAGCAAATGCCCGGCTGAAGTTTATCCGGACAACTGCGCAGCGGGTTGGCGGAAGCCGGCGCACTTGCCTGGTGAGCAGGAGCACCGCTGCGGGACAGAACTCCGATTCTTGAATTGTGGCTTGTCGGCCATATTCCGGCATAGCCTCAGCGGCGCCTCCAGCAACTTGTTGAACCTGCAATTGGAGACCTACTTGGTTTAGTGTTGAAGAGCTCCCGCAAGCATTCCGGCGTGACTCGTCTGAACGTTTGGTAACTGAACTGCGGCGATCAGCTCAGGGAACGCATTTCTGAGGCAAGATGCGATAACATGAAGCCGGCCGTCTGATTGTCTATTTGCAAATGCCTCAAAGAGCGGATGGAGCTGTTTCACAGGCTCATGGTGACCAGATGATCATCCGTGGCGAGGTCGTGTCCCCGGTGGTGGTGTAGCTCGATACAGCAAAGCCGCCCGTCCGCGGGAAATCCCAACGAGTCCGCCGGAATCGCGCGACGAGACCTGAAGGGCGCGGCGATGGAAGAATCTGCGCTTGCGGGCCTCGCATTCTGTGCCCCACCGCGTCGCAGCCTGCGCCACTAGCTACCAGTTCGAATGGGACTGGCATCCCAGCGAGACTGCTGCAGATTGGCCAAATATCGGTTCCATGAGATAGGAATAGGCGAGCAACTGGCGCATCCCGTATCGACTTTCCAGCGGTTATATGTAGGCTTTCGGCAGTTTGATCCGGCGCTTCAATTCATCTTGATGGGCGATCTGTTATGATCCATCGCTGCCGTTTAAGGGCAATGCCCGCAACAAGGCCCTTCGGATTTGCGCCTGCTCCTCGGCAGGTTCATGGTAGGTCGCCCGGGACAGAGCCGACGCGCCGAAAAGAGATTAGTGTGTAACTTGAGTGCAAGCGTGACGGCAAAATAGCCCTGCGCGGATACTGGACACGAGATCAGCTACAAATGACTCGTTTGAAGTCCAAGTCGAGGAAGAAAACGCGGACGGTAATCGGACGCGCAAATGCAACGCGCCAACGGGCGCGACCTTCCAAGAAGATTGCTGTCGATGATCGCCACGTCGGTTCCTCGAAACCGAGCGGAAGTGGGCAGGGTCAAGGGCAGCCTTGGGAGGAAGGCAGTTTAACGCCCGAGCAGATCCGCAGCGTAAAGAAGAACATCATGGCTCAACGACGAGCCCAACGCCGTCGCATGGGCGAGGTTAAAACCGCTTCGGAAGCCCTTTCGTACGAAATAGACCAGTATAAGCAAGTCCTCGATCGATCACGGTTGCAACTCGAGGTCTTGCATAAATTGCCCGCGGTCGCGTGGACAGTTACGCGGCATGGCAGTTGTGACTTTGTCAATCAATTCTATCTGGATGCGACCGGCCTATCGGCGGATTATTGCACGGCGCCGCTAAAAACGTGGAGAAAGAGTCCAAGCGATCTTCCGCCCTTTCTTTCCGCTTTGCATCCGGACCATAAGGAACGTGTGTCCCGCATATTTTGGGACGGTGTCCGATCTGGCGGAGGCTGGACGTTTGAGGCACCGTTTCGCTATGCAGACGGTTCCTATCGTTGGCACTTTGATCGTGCGGTCCCGGTGCGAGACGCCCGGGGCAAGGTACTCCGGTTCGTCGGCTCTAGTTCGGATATTCAGGAGTTGAGGTCGGAGAGGGACGCGCTGGTGGATAGGGAGAGACGGCTTCTCGCAATCATCGATGGTAGCCCCAACCCGATCTTTCTTAAGGACCCTGATGGTCGCTTTTTGCTGGTCAACAGCGAATTTGAAAAGGTCACCGGTGTCTTCCGCAATCAAATTATTGGTAAAACCGAGGATGACCTATCTAAATTGCGCGGAGCGGGCGCACTTCGAACGAACGATCGAGAAGTGCCTCGTTCGGGCGAAGTGATGCTTGAGGAGCTTGCTACGACCGATATAGGTCCGCGCTGGGGCGCAGTTCAGAAGTTCCCAATCGTCGATGCGGACGGTCGAATCTATGCGACCGCCCACATCACGACGGAGGTCACACTACGCAAAAGCGCGGCGGAACACCTTCGTCTGGCCGAGGACCAAACGCGATTGATCTTGGATTCCTCCCTCGACGCCGTCATCACGATTGACGCGCGTGATATAATTACGGGCTGGAGCAAAAGCGCCGAACATATGTTTGGATGGTCCTGCGATGAAGCGGTCGGCAGGCGGATCGTGGATACGATTATCCCCATGCAGTATCGCGAGGCTCATTCGCGAGGGTGTGAGCATTTTCTCGCAACCGGGCAAGGCCCGATACTAAACAGACGCATCGACATAACGGCGCTCCACAGCGCTGGACATGAATTCCCCGTCGAACTGACTGTCACTGCTATTCGGCTGGAAACCTGGCACTTCACCGCGTTTGTGCGCGATTTGACAGATCAGAGACGAGTGGAGGAGGCGCTACGCGGAGCGCGGGAAGAGCTGACCCGGGTGACCCGTCTTACTGCGATGGCGCAGCTGTCTGCGTCCATCGCTCACGAGATCAACCAACCTCTGACGGCCATTGCAGCCAATAGCGATACGTGCCTCCACTGGTTGAGCACGGAGGAGCCGGATCTCACCAGAGCGAAGGCGGCTGCCCAGCGGTTGGCCAAGGACGCGCGACGCGCGAGCGATATAATCGCCCGCATTAAGGCGTTGATGAACAAAACCCCGGTTGGAAAGGCCCCGCTCGATATTATTGAGGCGATTCGTGATGTCATGAAGCTAACGCAAGAGGAATTTCGCAAGCACCGTATAACGACGCTTGCTGATCTGCACGAGTCGGTTCCGCGGATCAACGGCGACCGCGTCCAATTGGAGCAAGTCATTCTGAATCTCGTACTGAACAGCATCGAATCAATGATGCTTGTGAAGGATCGTCCAAGGACCCTTTCGATAAGGTCTCGGGTGCTGGATGACAGAATGGTTGAGATCTCATTCCACGACACCGGCGTTGGATTCGATTCCACGGTGATCGATCGACTCTTCGACGCGTTCTTCACGACAAAACACAACGGAACGGGTATGGGCTTGGCAATTTGTCGTTCGATAATCGAAGCCCACGATGGACAGATTTCGGTGACCCCAGGTGCTCCATTTGGAGCAGTTTTTCAATTCAGCTTACCCATTGCAGATGCACCATGAACGAGAGTGACCAGCCCGTCGTTGCCGTCATAGACGATGACGAATTCGTCCGCGAAAGTTTGGGTGCCCTTCTGGAGACGATCTCAGTGAAGGTCGCGCTCTTCAAGTCAGTTGAGGCGTTTTTGGGCACCAACCCTCCGGTACTACCGAGCTGCATCGTTCTGGATGTGAGACTTCCAGGTGCAAGCGGCTTTGAGTTGCAAAAACAACTAGTCGCGGCTCACGTCGATACGCCTATTGTTTTCATTACCGGCCATGGCGATATCGCGATGTCAGTGCGGGCCATGAAAGCAGGTGCAATAGAGTTCCTGTCAAAGCCTTTCCGGGAGCAAGAGCTGCTCGATGCGGTACGCCAAGGGATTGAACGCCACCGTGCGCTCGCCGCGCAAGGACGCGCTCGGGCGCAAATCCACGAGCGATTTGCGCGCCTGACCGATCGAGAAACGGAAATCATGACTTTGCTTGCAAAGGGGCGCGTAAGCAAGCAGATTGCCGGCCAACTTGGCGTCAGCGAAGTAACTGTCCGCGTTCATCGTAGCCAAATTATGCAAAAAATGGACGCGCGCTCGCTGGCGGATTTGGTACGAATTGCGGATCGGCTCAAGGCGGATGACGAAAACCCCGCGGACCCGGAAGGACTGCCTCGCACGGCGAAGCACGTCACAGGGAAACAGAAGGGGCGCGGCGATATAACGAAGTGACTCTTTGACCATCTTCGAGGAACCCATTGGCGTGATGCGGGCGTTCATCTGGACCCCACCACAAGACTTGGATGGCTCCACCATCTGCGCTCCCAATGAGTCCGCTGCCAGGCCCCACGGGTCCGCGCGGGCTCATGAACTGAAGCGGGCGTTTTTCTAATGTCGCATAAGCGAAGAGGCCGGGTTCTGAACCCGATCGTAGTTGGCCTAAACGAAACGAAAGGACTGCCCTCTCATTGTTTATCTGCGACTACAAAATGGTAGGTACCGACGGCCGGCTGTGCAAGTTAGCATGTTGGGGTTGAGTCAACGGCCGCGAAATGGAAACTCCGTTAAATGCACTGGAGCTTTTTTTCGCAGAAGGAGGTTGAACATGGCAACAAGCAAGATGATTTTGGATGGCGACTTCGACAAAATCGACTTCCGAGGAGAACTGGTCGACGGACATCTCGTCGCAAAAGGGATTCTTGCGGACCAAGCGGCAATGGATTCTATCCCAGTCGGGATGTACGTTCTCGAAAAGGATGCCACCGTCGTCAAGTGCAACAAAGCTGCAATCGCGGGTTGGGGACGCACGCCTTCTCTGGGAACCTCAGAAAAGTATTGCGGGTCACACCTTCTTCGTTACCCCTCGGGAGAAGTGATGCCGCACGAACTTGCACCCCCCTCCGTGGTGATCAACAACGGCGGCACCGTTCGGAACGCCGATGTCATCTGCGAACAGCCCAACGGTAATCGTCTTCTGGCCCTCGTTAATGTCTTTCCGATTCGCGACGACGAGGACGAGGTGATCGGAGCCGTCAACATTTTCCGTCACAACACCAGCAAGACTGTTCCTGGCTTACTCTCCGAGCCTGCAAGTATTTCTAACTCCAAGATCGGTGACGGGGAGGAGTGAGCCTCCTCCTTCGCCACTTTGGGCTGGACTAGAGCCTTGGTAGTTCGGTTCTCGGAATGTAGGGTACCAAGAACCTATGTTCCGTGATGCCCGACGCAACCCGGGTGACCGCTCTTCATGCCCCGGAGATCACCGCGTGCGCCAACTAGGCCGCGCTATACTTTGCGGAGGAGCTATTCGTGCAACCGAACGAGCGACGCGAACGGGAGCGTGAGATGCGTGACGCTGGGCGGCTGCCCCCAGGGCAGTCGCTGACCCTCAAGTGGCCGGTGCTGCATGTGGGCTCGGTGCCGGTCTTTGCTCCCACGACGTGGGATTTTCGCGTGTTCGGCCGGGTAGAGGAGCAGCTGCGGCTTTCCTGGGAAGAGCTCTGCAAACTGCCGCAAAGTGAAGTGTTTGCTGACTTGCACTCCGTCTCGCGCTGGAGCCGGTTCAACAACCATTGGGGAGGGATTCTCGCCGCAGAATTGATGAAGCGAGTAACGTTGCGGCCAGAGGCGCGGCACGTGATGATCCATGGCGAGAACAACTACACGGCGAACCTGCCAATCTCGGACTTTCTGCTCCCGACGACGGTTTTCGCCTTGCGGCATGACGGCGAACCCCTTACGGCCGAACATGGCTACCCGCTCCGGCTCGTGGTTCCAAACCTCTATGGTTATAAGAGCGTGAAATGGGTGCGCGGGATCCAGTTCTTGGATCGCGAATCGCCGGGCTTGTGGGAATTTAACGGATTTCACATTTACGGGGACCCGTTCAAAGAGCAACGATTTTCGAGCTGAAGGGTACGTTTCCTGCGCGGCAGCCGATCGATTGCTGATTAGGGATTTTCATCTGATTTCGCGCGCTGTAGAGCCGATTCGACGCATCCGAGTAGAACCTTTTCGTCGATGGGTTTGGTCAGGTAGCCAACGACGCCTTGATCCAGAGCCCGAGTTCGCGCGCTGTCGTCGGGGTAAGCGGTGATCAGAATCGTTGGTATATTATAGCCGGATCCTACCAAGCGGCTATGCAACTCAGTCCCGGTCATGCGCGGCATGTGGACATCAACGATCAAACAGGAGCTATCGCGCACGTTTGGAGACGCCAGAAACTCCACTGCGGACGAGTAGGTCTCAGTCGTAAATCCCATCGCTTGCAGGAGACCCGCTAAGGCTGAGCGAGATTGTTCATCATCATCGATGATCGAAATTTGAATCTCGCTAGACATATCCCCGCCTTCATCACTGGGGAGGTGGCCCGCCGCATCTCGCGTTCCGTGTCCATCTCAGGAAGCGCACTGCGCGGACACCATTGGACCCTAACGACAAGGGTCTGAACTGGCGATTGTACGGCGGACGGGCGGTGCTACACTTTGGAACAACCGATGCTATACTTAGGAATAATCGATGCAGACCATGTGAATAGTTCAGCCCAGTTTGGGCCGCGTCCGAACGCGTGCGCTGATGTCGGGCCGTCGCGCTTGACGCGGCAGCAGGGCCTAGCGGCAAGCGATTAAGCCGTCAGTTGATTTGCCCAAACAATAACCCTCTTAGCTGATGGACCCACGTGCAAGCAGGAAGCGATTAAGACCGGGGCGACTTTATACCGAGCGTCTCCGCCATTTTGACAAGCTCGGCCAGCGATTGCGCACCCATCTTCTGCATAACATGACCGCGGTGCGCCTTTACAGTAATCTCAGCTATCTCTAGCTTAAAAGCGATCTGCTTGTTCTTTAAGCCAGTCGTCACGAGAGCCAGCACCTCTCGCTCGCGCGCGCTTAATCGCTCAAGACGCGAGTTCAATTCCGTGAGCCACTGCTGGGTCTTCCGCCGCGTCCGATCGCGCTCGAGCGCGATCGTGACTGCATCCAGCATGTCTTGATCGCGGAATGGCTTGGTTAGAAAATCCACAGCGCCTGCCTTCATGGCCCTGACCGACATCGGAATGTCGCCGTGGCCGGTCATGAAGATAATGGGAATGGAAGCGTTCACTTTCGACAGCTCGGCTTGGACGTCGAGACCGCCTAGGCCCGGCAATCTGACGTCAAGTACGAGGCAGCTCACCGCGTCGGGCAACAATTCGCCTTGCAGCAGCTCCGCTGCCGAGCCAAACATCTTGACCTTGAAGCCAACCGAGTTGAACAGGTCCCCGAGTGAGGCGCGGAAGTCGTTGTCGTCGTCAACCACGACGATAGTTGGCTCCTCAGCTACCGCACGCTTTTGAATTGAATGCTGCGCCACGGGATACTCCGCCAAAACCGACGATTCCGTGTAAAACTATCATCTTCACGAAGACCATTCAACAAATGACACTCCGCGAGTTCCAGCGTGGAACGCGATCGTTTGCGCGTGAAGATGATCTGACCTTTCATCGGTCGGACTAAAATAGGGGTGATGACTACAATCGACCTAGTCTCGCGCCCAGCCTATCAGCAGCTACAGATTTGCGAAACGTCCCTAGGATCGCTCTGGGCGGGTCCTTTTCCCGGCGCCGCTTGCTTTCGGTCGCTTTGCCCAAGTCCCGCGATGGGCTTTCTGCCTCTCTTCGCCACCAGCGGCAGATGCATGCCTTCTTAAGGTCCGTAACCTGCTTTCTTGACGGGCATCCAACGCCCGATCGTCCTCATCGCAATGTGACACCGAGACGCTACCTTCGAATGGCAAAGTTGAGCGCGACGGCGCAATTCATTCATACGGTTATCGGAGGGGCCACGCTTCGGCGGTACTCCGCGGGAGCAATTCCCGTCGCCTTCCGAAACGCTGTGGCGAACGCGTTACGACTGCTGAAGCCGACCGCCCGACCGATTTCCGTCATAGAGCCTGCGCGGTTTGCCAGCAGTAATTTGGCCTGCTCAACGCGACGTTTGGTCTGGTACCGATGAGGCGGCATTCCGAGAGATTGCTTGAACACCCGGCAGAAATGATACGGGCTAAGACGAACGAGCTGCGCCAACGTGCCAATCGGTATCCGCTCATTGAGATGCTCCTGGATGTAGGCTGTGACGAGCCGTTGCTGCCACTGTGCAAGACCACCTTGGAGTTGACGTTGAATGCTGGGCATCCCGCAAGTGAAACGCACGACTTCATGCATGAGCAAACTACCGAGACTCTCGAAGTAGACCGGGTCTCCTGCAGAGCTATCGACGAACGTCTTCAGCTTGAGCGCGGTGTTCCATAGCGTTTCGTCTTCGAACAGTAGGCGTGGGGAGTCCGGCAGGCCGGTGATGCCACGTTTAGAAAGAGCCCTCAGCCTCTCAGGGTCGAAGTAGAAGTACATGAGCCGCATCTGCGATCCGCGCGGCTCGTGGCAATCGTAAAACTCGCGGCCAGCAGGAACGAATGTCAGCTTCCGCTCGAGGTTCCGGAGGGCTGATGGCGGCAGACCTTCCACAAATGTTTCTCCATCGCGGCGCTCCCCCTTCTCGTACATGACGAGCATATGCATTGGAGCCCGATACTGATGTTGGATTTTGCCTCGATTTGTGGATCGCACAGATTCGGCCGTCATGCCGTGCCCCGTTATGGTGAGGCGTGCCACAGCCTCGCGAGGAGAAATTTCAACAACGGGATGGATCAAGTCCGCCGGCACCTGATCATCCAATTGGCGAATTGGATCGAAAATGAGTGGCTCATGGTCGCAAACAATGATCGGAGATTGAGCTATCGGCAGCAACATTCGTGATCTTGAAAGTTGTTGCCGATCTTCAGGGCCGTGGCGCCAATCGCGTGGCTTTCCAAGCTCCTTGCAAAAAGGGACTTGCTGGAGCTCGGGTCGCGGCGTGGAGGGCGAAAGTGGTCGGCGGCGTTCCAACATCGCTTCACCCGTCTGCTGGAATTTGACTCGTGGCATCAACTGGTCATCATTGGCTGGACGCATGGAATTCGAACTCCGATTCAGGACTGCATTCATCCATACCGTTGCGCGATCGCGGTGCCTGCTTTGGGAGTAGGGCGTCGCGCCGGGCCGAGCGGCAGATCCTCCCCGAAAGCTGCTACAAGGGATGCGAGGTGAGCCTGCCCTGCGACACGGAAGTCGCCAATTGCACTCGCGTTTGCATGTCTGACAGAAAGGGCAAAACGGGATTAGACTTTTGGCGGAGCAGGGCTGCGACTTTTGGATATCCCGGCTCCGACCTATTTGGCGCGCGGCGTCACTTCACCGACTCTGATTTTTGAAGCGGCGGGCAAGCAAACCTCAATTTGGTTACGTCTGTCTCCCTCAACGCCGTGCGGGCTAGAAGGCGCCTCTGTCGGTCGGGGCATACGTTATCAGCAACAGATGTTCGACTGAGGAGGTTGGCTTGCACCGATTGTCGTGGCTCGCGGCTGCATCTTGCAGAAGCACTCCTGACAAAATGCCGAATAGGGCACGCGCTCCGCAAATGGGACCCAATGCGTCGTGCAGCGATCAGGTATCGGTTCGAAGGACACTCTTGGTGTACCAGCTCGTCCAGCTCGATGCTTAGCTATTGTCTCTCCTCGATCGTGTCGCTCGGTATGCAGGAGCCCTGGCGCGGTGAAAGGGTCGTGACCTCCTCAACGGAAGCTGCGCCTACTTGTTCGTCTGCCCGCGCGCATCGCGATACTGGGGGCGGCGACTATTCCTAACGATTATTCGTGGACGGTTACCATTCCAAAGTTGAATTTTCGCTTTCCAAAACGCTCGGTCACCATGGAAGAAACATCCGCTGCCAAGTACCGTGGGCGCACCGGGGAGGACCAGAATGGGCGATGAAGTTTCAAAGGGGCGCCCGGCTAGTACGCAGGTCGAACCCTCTGCGGAGACCTTGAGCGGTTTACGCATGCTGGACATCCGGACCGACCGCCTGCTTTCGTCATGGTTGCAAGAGGCCGGTATTCCTGACGGCGCCCTGAAGGCGAACGAACTTGCCCCCGATTTTCTTCTGCCCGAGGCAAATGGAAAGCTCGTTTCATCTTTGGAATTGCGACAAACTGCACCGTTAATTGTCATCTTCGTTTACGGGACTTGGTCCCCAATGTGCGCAGCTGGTCTACGCGCTCTTCACGGGGCCATCCCTAGTATCCGCGCTGCTGGCGCCAGAGTAATTGCGATAACGCCCGAGACAGGGGACTTGCTGCGCAATTTCAAACGCGACCACCGACTGGATCTGGAACTCCTCTCCGACCTAGATCTTGGGGTGAGCCTTTCGTTCGGCCTGTTGTCCGTGGTGCCGGGGGACGTAAAGAGCCATCTCTTGCGGCTCGGACTCGATCTCTGCGCTCCCCATGGCTTCTCCTTTTGGATGTTGCCGATGCCGGCCATCTATGTCCTCGACCAACGAGGGATCATCCGTCGAGCGTTTGTCGGCCCGGACTCCATCACGGGAGCGCAGACCGAAACCTTACTTGCTGCCCTGTCCGAAATAGGATGGGCCTAAGCCTCGTCCTTCGAAGCCGACCGGAATGAGACAAGTCAATTCAAGAGGCTGCGCATGGGCCACTGCAACTGCGTCATAGCCCGGCTTGTCCTGGCCATCCACGACTTCGCGTCACTTCAGCAACGACGGTTGGATGCCCGTGCCAAGCTCGGGCATGAGGAGGCGGGGCCGGGGCCCGTGATTTGGATCAAGGAACCTGCACCTTGTGCATCAGCGGTGCAAACATTGTCCTTGTTCGAGTCAGGGGCAGATGCGCGGCGGAGTTTGTCCAACGCACTCGTCCAGTCGCGAACACGAGCAACCTTGATGAAGGCGTCAAGCGCCGGCGAATACTGCCTCCCCGCCACGGCCAAAAGCTGCACCTCCCGCCGGACGGGGTCGCCCTCAATTCCGACAGTGGCGAGCGACGGTAGTCTGGGAGCGTGCTCTGGCGCCAAGATGGCCCCCAAACCGGCGAATGCCATTTGCTGAAGATGCCTTTCCTGATCGCTCCTGTGCACAACCTTGGGGCCTGGGTGGCCGGCAAAACAAGCCCGCTTAAATCGGTCTGCGACGTCGCATCCGACCCTTTCGAGAAAGACCAACTCATGCAAGTCTTCGAGCAGGATGACGGTTTGCCTGGCCATCGGATGTTTCCGAGACAAGATGAGCACGCAGCGTTCCTCGAACAGGCGCCAGCGGTCGATACGCTCAGGCAGCTCCATGGCGTCACCGACAAGTGCGGCATTGATCTCGCCATCCAAAAGCATCGCAACCAGCCCGTTGGCATCGGCCTCGCGCAGATCGACTCGAAGATCGGGGATGATCCTGGCGAGCTCCACGAGCAATTCCGTAATGAGTGCGGCGGAGACTGACGGCACCAGTCCGATCTTAAGCGGGGCTATTGTCTTCTTTTGATAGCCTCGTGCCTGAAGCCGTACGGCCTCGGCGGCGGAAAATATTTTCTCCAGCGTGGGCAAAATCATCTTGCCCAGATCGGTGAGCTGGGTGAGATGACGTTCACGGTGAATCAGCGCGCCACCGAGTTCTTGCTCCAGCTTTTGTATCGCCTTTGTCAGCGCCGGCTGCGTCACATTGCATTGCTCCGCAGCTCGCGTAAAATTTAGCGTCTTTGCTAGGGCTAAGAAATATCGCACCTGATAAAGTTGCAGCTGCATAGTCATACTCGAAACATTTGCCGCGGTACGGGCCGTTCGGTTCGTTGCCATAGTAGGCAGGGGTGATGATCAAGCGGTTGCTCGCGGAGCTTCCGAGGAAACAGGTATTGTGCGCCGGCTCGGAATTGCCGGCCGCGTCTTGCTGAAAGCGTTCGCATCGATGCTGTTTCCTATTGAGGTCGCGGTTGCTAGAACATCGTACGCGAGACCAGTTTAATGTCAGGTTTGCATTGGGATCGCCTCGCCTACCTTTCCATTAAGTGCTTTTTGTATTTTGGGATCTCCTAAGGCGTCAGTTCTGGACAGTGAAATGAGGGCCGCGGGAAGCGCGGCACGCTCACGCTCGTCGAAGAGGTTCCCAACTTCGCTTAGGCAGTTGGTCATGGCGAGCAGATGCGCATCATCCTAGCCATAATGCAGTTCCACGATTTGCAATTGTCCTGTCCTAAGACTAGGACATCAGCTCAATCCGAGAGTCCGAAACACATGTCCGATCGTCCAAATCTTACATTGCTTCGATCCCATCTCGATGTGCTGATGGCAACTTTGGATGTCGACGTCATTGGGCTCATCGAGTGTTTGGTTAGCCCAGGCTGGCGCCTGTCATTCGGAAGCGCGGAGGCGCCGGCTATCCACTACAATCTTTCCGGGACCGGACGAATGGTCGTGGGTGGCTTCTCCGCATTTCCTCTAGTACCTCACACCCTTGTCATCACACCGGCCAAGAAGCCGTTTCACATCGAGGTCGATGACCGCACAGCGGCCAAGAGAGTGAATGTGGTCGAAGCGCAATGGGATCCGCGCTTCGGCGAGCGAATCCAGCGATTCGTCGCCGGGGACCTGGACCCGATGGTCATGCTGATCTGCGGGTACTTTCGCGCTACCTACGGCTCGTCGATCGACCTCTTTGCAGGCCTTTCCACGCCGATTGTCGAGCGCTTCGAACCAGCCGATGAAGTGGGGTCAAAGTTGCAGGCCGCGTTGGCAGAAATCAGCGGCCGGCGGGTTGGAATGCAGGCGATGACAACCGCCATTCTCAAGCAGGTGCTCGTCACGCTCGTCCGTCGCAGTCTCAATTCGACCAGCGTTTGGCTCGAACGCTTCTCTATTTTGAGTGACCGTCAAATCGCTCTTGCGTTCGCCGATATGCTAGCGCGGCCGGCGGCCGATCACTCTGTCATGGCCTTGGCGCAAAAGGCCGGCTTGAGCCGATCCGCATTCATGGCGCGCTTTGTGCGCACGATAGGATGTTCGCCAATGGTAGCGCTCCGGCAAATACGGATGAAGCGTGCAGCCGATATGCTCGCCGCGAGGACATTTTCAGTTGAGCAGATCGCGCGGGCGGTCGGTTACAGGAGCTACAGTAGCTTTCTCCGTGCCTTTCGCCAAGTGCATGGATACGTTCCGGAAGAATCTGAGGGTGATGGACAGAACTCCGATTGAACATACGGCGAGGTGGTGAGGGCAGCCAAACGCCGCCGTGATGAGATCGCGTCTGAATTAAGCTTATGATAAATGGCTATCGGATAGATAGTCGCAGGGCATTTCCCATTATCCGGCGGCGACGGCACCTCAGCAGCTCGCCTTGCGAGTTACTACCGGGGCGACCGAAACGCGTCGCCGAGCTGTCGTGGTCACAACAACGTTAGCCGCGGCTCATCGTGGTTGGGCGACGATCCTTTGTCACGAATTCGATCATGGCCTCGAAAGCGGATCGCCGATTAGCAACTGATGGCACCTGCATTGCGAAACCGAAATGACTGATTGAAGTCATGTGTGGACGGTCCCGTGTCCCGGATTTTCTTCGCTGCTTGAGACGCGGTCGCCCTCTAACTCCTGCCGTACCGGCCTTGATCGTAGGCCTGCAGGATGCGGACAAACTCGGCCATGCTGGATCGATCCCGATCGGTCACAACCGCAACTTGAGCATTGGACGCGGGCCGGCTCCCTTGCCGGAACCGGATTAAGAGATCGGCGATGCTTATCATGGGGGGCTCTCCGCAACCATGGAAGTAAACAGTAATTACTGGCAACATACGGCTCGATGATGGGAAAGACCGGTCGAGCATTACGTGGCCGACCTTGTCCTGCAACTGCCTGCTCGCGGGCCGGTTCCGTTGCTGTTCGCTCCGTATCATCTGGTAGCACCGAGCGCTTAGTTGTTGCCATTGCGCGAGGGTATGAAGTGACCCTGCCGAGGTATAGGTCGACCAGACCTCGGTTCAATTCCAAATGAGTGCACACAAAAAAAGGGCCGCCTGCGTTGCCACAAGCGGCCTAAGTCTAGGGAGGAAACGCCCAAGGTGGGCAGCGATAGCTGGGAGGGCCACCGCACGCGTTATAGATACGACGATCGCGATTGTTGCTCAATTGACCCTACGTACGGGTCGGGCATCCAAACGGAGTAAGGGACCTATACGAAGAAGGCGCCCTTTGAAGCGGACCGCTTACACGAGACGAGCGCCGTCACTTTTAGCTCATTACGACGAGCATCGAGCGCGGCATTAACCGCTATCTCGACGTCGCACGCGATCGAATAGCGCGCGGCTCCCACCTACTATCGGTCTCTCGAATTGCTGTGCCGTCTGCACGGGACGATTTCGGCACTCCAAGTATACAAATCGGAGCCGCTCAGCTCTGGGCGCCTAGCGGGCATCAAAACAATAACTGGAGGTAATTTGTGAAATCGTCTCCGGTGTGATGCGATACTCATCGGCTTGTAGACGCCCGAGTGGCACGAACTTTCGTCGGGAGCGCGAGCAATCCCGGCCTGCAGGTTGAGTTCGAGGAGATCGGAATTTGAGTCTGAACTTCACTGCGTACAGCAATCCTGGTAATTTCGTGCGTATCGCCGCAAGGCTGCTGCCTTGGCTTTGGGGTTCGACGGCGTTCGCCTTCGCAGTTGGTCTGCTTGGAACATTCGCCGCGCCGCCCGACTACCAGCAAGGCGAGACGGTGCGCATCATGTACATCCACGTTCCCGCAGCGTGGACAGCGATGCTTGCCTACACGTTCATGGCGGTGTTTGCGCTCGGATCCTTAGTTTGGCGTCATCCACTTTCCGATGCAGCACAAAAGGCGGCTGCGCCGCTTGGCGCGGCTTTCACCTTTATCTGCCTCGTCACAGGCTCCCTCTGGGGTAAACCGATGTGGGGCGCATATTGGGTTTGGGACGCCCGGCTCACCTCCGTGTTGGTTCTGTTTCTGATCTATCTCGGTCTAATCGCGCTCTGGCAGACGATCGAGGACCCGAACAGGGCGGCACGAGCAGTTTCGATCATGACCTTGGTTGGGTTCATCAACATCCCAATCGTGAAGTTTTCGGTTGATTGGTGGAACACTCTCCACCAACCGGCATCGGTATTTCGCATGGAGGGCTCGGCGATTGCCGGCACGATGTTATGGCCGCTGATTGTGATGGCGCTCGCATACTCGCTTTTGTTCGTGACTCTCCACGTAATGGCAGTCCGTAACGAAATCATGCGACGCCGTATCCGGCGGCTTGCGATCACGATGGCGGCTGCGGGTGAACCTGCCATGGCTTGCATACTGCCTGTCGAAATGGCGTCCTGAGCAGATTGTGATGCAGCATAGCGGATTCATCACAATGACTTTTCTGGTGACGGGCACCGTGCTTGCCGGGATGATCGCGGCGGTCCTCATCGACTATCGCGTTCAGCGCCGTACCCTGCGTCGTCTGCGACTTGGTCACTCGGATCCGCGCGGCCGCGTATGAGCAACATCACACCTTCGATTCACCTCCCTGCGAGCACCACGGCCCGTCAACGCGCGCTGGCCCGCCTGTGGGTGATTATCCCGCTTCTAGTCTTCTTCGGAATCGCGGTATTATTCCTGGTGCGGCTCGGCGCCGGAGACCCGTCGCTCGTGCCCTCCGCTGTGATCGGCAAGCCGGCACCGCAGTTTGCACTGGAGCCGCTCGAGGGGCTTCGCACGCCTGGTCCACCCGGCTTGTCGAGCGCCGATCTGCGGAAGGGGCACGTGACAATTGTGAACGTGTTCGCATCATGGTGTATCGAGTGCCGGGAAGAACAAGGGGCTCTGATGGCGTTGGCGAGCGACCGGATGCTGCAGCGGCAGGGGGTGACGCTTACCGGCATCGTCTACAAAGACGATCCCAGAAACGCGCTAGCCTATCTCGCCGCGAATGGGAACCCCTTCGCACAAGTCGGCACTGACCTGTCCGGCCGAACGGGCATCGATTTCGGCGTCTATGGCGTCCCCGAGACCTATGTGGTCAAGGGGGATGGCACAATCGCCTACAAGCTGGTTGGAGGCATCTCGGACGCAAGTCGACCTGCTTTGATGGCGGCAATTGCCGGGGCAGAGCGTCCATGACGACTGCCTTGCAAGTCCATTTACATCATTCGGGAGTGGCCGATCGGACCATGGGAGCGGCACACATAGAAGCAGTCCGATTTTCAAGCGCGCCGGATGCCCGAAAACGTGGTACGTTACGGATTGGCGAAAACGGACGGAGGCCTTGAACGTGCTCTGGGCCGTCTTCGCAATGATGACCTTTGCAATCGTGCTGGCGCTGGCCCGGTCGCTCTCCGAGCGGCGTGAGAGCTTTGGCGGTCACGATTCCGACGTGGCCTTCTATCGCGGCCTTCTGGCCGAGGCGGATGATGACGTCCGCTGCGGACTCGTAGGGCCCGAGGATGCCATGGCCACGCGTGCCGAGATCGGGCGCCGGCTGCTTGCGTCACTCGACTCCGCGTCGGAGAGCCGGCCGCATGCGTGGCCGCGCTGGCAGCCGAGACGCACTGCCGCGGCCTTGGCGATCGCCCTAGTGCTGCCACTCGTGGCTCTCGCGTCGTATCTCAAGGTCGGCGCTCCCAACCAGCCTGATATGCCGATCGCATCGAGGCGCACGGGTGAGGACTTCACTCTCGCTGCCGCGATTTCCGAAGTCGAGACGCGTCTGAAGGGCCACCCCAATGATGGCCGCGGATTCCAGGTTGTCGCGCCAATTTACCTGCGCATGGGAAGGTTTCAGGATGCGGCGCATGCGTATAGGGCGGCGCTACGGCTGCTCGGCGAAAATGCGGAGGAGCGTGCGTCTCTTGGGCAGGCCCTGACGATGGCTGCCGACGGCGTTGTGACTGCAGAAGCACGCGGTGCCATTGACCAAGCGCTCGTGGATGATCCCAAACAGCCTCTGGCCCGATTCTTCCATGCGCTCGCAGTAGAGCAAGATGGCGACACAGATCGGGCGAGACAACTTTGGGAGGCGCTGGAGGCCGATACGCCAGCCGGCGCCCCGTGGATGGATGCCGTCCGCCAACACCTGGATAAGTCTTCTAGGCCAACTCAATCAAAAGCAGAAGCCGGCCGAAGCCGGGCTGAAGTCGCGGCGCTTCCACCGGAGCAGCGGAGAGACGCGATCCGCGGGATGGTGGGAGGACTGGCCGAGAAGCTTTCGAAGGATGGCCATGACCTTCAGGGATGGCTGCAACTGATTAGGTCCTACGTCGTATTGGGTGAACGCCAGAAGGCCGAGGCGGCCGTCGCAAGTGCGCGCGCCCAGTTAGCAGAAGATGCGCAAGCGCCAGAGCGCATCGATGAACTCGTCAGTCAGCTTGGTTTGAAGAGGTAGACTTTGACCAGAAAGGGCAGGCGCATCGCTATCATCAGCGCAGCAGGCTTCACCTTGGCCATCGCGGTTGGGCTCGTCCTGTTTGCGTTGCGTGACAGTATCGTCTTCTTCTACGGGCCGACCGAGATGGCCGAAAAGGCGCCGCCGCGAGGAACCCGTCTGCGCATCGGCGGCCTGGTGAAACGTGGCTCACTTACCTATGGTGGATCGTCGACTGTCGTCTTCGCGGTGACCGACCTGAAGTACGACATCCAGGTCAGCTACACCGGATTGCTGCCGGATCTCTTCCGTGAAGGACAAGGCGTCGTGGCCGAGGGCACGGTGGAGGGACCGGGCGTCTTTCATGCCGATACCGTGTTCGCCAAACACGACGAGCGATACATGCCCAAGGACGTAGCCGACAAACTCAAGCAATCAGGCATTTGGCGGAACGAAAATCCGCGTGGGCGCAATAGCGCGGCCTTCCACGAAACACCACAACGGGACGGACCGAAAGGATGATCGTCGAAACCGGACATTACGCGCTCGCTCTGGCTCTCGCCGTCGCGCTGCTTCAGTCAGTTCTGCCGCTCTGGGGGACCCGCAGTGGCGATTCTGGGCTGACTTCCATTGCGGTCCCGGCTGCAATCACCCAGTTCCTGCTGTTGGGCTATGCCTTCGCGGCCCTGACTTACGCTCATGTGGTGTCCGACTTCAGTCTCGTGACAGTCGCCGAGAACTCGCTCACGACCAAACCACTCGTGTACAAACTCGCCGGCGTCTGGGGCAACCACGAAGGATCCATGCTGCTTTGGGTTCTGATTCTCGCGGCCTTCGGAGCGGCAGTTGCGATTCTCGGGCGCGGCATGGCAAAGGAATTGCGCGCCAATACACTAACGGTCCAAGGCTGGATCTCTTTTGCCTTCCTCTGCTTCATCCTGTTCACCTCCGATCCCTTCGTGCGACGGTTTCCGGCGCCCTTTGAAGGCCAGGATCTCAACCCGCTGCTTCAAGATGCGGGCCTTGCAATACACCCACCGCTCCTTTACCTCGGCTATGTCGGCTCCTCGATCGTGTTCTCGTTCGCGGTGGCGGCGCTGATCAGCGGACGGTTGGACGCCGCTTGGGCCCGCTACGTTCGGCCTTGGATACTGATTGCCTGGATCTTTCTAACGCTTGGCATAGCCATGGGCTCGTACTGGGCCTATTACACCCTCGGCTGGGGCGGGTTCTGGTTCTGGGATCCGGTCGAAAACGCGTCACTCATGCCCTGGCTTGCGGGTACCGCGCTCCTGCATTCGGCCGCCGTTATGGAGAAACGCGAAGCCCTCAAGATCTGGACACTGTTCCTGGCGATACTTACATTCTCGCTATCGCTGCTCGGCACCTTCCTGGTGCGTTCAGGGGTGCTGACCTCCGTTCATTCGTTTGCCAGCGACCCGACGCGCGGCGTCTTCATCCTGATCATCCTGACTATGTTCATCGGCGGTTCCCTCGCGCTTTATGCTTGGCGTGCGCCTTCCCTGAGCCAACGTGGTCTGTTCGCGCCCGTGTCACGCGAGAGCGCGCTCGCAGTCAACAACCTGCTGCTCACCGCCTGCTGCGCTACGGTCCTGACCGGCACGCTCTATCCGCTCGCGCTTGAGGCTCTGACCGGGGACAAGATTTCGGTCGGTGCACCGTTTTTCAATTTGACCCTCGGTCCGCTACTAGCGTTGATCGTTCTGCTAATGCCGATCGGTCAGTCGCTCGCCTGGAAGCGTGGCGACCTGCTCGGCGCGGCGCAACGGGCGACGGTTGCAGCCTTGGGGGGCCTCGTGGTCGCACTTGTGCTCGTTGCCGTCATCCGAGGCGGCCCTGTCCTCGCCACGGTTGGCCTCGGCCTCGCCGTCTACCTCATAGTCGGTTCGTTCGCCGATGTGATGTCGCGTATCTGGGCACGTGGGCAGCCCATTCGAGTGATGCTGGCCCGCGCGGTCGGGCTGCCGCGCTCCGCCTGGGGTGCTGCTATCGCTCACGCTGGCCTTGGCGTGACACTTATGGGCTTGGCGGCGACCGGTTGGGGCGTGGAGCGGATCGCGACCGTCAAGCTAGGTCAGGGGATCGATCTCGGGCCTTATCAAGCGACTATCGAAAATCTACAATCGCGACAGGGCCCGAACTACTCCGAAGTCCTGGCCTACACGGTCATAAGCCGGGGCGGCGCGGCCGTGGCCACCGTCGAGCCCGCCAAGCGCAGTTTTCCCGTACGACAGACTACCGTCAGCGAGGCAGGCATCGTGACGCTGGGTTTTGGCCAGATCTACATTTCGATTGGGGACCAGCACGCGGATGGTTCGATCGATGCGCGCATGTTCTGGAAGCCGCTCGTGACGGCCATCTGGATAGGCGGCGTCATCATGGCGTTTGGAGGGATCGTGTCGTTGTCTGATAGACGCCTCAGAATCGGCTTTGCGCGCCGCGCGGTTCGCGTCCGCGCCCCAGCTAACCCGGCAGCAACGCCGCAGGCCGCCGAATGACGCCGCTTCGTCGCATTCTTCTGCTTTCGATCGTATACGCAGGCCTCGCGCCTGGCTTGGCCAGGGCGGTGCAGCCAGACGAGGTCCTGCCCAACCCCTACCTTGAGGCGCGCGCGCGCGATATTTCCGCCGGACTGCGCTGCCTGGTCTGCCAAAACCAGTCGATCGACGATTCGAAAGCAGAGTTCGCGCGGGACCTCCGACTGCTGGTGCGCGAACGCCTTAACCTCGGCGAGAGCGACGAGCAGGTCCGCGACTTTCTGGTGAAGCGTTATGGGAACTTTATCCTGCTGAGACCACCGCTCGACTTGGAAACCACCTTCCTCTGGGGAATGCCGGCTTTGGTGCTCGCAGCGGGCGGGATCGCTCTCCTGTTCAGATTGCGACGCCTGCAACCTACGCCGGCGGCGCCCTTGAGCCAAGCCGAGCGGGATCGGCTCGCGGCCTTGTTAGACGCGGATACTCCGCTATAGGCATTGCCCGATGATCAAGTCGTCTTAGCTTGGGAAGCGTGCGGAGTCGCTCCGCGACGGGGAGCTCCCAAGCAAACCCTTCCGCTGCATGCGCTTGTCATTCTCCCGCCCCGCGAAGTGCCGCGGCTGCGGCGATTGGGGCGAGGGCGATGGATGCAAGTCCCAGAGCGCAGAGAACCAGGAAGGGTGTCAGAACGGGCGCTGTGCCACTCTGCGCGGCGGAGACACCGAAGATCAGCACTGGTACGGCTAGCGGTACAACGAGGATCGAAAGCAGAAGACCACCCCGCCGCAGCGTGACGGTAAGCGCTGCACCGATCGCTCCCAGGAAGGTGAAAGTTGGCGTACCCACCAACAAGGTCGCTGCTACCGCCCAGAGCGCCGAGCCGTCCAAGTCCAACATCAGGCCAAACAAAGGCGAGAGCAGAACGAGCGGTAGCCCTGTAACAAACCAGTGGGCCACGCACTTCACCAGAACAATGAGTTCTAGCGGCGTCGGCGACAACAACATCTGCTCCAGCGAACCGTCCTCGTGATCCGCCTGGAACAGACGGTCAAGGCCCAATAGACTCGCGAGGAGCGCCGCTATCCACAGAATGGCTGGACCGATGCGCGATAGCAAGCGCAGGTCAGGTCCAATCGCGAAAGGCACCACAGTTACGAGACTGAGGAAGAAGACCAGGCCAAGAACTCCGCCTCCGCCGATGCGACGCGCCAGCGTGACGTCGCGAAGAAAGACGACGAGGAGAATACGGATCATGGCCCCGATCCGGCGTCGCCATTGCGTCGAGACCATTCCGGGGAACTCGGAAAAGCGGCGTGACCTCTTCTCCCCCGACCTTGAGACAGACGGCTATAAGGATGCCGGCCGCCCCTCAGCGGGAAGACACTCACCTCGCTCCGAGCCTGACTTGGATTGTCCCCGGCAGACCGAGTGGTTCGTGGGTCGCGGCGAGCATCAATCCTCCGCTTCCGAGATGGTCGGCGACAATAGTCTTGAGCAAGGCTCGTGCGTGCCGGTCTAGCGCGGTTAGCGGCTCGTCGAGCAGCCATAGAGGGCGATCGGCAACCAGGAGCCGGGCCAATGCGACACGGCGACGCTGCCCCGCGGAGAGATAGCCAACGGGCAGATCGAGAACGTGGGCTAACTCCAGACGCTCCAGCGCGTCTAACGGGGTTAGCCGACCTTGGCCCAAAATTCCCAGGCCGATCTCGAGGTTTTCGCGAGCGGTCAACGCTGATTTCAGCCCGTCGAGATGACCCACGTAGTGGAGGCGCTCTGCCAAGGGCGCTGAATCCATGGCTTCGGACTCCACCAGTGACATGCGACCAGATCCCAATGGCAAGAAACCGGCGATAGCGCGCAAAAGAGTGGATTTGCCCACGCCATTGGGACCCGTCACCTCGGCGAGTTGGCTCGAGCCAAGTTGCAAATACACTCCGCCTAACACCACGCGCTCGCCGCGCGCGACGGACAGATCCTCGATCAAGAGATGACACCGCTGCGTGATATCCATTTTTATTTCCGGTTGCCCGTTGTCTCGCTCGGATCGCTTTCGAACGCCGGGTTGGAGGGCTTATCGAAATGAACGATTCTGGATCAGCATGTTCGAACGAAGGGCGGCGCCGTTGGGGAGAACCGCCCAACAGGATGACGAAGGTCAATTCTTCGGGGCTGCCCATCAGAAGAATGCGAGCCCTATTGTGATCGTAAGCAGCAAGATCTGCCACGCGATGACCCACGCAACGTAGCAGCGTGATAGAAGGAGTGGATTGGGTCGCATCACATCTTTTAACCGAAAGCGTGTCGAAAAGGGGCGGGTCTCTCCTCAAACGGCTTTCTTTGGCTGGTCCGTCGCCCCAACTTGGCTGCCTCGGCCGCAACCTGGGAGGCGCGAGGCCTTCCCAGCGCGGTCCGCGCCCGCCGGGTAGCCGATGCCCCTCCGATGCACAATGTTGGGGGAGGCGGTTGCGAAGGGGGCGCTCCCAAGCACGGGTCTCAGGCAAGAGAGAGGGTCTCCCAAGTCTCAGCGAGCGCAGCTGCGAGTTCCGCTATGTGGCTATCGCCGTGATATGGCGAGGGCGTGATGCGGAGACGCTCGGTCCCACGGGGAACGGTCGGATAGTTGATCGGCTGGATGTAAATGGCGTGGCGCTCTAGAAGACGATCGGCTGCCGCCTTACACAATTCCGCATCGCCGACAATCACAGGCACGATGTGGGTGTCGGTCGGGAAGACTGGAAGCCCGGCGGATTTGAGCGCCCGCTTCGTTGCAGCGGCTTGCCGTTGGTGTGCTTCGCGCTCGGCAGACGAGTGCTTCAGGTAACGAACGGACGCACGGGCTGCGGCGGCAATTGGTGGAGGGAGTGCCGTCGTGAAGATGAATCCGGGCGCGAAGCTGCGCACCGCGTCGCAAATCGATCGCGACGCCGCGATATAGCCGCCAACGCAGCCGAATCCCTTGGCGAGGGTACCCTCGATCACGGTCACGCGGTGCATCACGCCATCACGCTCGCTGATCCCGGCACCGTGACCGCCATAGAGGCCAACCGCGTGAACCTCATCGAGGTAGGTCATCGCGCCATACCGGTCCGCGAGGTCGCAGATGGCGCCGATCGGCGCCACATCGCCATCCATCGAGTATACGGACTCGAACACGACAAGCTTGGGGCGGTCTCCTGCCTCGCGCAGCAACGACTCAAGGTGACCGAGATCGTTGTGCCGGAAAATCCGCTTTTCGCAATTTGATTGGCGGACGCCTTCGATAATCGAATTGTGGTTATCTGCATCAGATAAGACCACGCAGCCTGGGATCAGCTTACCGATCGTCGAGATGCTGGCCTGATTCGATACGTACCCGGAGGTAAAGACGAGGCTCGCCTCCTTGCCATGCAGATCAGCGAGCTCGCCCTCCAAATCAACCAAGGGGGAATTATTGCCGGCGATGTTGCGCGTTCCACCCGCTCCTGCGCCGCAGCGGTGTGCCGCTGCGGTCAGTGCACTCACGACTTCCGGGTGCTGTCCCATACCGAGATAGTCGTTCGAGCACCAAACCGTGATTTCCCTAACAGTTCCGTCAGACCGGCGCCATTTCGCGGCTGGGAAGCGGCCGGAGATCCGTTCGATGTCGGCGAAGACGCGATAACGTTGCTCCCCGTGCAGGCGCTCAAGACAGCCGTGGAAATGACGCTCGTAAGCTTCGGCCGCACAATTGTGATCGTCCGCAGCGAACGTCCCGTTGGGCGGCGTCAATGCTCGTTCCCCCGGCACTACGTCCACACACAAACGTCTGCTACTGACGTTTCCGTGTGGCCGATGCCTTGCTTGCCAACTCGCTGGTACGTCCAGATCGTCCATCTCAATCTCTCCTGACCGTCCCTCGACCGTAGCTCATCACGCATTCGCGCTCGTATTAGTTATAGTTTGCATGAGGTCCGGTTATGGTCGGGTGCCGCCTGAGCCAGCTTACAACTGGCCCGCCTGCGTCCATTTCGGAAAACCGCACGCCCGTTCTGGTGCAACTATCAGCGAGGCGGCTTTGCCGTCCTCTCCGTGACAGCGGCTGAATTGCAGAGCGTAGAGACGTGCCTTGCGCGAGGTCAGAATGCATACCTGTTCTACGATGCGGCCCTTTCCATGACGACGGTATGGTCCGCCCTTTGTATGGTGGCAAGCCGATGAGCAACCAGGATCGTGGTGCGTCAGTCGTTGTGCGATCAGCGCCTACTCCAACTCGCTCGTTCCCGAGTCGAGCGTGGAAGCCGCCGTTCACGATCGCGCGGGCGATAGCGAGGCGCTGGCGTTGACCGATTGAGAGAGTCACTCCGCGCCTGCCGACCGACGTGTCGTATCCTTCTGGCGGCGGCGCGTGGTGAAACAATCGGCTGCCGCTTTGGTCACGCCCTGCGCACCTGGTCGATCAGGCCTCCCGCCGACAAAGCGGATCTTCTCGGCGATGCTGCCGGAGAAGATCCGAGATCCTTATGCACGAGGGCGAACTACCGCCTGAGGTGCTGGGATCCAGCGTCGCGCGGTCAGTTGCGGCGAAGCGGGTCGCATCAACATTCGTTTCCAGCGAAGCGCTTCTGTGCCTTCGTCCTTCGAGGCCTTGCACGATGCGCTCGGCGCGCAGATGCAAACGCCACTAGGGTCACGAGGTTGTCCTGAGCACCGGAATAGCATCAGTCCAGCGAGATCGGACTACACGGGCCGGATCAGCAAGCTGGGCAATGGTTCGTTGCGCATGGCACTCTACGATGTTGCCCATATCATGCTACCAAGCCGCTCAGGGGCTGTTCACAACTGAAGAGCTGGGCCGCTGCGGATCGCCAACATGAGCAAGGCCAAGGTGGGGCTCGCCGGCCGACTAGCGGTGAGCATGCAAGGCATGCTTGCAAAAGCAGGCTCTTGAGCTGGACAGGAAGCGCGAAACAGTTCGGGCAGGCTACGCTACCAGGCCTACTCGAAACGAAGTGCTTTAGCTGGACGATGGAGCACAACGCCGCACGCTTCGCGGTGAGTAACATCGCGCGGATTAGATTGCCAAAGCGCAATCTCTCCAATCAATCGATTGTCACGCCGGTGACTCCGAATCATTTCGGCATGCGTTGCGCGGGCGAAACGCTCGTTATCGCCAAACATAGGTAGTTCGAGAGGACATCATTCCCGACGGGTATCAATTGCATGCCCCATCGTTGCTTCCGCACATAGGCACGCACGTTTAATCTGACTTGTGCGTAGTTGATGAGACCGCCTGCGCACGAATGCCGCTACTACAGCATTCGGTGACATTATAGCTGGTCAGAGGAGAGAGATCATGAGACGCACAGTATTAGCACTATCCGCCGTCCTCGGTGCTAGCGCTATAGCGACCGCAGTCTTCGCACAGCAACCACAGCTACCACCACCCGACGATTGGCACGCCACCGGCCGGTATCTTCCTGAATACACGAAAGATGGCGAGCTTATTCTGCCAAAGAACTTCCACGAATGGGTTTATGTCGGTTCGCCACTGACGCCAAACTTCTTAAACCCCCCTCAAGCAAACTTCCCTGAATTTCACAACGTCTATATCGAGCCTGGTTCTTACGATATTTACAAGAAAACAGGTCTGTTCCCCGAGGGAACAATCTTCGTGAAAGAACTGCAGCTCATGCAGCCCGCCACTCATCCGGATGGTTCGAGAACTGAGCCATCTGGGAAGGGATTCTTCCCGGGCGCCTTCAACGGCGCGGATGTGACGGTCAAGGACAGCGAGAGATATAAGGCAACCAACGGCTGGGGCTACTACAACTTCAACCACCATGAACCCAAGGCAGCCACCGCGAAAGTCCGGCCAATCGAGGAATGCGCCTATTGCCACATTGCGAGTGCGAAACGGGATGACGTATGGACGCAGTTCTACGTGTTGCTCGACCAGGTGCCGGTGCCGCCTGGCCAGAACTCTTCTAAAAAAATGCCGCCCAGCCAGAATCCTTCGATTACAAAGTAGGAAACCCTGTGATGACATTTCTCAGAAGTGCGGCCGTGGCGTCCGCGTCATTCATCGTAGTTACGGTCGGGTGTCTTGTTTCGCAGCCCGTAGCCAGCCAGCCCGCCCCTGCGCAGGAACAACTTGTTGATGCGGCAGGCAACATGCATATCCCGAAGAACTACCGAACCACCTACGAATTCCTTGGGAGTTGGTCTGTCGCAGGTGACAAAGGCGCTAAGCAAATTCACGTCGTCTACGCTTCGCCCGGAACTGCGGCAAGCTATCGCACAACGGGCGAATTTCCCCAAGGTTCGATCCTGGTGAAGGAGGTTTACGACGCGGCCACTTCGGATATGACGACTGGAACGGTCAGCCATCAAGAACTTCTCAAAGGTTGGTTCATGATGGTGAAGGACGGTAAGAACAGCCACCCCGATAATAAGTTGTGGGGCAACGGCTGGGGCTGGTCTTGGTTCGACGCGGGCGATTCCGTGAAAACGACCTCAACGAACTTTCGTTCAGATTGCCTGGGCTGCCACATCCCAGCCAAGGCGACTGACTGGATCTATGTCCATGGCTATCCCGGGCTAAAGAAGTGACGGATCGTTAGCCACGTCCGCTTGGATGTCGTGGGTAAGACCAGATGCGTGGGTAATACCAGACTGGATGCAGAAAAAGGTAGGGTCATGAAGCACAGTAAAAAGTTCAGCAGATGCATTTGTGGATCGATGATGATCTTTCTTCTGTCGTTTTCGGCACCCCAAGGGAGTCTAGCAGCCGGTCCGGTAACCTACAAAAAAATCACAAAGCAATTCCTCACGTCGGGCAAAGTGGACCTTGTACGGGAGGTGGTGACCCTGCCGCTCCATCGCGGCCGTCTTGCCTCGGGAGAAACTGTTTGGTTCGTGCTTACCGACGTAAGTGACTACGCTACTTCGAAAGACATGGGGCTCACATGGGCGCCGAGTCTCGCTAAGGCAAAAGACTTGACGAGCACACGGGTTGCGGAAATGGATGAGTCGGGTAACTTCACGTTCCAATCGGGCCGGGTCGATTTCTCACCGTCACAAACGTTGGTGGGGGGGGAGGCGCCCCATTTTTTTCCGCCTAGGACGGCCCGAGCCGGATCTGTCGGGGATGTGCACTACAGCCCATTGGCTCGGGTGGCTAATCGCAAGGACATTGTCTTTAACGCTCCAGTCATCGCTTTTAATGTCGAGCCCGCGAAAATCGCGTTCTGCAACGGCAGTCCTGATTACTCTGTCGTGACGGACTCCGTGGCGAGCATCTGTCCCGACAAAGGTACCGTTGACTTGAAACTCCGGTTTGGCTTCGCAAACGGCAAACACCTGCGTTATCTTAGTTTTGACGCAAACTCCGAGGAGTCGGCGACCCTCGAGTCGTCCACCTTTGCGCCTGCGGAAAGCGACATTCTTCAGAGCGGCGCGATTGAGGTGATCTATACGATTGTGAACGGCAAGATGGGTGAGAACGATCCGAACCGCCAGGGGCTCGACAGTGCCATCAACGGAGAGGGCCCCTCGCTCGACATCCTCGCGCACTTCAAGGAGATCAGCGCCGGATACTCTCCGATGTGGGACGTACGACTCGCCGAGTGGACCCAGGAGGCTATCTCGAAGGATCAACGGAAACTGATCACTGACGGCGACGATCTCGAAGCAAAAAGTGCGTCAGGCTTGCTGGTGAGTCCTGCGGGCGGGCCCGTGAAGACGACGGGGAATCTCGTGAATTGTCCGGTCGTAGGCTTCACCGATGAATAACCTCTTGCCCACTTAACTGCCAATTCCCTGTGGCAGCGGCGCGTCTCGCGTCGCCGCTCTGCCCTTGACGTTGCCCCCAAGTTTTTTCAGTTTTGAGTTCGCTCTTGCCGGCGGATTTGCCCGGTTGGGCGGTGCGAGCGACGGGAGCTGGCGCGGAGCCTTTCGGGTAGCGCAGCGCCAGATCCTGGCGCGGGCGGCAGGTCATGGCGAACTCGGACGGGTTCTCCATCCGAGCTGCGAATGCAGGCGGCGTTCGTGAGCAATCGCCCTCAGGCGCTGGCGGCGGTTAGCAGCGTCAGCCTGGGTTGTCTGATATCTCATGGTCATGCGGCAGCAGCCGCTTTACACGCCCGCCGTTCGCTCATCCCGTGAGCATCCACCAGATGAGCGACAGCTTTCCGCTTCCCCGCGAGCGTCACCATTTCCTTCCCAGGAGATCCTTCAAGGCCGCATTGTCAACATGGCGTCAGCCAGAAGCCGCTTCAGCTTCGTGTTCGCTTCCTTGTTGCCGTCTCGCGCTTTTCTATGCATTACGCGCGGCCATGGCCCCGCGCCGTCACGCAAGAGCGGCCCCGCAAAAAGGCCTAATTTTACTCACCAACCACGCCGAAGCGCGTGTAAGGCGAGAGTGGGTTGGGCATCCACTCTCAGACGTCGTCGAACATCTGCTGCATCCCAGCTTTCGGTAGGGACGCGGATTTGGGCCTAGGTTGCCGTCCATCTCGACCCTTTGCGCTCTGGCTCCGCAGCCGATTTCCAGAGCACCTGGCAAGCGCATGAGCCTCGAAGTAGCTGACGTGCACGACGGGCGGGTCGGATCGATGAGGTGAGACTTCAGCGTCATCGTCCCGTGCTGGCCGTTCGGGGTCTGCCACTTACGCGGCCCCGACCGGCCCTTAGGCCGCTCATGTTACATCCGAGCTCGATCAGCCCAGCGACCTCCCCGGCCCGGGAGCAACCAAGTTAGCGACTGCTCGGGTCGACATGCGCGCGCTATTAGACTTCGTCCATTGCCGGCCCGCGTGATCATGACGCGCCGAGGACGCTGCAGCCGCGCCTCAGTGTCTCGTACTAGGCATTGAACAGGAATGTGAACCGCTCATCGAATGGCCGTAGTCCGTCAGATCAGCGAGAGCGATCGCCACAAAAAGCAGGTCGCGTATGTGAGGTGCCAGGTTCGCAGAGCCCGCATCGGTCATCGACTGGGTCCGTTGCGCCCGCGACGGAAATCGGTTTTCCGTCCTACTCGTTCGTGTGCCGGACTATCGCTAGAACTGCTCAAGGCCACCTGAGCACGAGCGCCGATTGGAACGGATGCGCAAAGGCAGTTCCAAGTCCTCACGAGAAATCAAATGGGCCATTCAACGCGCATAGACTCGCGCACGCCAAACGTCATGGAATGATCCAGGGCCGAGAATCTGAGGCCTTGCCCGGCCGTCCAAACCTCACCACCTTGTCGCGTTCTGAGCGACTTCGCAGGAGCGGCGAGAGCAGTTTGCAAACGCTTACGACACACCCGCCGCGGGGCTGCGCGCGCGCCGCAGGCCACCGACAACGCAATCGCCCGTCAGGCGGCGTTCCTGCGCGGCAACTTCCATTGTGGACGAACACGATGGCAAGTGTAGCCGTTCGGATAGCGTTCCAGGTAATCCTGGTGCTCTGGCTCCGCCTCCCAGAAATCGCCAGCGGGCGAAAGCTCGGTCACCACTTTGCCCGGCCACAGCCCTGAGGCCTCGACGTCGGCGATGGTCTCCTGTGCGACGCGGTGCTGATCCTCGTTTATGTAGAAAATCGCCGACCTGTAGCTTGCACCCTGGTCGTTTCCCTGCCGGTTGAGAGTCGTCGGATCGTGGATCTGGAAGAAGAACTCAAGCAGGTCGCGGAAGCTAGTCTGACTCGAATCGAACGTGATCTCGATCGCTTCCGCGTGTGTGCCGTGGTGGCGGTACGTGGCATTCTCGACGTCGCCGCCGGAGTAGCCGACCCGCGTTGAGATCACACCGGGCAGGCGCCGCACCAGCTGCTGCATCCCCCAGAAGCAGCCGCCTGCCAGGATCGCGCGTTCTGTAGTCCCTGCCATTTTCAGGCCTCCTGCTTTGCAAAGAACCTCACGTACTCGCCGAATCGCTCACACCCCAATTGGTCGCGGTGGATTACGCGAAGGGGGGCCGAGTTGACGCAGTATCTCAGCCCTTCCTTGTGGCAACGCCCCGTCAGGTAAAATATGGCCGAGGTGGCTGTCTCAGTGCTTGGAGCGGACCTCTGTCTCCGTGTATGCCTGCGAGCTGTCACCGTTCTGGAGGACACTTGCGGCCTCGAGATGCCGCTTTTCATTTCGAGCGCGGCGCAATCATGAACATCGCCGGTCATGTCAGCGCTCCCGGCATGAAGCAGCGAATGTGCGGTTGGTCGGTCATCTGAAAACCGGAGCTATACCACACCCATACCAACGTGCTATGGTCCATGTTCGGCTCGGTAACGAGGGCATCGTCGGGAACATCAACCCACTCGGTATCGCCCTTCTTCATGTCCTGACCGTTGGAGGCGGATCTGTAGAGGTCGGCGGTCTTGGGCACCATAACCCTGTAATGGCTTTCCTTCTTGTTTTGAGTGGTCCATTCGACATCCCGCAGATGTAGGGCGTCGGAGCCATCACAGCAGGGGCCAGACTTACTACGGAGTTTCGCAAACCACGGGTTCAGCTCCGGGTGCATTGCATCATGGCCGTTGGAAGATGGCAGGTTCATCGTCAACATTAGGGCGCTCGCGAGCACGCACCTGACGATCAGGTAACAAGCCGAAATGAGAGGACCGCAGTTCTCTTCGGGGGTAACACTCGACACTACGGTCCCCTTCATCCGGACTTCCCAAAACCGGCTCCTTTGGATTGGGGCCGTTGGGGTGGAGTCAGTCTTGGGTGTGTCAACCATCCAATCACTCGGCCATACTCAAGAACGACTCACCGGGATAGTGCAGAAGCGAGCGGAAAACGCCGACGTTCTGGTAGAGTGAAGTCAGGACTGCTGCTTGCATTCCGCTTTCGCGTTGACCAAGAAACGGCGTACGCAATGGGCACAAGACGACTTCAAAGGCGTGAAGTTCACTTCGGGCTTTGGCGGGCGCTCGCGCTTTCCGTGAAACTCGGCCATCCCGTTTCGCTGTCGAGCTCGTCGAAGCATGCGAAGAGCGGCTCGCTGGAAACGTCGACGCAGAGACCAGACTCCCTGTTGTCCCAGGATTTGTTGCAGAAGGGAGCGCTCGATCCGATCAGTCTGCGTCTCGCGATACTGCTCGGCAGTCAACTTCGAGACCGCTTCGGGGTTGTTCCTGTAGGTCGGCATTCGCCGTACTCCGTGGTGTGCTACATTGTTGAAGATATGTACCGGGTCGTCGTCCGTCCAATCACCTCCGGCTATCGAAACGATGCCATGAGGATCGACATTGGAGGTGTTTCAATTTGCAAGGGCCTATTCAACTTCTCCCAGGAGGCGGGTCTGACACTGCTGCAACAGGACTTTGAATCGGGCTACGGCGAAGGCGTGTACCAGGGACTGCGGTACGGCGTCACCGGGCGGAAGTCTTCACGGAAAGCGAATCCAGCCCGTTCGCGCGAGCGGTCGCCGGCGGCGACGTCGTCAGCTTCAACCTTGACCGGCCGAGGTCGGGTGAGGCTCTTTGCGTCCTGCGAAATACTAGCCAGGCGAATTTGTTCTCGGGCATCTCCCCAGGGAGCGGAGAGCATCGACCCGCCGAGGAGAGTTGAAACGCATGGAAAGCTGCACTCGAGACCGCAGTTGACGTTTTTCGATTCAGCCGGGCACGGCGACTTAGGATCGCTCCCGTCTGCGGTGAAGTGGCGTTCACCGCCGCGCTCCATCGTGATCCTGACGGCCTTCGCGCTCGCTTCTGATTCCGTGTAGCTCGCCGCGAGCGTCTCGAGAGATAAACGATCGGCTCTCGTCACTCAGAGTGTTCGCTCGACGGGGGGCACGCCAGCAAACTTCTCCAGTGCCGGTTGGGAGTGCGGCCTGTTGCCTCTGCATCCGAGCTGATCGTCGTGCTCGGGGAGGACGTCAGCTGCCGGCGCCAGGTACCGGGACGCGCCCTCGCGGAGACCGCCACGAACCTCCACGGCTCACCAAACGCGATCAGAACGTGGCAGTTGCCTGGCCGCGTCGACCTCGCGGTCGAGCGGAAGGGGTGCTAGCTGCGTGGAATTCAAGGCGGGACGTCTCGGAGGCATGGAGCCGGCCGAGCAAACCCTGCTCGTCGACCTCAGACGAACGCGCCGCTCACGTCGGCTTCAGGATATCGATGAGCCACCGACGGTTGCGCTCCTGACTCCACACGGATAGCGGACGCGGTCGCCGCGGTCATGGGATCGTGGACCTTCATCATCATCCAGAGCGTGATCCTGTGCGTCTGGACATGGGCAACCTGGTGGGACGATCAGGCGCTCGGATCCTTACCCGCTCACTCTTCTCAATCTCGCGCTTTCGTTCCAGGCGGCCGACGCCGCGCCAGTCATCATGATGAGCCACAACCGGCAGCAGGACATCGATCGCGAGGCGGCGGAGAACGACTACGGATCAACGTGAAGGCGGAGCTCGAGATAGAGTTGTTGCATGAGAAGATCGACCAACTGCGCGAGCGTGAAATCCTCAAGCTAACGGAGGCGGTCAGGACGCTGACCGTGCTGCTGGAGGAGCCGGCGTCGGGTGCACGCGAGTCCGATGCGGAAGGCGGAGGGCGGTCATAACCAGCGACTATCGACTTCATGGCGTGATGTCATTTTTCATTCGCCGCGCGGAAGTGCATAACGGTACCTTGCTCATCCGGCGCACGGCCGCTTAGCGGGCTTACGCGGCTCTCGCCCGCAGAGAGCAGCCATACGCGAATGACTGAAGCGGTTCTCGCAACCCGGGCGATGGCAGAGCTGCGCGATGGTCGAGATCCCGGAGGACGCCGCTATGAAGAGCTTCTTTCGCAACCGTATCCGAAACGTCCGGCTACACCCAGGGACAGCATGTTTCCGTGCGGCTGATGGGGCCAACGGCTACACTGCCGTGCTTAGACCCTCGATCGACCGGGCAATTCTACGTCGAGAATCGACTGCGTCGCAGCACTCTAGGAGCGAGATACGAGTATGTTTTCAGTGATTTTTGAGATGCTCCCCAACAAAGAGAGCCGGGATGACTATTTCGACAACGCCAAGAGGCTGCACCCCGAGCTGGAGCAGGTCGATGGCTTCGTCGACAATATCCGATACAAGAGCCTGATTCGCGAGGGCTGGATCCTTTCGCTTTCAAACTGGCGGGACGAGAAGTCGCTTGTCCGCTGGCGCTCCCACCGGCGTCATCATGAGGTTCAGCAGAAGGGGCGCGAGGAAATCCTCGCGGACTATCACCTGCGCGTCGGCCAGATCACTGCCGACAATCAGGTGCCGACGGGGTACGCAGTCACTGAGCAAAGGCTCGATGAGACCGAAGTCGGGGAGGGAACGACGGTGACGCTTATCAACGCGACTCGCCCCGGGGAGTGGAAGCAAACCGACAACCCGTACGATTGCGCCGAGTGGCTCGGCCTGAACCCGTGGGCTCCCGACACCACGTCCTGGGACATCTTCGAGGCCGTACTTACGCCCGGCGACCTGATTCTGCTCATATCCTGGAAGGACGCCGGTGCAGCGCGGGCCTACGAGGACGCTTACGCGCCGAATGAGACGGCACGGGTTCGGACAGTGCGGATCGTACGCGATTATGGCAAATACGACCGTCGCGAGGCACCTCAGTACTATGCAGAGGCCCAGGGCGGTAAGACCCTCTACGCCTGAAACCGCTCCGTCGTGAAGGCCGCCCAGCTGCGAATTAGACCGTGCGTCGGCGAAGTCGCGAGCCGCGGAGCAGCCAGCGTCGCTCTCGCGAGGTGACAGCGACGAACACGATCAAGGAGACCCGCCGAAATGAGGACGGCGTAGGCCGAGGCATCGCTGAAATCCGGGGTCTGCTAACGCGTCGCTCGTCTGGCTCCTCATCGTGTTCCGCTCGAACATCATAGCGGCCTCGTTGCGCTGGCTTGGGCGATCCCTCGAAGCGTCCTTCTGTCGTCCAGTGGTGATCAGGGCTTACGTGCTCTCGTCGTTAGCGAGCGTGAGCCGGAGGCGCGCGGAAAGGTCCGTGTAAACCGATCGTGCACTGACCTGCTCGGCTCGCCAGCCAAGACCCAAGTCAAACTCTGAAAGGAAAGCACGATGACGAATTCGAACGATGATGGACCTCTCCGCCACAGGCTGAGGTGGCCGGAGACCTTGACGACGCTGGCACGCTTAACGGCCGTGCCGGCGCATCGGTGTTCTCAATCGCGGCCCCGACAGCAGGGGCGGCACCGGGGGGCGGCCCCGACGAGTTGCTAAGTGCTTCGCTCGCCGCATGCACGGCGATGACCACACGGCTGCAGGCGCGAAGGCGGAAAATGCCGCTATCCGACGTCGCAGTAGCCGTGTCGTACCACCATGTCAGGGATGGCGGCTGCGACTGCTTCGAGCGCTCCATCAAGCTCGAAGGAACGCCTGGCGACGAGGCCGCGCACAACTGATGCAGGCTGCGAACATGTGTCTCGCCAAGCGGACGCTGGGCCTTGCGCCGAGATCCGCGCTAACGATAACGTCGGCATCGGGCCGGCGGCAAGCTATGACGACAACTTGAGCGAGCTTCCGATTCCGTACATCACCCCCGATTAGCGGGCCGCGAGATAGTCCGCGAGCACTACGGCGTTGTTGCGCTTGGTATCGTGCGCGCCGAAGAGCAGCGTGACTTTGCCCGTCAATGCAAGATTTGTCAGGTGCTCGACTGCGGCGCGATTGGCGCGGAGCTCCTCGAAGTATCGCTTGTGAAACTCGCGCCACCGGTTCCGGTCATGACCAAACCAGGTCCTGAGGCCGCCGCTCGGAGCGATGTCCTTCAGCCATACGTCCACGCTGGCATGCTCCTTCGTGAGTCCGCGCGGCCAGATGCGGTCGACGAGCACCCTCGTGCCGTCCGAGCCCTCGGGCAGCTCGTACACACGTTTAACACCAAGCCGACAGGAGTGTCGAGACATTGGTTTCTCCAGTCCTCTCCTCCGTAAAGGAGGGCAACTCGCATTAGGTCGCCTTCGCGGGACTGACCTCGGGAAAATCGATCGGGGTCTGCACCGCATTGTTGATGAAGTTCGTCAACAAGAACTGAGCAGTCAGCGCGATCATCTCGACGATGTTGGCGTCTGTCCACCCCGCATCCCTGACGGCCGTAAACTGGGCGTCGGAAACTTTGCCGCGCGTCTCGATGAGCGCTTTCGCGAAGGCGACCGCAGCCTGGCGCTTGGGATCGGTCGAGCGGCCCTCCCTGTTCAACTCGATTTCATCCGCTGGGATTTTGGCTAGATTGCCCGCCATAAAGCTGTGCGCGGCCAGGCAGTAGTCGCACCCGTCCGCCTCAGACACCGCCAGCGCGATCCCGTCTCTCGTCTTGATGTCCAGCGTCTTAGCAAGTGATGCCATCAGGGTAGCCCAGCCGGAGAGCACGTTCGGGCTGATCGACATGAGGCGGTGCAGGTTGGGCACGAAGCCCAGCACCTTGTCGACGTTGTCGAGGATCGGCTTGGAGCCCGCCGGAGCGTCCTCGCGTTTCGGAATGGAAATGCGTGGCATTTGATCCTCCATTAGACCGCCAACGATTATTCGGTTGGTGACGAAGCAACCAACGCCGACTTTTCAGCTACCGGTAGCGACCGGACCGCCTCGAAGACTAGGACGCGTCGCACCGCGGCGCTCATGTTTGTTGATCATGCAGTCCATAACGGCAGGTCATCGGCCGAGCGCCGATCGGGCACTGATGTCGCAGTCAAAGACTTCGTGCTCAGCTGCTCGCCGCGCTGACCGGGGTGGAACCGGCGGCTCTGAACGCCCCCATCTCGCCTTCCAGTCAAAGATGCAGTACCTGACCGGATCAGCGCTTGCTCGAGCTCGCGGAAGCGGGCGTGATGTGCTGCGGGCACTTTAAGCCGTAGCAAGACCCCGTGATCAACCTTCGCTGTTGCCAAGTTACGCGACGCGCCGCGCCAGATCGGCGTCGTGTTTCAACTCTCTCAATTCCGCGAGCGCTTTAGATCTCGAGACGCCGGCGTTGGGCTAGTCCATCAGCATGACGGCGGCACTGTCGTTGGCCCCGCCATTGCCGATCCTGTACTGCGCGTCAGCCCTTTGCATCCGTTACTGTTGTTCAGGCATGCCGGCACGTGATATGGACCGCGGCGGCGCTCGCCTCGGTCACCGCTTTGATGGCTCTGGCACCGGGCTCAGAAATGATCCTTCAGAGCATCAGGGGGCGAATTGACCCCCGCGCTCGCTGCGCGGGCGGTGCGCATACGTCGCACGAAACCGCGCAGCCTTTCCTAAACCCGCGGTGAGACCGGGGGACATGCCCGAGAACAAACGCGACAAACTTCTCGGCCGGTACTTCGCAGGACGCAAAGAGCCTAACCCGACCTCAGCCGGGATCGAAGCAGACGCCGTCGCCGCCGGCGACCGCTCGCGCAAACTCATGGCATCGTTTCGATAGCTGGAGGTGATTGGACGGTCGACGACCCGGTACATATCTTCAATGTAGCACACCACGGAGTACGGCGGATGCCGACCTACAGGAACACCGCCGAAGCGGTCTCGAAGTTGACTCCGAGCAGTATCGCGAGACGCAGACTGATGGGACCGAGCGTTCCCTTCTCCAACGAATACTGGGACAACAGGAAGTCTGGTCTCTACATCGCCGTTTCCAGCGAGCCGCTATTCGCATGCTTCGACAAGCTCGACAGCGAAACAGGATGACCGAGTTCATGGAAACATCGTGCCCCCGCCAAAGCCTGAAGTGCACTTCACGCCTTCGAAGTCGTCTCCTCAATATACCCAAAGCTTGAAGGACTACCGCGTGCGTACGAAACAGCAACGGCCCGTCCGAAAGCCGCAACGCTGACACGGCGCGGTCAATCTAACGGAGGTCGACGTGACGTTTTTCTATAAAGCTGTTGAAACACCGGGGGACCCCCTTAAACTCATGAGCCACAAAACCTTAGCGGTGGCCTCGGAACCCTTCGATCTAAAGCGCGTGCGCCTTGGCGAACTCTTGGAGGCTGTTGACCACCCGATCCTTGAGCGCGCGGAGGACCAGCTCAGCCATTTCTCGGCGGGCACACGGAGGTCCTTCCACATCGAGCCTCGAACTCGTCGGCTCCGCATTCCAGAAGGGCATCTGGAAGTCACTGCTAGTGCTTCACTTCGCCAAGACACGCTGATACGCGATGATCGCAAGTGCCGTTGGCGATCCAAAGGCGGTCCGCGTCGTAGGTGCGGCAAACGGCAAGAAGTCGCATCGAAGTCAGCATGCTCGGCGGTTCAGTCATACATAGCGCCGCTTCGCCAATGCGTGGTGAGTATCAAAAGCAGATGCAGCAAGCTCCTCGAGACCGCCTGTGAACCCTTTCGGACCGAACGTCATTATATGCGTGAGCCTGGCCCTAAATGGCTGGGTACGCATCGCGTGGTAGCTGAGAAGCGATCTCCACGCCAGCGTCCCAATGGCTTTGATCCGAGACCGTACCGGTTCCGGGCGAATGCCCGCCACTACTGGACCGATCGAGACAAACTCTTGCTAACTAGATAGGAGAACTATCATGACAAAACGTTCGCTTATGATCACAGCCACAAGCTGTTTCATTGCATTTGCACCGGCAGCATATGGGCGCTCGGCCTACGACGGCTCTTGGGACCTCGTCTTCGTGACGCAAAGGGGAACCTGCGATTCCAGTTACAGCTTTACTGTCGATGTGACTAACGGAATTGTCACGCATCCCAATCTCGTAAAATTTCGAGGTTACGTCGCAAGGTCCGGCGCGGTTCGCGCTTCGGTAACGGTCCAAGACAAAGTTGCCGCCGGTGCGGGCAAATTGTTCGCAACGTCCGGTCGGGGGACCTGGAGCGGCCACTCAGGAATGGCACGATGCTCGGGCTACTGGACCGCGCGCCGCAATTGAAGGACGCGACGGCGGGCACGCGACGGGTGCGAGTGCGCGAATGCTGTTAACGCCAAGTCTTACGCAAAGGAGCATTTCCTCGGTGAACTGGAGACCGTAATGAAATGACAGTTCCCAGAATACTAGCCGGCATCGCAGTCCTGCTCGGCTTGTTCTCAACCGGCCTCGACAGGACAATGCGGTTGGAGACGCCTCGGTCTATGAGCGCGCGCATTGGGTCGGGTGAATCTGCCCCCGTCGGTACTAATCGGCTAGCTCTAGTGATTGGCAATTCAACCTATCCCGATGCCGACTCTCCTCTTTCTCAAATGACACGCGATGCGGAAGGTTTGACAAATGCTCTTCGCAACGACGGTTTTCTGGTCGACGCCGTTGACAATGCGACGCGTCCCGACATTACCCGCGCAATTGATCGTCTAACGGCAAAAGTACATTTGAACTCAATTGTGTTAGTGTATTTCGGAGGTTACGGTGTCCAATCTGACGGACAGAATTATCTGATTCCGGTCGATGCGAAGATCTGGACTGAAGAAGATGTCCGCCGACAAGGCGTAAGTATTGACCGCCTCCTTTCGCAACTCAAGTCTTCCGGAGCACGCGTACGGCTCGTAGTGATTGAGGCCTCGCGGCGCAATCCCTACGAGCGACGCTTCAGGAATTACTCACACGGACTTGCGCCTATTCAAACGAGTGAAAACGCGCTCATCCTGAGCTCAGCGGCGCCTGGCCAAGTCGTCGAAGACGTGGACGAACTGCATAGCCAGCTGATGACCGCTCTTCTTGAGCGCATCGGGTCTTCGAAAGGAATCGAGGAGGTCTTCAACAACACGCGAAACGCCGTGGTGGCTGCTACCCAGGGCCAACAGATTCCAGCTGTGTCGTCTACGCTGACCGAGAACATTAACCTTTCGCCGATACGCAACGGCGCGCTGCCGTGTGCTCTGTCGGCTCCGCAGCTGGCCGCCGCCGCGAGTCATCAAACAGAGTTCTGCTGAGATCTAAGGATCAAGGGCTCACTTTCCCTGGAGTGCGCCATTCACTCATCTCCGCGTTGTTTGGGACCTTCAACGCGCTCCGACGCCGTCCCGTATCGACGCCGCATCACCGGAGGTCTCTTGCGCTTCATGATCGTTTGCTCCTGCAATGTCCTCAGCGACCACGATGTTCGCCACGCCGTCAACACGGCCGACGACGCGCCGCGCAATGCCAAGCAGATCTATGACTGCCTTGGTTGTAGCGCTGAATGCGGCCGCTGCGCCCGCACCATCAAGACGATCATCAACGAGGCATACAGGGAATGTGCGCTAGCCTGTCAGGCCGGCTGCCCGCATAGCCAGATCATGGATGACGCCGGGGATGAGCCCAAAGTCGCGCCCGCAGCGCCCTGACTTCGGTGGATTTGCCGCTCGGTTCGCGCCTGGAATGCCTGCTTGCTTGTTTTTTGCCAGAAGCATTCTAAACTCCTAGGGTCCAAGACCCGCCTCAACTGTTGGAGTTCACCATGCAGGGCGACCCCAAAGTCATCGAGTATCTGAACAAGGGATTGCGTCACGAGCTCACTGCCATCAACCAGTACTGGCTGCACTACCGGCTGCTGGCCAATTGGGGCCTCTCGGAGATGGCCAAGGTCTGGCGCAAGGAATCAATCGAGGAGATGCAGCACGCCGATCGCATCACCGACCGTGTGATATTCCTAGAGGGCTTTCCCAACATGCAGATACTCGATCCCTTGCGGATCGGCCAGAACGTCAACGAAATCATCGAGTGCGATCTCGCCGCCGAGATGAGCGCGCGTGCGCTGTACCAAGAGGCGGCGACGCATTGCCATTCCGTGAAGGATTATGTCACCCGCGACTTGTTCGAGAACCTGATGACGGACGAGGAACACCACATCGATTTCCTCGAGACGCAGCTTGATTTGATCAACCGGATCGGGATCGAGCTTTACACCCAGAATCATGTCGGTGAGCTCAAGAGCGAAGAGCACTGAAATTTACGTCGATAGTCCCTTCTGCCAGTCCTAAGTTCGCGTTCTGCGCCTGCTTTGCCTCCGCGTAGGCTGCGAGCGGTTGCTTCAGCTCACTGGTCCTACTGGCGGAGCAAGGAGAGAACCGGTCCAGGGCCCCCTCCGTGACGTTTCCGCGTTCACGGAACGTGAGTACATGGCGAGGCAAGTGCCATTGGCACTCAGTGGTGGAAAATCGCTGCTCAGCCGGACCAAGTTCATCGGGTCGGCCGAGTCTTTCGGTCATAGATGGTGAAGGCGGGATCGAACCGTATCCGCTCGGCAAATTTTCGCAAAAGACAGGGGATGGCGTGGAAAGTTCCGGCTAGCGCTACGCTCAAGAGCGATGGATTGCTTCCCGAGCTAACCGACAAGACGTGGACTTGGTCGGCCATCTCTGTAGCCGCTTGTCGCGAGAAGGTCATTGGAAGTCTTCGGCCCGGATCCGCGCCGTTGACAATAAGGTGCGCGACACGACGAGCTAGCGTGTTGGCTTTGCTCCACGGCGCTGCTCGGGATTGAGTTCAGCAAGATTTGTTCCGGCTGTCGGCAGGCTCGGCTCCTTCAGAGAGTATTGGAGGCCTACGCTAGAGGAAAACGCTCCGCCAGCCTTAACGCTCTGCGAAGGCGTGATCTGCGTCCGATGGCAACGAACCGCGGTGTGCCACCGGTGCGGTAGTGGGCCATAGTGGTGGTAAGAACTCCCCGCGACGAATGGCCCTCGTGGGCGACGGGTCCGGGGCCGTAGCGCTACTGGTCGAAGGGCAACTTGTCGCGCGCATTGACGTAGGCCCCTCGATGCAGTCTGGACTGCGGCGTTTCCGAGGTCCTCATTTGCGGGGATCGTGAGCCAACCCCTGGAGAATTGGAGATCGGTGCGAGTGGTAGCCACCGCACCAACACTGAAAGAAGAGAGAAGCCTGTGGCGCGCGGCGAGTTCCTCGTGAGAGGCGAACGTTCCCTTCCCCGAGCTTCGATCCAGTAGGGCTCGAGTTCAAGGGCAGGCTGTCCTGCGATACTTGCTCATGGCTATACTCCCAATTCTAATTGCGGCGGGTGTACGGCGGCGCTTCGGCCTCACGACCGCGCTCGCGGCACCAATGTCATTGCCATGGAATGGACCGGTAAAGCTATGATCGTCTCGATAACCGCTTTAGGCTTATCCAGATAGGCACGTGGAACACCTTTTCGGTGGCCGAGAGTTTCTGGTCGGGCGAGGCGGTGCAGAGGGCAACGCTGCGCGCCCGCGGTGGCGCCAAGCGTCTCTCTCGATCCGATAACGGTCGGCTATCGACTCCATGGCAAGAGGTGATTTTCCTTTTGACCGACATGGACTCAATCTTCGACCCATGGTCGCCGGCCCTCGGGTAAGAGCCGAAATCGGCCTTCCGTTGAACAGTCGCAAGCCAAGAGGTCCGACATGCAGATCAAAGAGACAACCGGCGTTTCATTCCCCGGCGCGGTCGAAAGCCCGCCGCTGGAGGATGTCGTCGTGCTCAGGGACCGCGCCGGGCTTGCGCTTGGAGTGCAGCGTGCGAGCAACGCAAGCGTGCGGGGCGCACGCGATGATGGTAGCGGCCTCATCGCGTCCAGGTACGTTGAGATCCCGCTCGTCGGGTCCGACGGCAAGGTCTCGGGAATTTTGTGCCGCACCAGTCCGCGGCCCGACACCGGAGGGGCGGTCGCGGCTGGCGAGCGGGCAGGGGTGAGGGCAGCGGACCTGAAGCAGTTCCTCCACGACATCAATAACCTTCTCGCCGTTATCGGGAGCGGACTGCAGCTGCTGGAGTGCCAGAGCGAAGCCGCGCACCGAAAGGCCACCGCCGACAAAATGCAGGAGGCGATCACGAGAGGCGCGTTGCTTTCCCGGCAGCTCCTCGACGCTGCGCGACCGCGCCCCAAGTCGACCGATGAGTTCGTCTCAGGCAGTCGCCTCACAGCAATAGCGGGCACGCTTGACCGGGCGTTGCGTCCGGATATCACAGTCCGCACCGAGATTGCCTCTGATTTATGGAACTTCAACGCTGATCCGGAAGAACTGTACTTTGCGCTACTCAATCTCTGTCGAAACTCGGCCGATGCCATGCCGGACCGCGGCGTGATCACCGTCGCGGCGCGGAACGTCGAACCTTCCTCCGGTGCGGCCGCGGCATTCGTTGAGATCATCGTCGCCGACGACGGGGAGGGCATGCCTGAGGAGGTCCTTTCGCAGGCATTCACCCCGTATTTCTCCACAAAACCCATGGACAGCGGCACCGGTCTCTGGCTCCCCCAGGTCCAGCGCTTCGCCGAAGGCCGCGGCGGCGCGATCAGTATAGAGAGCAAGCAGGGTTTAGGCACCTTGGTGCGCCTCTTCCTCCCGCGCGTACACGCGGCTGGGCTCCCCAGCAGCATCGTCGGCACGAAAATAACCTACGCGCCGTCACCTGACGGCGGTGTATTCCACGTCATCAAACCGGCGACAGCTGCGCCGACGTCGTAGCCGGCGCGAACACCCGACCGGTTCAGTGATGCAGCTCATGATCCCCCCGGGCCGTCTCGACCGTCCGGTCGACCAAGAGACAGACCACGTGCTCGGCGCCGTGGATGCTGAGATCTCGCTCGTCGAGTACGGCAGCTACGCCTGCCCGCACTGCAGGGCTGCCAACGAGCGCATCGCGCAAGCACGCGACCAACTTGGCAACCGCGTCTGCTATGCCTTCCGCCACAAGCCGCTCGCGGACAACAGCATTTCCTTTCGGGCCGCCGAGCTCGCTGAGCATGCTCAGACGCCCGAGGCGTTCTGGTCCGCGCACATCAAGCTGATGACGAGGTCGATGCAGCTCACAGAGGACGACCTCGTCGCGGTGGCCGCGGACCTCGGTGTGAGCGCCGATTTCGCGCTTGGCAACAGCGACGCCTTACGGCGCGCGAGGGCGAGGGTGGAGGCGGACGTCGCAAGCGCACGCGCAAGCGGGGTGAGAATCACGCCGACTTTCTACATCAACCGCCGACGCTATGACGGACCCTGGGACGAGAGCTCTCTCGTCGACGCGATGCTTGGCACGCTTGGCCACCGCGTCCGTACGGCAGCCCTGGAGTTCGCGAGCTGGGGCCCGTCCGCCGGTATTTTGCTAGTCCTCGCGACCTTGACGGCCGTCGTCATGACGAACTCGCCGATCCGGCCGGCATTCGAGGCGCTCTGGCGCCAGGAGTTGGGCGTGAGCTTGGGTGAGGCGGCCTTTCAGATGCCCATCCTCCGTTGGGTCAACGACGGCCTGCTGACGGTGTTCTTCCTCGTCGTGGGATTGGAAGTGAAGCGTGAGATGACAGTTGGCCACCTCGCAAGCCGCCGCTCCGCGGCGCTTCCGATCGCCGCCGCGCTCGGCGGGATGGTCGTGCCGGCGCTTCTCTATGCGCTGGTCATCCCTGCGGGGCCGTGGTCGCACGGGTGGGGCATTCCGATGGCGACCGACACTGCGTTCGCGATTGCCTTGATCGCCGTGATGGGCGCCCGCGTTCCTGTTGGGCTGCGGATCTTCCTTACCGCGGCGGCCATCGTCGACGACATCGGTGCGATCGTCGTCGTCGCCGTGTTCTACTCCGGCGATATCCAACTGGGCTACTTGGCCGCGGCCGCGGCCGTGGTCGTCGCGCTGGCGCTGCTGAGCCGGTCGAAAGTCTACCTTCTCTCGCCTTATGCTCTCTTAGGCGTCGCGTTGTGGGCGTTCGTCTACGCGGGCGGCCTCCACGCGACGGTGGCTGGCGTGGTACTGGCGCTATTCGTTCCGACGCGCCCGCCTGCCAACCTGGCTGCCCTGATCACGCAGGCCAGCACGATCATTGCCTCCGAGGCCCAGCACGAGGGCGAGGTTCTCAGGCACGGCCCCTCCACCCCGGCGCTGCACGCGCTCGAAGCGATCTACGACCGACTTGAATCGCCCGCCGACCGGCTGCTGCGACACGCCGGCGCGCGGTCGAGCTACGCAGTGCTCCCGATCTTCGCACTGGCGAATGCGGGTGTGGCAATCAACCCCGGCGTCTTCGTTGGGCATAACTGGCTCATGGCCGCGATCATTGCGGGCCTCACCATAGGAAAGCCGGTCGGCATCTTCCTCGCGGCCGCTGCGGCCGTGCGCGCTGACATAGCCGTGAAGCCGGCGGAGTACACGTGGCGGCAGTTGGCCGGGGCGGGATCCCTGGCTGGGATCGGCTTCACGATGTCGCTGTTCATCGCCGGGCAAGCGTTTCCAAGCGCCACTGACTTCTCAGCCGCCAAGATTGCCGTGTTCGCTGCGTCAATTCTTTCCGCCGTCGTTGGGATTGCCCTGCTCTGGGGAGCTCCGCGCCAAGAGCTTATCGAAGAGGCGCTGCAGAGCACCGGCATGCAAGTGTCGAAATCCGCGGGTGCTTATGCGGAATCGCGGATATTTTTGGATGATTCTAGCCATGAAAATGAGAGTCGCAGTCGCTGACGGCCAAATCCGCGAGACATCATCGATTCCGTCAGTCGTATCCCGCCGTCGAGGACACCAACGCGCTGAGGTATCGCAGCGAACCGTCACATTTGAAGGAGGTTGACCATGACCCAGGTTTATTTTCACTGTTCGAACACGAAGACGGTTTTCGTCGATCGCCGCGGCGCTGTGGTGGACGATCTTGCTGAGGCACGCGATCACGCAACCCGTGTCGTCCAATCCTTAACCCGCGAGCGAAGTCTCGAGGATTGGCGTGACTGGGTCCTGCATGTCAGCGACGACAGCGGCGATGAGCTCTTCGTAGTGCCCTTCACCTCCGTGCTCGGCAAGCCGAATTGAGGGCGCATATATCAGACGGCTGGAGGCCCGCGACTCGTCAGCCTCGTCGGGGTCGGGTCAACAAAGTGCACACCTTACCTGCCGCCTCCGTCAGGCCCGGCGGGAACGGCGCCGGATCGGGTGGGAAACGCAGCGGTTGAGACCGGCATCGCGAGCTTGTCAAGTTGCTACCGAACTATGTGACTTCTCGGACGTCTTGGACAATAATTGATCATCGAGCGCGTGCGGCGTGCCGAAGTGGAAAACAAGACATAGCCGCACAAAACATCGGCCCCAAGACGGCGGGAGGCCCTCGAGTGGCCGAGGCTGATGTGTTAGAGGCTCGCTACTCGGGACAGCGACCTCTCATCAGTGAACCGCATCTGCGATCTCGCGGGGAATAGCGCAACTCGCCGCTATGACAGCCGACACGCACACTGTGCGGGCGGCGATCCTGAAAAATGCAGGAAAGCGCACGAACTCCGGTCGCCGAGCACGGCATTTAGGGTGCACGCGCTTAGGATAAGCTGGAGCAACCTCCAATTTATCCAACAGCCATGAAACCGAAGACACTGAGCTTTTCAATGCCGATACTGCTCATCGCAGGCTAGAATTAGACCAACGTATGATCAGACCATTCCGATTGCGGAATGCGATCCTCCCTCAGCACGATAACGCGATACAAGCGTGCCATGGCCTAAGAAATCGTTCTGAGATAGCAGTGAGTCCAACGGCTCCGTGCCGAGAGTCGCAACGGAACCGGACCCGCGAGCCGGCAGTTGCAAGAAGAGGTCGGCGGCGTAGCGCCCGTCGGCCTTTTCTCGGCTCGCTTCCGATCACTGAAGGGTCCCAATTATGGATAGCTCGGATAGCAACGACCGGTAAGAAGAGGCTCTCCTGAATCACAAACACTGAATGGCGCCGGTTCCGGGAGGTCGCAATGCAACAGATCTATCTCACGATTACTGTTAGCAGTCTCACGTTGCTGGTCGGCGTGTATTTGCTCGCCGTCGTGCTTCTGTGAAACGGTTGAATCGAGATTGCCGTTCGCGCATCACATCTGGTGGACCATCACATCTTGAAGCCGACAGGTCTCGGAACCAGTAGGGTCGAGCTGGAAAGTCCATCGCATGTAGGTGCTATCGTTCGCATGAGGAGCGTAGCGCGGCCAGACGGAAGTGGATAAACGTCCCTCCCGGAATGACACCCGAGCTTGCCGGCGAGTTCATGCAGCGGCTCAACGCAGGGGTGACGCTTCGAAGGATCACGCTCGCCAGGTATAAAGGCGGCATCCAGTCGGCCGTTGAGCACGGCGCTGGCATTCACCTGAGAGGTCGCCTCATCCAGCTTTATCTCAATCCCCGGAAATCTGCTGTGGTACGCTCCATGCAAATCGGCCAGGAAGCCACTCGCCAACGAAGCCATCAGCCCAATCCGCAGCCCTCCGAAATGACCTCGTCGGGCGAGCGTAAGTCCGTTGACGGCCTCTCTGAGATGTTCCGCTCCGACTGCGGCCTCCCGCAGGAAGCGTTCCCCGGCAAGTGTCGTGCGCGCACCAGATCGGCTCCGCTCGAACAGTTGAACCCCAATGCGTCGCTCTAGCAGTTGAATCCGACGACTTACAGTGGACTGTCGAATATTAAGAATGTCTGCCGTGCGCCTAACGCTTCCATGCTCGGCAACAAGGATTGCATATCTGAGGTAGCGCAGATCAAGGGATAGATCTGGCACCGTCGTCGCTTTCTGAAGGGCTTTCGATCGGCGAAGAGTTCATCGTCAATCTCGCGTGGGCGGTGTGGCTCCATGATCGCACCGCGGACACAAAAAGAGCTGCAAAGCACGTTTTGCGGATGACTCCGCAGATGTTGCGCCGCAAAACTCGACTGGCTGCTGATGGTGGAGGACGATGCTTGCACCCCTTGATCCCGCCGAGGAGCAGGATTTCGGAGCAAGCGTCATCGTTCGTCGGTGTATTTCTTTTATCCACCCGGCGAATGTTAGCATCTGCGGATAGACGACTGCCCTGATCTTTGCCTCGCGGATAAGATCAAGCACGGATCGTGACGGTCATCTCATCTGCCACGACTTAGCTTTGAACAAAACCAAGAATATAAGAAGGTGAGTGACGAGTACGACGGGAGCGTAGAAAATATAGATAAACCAAAAGGTGCCCAAGTCGTAGCTCGGTAAGTTTATTGCAGAAGACCTCGTACTCCGTTCACTAGGTCTACGAATCCCCAAATGTTGGTTACCCACACGAGAGGAATAGCGACACGCCAATTGGTACGCAGGAGAAAGATGCAGGCGAGCGCGAGCCCTGCTTCCAGGAGGTCGCCGTAGCCGGCGCCGGAAAGAAAGGCGGATGGCAGTTTTGAATCGACCATGCCCGGAACGAGCAGTGTCATGCCCACGTATCGCGGCACATGCGCAAAGAGCAGGATGGTTAAAGCAGATTTAAGGGGAAGCTTGGTTAGTGCGGGCCAAACATACCAAACCGCTATGACAGTCAAGACGAATACACTTGCGGTAAGCTGCATCCAGAAAATCGAAACGTTATTCATCGGTCATCTCTCTCAATGGTCTACTGGCCGCACATCCGCGGCACTCCTGAATCCAGGTACGAACTAGAACTCCGGCGCTGGCAGCGCCGCTAAACAGGCTGTCGTTGTGTCGTGGTGGAGCGCGCAGCCTGCCCGATCGCATCGACCACGACGTCCGGATAAGTGAGGGGGACGGCGTGCGAGGAGTTCACCTCGATGACGGTGGAGTGGGCGCGATCGGCTTGGAGTTTATATTCTTCCACAGGAAACACCGCATCCTGCAGAGGCCTGATTTGCCAGCTCGGCTTGCTCGTCCATGCCGCAGACGTCAGCCGCTCGGAGATGGCGGCCAAGTCGATTGGGCGCTGGGTGGCCATCATCAAGGCGAGTTCGCCTTCAGGCACGTCGGCGGCAAGGAGGGCGCGGAACTTGTCGGATCGGACAAGGGAATATGCGCCGCTCGTTCCGTCCGGCAGGGTATATCCGGTTACGTTGACGGATGAGGCGAAGTCGAAGCCGGGAAACCGTTCGAGGCAATCCTTGAGGCACTCTCCGACCGCGGGCATGGGGGCGGCTGCGTAGACAAGGCCTATAACCTTTGGGTGGTCCCCAGCCTGAGTAATGGCGGCCCCGCCATAGGCGTGGGAAACGAGAATAACGGGGCCCTCGATCCCGTCGAGGACGCTCCGCAGGTAGGCGACGTCGATGCGCAGACTTCGTAGCGGGTTGGCAAAGGCGACGACGGGGTAGCCGTCGCGTTGGAGCCGAGGAATCACCAGATGCCAGATTGACGCATCTTCGAGGCCGCCGTGCACAAGCACGATCGTTGGCTTGGATGCTCCGCCACTTCCCGAGGCCGCCAACTCATCTTCGATTTGTGTTTGAGCGCCCATGTCACGTCGTCCTCTGTCGAATTAATATGCTGCGGTCGCCGGCTGCGTCGGCCTTTGTCAGATGCTCCGCACCCGCTTCATCGTGCGGGAAAGCCCGCACCACCTTCTCAATGCCGGATCTGTTTCAGCCTGATAGCGTCGTGCTTCAGCGTCCGATTGCGGCGAAGACGCCATAGGCAACGTCGTTGCGGTCGCGGCCTGCCGGCGCAACGATCTTCTCGATGCCAGACCCCGGGTCGCCATGAGTCACTGGGCGGAAATGCTTCCACTCGACCGTGGTCTCGCGGTTGGCGAGACCCCAGATGCCGTTCCGCTTAGTAAGCGAATCGACGTAGCGGCCGCCGGATATGAACTCGTGACCATCGTCGATCGTGCCATCGTTCGCACAACGCTCGGCGTAGGACTTTCCGAAGAACCCGGCGACCTTGTCGAAGTCGCCCTCAAGCAGATGATAGGCGTAGTAATAGGACTCCGCGGCCGCGACATCGCCGTTCAAGGCAATATGCGTGTGGGTCACGTGGTGCATCGTCGATGCGAATGTATAGCGGGAAAAGGCAATCACTTTGTCGGCGAAATCGCGAGCCGTACCTTCGAACCAGGCATGCTCTGTTCGGGCGTCTTCGTGATAGAGCGACTTGAGAAATTCAATGTCCAGCCGGTCAATCGCACGAGCATACGAGGTCAGTAAGTCCTCGATCGCGAAACGATCGAGGATTGAGCTGATCGCGGCATCGGTGTTCTGGATGGGTTCTTGCGACATTGAATCACTTTCTGAAAAGGACGGAGATTTATGCTGGTGCCACCGTTGAGCGAAATCCGAGCGCTAGTCTTGCTCGGCTTCGTTGTTGACGCCGGTTGATCGCTAGCTCGCGAGTACGCTCTCGATCGGATGCGTCCCGTTGCTGTCGAATGCGCCCATTTGCACGAGGAGCGCGGTCCTGCTGTCTTCCAGATGTGGCTTGGTAAGAAACGGTCCGAACGTCTCAAATAAGCCGGTGCGCGGTGCGCGTTCCACCGTTGCGGCCGGCGTCGTAAGCTCGATCCGGCGAACGTAGGTGCCGAAGATATCGCAAGTTGTGCCAACCGCGACGAGCGTGCTTTCCGAAGGGTAGGGCACGACCAAATTCATGTGCGTCGAGATTGCATCACCGACGCGAACCGCCGACTCGCCGTGGCCTTTGCCGGAAAGTGTCTCGCAGGTTAGGCGGCCGCCACTGTGCTCGAAGCAGCATGCCGCCACAGGCCCGGCGACACCCTCGTTGATGCCCACGTCGTGGCAGATCGCCGCTGCGTAGAACACTTCGCGATCGAACTTAATGCCGTCAAACGCCGCAACCTGCGCTCCGAAATAGTATGTCCGAAGGCAATGCGCCCAGAGCACGTCGGGGTAGACACTACGGGCGAACTCGTCTGCGTCGCGCACAAGCTTCGTATCGGTCGGAGTCAGGGTATCCAACTCGATCTTCCCAGGGCGAAGGAGCCCAAGCCGATAACGGGCCTCGTCAAACACCATCTCAGCCCGCAGAGAAGCGAGGTTCCGCGCAAGGGCAATTTTCTCGTCCGCACTCAACCGACCGCCGGTCCTATTACCCCAGGCCAGTGCCCCCATTAGTGATGCCGTCATTATCAATCCTCACTTCTGAGCACGAACTTGATTTTCCTGCGATACCGCACGATAATGCGTCCGTCAATCATTTCTTGCGGATTCGAAGGAAAATAAGTTGAAGGATTCCCGTACCCGCGGCCGACCCCTGAGCTTCGATAGAGGAGCTGCGCTAGACCGGGTACTTCCGGTTTTCTGGCGCAAGGGATTCGACGGCGCCTCCCTCGATGAGCTTGCGGCTGCGGCGGGCCTCAATCGCCCGAACCTCGCTGCCGCGTTCGGTGATAAGCGCGGGCTATACCTAGCCACGCTCGAGAGATTCATGAGTAAATTCGTGGACGAGGCTGGTCGAATTCTGGATCAGCCTGGTAGTTTGCGGAACTGCCTCGATCAATTCTTCGACTTCGCAGCAATCATCTACACTCGTGATGAACTCGGCTGCTTCGTTTTCGGTACCGCTCCGGCCGCGAGTGGCGATGACTTAGAGATCCAAACCGCACTGGCGAGCGCATTGGAAACAGCTCGATCCATATTGCAGCGAAAACTCTCGAATGCCGCCGGGATCGATCTGTCTCCCGGTGCGGACGCGGAAGGCTTGGCGATAGCATTGACCGGAGTCCTCTTAACGCTGGCGTTGTATGCCCGGGCAGGCTTCACCCCCGAAAATCTGTCCAAGATGCATCGACAGGCGACCGGTACGATTCTGACAGGGTGGACGTCGAAGAACCTTCAATAGGAGCCACGACGACGTCGATCTCTGGTCAGTGTTCGTCGCTATATTTCTTTACCCACCCGGCAAATGTCAGCATCTGCGGATTTTCTTTCCGTACCTCTGCAATGTTCGCTTTGAAGCCCTTTTCGCGGATCCAGGTGAACATGTCCAAGAACTCCTTCGGCATCGCCCTCTTGGCCAGGAAGGCGGGAATCGGAGCCACCCAGGGCTTCTTTCCGGTGACGGTCTTGAAGGTCCTGACGATATCGTTGATGCTCAACTGATCCCCGGCGAGCGGGATGACGCGTCCGGCGTAGCTTTCCGGATCTTCGAGAGCGCGCGCAGCAAACCAACCGATGTCGTAGGTCGCCACGAACTGGATCGGGAGTGATGGGCCAAAGTTCGCTCTGAAAATGCCGAGGAACATGCCGCGCGGAATCGCCGCGGCGCCAAACGCATCCATGAAACCGACCGGACGTAGGATCGTCGCCGGCAGACCTAACTCATGAATGTGTTGCTCGATCGCCCATTTGCTCTCGTAGTGGGCAAGGCCGCTGTTCCGCTCGGCCCCCTCCGCAGATGAGTAGACGAGATGAGGGCTGCCCGACTCCTTGACCGCATCGGCAAACCTCTTGCCGTGCAGCTCCTCCGCCTCGGTGCCACCTTTTTCCGTCCATTGCTGCACCGAAAACGCAGCGGAGACGCCTGCCAACGCCTTCCTAAGCGATGCCACGTCGTCGAAGTCACCCTTGACCAGCTCCACGCCACGCGCGGCCAGGCTCTTGGCCTTCGGCGATTCAAGGTTTCGCGTCAGAACCCTGACGCGAACCTTTTTCGCCGCCAACAAATGCGTGACGGTCGCACCGCCCTGGCTGCCGGTCCCGCCAGTAACAAGCACCACTTTTTCATTAGACATAGGTTTCATTCTTTCTAGCTTGTTCTAAGGAGGGCGCGTCGGACACTGCGACAACCTCGGATTAAAAGGCTGAAGACCGTGACCGGCCGGCGATCTACCTGAACGATTCTCCACTTGTCGCGATGAGCGACATGCCGACTTGGTCTGGCTTTGCGACAGGGCCGCTCGCCAACAATTCCGATTGGAACTTCTTGAACGATGGCAGGCCGGTGATGACTGCGGACGGATCGTCTTGAGAGGTCACCAGATGAAGAAAGGTCTGCCCATCCTCCTCAAGGAACACGCGATAGGAAAGGCCAGGCACTGCAGCCGCCGTCAGCGCTGCGATGAACTCATCAAGGTTCTGCCTGTTCTGCGCGACGTATTCCGGCTTCACCGTGTATTGATGGCGTGTGATTCTCATTTGGTTGTCCTCAATTTAAGCTTGGGTGGCGAGCGAGACGCAGACCTGCACGGCCTGCGTCTCTTCCTGATTAGTTGGAAGCCTCGCTCCACAGCTTGGCGCTCACCACCGCGAAGTCGTGGTAGGAGCGCGGGTTGCGGCCAAGACGCTCGCGCAGGTGCTCAAGTCCAGCGGCGCTCGAGACCGGGCCGTCCTCCTGAAAATGCTTCATCATGTATTTGAAGTCATAGGCCATCCAGTTGGGCGCGAAGGCCCGCAAGCTCTGGACCCACCGGTCAATATCGTCGCCGATGTATTTGATCGGGCGGCCAAGCGCCTCGCTCCAGAGTTTCGCGCCGCTTTCCCCGGTGAGGACGTCTTCAGCGACGACCTCGTAGATTTCCGGGCCGAGCGGTTCGTCGGAGGCGAGCCGGCGTTGGATTTCGAGCGCCGCGACCTCGGCGATGTCGCGGATGTCGGTGAAAGAGACACCCTTCTGTCCGATCGGGAACGGGAACATGCCGTGACCAAGCGCGTCCTTGACGCCCGGGCTCTGCATGTATGCGTTCGGCCGCAAAATGGTCACCGGCATATTGTGTTTGGTGATCAAGCGCTCAGCGGCAAACTTCGATGCGAAGTGAGGGACGTCTTCAGTTTCATCGACCCGAAACACCGACAGGTAAGCGACTGCCTTTATCTTCGCCTCGCGAATAAGATTAAGCGCGGAAATCGTAACGTTCAGCTCGTCCGGCACGACCGGACTGAGGAGGAAAACGGCTTCGACGCCGTCCATCGCGGCGCGCAGCGCGTCCACATCGAGCAGCTCACCCTTGAACGGCGTGACACCTGGCGCAAACGTCGCCTTTTCCGGATCGCGCGTGAACGCTCGAACGTCGAATCCCGCAGCGACAAGTTGCTCGACAACAACCGAACCGACGTTGCCCGTGGCGCCCGTAACTAAAACGGTCATGATTTTCCAATGTTGTTATGAATTAGCCGGCCTGGCCGTGCGCCTAGCGGCGTGTTTCGATGACGAACTGCCGAAGGGCTGCACCGATCTCGGCGGACGAATCCTCCTGCAGGAAGTGCCGGCCCTTCACGGTGACTTCGCGCTGGTTTTTCCAGGTCCGGCAGAACTGTTGGTTCGCGCTACCCTCCGAGATAACCGCCCCGGGGTCGCCGGTGATGAACAGCTTCGGCATCTCACTCTGGCTGAGCCATTCAGAGTAGGCCCGGACGATCGCAGTCACGTCCGCAGGCTCGCCGTCGACGGAGGCCTGTCGCGGCCAAATCAACGTCGGCAGCCGTGCTTCGCGCTGGGCGTAAGGAGCGCGATAGACGGCCATCTCCTCCTCGCTGAGGGTCCGGATGATCGCCCCCGGCAGCATTTTTTCGACGAAGAAATTCTCGTCCAGAACGAGGTGCTCGCCTTCGCTCGATCGAATTGCGCGGAACCCGCCGGCCGATGCGCCGAAATCGTCCCAGCTGAACGGTCGGACAACAGCTTCCATGTAAGCGATCGCCGCGATCTGATCTGGATGGCGGTAGGCGCGGTGAAAGCCAAGCGCCGAGCCCCAGTCGTGGACGACCAGGATGGCCCTGCTCAGGTTCATGGCGTCGAACCAGGCGTCGAGATAGCGGGCATGATCGACGAAGCAGTAGGAATAGGTGGGCGACTTGCCCGATTGCCCCATGCCGATCAGGTCGGGCGCAAGACACCGCCCGATGTCGCTGACGTGCGGAATGACGTTCCGCCAGAGGTACGAGGACGTCGGATTGCCGTGCAGGAAGACGATGGGATCGCCTTCGCCTACATCGACATAGCTCATGTCGGTGTCGAGGACGGCGACGCGCTTTCTAGGATGTGGATCGGAGGCGGTCATGTTTTGCCTCTGTGAAAAGGTTTCGGTGATCTTCAAGGGAAGCGGGCGGGCGTCACGGATGGGCGTAGATATTGACGAGGTTTCCGTCCGGATCGCGAAAGACGATAGCGCGGGCGCCCCAAGGCATGAGCTTCGGCGACATCACCCAATCGCTCACGATGTCCTGCAACCGTTCGTATTCAGCATCGATGTCGGGGACTTCGAAATCGAGGATCACCGAACGATTGGCCCCTGCCTCCGCGACGCCCGCGCCGTATGCCTCCGTCGACGCCTGCTCCACGATGGCCAGTCCGTCGCAGGGCTCGTTATGGAACTGAACGTAGCCACTGCTCAGTATCTCGGCCTTCGCCTGGCTGACGCTCTCGTAGAAGCGCGTCAGCTTCGCTACATCATTGGTAACCAGTCGGACTTGCTTGAGAGTCATGGTAGGATCACCTTGGATGGGTGTGCATTATGTTTGAAGCTACGCTACAGTATCGTAGCTAGATATGAGGAGTCAAGGTGTGTCTACAAAGTCCCGCAGCGAGGGGGAGCCAGTCAAAGGACCGGGGCCGCTACGGCGATCCAAGGAAGCCGTGAAGCTGGCGAGCCTGGCCGCCGCCTACGAATTGCTCACAGAGTTCGGGCTGAGCGGCGTCAGCGTCGACGAGGTGTCACGGCGATCGGGCGTCGCTAAGACCACGATCTACCGGCACTGGCCATCGCGCACAGGCCTTCTCTTCGATGCCGTCATGCAATTCGCCCCTCGGCTACCGACGCCCAACACCGGCAGCTTTCGAGGCGATCTGACCGCGCTGACACTGGGGTTCGCTGAACGCTTGCAGACAGGCCGGTGGTCGTCCGCGATGCCCTCGATCATTGACGCCGCCGAGCGCGACAAGGAAGTCGCCGAGTTCCAGTCGCGCACTCATGCTGGTATGATGTCGGGGTTCGGCGCGATTGCTGCGCGGGCGCAAGCGCGCGGTGAATTAGGCCCGAATTTTGATGCATCCGATCTTACGGCGGCTATCGCGGGGCCACTGTTCTATCGCCGGTGGTTTTCGCGGCAAGAGCTTGATGACGCTTTCGTTCGCGGCGTCGTCGAAAGGGCCCTTGGCTGGGATTCCAGCCGTCACGGCTAGATCCAGCTTGAACCTTGGCCTGTAAATGGCCGACCAACCCGGGCAGAGACCGCCTCGTAGCCTTTCGCGCGCAGGACAGTCTCACGCCGCCGGATGCGGCGCGGCTTATCTACGAAGGCGACAGCGGGTCGAAGCTGATGATTATCGCTCAATGCGGGTATCTGCCGCCACTCGAGAGATCATCCACATAGCCGTGGCGCAGCACCTGCACTTCACCCTACCGTCGCCGATAAGCAACGCCGTCAACCCCGCCTGGCGTTAGCTCACGTCCCGCGCGCAGCTTCTGCAACGCATCTCGCTCCGGGCTGGTCGGCAGATGGCTCGCCCCGGGTGGCATCTATTTTTAGCCTTTAACGCTCGCCGCATCAGCGTCCGAATAGCTTGATGTCGGCTCCTATACACCGGGCCCTTCTTTTTGCGGTAGGCATTCTTAGCCGACGATCAGCCACGTCACCCCGGCGATCGTGCCGTAAAAGCCCGTGAGTGCAATAAGCACGAAAGCTCGCTCGATCTTGTCCATTGAATTTCCCCCGCAAGAAAGCCAATCGGAAAAGACGAAGGTTACTCCCGCTCAGGGTCAATTCAAGCGCTGTTGTCAAGTTGCGGCAGCCTCGGGACTGTGGATAACGGGAAACTTCCACGCCATCTTGGTCGCACCTCGGCCTGGACAGCCACCCTAGCCTTGATCCATTTCACGTTCGTGACTCAGCTTTGCGAGCGTCGCGCGGAAGTTGGCGAGATCGCAGAGCAGCTGGTCGCGCTCGGGATTCTGCGGAAGCGCGAGGGCTTTCGTTTCCGCGTCTTCGGCTTGCTTTTTTAGTTCGTCTAGCACCTGACTCATTTTTCTGCCTTCAGCCCGATCTCCACCAGGCCCGCGAATTGCCTCTGGCCGAGAGTGAGGTTCTGCTAGGCTAGTCTCTTTTGGATTCCGTTTCTCGGTCCGCCGGGCCAGTATTCCGATTTGTTCGAAATCCAGTTCATGGCATCCGCTTCCGTCGCGAAGTCGGCAATGTGGGAAACGGGACCAACACCAGTTTTCACAGCCACAAACCAACGTCCGGTTTTTGTTTATTGGGGAGCAAAGGAGGGGAACGACTTTGGGCGCTGCATGACTTGCCCGGTTTAAGCGAGTGCCGACTTCCGCGCGATCGGTGCACCAATCGACGTTATTACTTTCGTACGGTGCTCCGTCAGTTCGGCAATAAGCCTATCCTTCAATGGCCCTGCCGCATCCTCTTCATCTGCTTCGGACGGCGGCGCGCGTTGGCACGCGCGACCTCGATTGGGCCAAGGGCGGCAAGTCTCTACAGATGCAGCTGGTGGCATTCCTCGCTCGGGCATCACGCGGCGCGGCGGCAATAACGATCGTCTATCGACTCTATGGCGAGAGGTGATTTCCCTCTCCGGCGTTGCAAGGTCATTCTCGTCGGGTGGTGGATAGTCATCTTCAAAGCGAACAGGAGCTACCGTGACTATTCAAGTCCGCGGCCTCGCGATTGCTGTTCCTATCGCGGTGGCTGCAACGGCCGAATCGTCTGCTGCTCCGATCAATTGCACGTCGATCAAGGCGGCGGTACTAGCCGCGACGACGGACGTGCGCTATCGGGTGCGGCGAGGTTATCCTACTGATAAATCGTACCGGGGCTATCCAACCTATGATTACTTCCATCCCGGTGAGGCCAAAGCTTGGCCGTGTGCGGCTCCCTCGAGCTGCCGCTAGCCAACATGTATTTGAGACATCATAGCGTTCCTCGATCATTCGCACGTCGTTCTTGGAGCAAGCTGAAACGAGTTCAGCGCGAGCGTATGTCTTCTGCCTTATCCTTGCGCATTTCATCGAGCTCAGTGCTGGTTATTCACCGAATGCGGGATGTTCAGTTGGCCGAGTGGTCCAAAGAGGATATCGCAACAAAGAATCAACGGAAGCTCATCACTGACGGTGACGACGTGGTAGCTAACGGTGAAACAGGCTTATTGGTAAGCTCACGCGCGCATCCCGGTCCTGTTGCGACGGTTTGGGATAACGACAAAGGAGCGAGCAAATGACGCTCCAAGACAGCTTGACGGGCAAATCAGCTCATGAACGCGCCTTCTCAAGCACGAATACGGGAAGCGCGAGTACAGAGCATTTCTACGCCAATCTGGAGCCGTTCGATAACTTCTCACAAATAACGCATTTCGACCGCTATCTCCCCTTACCGCGCGATTGGTTCATCGGAATTGCCGATGTCGTCCAATCGACGACGGCGATCAAGATCGGCCGATACAAAGCCGTCAACACGGTGGGCGCTGCGGTGCTGGTCGCCATAACCAACGCGTTACCTGAACTCTGCTTTCCCTATGTTTTCGGCGGCGACGGAGCGACCGTAGCGATCCCCGGCAAGTATCTTGACGAAGTGAAGTATGCATTGGCGCGAACTGCGGCATGGGCAGACGATACTCTCGATCTTGTACTTCGAGTCGCGATCGTTCCGGTTTCTGCAATCCGCGCAGCCGGTCACGATGTTCGTGTCGCGCGATATGCCGCGTCCGAGAACGTCTCGTACGCCATGTTCACCGGCGGCGGCATGGCGTGGGCGGAAGGACAACTCAAGAAGGGAGAATTCAAAGTACGCCGCGCACCGTTGAATGCCAAGCCCGATTTATCAGGGCTCTACTGCGGATTCGGGCCAATCCCTACCGAGCAGGGCACCATCCTCTCTATCATCGCCATTCCGGTCGAAGAGCAAAGGTCGTACGCGGCTTTGGTGGCGGATGTTTTGGCCTTGATCGAATTTTCCTCGCGTCGATCGGGCCATCCGTTGCCGGAGGGCGGTCCGTTGCCCGCCTGGCTCGGAGGCAAAATCCAGAGATTGCTTGATAAGCACTCCTCACACGCGCACCTTCTGACGGCCATCGCAGATGCACTACGAGCCATCAAGACGCGATTCGTTCTTTCGGCAGGTATTCGCATGGGCCAGTTCAAACCCCTCAAATATCGACGAGAGATTTCGAACAATACGGATTTCAGAAAGTTCGACGATGGCCTGAAAATGACGGTGGACTGTTCGCCGGAAATCGCAGACGCTATCGAGGCTCGACTGGTTTCGGCCCAGCTCTCTGGCGTTTGTGTTGCGGGCACACATCGTCAGACGAGCGCGCATCTCACCTGTTACGTGCCTTCAAACATCCGGTCAGATCACGTCCACTTCGTTGATGGGGCCGACGGAGGTTACGCCGCGGCAGCGGCCAAACTCAAAGCAGGCAAGACCGCTGTCATGGCAGGCATGGCAGCAGCGCGAGCAGTTGATACTCCGGCGGCACCTTGACACTTGCGGGCCGTCACAACTTGAAGGGCGAGGTCAGCCATGACCATCAAACGTCGCGAATTCGTTGTTGGAGCGGGCGTCATTGGCGTCGTCGGCGTAACTGGCGGATCAGTCGCCCCACAACCCGCATCGGCAGAGCATGCGATGCAGATGGGCGCGAAGCAGACTGCTCATGCATCCTCACCCGCACAGACGGCAACTTCCGCACCACCCGAGAAGCGCGCTTACACGTTCCTCAATCCCGATGAGGCCACCTGGGTCGAGGCGGCGGTCAATCATATGATTCCGGCCGATGACTTGACGGCCAGCGGCGTCGATTTGGGCATTGCCTATTTCATCGATCAGCAATTGGCAGGCGGTTTCGGGCAAGGCGGTAAAATGTTTATGCAAGGTCCATGGCATCCTGGGGTGCCCCAACAAGGATGGCAGGTTCGCCTCTCTCCTGCGGAAGCTTATCGCGCCGCCATCCCGGCGATCAACGCATACTGCACCAAGACCTACGGCAAGGACTTTTCATCGATCACGGAAAGTCAGCGCGATGAGATCTTAAATGATCTCGGCACAGGCAAAGCGGATTCGGGACCGCTTCCTGCTGGCCTCTTCCTTGATCTGCTTTATCAGAACGTGATGGAAGGCTTTTTCAGCGATCCCGCTTACGGGGGCAATCGCGATAAGGCTGCGTGGAAGATGATTGGCTATAGCGGGGCGACCGGGAACTTCGTCGACCTGATCGAGACGACTTACAACAAGCCTTACACCGAACCAAGCCAAAGCATCGCTGACTTGAGCTGATTTTCAGGTCGAAGGAGAATTCCGATGGCGACGAAGTTGAAACCCGTCGACGCAGTCATTGTTGGTTTTGGCTGGACCGGGGCTGTGCTGGCCAGGGAACTCACAAAAGCGGGACTCAACGTGCTGGCGCTTGAGCGCGGCGGGATGCGCGACACTATCCCGAACTTTGCCGCGCCGATGATACATGACGAATTGCGTTTCGCCATTCGTCATGACCTAATGCAGGACGCCTCCCGCGAGACTCTCACCTTTCGCAACAACGTCGACCAGACGGCGCTGCCGATCAGGCGCTGGGGATCGTTCTTGCCGGGAAATGGTGTGGGCGGCGCAGGCGTCCACTGGAACGGCCAGCACTATCGGTTCGCGCCCAGCGAGTTCAGGATCCGCAGCCACTATGGCGAACGATACGGCAAGACGTTCATTCCTAAAGAAATGACGATACAAGATTGGCCAGTTACGTACGACGAACTTGAGCCCTACTACGACCGCTTCGAATATCTCTGCGGCACCGCCGGGAAGGCCGGCAACATCAAAGGCGTGATCCAGGAGGGCGGGAATCCTTTCGAAGGGTCCCGTGCGCGCGAATATCCGAACCCGGCGATGAAGCGCAGCTTTCAAATGAAGATGTTCGAGGATGCTACGCGGGAAATGGGGTTTCACCCCTATGTTCAGCCATCCTCCGACGTTACGCAGGCCTACACGAACCCTGAGGGTGTGGACATGGGCTCCTGCGTGTACTGTGGGTTCTGCGAGCGCTTCGGTTGCGAAATGTCAGCGAAGGCAAGCCCGCAATCGACGCTTCTGCCACTTCTGCTAAAAGACCCTAGATTTGAATTACGCACGCTTTCTCATGTCACTAAGGTCAATCTTGACTCCGGCCGCAAAAAGGCAACCGGCGTTACCTATATCGACTCGCAAGGTCGGGAGTTCGAACAGTCCGCCGATATGGTACTGCTCTGCGCATTTGGTCTGCATAACGCACGGCTGATGATGCTCTCGGGAATCGGTCGCATCTACGATCCTAAGACCGGTAAGGGTAGTGTTGGGCGCAACTATGCCTACCAGATGTCCAGCAGCGTCACCGCGCACTTCAACGATAAAGTCTTCAATCCGTTCATGGGCGCCGGTGCGTGCGCCATGATCATAGATGATTTCAACTACGACAACTTCGATCATGGGCCGCTCGGCTTCGTGGGTGGTTCTTACATCTGTGTCGAGAGCAAGGGGCAACGGCCGATCGATTTCCGCAACCTGCCACCAGGCGAGCCTCGCTGGGGCAAAGGCTGGAAGCAATCGGTTGCCCACTGGTATAACCGAACTTTCGTGATCGCGTCTTTCGGCAGCGTCACAGCCCAGCGCAGCAACTATCTTGACCTCGACCCGAACTATAAGGACGGCTTCGGCAATCCCCTGCTGCGGATGACGTTCGACTTCAGCAAAAACGATCTGGACATGTCGAAGTACTGCACCGATCGTGCAGCCGACATTGCCAAGCACATGAACCCGGACAAAATGGGCATCAACTATCGCAAGGGCCCTTATTCGATCGTCCCTTACCAGACGACGCACACGACAGGCGGCACCATTATGGGAGCCGATCCGACAACCAGCGCTGTCAACCGCTATCTGCAAAGCTGGGATGTTCCCAACGTGTTTGTTTTGGGCGCCGGCGCCTTTCCGCAAAACCCGTCGCACAATCCGACGGGCACTGTCGGAGCTCTGGCCTATTGGGCGGCCGATGCAATCACAACGAAGTATCTGAAATCGCCGGGGCGCCTGGTCCCGAGCTGAGCACGTCGGACCCGCGCCGATGGCGCCAGCCATCGAGTAGAACGCGACCCCATGGAGCACGATCTGAGGTTATTCCGGAGCGGCCGATGTACGCCAACGTTGGGGCGCTTACGGCGCCTTACCGTCACACGCGATAATATCACTGGTGCAGAATGGCATATGTTCTCACGGTAAACGGCAAGCCGCATACGATGGACGCTGACGGCGACACCCCACTGCTGTGGGTGCTTCGCGACATGCTCCAAATGACTGGCACCAAGTTCGGATGCGGTATGGCTATGGCGCTGTGCGGCGCGTGCACGGTGCATCTCGAGGGCGCGGCGACAAGAGCCTGTATCACTCCGATTGACAGCGTCCGGTCGCCGAGTGATCACCGCGGAGGTTATTGCGGTCCGGGCATGTCCGTATCCGCGATGCGGAACGGTTTCCCAACGTGCCCAAACCTGATATCAGCGCCGCGAGAACGATCTGCTTGCCTTCGTGGCGGATCGTAGAGCTCCTGGTGATCGCGCGCCGCTTCCGCTGCAACGTCGTCCTGCGCGGTGGTCAGCTCTTCACCGAAACTTTCGAAGGCAACTGGCTCCATAGGCGTGGCGCGCGGGGAGGCCGGACTTCATCGTCTATCGCCTCGTTTGGCGCTCGGCCGGCTGATGCTGCCCGGATAGCAAAGACACACTCACGCGCGTAGTTCGCCACCCGGCCCAGCTACCGGTTGACCTACTCACGATTATCGACATTGATCTTTGGTCTCCGCGGCGCAATCACCCATGCGCAGCAGCATCTGCAACCTGGAAAGCGCCGGTCGTTAGGCCTTTGCGGGGCGAGAGGGCCCCACCGGCCAAGCCCGGTTTGAACCGCCCCGGGTTTGCCGGAGGCCATTTGGTTTAAGTTATGCCGCCATGGCCGGTTGTTCCAGCATGGCGTAGTAGCGTTGTTCGGCTTCGGCCGGCGGGATGTTGCCGATGGGCTCCAGGAGCCGTCGGTTGTTGAACCAATCCACCCATTCCAGGGTCGCGAACTCGACGGCCTCGAAGCTGCGCCATGGCCCGCGCCGATGGATCACCTCGGCCTTGTAGAGGCCGTTGATGGTTTCGGCGAGAGCGTTGTCATAGGAATCTCCGACACTACCAACGGAAGGCTCGACGCCAGCTTCAGCCAAGCGCTCGGTGTACTTGATAGAGACGTATTGGGCGGATTCAAACGGTCGTCGCAACACCAGGAGTTTGGAGGTTGCGATGAACGTTGTAAGGCGCAGATCGGCGCGGTCAGGACGAGCCCCATTGCCGTCGCCAGGACGGCCCTCTGTTGCCGGGCGCGATGAACAGAATAAATTTTGGCGGGCGATTGCCGCTGGGTTAAGCAGCGAAGATGCTGCACTCGAAGCCGGATTGTCACAACCTGTCGGAAGCAGATTATTCCGAAAGGCGGGCGGCATGCCACCAGCGATGTTCAGATCTTCGGCAAAGGCACTGTCCGGGCGGTATCTCTCGTTGAATGAGCGCGAGGAGATCGCACTTCTCAAGGTGCAGGGCCATTCCATACAGGAGATTGGGCGGATTCAAACGGTCGTCGCAACACTCGCACATTGGAGGTTGCGATGAGTATTGGAGGACGGAGATCGGCACGATCTGGACGAGCGCCAATGCCATCGCCGGGGCGGCCGCAAGTTGCGGGGCGTGACGAACAGAGCAGATTTTGGCGGGGGATTGCCGCGGGGCTAAGCAGTGAAGAAGCTGCGCTTGAAGCCGGAGTATCGCAGCCTGTCGGATACAGATTGTTCCGAAAGGCGGGCGGCATGCCACCAGCAATGTTCAGATCCTCGGCAAAGCCGCTCTCCGGGCGGCACCTGTCGTTTGCCGAGCGCGAGGAGATCGCACTTCTCAAGGTGCAGGGCCACTCCATGCAAGAAATCGGGCGCCGCCTCGCTCGGTCCGCCTCGACAATCTCCCGTGAACTGCGACGCAATGCAGCTACCAGAAGCGGCGGGTTGGAGTATCGTGCGACGACTGCCCAGTGGCATGCAGACCGATCGGCATGTCGGCCCAAACTGACCAAACTTGCGCTCAACAAAACCTTGCGCACTTATGTGGAGGAGAGACTTGCCGGCGTCGTCGTGGCACCGAGCGGCGCTTCCGTTCCCGGTCCGGTCGTTCCGTGGAACGGTCGCCGGCATGGCCCGCGAAGAGATCGGCGATGGGCCAAGGCCTGGAGCCCGGAGCAGATTGCCCGACGCTTGCCGATCGACTTTCCGGACGACAACACGATGCGCATCAGCCACGAAGCCATCTATCAGGCTCTCTTCGTTCAAGGCCGGGGAACGCTACGCCGCGAACTGACGGCCTGCTTGCGAACGGGGCGCGTGCTAAGAGTGCCCAGAGCACGCGTAAAAAGGCGAGGCAAGGGCTTTGTCTCGCCGGAGATCATGATCAGTCAACGTCCCGCCGAAGCAACCGATCGAGCAGTGCCGGGACACTGGGAGGGAGACCTCATCCTTGGTCTTGGCAGCTCAGCGATTGGTACGCTGGTCGAGTGTACAACCCGGTTCACGATGCTGCTGCATCTTCGCCGCCTCATGGGGCACGGCGAAGCTCCGCGCATCAAGAACGGGCCTGCGCTCGCGGGACACGGCGCTGAAGCCGTACGGGACGCGATTACTCGCACCATCATCACCTTGCCACAAGAACTGCGGCGTTCGCTGACCTGGGACCAAGGCGCCGAAATGGCCCAGCACGATCGTCTCAAGATCGATGCAGGCGTTCAGGTCTACTTCTGCGATCCGCAAAGTCCATGGCAGCGCGGAACTAACGAGAACACCAACGGGCTGCGGCGTCAGTACTTCCCGAAAGGCACTGACCTCAGCGTCCATAGCGTCCATGACATCACCGCCGTTGCTGCCGTCCTCAACGCCCGACCGAGAAAGACGCTGGGATGGAAAACGCCGGCGGAGGCGCTTGACGATTGGCTATCATGAGTGAACAAGATCGCTGTTGCGACGATCGTTTGAATCCGCCTTGGGCGCCGCGATCTGAGTGGTGGATCAGGCCGGCACCAGGCTGCTGCGTCGAAATGGCCATCCGCAAGGCCGTCAGCGGCAGGTCGGCTCGCAAATGATCCGCCATCGCCCAGCCGACGATCTTGCGGCTGTACAAATCCATGACAGTGGCCAGATAAAGCCAGCCTTGATCGGTCTCGATGTAGGTGATGTGGGCCAGCCAGATTTGGTTCGGCGCGGCGGAGCTGAAGTTCCGCTCGATCAGGTTCGGCGCGATCGGGAAGTCGTGACGGCTGTCGGTGGTCCGCACCCGGCGTGGCCGCGCCATGATGGCCCGGATACTTTGACGGCGCATCAATCGCTCGATGCGACCGCGGCTCGCCCCGTGGCCTTGGGCCCTCAACTCGGCATGAATCCGAGGGCTGCCATAGCGTCCGCCTGCGTCGCGGTGTACCCGTTTGATGTCGTCGACGAGGTCACGATTGGCGACAGATCGACGGCTCTCCGGGCGCGCGCGCCAGGCATAATAGCCGGCCGGCGAGACCCCGAGCATGTCGCACAGGATCGTCACTGGATAGTCGGCGCGGCGATCTTCGATAAAACGGAATCTCATTTCGGAGCTCCAGCAAAGATCGCGATCGATTTTTTTAAAATGTCGCGCTCCATGCGCAGCCGCTCGTTCTCTCGCTGCAAACGGGCGACCTCTGCCGCGTGGTCCGCCGGGCCCCACGTTGCTCCACCCAGCGCCGTAACACCGAATCGCGAAGGCCAAGCTCCTTGGCCACCGATCCGACCGAGCGGCTACTGGATGCGACCAGATCAACTGCTTGCCGCTTGTAGTCGTCCGTAAACGACCGACGTTGACGTCCTTCCATCCGACACCTCCTGGCTCATCGAGCCTACTACAGGTGTCCATCAACTCGGAGGAGGTTCAGTCCGTCCGCATCTCTTGAATTCAAGCGATAGGTGCATTCAATGCAGACATATTCCGACCGTACAACAATGCCCCGCGAGCTGGACGAAAACGAGCAGGCCCAGAAGCGCTCGCAACGGGAACAGGACGGTAGCGAGATGAAGTCGGTCGAGCTCGAGCGCCCGATCGCCGAGGCCAAGACGCTGATCGAACGCCGGAACGCCTTCGAGCTGTTGCGCGACCAGGCCGCGAGCACTACGAGCGCCACGCCGGCAAGCCCTGGTTCCCGCGCAGCGGATCGAAAGTCAACCACCGCGATCTCACCGCGGCGATGATCGACAGCCGCGACTTCCTCATGGCGAAGAAGCGGGCCGAGCAAGAGATGTCGTTTAACACCGCATAGTTGCCTTTGGAGGCGCTCAGATACGATCGAAGCGAATCCGCATAGGTCGGCTCGGCCAGCATGCCGCCGCTCCGGCTCCGCCTGCGAGGTGATTGCAACGCTCAGTCCGACACTCCGGGCGTCTGTTAGTGGGGATGGTCTTCCGCTCGGAACAGGAGCCGACGCATGTCCCTCAACGACGCACACGCCTCTGCCTTGAGCTTCGCCACCCCCCTGGTAGCGGCGATCATCATCTTCCAGGCGGGTGACGGCACCCGCTCGGCGATGCCTGCGACCGAGTATGATGGCGACACCGCCGCGCTCGTCCACGAGGTCGATCCTTTCGCCTCTTGACCGCCGCAACACGGCCGGCCGCGCCGCGGAAACCGCCCACGATTTCCGCTCCCGGCACAGCCGGCTTTTTCGGCTATAGTGCGGTCGCGCCGTGGTGGTGGTGGCGGGCTCAACCGTCAGACCTTTCTCACGGAGGCCACATGATGTTCATCCTCGCATCCCTCGCGGCCATCGGCCTGCTTTGCTGGGTACTGTTCACGCTGGCCGTCTTCGCCTTGCGGCGTTCTTCGGCCTGATCGCGGGCGCACGGGATCGCGCGCCGGCCTCGTCGGCGCGATCCTGGTCGGCGTCGCCGCGGCTGCCGCGACCTTCGCGATTGGCCAGTTTCTGATCACCTTCACCCGCCCGCTGTGGCTGAAGCTCGTCGTCGCGATCGCCTTGTCGCGCCGGCGGCGATCGGATTCCATGCCACCCATGGCATCGTGAAGCACATCATGCCGTCGGACGCGTGGCAGATTGCGTTCTCCGTCATCGGGGCAGTCGCGTCGGCATCACGACGTTTGCGCTGGTCGTGGGGATGGCGGTCGCCACCGTCTCACCGGCCGAAACGGCGCTCGGGCTTGACGTCAGGCGTCCCCCTATGCAGGCCAGGGCAGCAGCCATGGCAGGCCGTCCCGCCGGTGAGCGCTGTTGCTGAAGCGTGTCGCCGCTGGATCGATGTTCGGCCCCAGGTGACTGCCGCCACGCGCCGCAAATCAGAGTTTCGCGGATGCGGCCTAAATTCTCCTTCGAATGGCGGCATCATACAGTATTCCTTCGTGTGATCGAAGATATTCGAGTTTTTGGGCGTTAGAAGGGCTTAGGGAAGTTTGGAGGGCAAACGAGCAAGGAGGGAACTGTGATGAAAAAGCAAGAACCTTATACCCGGCCAAATAAAGGCCTCAACCGGCGGGCTGTTCTTCAATCCACCGCAGCGTTGCTAAGCGCCCCCTGGGTGGCGCGAGCCAATAAAGCCTGGGCTCAGGAGAAGCTGACCGGCAGTGGCGAAGTTGTAGCCTTCAGCTATGGCGGGTCGTATACAAAAGGGATCCGCGAGCGCGTGTACGATCGGTTCACCAAAGCGACGGGCATCAAGGTCATCGATGTTGTCGCGGATGTTGCCGAGCCGCAAGTCCGGGCGATGGCCACCGCCGGGCGCATCGATTGGGATCTCGCCTTAATTGACCGAGTGCGCTACGCCGAATTCCATGAGGCCGGCACGTTCATGCCGATCGACTACAGTCTTTGGGATGACGAAGCCCTAAAAGGGGTACCTGCGGATGCTCGTCGCGAAGACGCAGTTGTCGCATTCAGTTCGGCAGCGTTGCTTGCTTACAATGAGCGCGCCTTCCCGAAAGGTGGCCCAAAGAATTGGGCTGATTTCTGGGACGTCAAGGCTTTCCCTGGACCGCGTGCCTTGCGTTCGATCGCGTCGGACATGGTGTTGGCGCTCGCAGCCGACGGCGTGGCCGCCTCGGAACGATGGCCGTTGACCGATGACAAGATCGACCGGGCGCTCAAGAAGTTCGACGAAATCAGGCCGCACGTCGCAAAATGGTGGAAGGCAGGGGGGGAGCCTGTTCAGGCTTTGCTCAACGGAGAATTTGTCATGTCGAGTTGCTATGATGGCCGGGCCATCGTCGCAATCCGTCAGGGGGCGCCGATCCGGATCGTCTGGGATGGTGCAAACCGACATTTGACCGATTGGGCGGTCCTTAAAGGCGGGCCTAACAGCGGCAATGCGCAAAAGCTTCTCGCATTCATCAATGGCGCTCAAACTGCGGCTGGCTTTACGTTGGCGACTAATTATGCTGGCCCGAACGTTAATCAGCTCAAGTATTTGCCGACCGATCTTGTTCCGTTGCTTGGGATCGAGCCGAAGAATGCGTCGCAAGTGGTGCTCGCGGACGATGTATGGCTCGGGTCGAAGCGCCCCGATGGCAAGACGAACCGGGATCACATCGAGGAGCGCTGGCTGGCATGGCAGACACGGTGACCTCTCCCATCTTCGGCGATGAGGCGGTGGTCTCGCAAGCTTCGTCATCGGTCAGGCCCACACGCTGAGCATGGCTGCTGCTGACTGGAACCCTCTTTGTCGTGGTTCTCTTCATCGTCCCGCTGGCGGCGCTGCTTCTGCTCTCGTTCGGGATTCCGGGCAAATCAGTACCGCGCTCCGTGTCGAGCATCCACCAAGCCTACGCCCGCATCGAGGGTGTAGATCGCGCCGTTGATCATCGGCAGCAGGATGCGGTTGACACGATGAAGGTGGGGAAGTCTTCCCAGGTCGTCGCATTCTTGCCGAGGCTTACCCCATGAATTCCTCGACAGATTCCTAGGTGGGATCATCCGCTGCGATACCCCGGATCAGCTCCACCCGATTGACATTTCGCCGATGGCCCGGTGCTCGGCGCCGCGCTGCAGAGGCCGAGCACCGCCCGTGACGCCGCGGTCACCCCGGGGTTTACGCCCGTTCTGGCGACAGACCTGGTCGGCCGCGGATGCGAAGCATCGCATTCGCGAAGAGCGCGGGCTCGCACATTTTCTTTATCGGCTAATTCCAGATGCGGCTCAACACCGGGACGCCGTCCAGCGTCACTTCGCCACTTAGCACCGTAGCGTGCTGCGTGTAGTGGCTCCTGGTACGGATCTCGACGCGCTCTCCATTGGGCATACGTACGTCGACGCGCCCCTCGCAATGCACGGACGCGGCATCAGGCCGCTTCGCGGGGGTCGTTGCGCGTGCGCTCAACTGGAAGCGGAAGCTGGCGCCGCTCGCCGTGCGCAGGTCGCTGTTGGATTCGATTTGGACCGCAACACCACCGGTCACGGCGTCGCGTTCGATCTTCCAGACTGGCGGCTCCGTGGGCACGTTCCAAGGCCTGCGATTCACCTGGGGATCGGGCACCGGCAGCGCTGGGGCGGGCAGCTGCTGCGCAGTCTTCGGCACCGTCGGTACTCGTACGAACGAACCCGCATGCCGCACCTTGATCGTGGGATTCGTGCACAGCGGCCAGATAAACGGGAAGTCGGAGCAAGCGATCGCCAATCGCAGCCGGTGTCCTGCGGGTACGACATACGACGTAGGCCAGAGCGGCACGCGGTACTCGACCACTCCGCGCTCGACGCCGTTGTCCGATGCTTCGCGCTTGATGGCGGACAACCAGCCGGTCGTGATCAGTGACGAACTGCCGTTAGGCGCGACCACGGCGAGGCGGGCAACCAGCTGCAGCTCTTCGCCCTCCTCCAGCGCCACCTGGAGGGTAGCCTCGGGCGAACCGGTGAGCTCGACGTCCTCCTCGAACGGCACGCTCGTGTAGGTGAGCGATCGCAAGTCGTCCTCCGCCTGCTCCCGCGGATAACCGACACCGAGCTGAATCATGTCGGGCATGGTGGACACAGTGCCGACGGTGGGATCGGCAAGATACTTGTCATCAGTATCGCCATGGACCGCAGTGCGGGCCAGCGCATGGCCGGGTTGCAGGTGCCACTCCTCGACGCCCGCGTGGGGGACCGGCCAAGCGCTCTCGTGCTTCCACTGCTCGAGACCCTGCACGAACACCGTGACGTCCGGCTCCCGCGTGATGCCGGTGTCCTGGTTCTTGAGCCACTGGTCGAAGAAGCGGTGCATCTCACGCAGTATGTCGACCGGCTCTTTCGGCGCAACGTCCGGGAAGCGATGCAGCCACGGCCCCATGAGGAGCTTCTTCGGCCCTCGCACGCTCCCGAACGCATCGACCATCGCCTGGGGGAAGAAATCGCGCCAGCCACCGATCAGGAAGGTGGGCACTTCGATGCGCTCGACTGCGGTCCGCTTCGGCGCACCATCCTTGACCTTGTAGAACTCCTGGTTTTCACGCATGCCGCCGCGTTCGTAGCTGCGAAGGCGCTCCCGCCAGATTTGCATCCAGCGGCCCTCGGAATCCTGGTGCAATGGTGGCACCAGGTCGAGGGCGAGCATCATTGACATCCAAGCGGCGTTGCCGATGCAGCGCCTACAGCCGTTGCCACCACCGTCCTCGCGACGACCCCAGGAGCCGTGCACCGGCACGATCGCCTTCAGGTGCGGCGGGCGGAGCGCCGCGATGGCGAACGCAAGCTCCGCACCATAGGAAATGCCCCACAAGGCGACTTCGCCGCTGCACCACTCCTGCGCCGCCGCCCACTCCACCGCTTCGGCGCCTTCGAGGCTTTCCTGCTGCTGGTGGGCCTCGCTCAGGCCGCCGGAGCTGCCGGTCCCCCTCAGGTCGACCAGCAGCGAGGCGTACCCCCGCTCCGCGAAATAGCGGCTCGCGTAGGCGTGCGAGCTGCCCATGCGGCCGTCCTTGTGATAAGGGTAGAAGCTCATCAGCACGGGATACTTCCCCGGCCCGGCGGGCAGGCAGAGATCGGCTGCCAGATGCACGCCGTCCTTGAGGGGGATCAGGACGTTGCGCTGATAGCGCACGCCTTGCCGGGCTTCAGCTTCTTTCGCACGCTGCATGAACTTGTCCTCTTGATAAATTGGTGTGTCTCGCATCACGCTTTCACCGGCGTGAGTTCCGGGTCATATGCAGTGGCTTCCGGAGACCCAGGCCGAACGTCTGTTTCGTCGCAACCTGTTCGGTTTGGCGGAGCCCTGCACGCGGACCGATGAACCTCGTCACGTGGCGTATTCGGGGCTGATGCAATCGAGACGGCGTTTCAGAGCGGTCCAAGGACGTGGGCTCCTATTGTATCCCTCTCGTTGAAATTGCTCCGCGGTATGGGAGGCGATCTTGTCGGATGGCAGAACGATCTTTTGTCCACCTTGTGTAGCTGCTATCTGGATTCGACATGATTGCTCCAGAAGAAACATGTTGAGGAAGGCTTCGGAAACTGTACGTCCGACCGTCAGCAAACCGTGATGCTTGAGGATCATCACGTCTTTTTGCCCGAGATCACGCACGAGACGTTCGCGCTCGCCGAGATCAAGGGCCACTCCTTCATAACTGTGATACGCAACGTTGCCGTAGAAGCACATCGATTTCTGATTGAGGGGTAGAAGCCCATCTTCTTGAGCCGCAACCGCCATTCCTGCCACAGTGTGCGTATGCATCACGCAATGAGCATCGTCACGCGCCATGTGCACGGCGGAATGAATTGTGAATCCTGCGTTGTTGATCTTTGCCTCGTCCTCTGTCTTCATGGCATGCCCGGCCGGGTCGACGACGACCAGACTAGAGGCCGTGATCTCGTCGAACATCATGCCGTACGGGTTGAGAAGAAAACGGTCTGCCTTCCCCGGCAGGCGCGCCGACAAGTGGGTGGAGATCAAGTCGTCCATGCCGAAATGTGCAAGCAGGCGATAGGCCGCCGCCAAGTCGCAGCGGATCTCCCACTCCTGTGAGGCATCGTCGCACATCGTCCCGTCTCCTAAACAAAGAATGCGCGGCGATCATAGGTTCGCAAAAGCCAAATTGTCGCTGATGAAGAGCGTTAGCCAGTAGATATTCTGCTTTTTTCAAATCTATTTGCAGATTTGATGCGCAGTGCTCTATGCGGCTGCGTAACCAAGGCAACCACAACCGATTCGAGGCATGACGCAAATTGTCATGCCGATCATGATCCTGCGGCAATAACCAGAATCGCCGCACGGCGAACGGAGCAAGTCAGTTCGCTGCGTCGCTAGACTTTTTCTGCCGCTCAGCAATCGCTCGTATTCATCTATTGTCTCGACTTCTCTGAAGCCCGCCTACAGCGCTCATTGCGCCCGCCACGCCAGCCATCGCTCCTGGAGGTGATCTGCATTCGTCTTACCATCAGGCCGCTTGGCAGCTAGCCAAGCAGAATCCTCCGGAATGACTTTAGAAGCATTCTTCGGATCGATGCTGAGCAGCCGGATCCACTCGGCTGGGAGATACTGGAGCTGATGTGTATTCGGCCCAGGATAGCCAGTGCCTTGAGTAAATCCGGCCGCAATCGGCGCCCGGTTCAAGAATGCGAACAGCTTTTGCGCATTCGCTGTATTGGGACCACCCTTAAGAATCGCTGCATAGCTATACGTGAGCCAGGCCCCTTCCCAGACAAACTTGATCGGAGCCCCCTTTCGGATCGCAGCGGTTACACGGCCGTCAAACGCGCTAGTCATCGCGTATTCGCGGTTGATCAGGAGTTGAGGCGGTTCACCGCCCGCACTCCACCACTTGCTGACATAGGGCTTGATCTGGTTCAGCTTGTCGAATGCGCGATCGAGCTTCTCGTCTGTTAGGGGCCAGATATCCTGATGCGCGAGCCCGGAGGCGAGTAGCGCAAGTGGGATGGTATGCTTGCCAAGCAGGGCCTCGAGGCCACGGGCTCCCGGAAATTTCTTGAGGTCCCAAAAGTCTACCCAGTTTTGTGGACCACCGCTTGGAAAAACCCGCTCGTCGTAAGCGAGAACCCCCGCCGTTTGGAAAACGACAATTGCGTCGTTGAGACGTGCGTGCCGCGGCGTTCCTTCGAGCGACTCCTGGTCCCAAAGAGTGTAATCAACCGGCGCGAACATTCCAGCTTCATGCATTGCTGGATAGTTCTGCACGACAATGTAGGCAACATCCCAGTCGACTCGGCCTGCCTGGTGCATCGCTTTGACCTGGGGCTCGGCCAAATCGGCGACCACATCCACGACTTTTATTCCGGTTGCCTTCGTGAACGGCTCATAGACAAATCGCCGAATGCCTTCGGTAAATGAGCCACCATAGCTAAAAACGACCACTTCGCCCCTGCCCGCAAGTTTTTCCTGCGCCCAGGCACCTGTCGCTTTGGCAACGAAGGGGGCGCTCAACAACACTGCCGCTGATTGAAGCATTGAGCGCCGGCTCTGGCCACCGGACGAATGGATTTGAGAAATCTGTCGTTTAGTCATGACCCCTCCTGGTATGCACAGTCATTTGCTGCGCCCACGCTTACGTATGTTCTTAAGCGCTACAGCGGCGCACACGGATGGACCTTACCGCGGTTAAGCAACCCTACAGAATCAGGTACTGCCTTCGTACTCTTCGGTCGCTGATAAACCGTTGTAAATCGGGGCGCGGCTGTGAATCTGCGTCGATGGAGATCGAGTAATGTTCGTGCAGCGCGGCCAGTCGACAAAGCTTGGAGCGGCCGGCCGGGACCGCAGAAATGAGTTAAGGCGCGGATCGTGCTATTGGCTACGGATGAATTGAGGGGAGAGGCGATTGCGGGGTCGACAGGGAAGGGCAGCTCACGGACCGGCGCTGGCCTCGGCGGCCTGTGGCCAAGGTACGACGAGTCGCTGAAGGAGGTGATCTTCCCATCGCTGAGCAAACTGCTACGACAGCGGTGGGGCCAAAGTCGATTACCCAAAGCTAGCCGCGGTTCGCACCCGCGAGCTTTGCTGATGTAGAAACCAGCAATGAACATGGCGCTGGTAAACAATGCCCTGAGTGCACCGCATTCGCGATCAATAAACCATGGACTTAGTTGAGGGGAATCTCTCATTGCCGGGCGGCCCTCCCTGGGCGCCGACTGCATACCGGTGTGCAAGCCGAGCCGGTCGCCGCAGTGACGGCAAGGAAGCTCAGATTATGCGCCAAGCTGACTGTATACCGAAGAGGCGCCGGGCGGGCGAGTTCCGCGCGTGAGTCAATCACCACGTCACCGCCCTAGTCGATTCCGGCGAATGGCCTACGTATCAAACCACCGATGACGAACTCGATCATCGAAGTAAAGTCGAAGACCGGAACGCCTGTAGCTCGCTGAACCGCGGCCGCATAGGGCGGTAACTCCGAACACTCGAAGAGCAGCATCCCGATGTCCGGTCGATCCTTGAGGAGACCGACGGCGGCAGCGACAGTTTCCCTTTCGACAGCAGTGCCATCGAGGTCGCCGCTAGCTGTAAGAAAAGCAGCGGCGAAACAGGGAGCATCCTCAAGGCCCGCTATGACCACACGGTCGGAATCGGCCGGCACCCCCGCGGCTTCCAACATGTCCGGAGTCAACGACGACGCCTTTGCCGTGATGATACCAAGCGCTTTGCCGCGCGGCAGCATTTGTCCCAGCAATGCAGCGAGAAGTAGTGGTGAAAGCAGCACGGGCACGTCGACGGCATTGCGCACGGCGTCCTGATAACGCAACATGAACCCGCAGTTGGCGGTAATCATTTGCGCGCCCTCGTGTACGAGCTCAATGGCCGCCTGGACCGCGGCCGACGCGTATTTTTCGCAATCGGGCGCGACAAGTTCAGTGAATGAGAGGCCAGGGATGGTTTTGTAGCGAGCAGGTATGCTCCAAGTGCTGGCATTGCCGACGCTGCCGGGAATGAATGGGCGGCTGAACTCACCGCTGCGGCCGATCCGCTCAAGGAGCAAGATACCCACGGGTGCGCCGTAAAACGCCTGGTTCGGGTGCCGCGAGGCGAATCGGGACTTGCCTTGGGTGAGCTGAGAATTGTTTATCTAGCTACCCTCTCTCCACATGGGCCAGTCCACTGGTGAAGGTCGGTCCAATCAACGACCGTGCCAGCCACTCAAAGCGAACGGCCAACATTGTAAACTCGCCTCAGCGCGGCATTTCAACGAAAACCCGCATCGGACCGGTGCAAAACTGCGTTATCCGGCCTTTCATGCAAGCGGCCGCCCTTGCGAACGTTATGCGCATATGCCCTCGCGGCCGATTTCATGGTTCGAGATGGAGCGTGCAGATGTCGGGGGTGAGGATCTCGATATCCTACGCCTGCCTTTTCGGACAGCATTAGCGTCGTGCCAGGGCTAGCGACCTTACGGTGCTCGTCCGAAGGCGCGAACCAGCCGGGCGCTCATGAGGAGATTGATAATGCGATCGCAGGCGGATGCAATCCATCAGATCACGATGGAGGTCGATCGAGATCGAGGGCTGGCGGTGGGACCGCGGGTATAGATATGAACGATCAGTCGGATTGCCGTGATCACACAGCTGATGAAGGTCTTTTGCGCTTGCTCGCTTGCCATAAGAAAATTCGCCTTTGAAGCTGTTCTCTAACACTTTAGGGCGATAGGCACTGGAGCGCCGCCGCTCCCTGCCGGAGTAACAGGAAGCCAACTGACCTTCGCGAGTAGCAAGGAGCAACAAGGCCCGGTTGTGCGGACCAAGCTCGCGAGGACTCCCCCGGCGGCTGATAGCAATTGAGCTCAGCGCGTTCGCCATGCGAGCCAACGCTCCTGGATGGGATCTGCATTGGTTGGTCGCATCTCCACGAGCCAGTTGGCGTCATCAATGATGCACTTCGAAGCGTTCTGCGGATTCACGTTGACCTGCGGGATCAACTCCGCCGGCAGATACTTGAGCTGATTTGTATTTGGCCCCGGGGTAGCCGGTGCCCTGCGTCCACCCCGCCGCGATCTGCGTGCGGTTCAGAAAGGCGATCAGCCTTTGCGCGTTCCCCATATTAGGCCCCCCTTCAGAACCGTCATGTATGTGTAGGTGACGTAGGCGCCCTCCCAGACAAATTTGATCGGCGCGCCCTGGCGGATCGCAGCAATCAATCGGCCATCGAACGCGCCCGCCACAGCATATTCTCGGTTGATCAAGAGCTGAGGCGCCTCACCGCCCGCGCTCCACCACTTGGTAATGTACGGCTTGATCTCGTTCAGCTTTGCAATCGCGCGATCGAGCTTGTCGTCTGTCAGTGGCCAGATATCCTTGTGTGCAACACCGGCGGCCAGGAGCGCAAATTGGATGGCGTGCTTACCGAAGAGAGTGTCGAGACCCCTTGGTCCCGGAAACGTCTTGACGTCCCAGAAATCTGCCCAGTCTTGGGGGCCAGGTCCCGAAAAGAGGCGCTGGTCGTAAGCAAGCACGATCGCGGACGCAAGCCCCACGACCGCGTCTTTGAGACGCGTATGCGGCGGCGCGCCCTCAAGCGCTTCTTGATCCCATAGACTGTAATCGATGGGCTCGAACATCCCGGCTTTGTGCAGTGCCGGATAGGCCTCCGCCTCGATATAAGCAACAATCGACGCGGCCAGCCTGGTGCATCGCCTTGACCTGGGGCTCCGCTAAATCGGCCACCACATCTAGGACTTTTATTCCGGTCGCCTTCGTGAACGGATCATAGACAGATCGCCGAACACCTTCGGTAAAGGAGCCGCCATAGCTGAAGACGACGACTTCGCCGCTGCCGGCAAGCTTTTCCTGCGTCCAGGCTCTTGTGGTGTTGGCAACAAGCGGCAGGCTGAGCAAGGTCGCCGTCGACTGGAGTACGAGGCGCTGGCTCCGGCCGCTAGACTGTATGTCCCCCCACAAAATGAGGCGACTCACCCTCGATGTTGCGACGAGGGTTGCCCGGATGGACCGGGTAGAGCCTCAAACAAG
>NZ_JBEPRY010000022.1:0-149552 GCF_040548605.1 Bradyrhizobium sp. JR4.1
CCAGATCTACATCCACGCCGATATGCGGATGAAGGAAAAGGCGCTCGCTCTCGTCGCCGCACCATCCGCGCCGCCGGGTCGGTTCCGGCCGGACGACAAACTGCTCGCGTTCCTTGAAGGGCTCTGATTATGCCGAACAGCCGCATGGCCAACACCGGGATATCCAGCCTCCAACAGAGGCCATGCGGCATAATCTGGATCGCGGCATTATGCGCCTTATGCCGATATCGGCATAACGTGCATGCCAGCGGTCATCCGTCGCGTCTGAACCGTGACCTGTCAGGCAACTACGGTACTAGGAAGTATGCCTTCGAGGAGCTGGTTGCGGAAATCTCGTCTGCGTTCAGTTGCGCCTCGCTCGGCATCGTGCCGACGGTGCGGCATGCCGACTATATCGGCTCTTGGCTTGAAGTCTTGCGCGAGGACAATCGTGCAATTATCCGGGCTGCTTCCAAGGCCAGCAAGGTTGCCGATTATCTGCTTGGCTTTCTCCCAGAACCCGTCGGCGACATGCCGACGGAGGACCAGCAGGCGGCGTGAGGTTCTGCTCGGTGGGCACCGGCACAAGAGTAAGAGGGGGCAGGGTTGTTTCCATGATGGGTTGGAGGCCGAGAGATAGGCTCCCGGCCGCCCGTCGTGGAAAATCAGCATGCTAAAAGCTGTCCAAAAGATCACGTCGGCCGGTGTCGGAGTGACCGGTGGAAAGCGCATCGAAGTATCGGGATCCAATGCCAAGACGCGCAAGAGCTTGCGAGGGGACGGCCTCTTTGAAGAGATCATCTTCTGTCAGCTCCTCATGTTCGTGCGGATGGGCGCAAGTGGCATAGAGATGCTGTCGAAGGTACGCGACCGGTATCCGGTCGAAGGTGCCCTTTGGCAGGAGGCGGCCTGATGTCCCGCCAAGCTTGCGAGCTGGCACGCCGCCTCGCGCGCGACGCGGAGGCGGTATGCCGACACTATCTCTCCAATGGCAAGCGGGCGGGGCGGTATTGGGTGGTCGGCGACGTCCACAACAACCCCGGCCGCTCACTGTTCGTGCGGCTCCAGGAATCGCCGAAGGGAGCGGCGGGTAAGTGGACCGATGCCGCAACCGGCGCGCATGGTGATCTGCTCGACATCATCCGCGAAACTCTGGCTCTGCGACACTTTCGTGAGGTCGCCGAGGAGGCGAGGCGCTTTTTGAACCTGCCTCGTTCTGAGCAGAAGCCCGCCCCAAGACCTATTCCCCCAGCCGTACCGCCCGGATCGCAGGTAGCCGCCCGTCGGCTCTTTGCGATATCCAGCCCGATCGAGGGGACACTGGCTGAAACGTACCTGCAGCGCCGCGGAATAACCCGCGTCCACCATGATGGCAGCCTGCGCTTCCACCCACGTTGCTACTATCGGCCCGACGAGCATTTGCCGACTGAAACCTGGCCGGCGATGATCGCCCGCGTCACGGATCTTGACGGTCGGATCACCGGCGTGCACCGGACCTGGCTCGATCCGGACGGCTTTGATGGTGTTCGGCTCGGCAAGGCTCCGATCGATACCCCACGACGGGCCATGGGCGATCTTCTCGGCAATGCCGTTCGGTTCGGCGTGGTGGACAACGTGCTCGCTGCCGGCGAGGGTATAGAGACGATGCTTTCGTTGCGCTGCGTGCTGCCGACCTTGCCTATGGCTGCTGCACTCTCGGCCAATCACCTCTCCGCCATGACGCTGCCGTCTAGCCTGCGCCGGTTCTACATTGCGCGCGATGCCGATGCCGCCGGTGATGCGGTGCTGGCAATTCTCAGCCAGCGGGCAGCAAACGCCGGCATTGAAGTGGTCGTGCTGTCGCCCCGGCTGGGCGACTTCAACGAAGATCTGCATGTCTTCGGTCTCGAAGCCCTCCGAGCAGCGCTGCGGTTTCAGCTTGTGCCAGAGGATATCGTTCGCTTCCTGCATTCGTCGACGGTGGCCGCGGAATAGCTCCCGGTCTTCGATCGACGTTGATAGGCCGGTCATAGGCGAGGTCAATACCGGAAGAGGACACGACCTCGGCCTTCTAGAGGTCGATCGGACGGCAGCCGGCCCGGGCCGGCAATGGCTGCGTTCGGCTATTTTCCGCCGCGCGCCAGAGATGTGAAGACACATCATGCAGTTGGCCGCGCGCTTTGCATCGCGAAGCAAAATAGCCGGCCTCTGCCATCCTCCGCTGCCGCTTCGGCCCTGTCGGGTTCTGGCCCGGCCCGCCCGCCGTCAGAGGATCGCCACGAAGGCCGCGATGGTCGCGGCCGATCCGGCAAAGGACCTCTTCCCATGACCGACCATGACGACATCGAACCGCCGCATGCCTCTTCCCCGACCGACCACATCCTCACGGAAATACAGCTCTTCGGCTATCGTCCCTTCGACGACCAACCCGATCCAAGACCGCTCCCGGAGGGCAAGATGATCGTCGGCGCCATAGCGGACATGTTTGATGCCCTGGTTGCGACCCTGAACGACACGCGACTTGAGCCGGACCTTGACAATCTGCTCTGGTCGACCGTCAACCTGTTCCATCGTGCCATCGACCGCGTCGAACGCCACCTCGATGACAACGAACAAGCGCAGCATAAGAGCCAGCGCGAGCAGAACGGCTCGGAAGTGCGATCGGTCGAACTCGAGCGCCTGACGGCCGAAGGCATAACGCTGATCGAGCGCCGCAACTGCCTGGAGCTCTTCCGCGACCAGGCCATCGAACAATTTGAGGTCCACACCGGTTCGGCCTGGCGCCCACGATCGGGATCATTGGTCAATCACCGAACGCTCACCGCAGCAATGATCGACTCCCGCGACTTCATCGCCGCCAAGCGTCGTTCCGAGACCGAGGTCATGTTGCCAGCTGGACCGAAAATCGCACTCACCGGTGGGCTCGACTTCAACGACCACAACCTCATCTGGGGCCGCCTCGACAAGGTTCACGCCAAGCACCCCGACCTGGTCCTCCTCCATGGCGGGTCGCCGAAAGGCGCCGAAATGATCGCCTCCAAATGGGCGACCAACCGCAAAGTACCGCAGATCGCCTTCAAGCCCGATTGGACGAAACACGCCAAGGCGGCGCCGTTCAAGCGCAACGATGCGATGCTCGAACTCCTGCCGATCGGCGTCATGCATTTCCCGGGCACGGGAATTCAGGACAATCTCGCCGATAAGGCGAAGCGGCTCGGCATTCCCGTCTGGAAGTTCGGCGGCGCATGAGCGCCGTGTCGCCTCGAAGACGCCAAGGTGGAGTTGCTCGCCGCAACTCCGCCTCGTTTCGTTTTTACATCCAAACTGCGCCGTGGTGGTGGTGGAAGGCGCGATTGATAGATCCATGCACATGGAGCCACCGCCATGCTCGCGCTTGGGCTTGTTCTCAACACACTCGGTATCGGTTTGTTTTGCTGGGCCATCTTTGCGCTCGCGGTGTATGCGCTACCGTTCTTCGTCGCAATCAGTGTCGGGATCTTGGCATTTCGTGATGGTACGGGCGTCTTCGGCGCACTGCTATCGGAATTGCTTCTGGCGCGCTGACGCTTGCCGCTGGTTCGCCGTCGCCGTTAGTCGGTCCTTGACCTTGCGCGTCGCGATCGCAACCGTATTCACGGTCCCCGCAGCGATCGCCGGCTATCAGGTGATTTTTGCCCTATCGCAGATCGGGGTGCCTTCGTTGGCTTGGCGCGAGGCGTTCGCATGCCTAGGAGCGGTTTGCATCGGCGGCACAGCATGGACACGCTTGGCCGTTTTTGCGGGGACCCTCCCGTCGGAGTAGGCCGGGGCGGTGGAGAATGCGCCTGAACCAGTTCTCACAGCCGCCGCGCACGAGCGGTGAGGCTTCGTCGCGGTCATCGGCCGAGCAAGACGGCACAGGGCGTCACGTTGAGCGAGGGATCGTCGAGCTTGAGCGAGAAGTAACCGCGCTCCCTCCTCGGGCGCTTAAGCAAGCCGTACCGGTCTCTGTCTGGCCCACATAGCTGCGGCCGAGCGGCGCGCTCCGTTCGATCATTCGTTCCGGGACGATACCGCCCTTTGCGGCAGATTGTTTCTCTTTCTGCGCCGAACCCTACCAACCCCTTGTTCAGCAGAACCGAGATTCGCCAGTCTTCTCCTCAAGATTGCGATTCAGCACGCAGACCAAGTGGCCTCTTTGATGGCTTGATCTGGCCAAAGACCGGCTGCGCCTCGATCGTCTGAGCCGCAACGCCTTTGATGCGATTTTCTTCCCCTGGGCTTCGCCCATTCCTCGCGAGGCAAGAAAGTCGCAACAACGGCGTCCTCCGCTGCGCTCCGGCCCGAACGGGTGCGTCGCCGATCGTCCTCGGCCTTTAGATCGCCGTCGAGGCCGCGGTGGTCGCGGGCTCGAAACACAACAGGTAGAGTAGGGGCACAGCGCCTGTCCGTCTTGCGACGGATGGTTTCTGCGCCCCTCTCGCCGAACCGGGCGTGCAAGTTTCCAAGCAACCGGCTCTCCATGCGCGGCTTACGCCGCGTGTGGTCCTCACGCGTCCATGAGGGTGTTGAACGACGCCCAGAAGCGATCGGCTCCTTTGCGGAACTTCTCGCCAGGATCGTTCCATCCGTTCGGTATGCGTATGCCCCGGTGCGGGAAGTGGAGTGATCCGCCTTCCCGGAAGAACCGCAGCGATTTCGGTCCGTCGACCCATCGCCAGCGGCTGTCGGGCGCTGTTGCCTGGAAGCGGCGACGCAGTTCTTGCCACGTCGTCTTAGGATGCTTCCGGTGCAGCCATCGCCCGATGCGCTCCCACAGCCACCAATCCAGACTGGCGAAGTCCCGCGTGGCCCACGTGGCGTAGCGGTAGTAGTTTCGCCATCCGGTGATGACCGGGTTGAGATCGTCGATGAGATCGGCAAGGGCTTGGCCTGTCGGCGTCGCCCTCACCCTGACCTTGATCTTGTGGCGCAGGTCTTTCAGCTTGCTCTTCGGAATGAAGAGATTACCGACCATACGACCGGTGCGGCGTGCCTTGGTCTGCACCACTCGATAGCCGAGGAAGTCGAAGCCTTCCTCGACGCCGGTGATCCTGGTCTTTTCCATCGACAGTTCCATGCACAATTCCGTTTTGAGGAACTGCGCCAACGCAAACTTTTCGGCTTCTGCTTCCTCGCGGGTCCCGTCCGTCAGCACGACGAAGTCGTCGGCGTAACGTACGGCGTAGAATGTAGGCCTGTTTCTCCGGCGATCGTAAAGCCGCCGGTCGGCTGCATTCTGCGGTCGTTCGCGAGGGCGCATCGACCACCGTCCGTATCTCTCGTCGATGGCCGCCAGATAGACGTTGGCCAGCAATGGCGAGATGATGCCGCCCTGCGGGGTGCCCGTAACAGGGTGGCGGACGGTGCCCTCGATCATGACACCGGCTTTTAGGAAGGCGAGCACGAGCCTGAGGATCTTGCGATCCCCGATGCGTCGGCGCACACGCTCCATCAGCACATGATGATCGACGGCATCGAAGCAGCCCTTGATGTCACCCTCGATCACGAAGCGGTACTCGGAAGTGCCGCTGGGTGTGGGGTGCAGTCGTCGCTGGATTTTCGCCAGCGCATCATGGGTGCTCCGGCCGGGCCGGAAGCCATAGGAGGTCGGATAGAAGTCCGCCTCGAAGATCGGCTCCAGCACGAGCTTCAAAGCCATTTGCACCAGTCGGTCTTTGAGCGTCGGAATGCCGAGCGGACGCACCTTGCCGGGCTTACCCGGTTTGGGGATCAGCCTTTGCCGGACAGGCTCGGGCCGATAGGTGCCGCTGCGTAGTTCACCGCGGATATCCTCGATGAACCGTACTGCGCCGCCCAGCTGCTCTTCGACCGTCTTCCGCGTGACGCCATCGGTACCCGGTGTGCGGCTGCCTTTGTTACGGGTCAACCGACGCCAGCTTTCCAAAAGCGTCCTGCGGTCGCATACGATGTTGAACAGATCCGCGAACACCTTTTCGGCATTCGCGACACTCCACCTGTGAAGCTTGCGCTGCATGTCGAGGACGAACGCGGTATTCACCGCGCCGGGCCTCATCGGCCCGCCTCCTGCCGGCTTGCTTCACCCACTGTCTCCCTTCGCCATGTGGACGGCTTTCCCGCCCTCCGACTACTACGAAGACTCCGCCCCCTGCCGCGCCAATCATCGGTCGCCTCGATCATCTCGCGCCATCCGGCGCGAGAGAACACGGCAAGGTTCCCAAGTTCACCTGTCGTCCCTTCACCTGCCTTAGGGACCGACTCTACCCCGTGAGGATTCCGGCCAACGGCCACCGCAAGCTGGGCCGCTGGCTGACGTGCGCGATCACGCACGTCCCTGATCTCCGTCCACTCAGCGGAAATCGGCACTCCTCCGGTCTTTCGACCGATCCGCCCACTTCCGGTTCGGCGGATTCCATGTTGCAACGAGGCTTCAAACATCGGTTCGATAACTCTTTCCGTAGCAGGTACGCTCGCCGGACCAGCCTCGGACGGAAGTCCCGGGTCGTCCGACTTTGACGGGTTCTGCTCATTTATGGCTCGCCGGAGGCACCCAGCTTACCTCACCCGTCTGCTTCAACCCCCGTGCTTGCGGCACGTGGGCTGCGGGGTCTCCCACCCCGCAGGGGCAACAAGTGCGCGTGACGGACTCCACCCGTCACTCTTGGCGCACGAGAAGTGACATGGCTAACATCGGTTCCTTCAAGAAGGTCGGCAACGATTTCCAGGGCGAGATCGTCACCCTGAGCCTGCAAGCCAGGGGCGTCCGTATCGTCGCCGAGACCAACCGCTCCAACGACAACGCTCCCAGCCACCGCATCTATGTGGGCCGGGCTGAGATCGGTGCAGCTTGGTCGAAGCGCTCGGAGGAAGGCCGCGACTACCTCTCGCTCAAGCTCGACGATCCCTCCTTCAACGCGCCGATCTACGCGAACCTGTTCGATGACGAAGGCGCTGAAGGCTACACCCTCCTGTGGTCGCGGCCGCGCAAGAGCGGCGAATAGACGCTCCGCCAAGCCCCGTCCGGTCCGCCGGGCGGGGCGCTGACCTGAGCCAGCTTACGATTTGCTAAGCCGCGCAACCTTTTTGAGCAGGTCTCCCGGTTCGACCCCCAAAGCTTCAGCAATTTGCCCGAGCACGGTGACGCTTGCCGATACATCGCCGCGCTCGATGGCGCCGACGTAACGCGCGCTTAAACATGCGCGCTCGGCCAGTTCCTCCTGCGTCATTTGTAGATCGTGGCGTTTCCGACGCAGGTTCACAGCCATGATCTCTTTGAGATCCATGGCGATATGGGAACTGAGCCGGAACGATCGTTCTAGGAACGATCGTTCCTATTCGTATCAAAACGTGCTATCCATTGTCCCAACGCCGAGCGCGGCCGCCCTTGGCTGCCGATCTACTGAATGAACATCCAGCATTCTAACGGGCAACGGAGGTCTGGATTGCGACCAAGGTTTCTGGGAGTTTAAAAGCGGGTATGATGCAGAAACCCTCCCTCGATCCAGACGTGGCGGACTGTGCGCCGAATGACCCGGTGCTTACGGCCTATGACGAACAGCATGTCGTCACGTACATTCGCCTTTTGCAGGCGGAGGGTCAGGGAGCGGACTGGCAGGAGGTCACTCGAATCGTCCTGCATATCGATCCAGAGCGAGAGCCGGACCGTGCGCGGACCGCATATCAGAGTCATCTTGCACGCGCAAAATGGGTCACCGAGCAGGGACGTCTTTTACGCGGCGCCGGCTCAAACTAGAACGAAATCGCTGGCTGGAGATTGCAGTCAGAATGATTTTCTTCCGCTTACCGGTGGTTATTTTCATGCACCACGTGGTGCCAAACTAGGGACTTCCTACAACCCCCTCGTTTATAGTTATTGCGCCGCAATCCTTGTTCGTTAAGTGCAATGGGGGCGGAAGCAATGCCTGAATTCGACTGGCGGTCGCCGGATTCGTTTAAGAGCCTAGAGAATGCTGAGATCACTGAAATCGCCTGGGTAGGTCTTCGTATGAACGTGGACTACCAACGTGACTACGAGGCGATCATCGCTAACAACTCAGATGGCGCGGTGACCGAGGAGTTCAGGAGGAGGTGGGGCCTCTGCTTTCGCCCATGACCCCCAGAGGTCGTTCCACGAGCAGACAATCTTTTGGGCGCCCGAGGTTCTCCCGACCGTCGTCCCGGTCACTGTAACCGCTTCAACGCCTGGTCAAAGCCCAACGCCTCAGCCGCCGCTTGATCTCGCATCAGGTCAGGTGCGCCGTGCCGCTGACGGCTGGCATGCCGTGCTGCAAATCGGTTCGGTGGAGCACCGCATCTGGTCGAAGCAGCCGCTGACCGCAGGCGCTCGCTATGCGGCCGAGTTGCCGTTTGACGGCGATTTGGAGGCGCGCGCGCATGCCGCCACGCGGCTGTGGCGCGCGATGAATGGACACACGCCAGGACCTCCGCTTCATCGCGTGCCCAAACAGCGGCGCGAACGACTGTGCGCAGCCCTTCGCGCGGTGACCGCGTATCTGGCCGGCGCGACTTATCGCAGCATCGCAGAAGCTCTGTTTGGCAAGGCGCGCATATCGGATCGTGGCTGGAAAACACACGATCTGCGCAGCCGAACCCGTCGCCTTGTACAAAGCGGCCTCGCATTTGTGCACGGAGGTTATCGCAAGCTGCTTCGGCCCAGGCGCAGGGTCGAGTAGCGCCGTTCCTTGGGGTGTCGAAAATCGACCCACCGATATTCGGCATCCCCGTCCGAGATCGCGCTTCTCCATGATGACCGCACACACGCCGGCGCCGCCATCCGCGGTGCGCTGTCATCCTGGAGTTCTCAAATGCCCGATTCGACGGCCGGTCTACCTCCGCGCTTCCTGCGAACACCGGAGGCTGCGCGTTACCTTGGCCTTTCCGGTCGCACGCTCGAGAAGCACCGCACGTACGGCACCGGCCCGACGTATCGGAAGATCGGCGGACGCGTCGTCTACGCCGTAGACGATCTGAAAGCCTGGGCTGACCTCGGCGCCAAAACGTCGACGTCTGACCCCGGGAAGGGGACCGTGCTGCCGGCCAAGAAGCATCCGGTGCTGCGCCCATATGCTGGCCAGGAACGTCGCTGATCGCGGGCGAGAGCAGTGACCATGCGGCGCAAACACCATTCCGAGCGCGACCAGCTGGAGCTCTTTCGGGCGGTCCCTGGGGATCTCGCGCCGCGCGATGCGCAGGATCTGATGGCTTATCCCTTCTTCTCGCTTGCAAAAACGAAGCGGATTGCACCGATCGACTTCCGTGCCGGCGCGATCGCAATGCGGGTCGAGGCCGTGGCGGAACACGGCATGGCAACCATCTGGGATGCCGATGTTCTGATCTGGGCCGCGTCGCAGATCGTCGAGGCGCGTGACGCCGGCTTGAGGACGTCGCGCCTTATGGCTGCAACGCCTTACGAGATTCTGACGTTTGTCGGCCGCGGCACCAGCGCCCGAGATTATGATCGCTTCAAGGCCGGTCTCGACAGGCTTCAGTCAACGACCGTGCTGACCTCGATCCGCCAGCCGGCAGAGCGCCGGCGGCATCGCTTCTCCTGGATCAACGAGTGGAAGGAGACGGCCGATGCAAATGGTCGTCCATTTGGGCTCGAGCTGATCCTGCCGGATTGGTTCTATGCCGGCGTCATCGGTGACGCACTCGTTCTGACGATCGACCGCGCCTATTTCGATCTCACGGGCAGGCTTGAGCGGTGGCTCTACCGGCTCGTGCGCAAGCACGGTGGACGCCAGGATGGCGGCCGGAGCTTTGATCTTGTGCACCTCCATGCGAAGTCCGGCATCATCTCGCCGCTCAAGCTCTTTGCTTACGACGTCCGCCAGATCGTCCAGCGCCAGGCATTGCGCGGCTATCAGCTCGCGCTCACGCGCGATCCGAAGGGTACGGAGCGATTGAACTTCGCACCTACGCCTGTTGATCCCTTAACGGCACGCTTGCGCCGCCGCGGTCTCATTCCAAATTCGGAGGACAACCTGTGAATCAGCTCGTGCTATCGAGGACCGCAACCCTCGTGCTATCGGGGACACGATCCTGGTGCTATCGGGAACCGAAATCGAGCTTAAGAGCTTGTTTTTCCGCGCCTTCCCGCTGGTCTAACTTCACTAACCAGAAATCCTTCGGATTTCTTCTAACGGAGCAGGCCGAAAGCCACGTTGGCGGCGCTCGGCAACGGCAGTCCGACAGTTCAGCCTGCCTTTGCAGGCCACGCACACTCTCCATCGAGCCTCAAGCCCACGGCTACCAGCTCCAGCGTCAGGGAGCCGCCGCATGAGCGATCTCACGGAAGTGGAAGTGTTGTGGCTCGAGAAGCGCATCGAAAACCGCCTTCGGTTCGGTCGCATCGTCAAGGAACGGAAGCTTGATGGTCACCGGCGTGTACTGTCATTCGCGCCTGGCAGCATCTTTGCCTTCGTCCGTTGGACCTCCAGCGACTTTGGCACGATCATCTCGCGGATTGACATCTTGCGCGCGGTCGCGCCAGGACAGCGCTGCTCGACCGTGCCGTATGTGAAGCCGGGCGGAGAGATTTTGCTGCGGCTCTCCGGTTGGCCGAAGGTCGAACGAGTGCTGCAGATGGTCGATGCGGTCGAAGCGCTCGGCATCGATCCCGCCGATGTCGCTCCTGATCATTGGCATCACGTTCATAACCGTCTGTCCGTGAACGAAAATCCGCGTCCGTATACGAAAGCGCGCCATCAAGCCTGGTTTAATCGTCAAAAGGTGATGCGATGACGTGCCGTTTCATCATGCTGATAACGACGTTCGTGGTTGCTGCCGCCCTTGTCACGACAATCTTTCTGGAGCCGCTTCCGCTCTACATCTGGAATGCATCGACGAGCGTACCTATCGGTCTCTATCGCTTGCGATCGGCAAAACTCTTTCATGTCACAGAGCTGGTCGCCATTCAGCCGCCGGAACCACTTGCGACCTTTCTAGACCTGAACGGCTATCTGCCGGTCGGCGTCCCCATGCTCAAGCGGGTCTTGGCGCTGCCGGGGCAGACGGTCTGCAGAAGCGGTCTCACTATTTCCGTGAATGAAATTGAAGTCGGCCAGGCCCGGGATCGTGACGGACGCGGCCGGCCGCTGCCGAAATGGCAGGGCTGCCGCGTCGTCGCAGACGGCGAGCTCTTTCTCATGAACTGGCAGTCTCACGATTCTCTTGATGGCCGATATTTCGGATTCTTGCCGGGGTCGGCGGTGATCGGCCGTGCCCTCCCGGTGTGGACGTGGGAGGAGTGATCGTGCGTGTTCTACGTTTCCGTTCTGCCATTCCTCTGTTCGATCAAGTGCAGGACCATTCCTCCGTTCTCTAATCGCGGCCCATCATGCAAATCCTTTCTTTCCATTTCTCAGCACACACAAGAGTGCTGGTCTTGTCCGTCGAAGCGATGGCGAGCGAAGGTTCGCTTGGAACGGCGAGGTCAAGCCCGAAGCCGCCGGAGGCGGGGGCGCAAAGCGCCAGGCTTGAGCTTGCTGTGCCAAGCGAACACACTGTTCAGCCAGTTTCGACCCTATGCCACAACACCGCTGGCCATACCGTCAGTCGCTGCCGAGTCCACGGTTCTCTTCGCAGTCTGATTGGTTTTACAGCTGCATTTATGCGTCAGGAGGTCGGCGCCGCTATGTCCCGAGCGCGGTCTGCATCTCTGCAGCCGCAGGAGGAATGGCGCGGTCGCCGGCGCTCGTCCCGGCAGGGACCTCTTACCGCTATCGCAGACAGCGGATCTCCATGTTGGTTGTACCGATTAGGTGATCGCGGTGTGGGGACTCCACTGGAACGCCGTCCCGTCACGCCACATGTGATGCAATATGACCGCCAGTTTCCTTGCCACCGCGACCATTGCCCGTTTGCTTCCCAATCGTTCGATCAATGCGCGTCCCCATTGCTGGAGTGGGGAAGGTCGGGAGCAGCGGCGCAACACAACGCAAGCAGCCTCATAAAGCAAGGTTCGCATAGCTGGGTCACCAGCACGCGAGATACCTCCAGCTCTATCGGTTTCTCCCGACTGGAACCTGCGCGGTGTCAGCCCAAGATATGCGGCAACGGTCCGCGAACGTCTAAACCGGTGTGGATCTTCGACCGTGCTTATGTACGAGAGCGCAACGATCACGCCGACGCCAGGGGCACTCATGAGGCGTTTGGCGATCGGATCGGCGGATGCGCGACGGCACAGCGCACGATCGAAAACAGTGATTTGGTCTTGCAAGGTTTTCAGCGCAATCAGCATTGGTTCGACGATCGTCAGCAGTACCGGATTGTCTTGGATCGCAGCGCGAACGATCCCAATGTAACGCCGTTGACTTCCGATCTTGAGGATCATGCCGAAGGTCTTCAGCAGTCCGCGGACGGTATTCTTGATCTTCAGGGCCGTGCTAACGAGCTGCGCGCGGGCGCTGATCATGGCGCGGACCGCATAGGTATCCATACTCTTGACCAGCACCTGCCGAAACCAGCCGACGCGAACCACCTGGGCGATTCCATGCGCGTCGTTGGCGTCCGTTTTGTTAATCTGGAGCGACAAGGCCGCCTTGGCATGGCGGGCGTCGATGCAAATAACTGGAATTCGGCGCTTCTTCAGCTCGTGGAAGAGCCAGACGGAAAGCATGCCGGTCTCGAGGCCAACGCGCACAGCATTTGGCGCATGCTTGCAGACAACCTGCTCAATCTCGTCAGGCGTCGACGCGCAACATCCTCGCCAAAGCGTCCTACCGGCTTCATCGACTACACAAGCTTTGGTTTCTTCAAGCGACACATCAAGACCAACATATTGGGTGATCGGCTGCATTGCGTTGCTCCTCGGATAGGGAATCAGTGCGCAGAGGCTAGCAAGGAGCCTGCTCCGCGATTACCCCATGTCCCGACCAAAGCTTGCAAAGCCGACGCGCGCAGCGGCGGTCCAGCGCGGCCGAAAGGCCGGCGCGAAGCGGCTTTACCCTGGACGGGCGCGAGCACGCCGGCACTCTTGCATTTTTTCGAGAGGAGCCTGTGCGCTGCCGTGCCCCTGTTCGTGGCACTGACTGTGAGTAACGCTGCTGCTGTCGCCGAGACGCGACCGGCAGAGCTCACAGCGAGTTATCAAACTGGCAATTCATTTGCGGATTTCGTTGAAGCGGCCTCGCGTCGCTTTGGCATGCCGGTGCGATGGATACTGGCAGTCATAGACGTCGAAAGCGCCCGAAACGTGCGTGCCAAGTCACCGAAAGGCGCCATGGGGCTAATGCAGATCATGCCGGAAACCTGGGCGGAGCTACGTCTGCGGTACAACCTGGGCAACGATCCCTACGATCCCCACGAGAACATCCTTGCAGGTACGGCGTACCTGCGCGAACTGCGCGACCGCTTCGGTGCGCCAGGCTTCCTTGCAGCCTACAACGCGGGACCTGCTTGTTATGGAGAGCATCTCGCCGGCCGTCCGTTACCAGCTGAGACCCAGGCCTATTTGCAGAAGCTTGTGCCCGGCATCGGCAGCGACATTGCCATTTCTAGCGCTGCAAGTCTGCGGCCATCGGTGGGATCGATCTTCATTGTGCGGCTTGAAAGCTCAAAAGCCGCTGCCCGTCTGCAGCCTGTGCGCTCGCCGACCCTATCGCCGACGGCCGCTTCGGTTCACGACATCTCCGCCATTGTGCCACGGACAGCAAAGTTGTTCGTCGCGAGATCTGATGCGGGAGGCTCGCAATGACTGAATGCGCAAGCTGGCATGCATTGGCGTGCTCTGGAGAAGAATGGAGGGAATGGGGGGAGCAATGGGAAGGCACAGCAGGACGGCTCTTCAAATCGGGCTTCGAGATACCGGTGCACGGGGATAGTCACCCGGTGGCCGAATCCGGAGCGTGGTGCAACCACTTATGTGGTCGTTCACACAATGGAGAGCTCCAATGAAACTATATGTTGGATTGGACGTCGGTCTTGACGAAACCAGCCTTTGCATCGTCGATCGTGAGGGTCTCACGGTTCGCGAAGTGAAGGTCAGCACGGAGCCGGAGGCGATCCGCTCCGCTGTGGAGAGCTACGCGGATCGCCTCGATAGAGTGGGAGTCGAGGCGTCATCGCTTGGCATCTGGCTCTATCGCGAGCTACAGCCAGCCGGGCTTCCGATCATTGTCGTGGAAGCGCGCCAATTGCGCGTTTCGTTATCGACGATGCGCAACAAAACGGATCGCAACGATGCGCGCGGCATCGCGCAGATGATGCGGCTGGGCTGGTATCGTGCCGTCCATGTCAAGAACATCGAGATGCAGAAAATGCGCTCGCTGCTAGCCAACAGAAAGCTCCTCAAGCGCAAGCTGGTCGACCTTGAAAACCACATTCGTGGCACGCTGAGGGCGTACGGTCTGATGGTTGGAGCGGTCGGACGAGGGGGATACGAAGCGCGGGTCCGCGAGCTCATCGAGCACAGCGATCCGGTATTTTGCATGATGATTGAGGCCATGTTGGACGTACGCCGAGCGATCTTCGAGGGCTACGAACGATTGCATAAGGTGCTCCTGCAGGTCGTCCAGCATGATGCGATCTGTCGTCGGTTGATGACCGTACCTGGCGTCGGTCCCGTTGCCGCCCTTTCGTTCAAGGTCGGTGTTGATGACCCTCTTCGTTTTGCACGATCCCGGACAGTCGGCGCACATTTTGGCCTGACGCCGAGGCGACACCAGTCTGGAACGTCATCGACTACGAAGGCCGAATTACCAAACAGGGCGACGTCGCGGTTCGCGAGGCGCTCTGCGAGGCGGCAGCAAGCCTGCTGCTACGGGTCAGGAAATGGTCGGCGTTGCGGGCGTGGGGCCTGCGGATCGCCAAACGGTCGAGCATGCTGTGCGCGATCGTCGCGGTCGCACGCAAGCTTGCGAGCATCCTGCACAGGATGTGGGTCAATCAGACCGACTTCCACGTTGGGTTCGGCGCCAAGGTCACACAAAGATTGCGTTTGAAGCCTGCGCAGTAATTGCTGCGGGGACGCAAAAGTTTAGCGCTGGTGTTGCAGCCGGCATGTTGAGAAGGAGCAACCATTAGAGATCCGCGCGCGCGGTGAGCGTCCCCTGGCGGTGCCGCGAAACGGGGAATGTCCGCTATCTCTTGCCTGCTGCCATCTTCGTGATGAGAGCGCCAGACTGCTTGGACGGCCCTGTTTACGAACCTGATGAAGAGCATGCGACGGCCGATGTGCTGAACGCGAAGGAACGCATGGACCCCGCCTGGAGAATGCAAACCGCGGTCGCGGCTTTGGTGAGGTGTGCGCGTTGTTGTTGCAAGGCGTGTGTGATGACTGAAGTGCAGAGAGTCGAAGAAAAGCGTAGGAATGAGTTGACTTTGAATGCCCGATTAGGAAGGCGAGATAAAAGGGGCTCGCCGGTCGAACCGCAAGCCATTGGCATGGCTTGGGTTCTGGCGTGCCGGTCGGTCGGGGCGCGTGCCGCGCCTTACATTTTGACGAATACAATCAAACGCGTTTTCGGCACCTTGCGCTCTATTGATCGTTGGGGGGCCCTGCCGTGAGCGTGGGCGACAGCGATCTGCGTGTTCGGCCCGGGCGCATCCGTACCACCCGCGCGCCGAAGCCCAAGAGCTTCATCAACCAGGTGCTGCGCGCAGCAAAGAAAGCAGGACACACATCGAGTCAGGCCGTGGCTGGCGGGCGTTCTGCGGCTTATGGGCGCTCGACCTTTGGCCGGGGCCGGCTGTCCTTTAGCCGCGCCAGACTGTTCAGCCCGACACGGCGCGTTGTGGTGAAGGCGCGCGTGGTTCGGCACAAAGGGCGAGCCTTCCGTTCAGCCCCCCTGACCGCCCACCTCTCATATCTGAAGCGCGACGGCGTGACTCGAAGCGGCGAGAGAGCCGAGATGTTCGATGCCGGCAACGACCGTGCCGAGAGCGCGGCCTTTGCTCAACGATGCAAGGACGACCGGCATCATTTCAGATTCATCGTCTCGCCGGAAGACGCCGGCGACATGACCGACCTGAAGGCCTTTACCCGCGACCTTGCCAGGCAGATGGAGACCGATCTCGGCACGCGGCTTGATTGGGTGGCTGTCGACCATTGGAACACGGACAACCCTCACGTCCATCTCCTCGTTCGGGGCGTAGATGAGCAAGGTGCGGATCTCGTGATCTCCCGCGACTACATCAGCAAGGGTCTGCGCTCACGCGCCGAGGAATTGGTCGGTATCGAGCTGGGGCCAAAGCCTGAGCACGAGATCTTGAATTCGCTGGAGAGGGAAGTCACAGCTGAACGATGGTCGCGACTGGACCGAGAAATCCGGCTGGCGGCTGATGAGACCGGCGCTATCGATCTTCGCCCGGAGAGTCCCGGCAAGTCCGATCCCGAGATCCGACGCCTGATGGTCGGTCGCCTTCGACATTTGGAGAAGATGGGCCTTGCCGCATCCGAGCTACCTGGGGAATGGATGGTCGGGCTCGAGGCCGAGCGTAGCTTGCGCGACCTCGGGATGCGCGGCGACATCATCAAGACGATGCACCGCGCCTTTACAGAGCGTGGGGAAGCGCGCGGCCTTGCCGACTTCGTCATCGAAGGCGGACAGCCGACGTCCGGGATCGTCGGACGACTTGTCGATCGGGGATTGCATGACGAACTCACCGGCGAGGCTTACGCCCTGATCGACGGGACTGACGGACGCGCGCACCACGTCCGCTTGCGTGGGATCGAGGCCTTCGAACATGCACCGCCGCTCGGCGGAATCGTCGAAGTCCGACGCTTCGGTCAAGCCGGCGACGTGCACCCCACCTTAGTCCTCGCGACTCGTTCCGATCTCGGCCTTGGAAGCCAGATCACCGCAAAAGGCGCGACCTGGCTCGACCACAGGCTCGTCGAACGCGACCCCATGCCGCTTGCCATTGGCGGATTTGGCCGTGAGACCCGCGACGCCATGGAAGCCCGTTGCGAGCATCTGGTTCAGGAAGGTCTGGCGCGGCGGCAGGGCCAACGCATCATCTTCCAGCGCGGCCTTCTGGACACCTTGCGCCGACGTGAACTGGACGAGGTGGCCGCAAAAGTCTCGGCCGACACGAGGCTGCCTCACGTGAAGGCAGCCTCCGAGGAACATGTGGCAGGTACGTATCGCCGTCGTCTGACGCTCTCCTCGGGGCGCTTCGCCATGATCGATAACGGGCTGGGCTTCCAGCTCGTGCCCTGGTCGCGCGAGCTCGAGAAGAGGCTCGGCCAGCACGTCACCGGCGTCGTGAAAGACGGCGGCGGAATCGAATGGGGTTTTGGTCGCAAGCGCGACCTAGGCCTCTAGCTTGAACTCGCCAAATTTAATTGCACAAAGGACGTTTGGGATGTCCGGAACCAAGATCCTCTGGGGGCAGGTGATCGTTGTCGGCCTGATCGTCTTGCTGGCCATCTGGGGCGCGACCGAGTGGACGGCCTGGCGGCTCGCCTGGCAGCCGGAGCTTGGGCGGCCCTGGTTCGAACTGGCGGGCTTGAAGGTCTATTACCCGCCGATCTTCTTCTGGTGGTGGTTCGTCTTTGATGCCTATGCGCCTCAGGTCTTTGTCGAGGGCGCCTTCATCGCAGCGTCGGGGACGTTTATCTCGATCGCGGCGGCGATCGGCATGTCGGTCTGGCGGGCGCGTGAGGCCAAGAACGTTGAGACCTATGGTTCGGCGCGCTGGGCTGATGCAGAAGAGGTTCGAACGGCCGGACTTCTTGGCCCGGATGGCGTGGTGCTGGGTAAGCTCGCCCGGGACTACCTTCGGCACGACGGACCGGAACACGTCCTGTGTTTCGCGCCCACCCGGTCCGGCAAAGGTGTCGGTCTTGTCGTGCCTTCGTTGTTGGCGTGGCCGGGCTCGGCCATCGTGCACGACATCAAGGGCGAGAACTGGCAACTGACGGCCGGCTTCCGCGCGCGACATGGCCGCGTCCTGTTGTTCGATCCGACCAACCCAAAATCCTCAGCCTACAATCCGCTGCTCGAGGTCCGGCAGGGAGAGTGGGAGGTTCGCGACGTCCAGAACGTCGCCGATGTCCTGGTCGACCCCGAGGGCTCGCTCGACAAGCGGAACCATTGGGAGAAGACCAGTCATTCGCTTCTGGTCGGCGCCATCCTTCATGTCCTTTACGCGGAGGCCAACAAGACCCTGGCTGGCGTCGCCGCCTTCCTGTCCGACCCGAAGCGGCCGATCGAAGCGACGCTGAAGGCGATGATGACCACCGCGCATCTTGGCGAGCAGGGTGCTCATCCCGTGGTCGCCTCGACCGCCCGCGAACTCCTCAACAAGTCCGAGAACGAACGTTCAGGCGTCCTGTCCACCGCGATGTCGTTCCTCGGGCTGTACCGGGATCCCGTCGTGGCCCAGGTGACCTGCCGCTGCGACTGGCGGATTGCCGATCTGATCGCAGATAGCCGCCCCACGACGCTGTACCTGGTGGTGCCTCCCTCGGATATCTCACGAACCAAACCATTGATCCGCCTGGTGCTGAATCAGATCGGCCGACGCCTGACCGAGGACTTGCACGCCCGCGACCGCCGGCATCGTGTCCTGATGATGCTGGATGAGTTCCCAGCGCTTGGGCGGCTCGATTTCTTCGAGTCCGCGCTCGCCTTCATGGCGGGGTACGGCATCAAGAGTTTCTTGATCGCGCAGTCGCTCAATCAGATCGAGAAGGCCTATGGGCCTAACAATGCGATCCTCGATAACTGTCACGTCCGGGTCAGCTTTGCGACCAATGACGAGCGGACCGCGAAGCGTGTGTCCGATGCGCTTGGTACGGCGACCGAAATGCGGGCGATGAAGAACTATGCCGGGCACCGATTGAACCCATGGCTGGGGCATCTCATGGTCTCACGGCAGGAGACGGCAAGGCCGCTGCTGACACCAGGCGAGGTCATGCAGCTTTCGCCAATGGACGAGATCGTCATGGTGGCGGGGACGGCGCCCATTCGAGCTCGGAAGGCTCGCTACTATGAAGATCGGCGGTTTATCGAGCGGGTCTTGCCGCCGCCCGATCCAGCCGCATCCGGCCGGTCACCGCGAACGGACGGATGGTCTGCATTGGGAGCGCCCAAGCCGGAGTCGCTTCCAACCGAAAGGGGGCGAGCGGAGGAAGATCCGGCGAATAGCGGCCTTCGTCGCGAGCCCGAACTCCCCGATCACGTCGCGATCGCCAAGGAGACGGAGGAACCGACGCCAGCCGAGGAATTTGCCGTCGTTCTTGACGACGACGAGGACGCGGTCCGCCAGTCCCGGCTTCTCCGTCAGCAAATGCGCGGCGTCGCCCGTCAAGCCGCCATGGACCCGAATGACGGCATGGAGCTCTGAGGCAATATGCGCGACCGGATGAACGTGTATTTCCCGCCAGAGCTTCTGAAGCAGATCTCGGATCTGGCCGATCGCCAGAAGCTCTCCCGGTCTGCGATCGTGGAGGCGGCCGTTGCTTCGTTTCTGTCGCCGGATGGATCGGACAGGCGGGAGGCGGCGTTTACCCGTCGCCTGGATCGACTGTCGCGTCAGCTGCAGAGACTGGAGCGAGACGTCGGTTTAACGGCCGAGACGCTGGCTCTCTTCGTCCGTTTCTGGCTGACGGTTACGCCACCGCTACCGAACGACGCGCAGGCGGCTGCGCAGGCAAAAGGCCGGGAGCGGTTTGAAGGATTTGTCGAGGCGCTCGGGCGTCGTTTGCAAAAGGGGCAGAGCTTTCTGCGTGAGATACCGGAAGATATCGTCCGTCAGGAGCCCGCCGGCGGACCTGACTGATCGCTCTCTATGCGCCATCGCGCGAACTCTTCTTTTTCTACGCCAGCCTACGACCGCAGCAATTTAGCCGAGCCTATAAAAAGCCGAACGCGCTATCGGCTCGAATGAGTTGATGAGCAAGAAGGCCGGCATGCAAGTTACAAGGACGTGGCGTCTCACCGTGCGCGTATTTCTACCGTTTGCTGCTGGCTACTATCTTTCGTATCTGTTTCGGACGATCAACGCTTTGATCGTGAGTGATCTCAGCTCGGATGCCGGGCTTGGGTCAGCCAACCTCGGACTGCTTACGTCAGTCTATTTCCTGGTCTTTGCGGCGGCTCAGGTCCCGGTCGGTATATTGTTGGACCGCTTTGGTCCGCGTCGGGTCCAGAGCGCGCTGCTCTGGTTCGCAGCACTGGGCGCCGGACTGTTCGCCGTATCGACCGGCTTCCTGTCGTTTTTGATCGCGCGTGCGATGATCGGGCTTGGCGTCGCGGGGGCGCTGACGGCAGGACTTAAGTCCATCATCCTTTGGTTCCCCAGGGAGCGAGTTGCCTTGCTCAACGGCTACATGATCATGCTGGGATCAATAGGAGCGGTGACCGCCACAGTTCCCGTCGAACACCTGCTCGCTTGGATGGGCTGGCGGCAGCTCTTTGAGGTCCTGGCGGCTGCGGCCGGTGCCACAGCGATCCTCATCTATGTCGTAGTTCCTGAGCAACGCGTTATCCCGTCGAAAGCACCAGTCTCCGCCACCCTGGGATCCGTTTTCAGCGACAGGCGCTTCTGGCGGATAGCCCCGTTGTCGGCGACTTGCGTTGGTTCAGCTTGGTCGCTGCAGGGATTGTGGGCATCACCGTGGCTTGCAGACGTGGAGGGCCTCGATCGCGCAGGCCTCGTCAGACAGCTGTTCATCATGTCGATCGTACTCAGCGGCGGTGCCTGGTTGTTCGGCATGACGATCCATCACGTCAAACGAACAGGTCTCACGGCTGAGACGATATTCGCGATGGTGGCCGTGCTATTTATCGCAGCCGAGCTAGCCTTGATCCTGCGAGTACCTCTGCCGTCCATCTTGCCCTGGTCGGTTGTCGCAATCATCGGAACGGCAACTGTGGTCAGCTTTGCCGTGCTAGCTGATTACTTTCCGTCGGAGCTTGCCGGCCGTGCCAATGGCGCCTTGAACGTCTTGCACTTTGGTTGGGCATTTCTGGCACAATATGCGACCGGACTGATCCTGGAGCAATGGTCCACGAACGATGGCCATAGGTCGATCTTGGCTTATCAAGTCGCGTTCAGTCTCAACGTAGCGCTGCAGATCGCGGCGTTGGTTTGGTTCGGGCTACCTTGGATCCAATCCTTTGCTTGCTGGATGAATTCAGTCCCTTCCACCATGCCGGTCAGCGCTTTCGACGTGGTCGAAGCAAGCATTTTCTGCGAGCAATCGGACGGCGAGGTGGAGTGGTGACCCGCGCGACCTAAGCGCCACTCTCCGTCGTGACGAGGCTGTTGAGGCGTCGCTTCGCGCCGGTCGCGATGGATTCTGCCATCGCCTGCGGGAAATCTTTCGGCAGCTTCGCAATCGTTGCGTCGATCTTCGTGCCAGCCGTATCCGCGAGCTCTTCGATGATGCCGCGAACCACGCTGTCGGGCAGGCCGCAAGTCCTTGCGGTTTGCACGAAATGTCGGCCGAGAATCGTGTGTACTACGTAGTGGCGACTATTGCCGATCGCCATGGCGAGCTTCATCTGGTTTTGCGTGATCTGCTTGGCATCGAGGCTCGGTTGCGTTGAGATGATGTCGTACAGCGGCGCGAGGACGAATCGTCCGCCGGGCGAGAGGTGGATGCTGAAATTCTTGGCGTGGCCGTCAGTAGCCGCCAGAAGCCAGAAAACGATTTGTGCCTTGAAGAAGGTCGCCTGGTCGGTCGTCGGTGTATCGCTGCCTTTGAGGAGATCAGAGATATTTCGGATGCCCGGGCCGCCGTCCGATTCGTATTTGCGCCCGGGCGGGACGGAAAGCGCCTGACAGCAATCTTCCTGTGGCAGGCGCAGAAGCCGTCCGTCGTGCGCCCATGTGCGGTCGAATCGCTCGATGGCGAGCACGCGCCGGCCCGCGAAATCAACGATGCGCGACTTGGCGACGGGCAAGTCGAGCGCGGCGACGAGCTTCAGGCAGAGATGCTCGTTTTCAACGCTGTGGGTCAGGTCGACGCCGTTCGGTAACCTGCCGATCTGCGGTTTGATGATGTGCGTGGTGGCGGTCGTGCCGTGCGGCACATGCCACTTGTCCTTCCAGTAGAGAAGCGCGGTTTTTTCCTGGGCTCCAGCCAGAGAGATACGAAACTCCTGATCGGGACCGATGCCGAGCGGATTGTTGGCGAGATTGGCAAGGATCGCCGCGATGTCCTGGTCGCTCGCGAGGCGAGCGTCAATCGCGCCCGCCGCTCCGGGTGCCGTTCCATCCGGAAGGAATTGCAGGGCGCCGACACAGTCGCGGCCGATCGCGGAAAGCAGGCTGTAAGCATCGGCTCCGCCGGCATGCGCGCGTTCGGCGACACGCCGGCGGATGTCGTCGTTATCGGGAAGCAGGTTATCGAAGACTGCAATGACGGGGTCACCGATATAGCGGTCTTCGCGTAGAGGCATCGATACCGAGACCGGGATGGCGTTCTCCCATCCCAGCCAGGCTTCGTCGTATTGGAAATCGATGGCGCCGCTGCTCTCCCGCCGCAGCCGCCCGACCAGACGAGCGTTCAGGTAGACGTTGAGAGGCGCTCGGATAGGACGGCGTCCCATCAGAACAGATCCTCGATGGCTTTGGCCGACACCTTCGTGCGTGGTCGGAGGACCAGTTCCAGGTCGAGCGCGGCCAGCGCATCCATGAGGATGCGCAGTTGCGTCGCTGGTTCGCCGGCCTCCAGCTTCGAGACAGTCGCTTGGCGCGCGTGCATCTTGTCGCCTAGGCCGCTCTGGCTGAGTTTTTTTTGCCGGCGGTGCCGCTTAATGGCGGCGCCAAGCTGCTGCGGGGTGCGAGCGATTGTATCCATTGGGGCTTGATACGCGAACGCGTATAAAATGTCAATATACGTGGATGCGTATATAGAGAAAATATACGAACTCGCGTATGGAACATCAATATACGCAATCGCGTATAGCGCTTTGGCCCGATCACACCGCAGGCGGATGTTGCAGTGATTGAATGAATAGCGCCGGCGCCACGGTCATACTATGAGCGCGTATGATGAGGCCGAGTGGTGAGCAGCAACTCGCAAGCGACCCGATGCGATTGAGTAAGCCTCAAACATCGGTTCTCGGTCTTTCTTTTTCTACGCCAGTCTGCGATCACCGAAAGCGCTCGTTGCGCCAAGCCCATTGGTGCCTTTTCTAATCATCCCCACCTGAGGGCCCGCTGTGGAGGTCCTCATTCGGTGGGGACGTCGGTGGCAATCCATTCCATCCAATCGGAAGCGAATTCGCGCGGTGCGCGAATGCTGCGTAGCGCGCTTGGCGCGGCGATTGCCAGCTACCTCGAGGATGAAACGATCATCGAGGTGATGCTCAACCCGGATGGGCGGTTGTGGATCGATCGGTTGTCGAGCGGCTTGATCGATACAGGCGAAACTTTGTCCGCAGCAGATGGCGAGCGCATTGTTCGCCTGGTGGCGCATCACGTCGGCGCCGAGGTGCATGCCGGCGCGCCTCGGGTCTCGGCCGAATTGCCCGGAACCGGGGAGCGCTTCGAAGGTCTCTTGCCTCCCGTCGTGGCAGCTCCGGCGTTCGCGATCCGCAAGCCCGCTGTCGCCGTCTTTACGCTCGACGACTACGTCGCCAGAGAGATCATGTCCTCGAAGCAGGCCACAATCCTGAAGGGTGCGGTCGCCGCTCGTAAGAATATCCTGGTGGCCGGCGGGACATCGACCGGCAAGACAACGTTGACGAATGCGCTCCTGGCCGAGGTGGCAAAGAGCTCCGATCGGGTCGTTCTGATCGAAGACACGCGCGAACTTCAGTGCAGGGCGCCCAACCTTGTAGCATTGCGGACCAAAGATGGCGTGGCGACGCTATCGGATCTCGTTCGGTCCTCGCTGCGACTGCGTCCCGATCGTATCCCGGTTGGCGAGGTCCGCGGTGCGGAGGCACTCGATCTGCTCAAAGCTTGGGGCACCGGTCATCCTGGCGGCATCGGCACGATTCACGCGGGCACCGCGCTCGGTGCCTTGCGGCGGCTTGAGCAGCTCATCCAGGAAGCCGTCATGACGGTTCCGCGTGCCCTGATCGCCGAGACCATCAACCTCGTCGCCGTCCTTGCGGGGCGCGGCGCCGACCGTCGTCTCTCCGAGCTCGCCATCGTCTCGGGGCTTGGAGCCGCCGGTGACTACAGCCTTTCATCAGCAGGAGACTGACATGCGTCTGCAATTTCGCTTTTTTCGTGGGGCATCGTTGGCGGCTTTCGGCGCGGTGCTCTTGGCAGCACCGCCGGCATGGGCCGCCGGCTCGAACATGCCGTGGGAGCAACCGCTCAATCAGATCCTGCAGTCGGTCGAGGGGCCGGTCGCCAAGATCATCGCCGTCATCATCATCGTCGTCACCGGCCTCACGCTCGCGTTCGGAGATTCCTCGGGTGGTTTCCGCAGGCTGATCCAGATCGTGTTTGGTCTGTCGATCGCGTTCGCGGCTTCGAGCTTCTTCCTGTCGTTCTTCTCCTTCGGCGGCGGCGTGGTGATCTGATGGATGAGCCGGTCGCAGGTTTTGTCGTGCCCGTCCACCGCGCGCTTACCGAGCCCATCCTGATGGGCGGTGCGCCGCGATCGGTCGCGATTGTCAACGGCACGCTTGCGGCCGCGCTTGGGCTCGGACTGCGACTGTGGATCGCGGGTCTGGTCCTCTGGTTCATCGGCCACATGGCCGCCGTCTGGGCCGCCAGGCGCGATCCCGCCTTCGTCGATGTGGTGCGCCGACACCTGCGCATTCCCGGTCATCTCAACATCTGAGCCCTCGGTCATGATGAACCTTGCCGAATATCGTCATTCCAACGCGCGTCTTGCCGACTTCCTGCCTTGGGCCGCCCTGGTCGATGAGGGCATCGTCCTGAACAAGGATGGCTCGTTCCAACGAACGGCGAAATTCCGCGGCCCCGACCTCGACAGCGCAGTGCCGGCCGAACTCGTCGCCGTCGCCGGCCGTCTGAACAACGCCCTGCGCCGCCTCGGATCGGGCTGGGCCGTATTTGTCGAGGCGCAGCGCCATTTTGCGGGAGCCTATCCTCCGAGCATCTTTCCGGATGCCGCATCCGCGCTGGTCGATGCAGAACGCAGGGCCCAGTTCGAAGAAGCGGGTGCACACTACGAGTCCAGTTATTTCCTGACCTTCCTCTATCTGCCACCGGAGGAGGGCGCAGCCAAGGCAGAGCAACTGCTCTATGAGGGGCGCGATCGCTCTGTTGGCGCAGACGCTCGCGAGGTGCTCCGCGGGTTCGTCGACCAAACCAGCCGCGTGCTGGGGCTTCTGGAAGGCTTCATGCCTGAATGCGCATGGCTCGATGATCAGGCCACGCTGACCTATCTGCACTCGACGATTTCGACCAGGCGGCATCGCGTTCGCGTGCCCGAAATTCCCATGTACATCGATGCGCTGTTGGCGGACCAGCCGCTGACCGGCGGGCTCGAGCCGATGCTGGGCTCGGCCAGTCTGCGAGTTCTCACCGTCGTTGGCTTCCCGGGTGCGACCACGCCGGGAATTCTGGATGACCTCAATCGCCTGCCATTCTCGTATCGCTGGTCGACCCGGGCCATCATGCTCGACAAGACCGATGCCACCAAGCTTTTGACCAAGATCCGCCGCCAGTGGTTCGCCAAGCGGAAGTCGATCGGGGCCATTCTCAAGGAGGTCATGACCAATGAGGCCTCGACGCTGCTCGATACCGACGCCCATAACAAGACGCTTGATGCCGACGCTGCCCTGCAGGAACTGGGATCGGACCAGATCGGGCAGGCCTTCGTCACGGCGACCGTAATCGTCTGGGACGGCGATCCCAATGCTGCCGATGAAAAGCTCCGGCTGGTCGAGAAGGTCATCCAGGGCCGGGATTTCACCTGCATGATCGAGACGGTGAACGCAGTGGAGGCCTGGCTCGGCAGTCTGCCCGGGCATGTCTATGCCAATGTGCGGCAGCCTCCGGTGTCGACTCTCAACCTCGCCCATATGATTCCGATGTCGGCCGTATGGGCGGGCGAGGCGCGAGATCTGCATTTTGGCGGTCCGCCACTGCTGTTCGGAAAGACCGAGGGATCAACCCCCTTCCGGTTTTCGCTCCACGTCGGTGATGTCGGCCATACTCTGGTGGTGGGGCCGACAGGTGCTGGCAAGTCGGTCCTGCTGGCGCTGATGGCAATGCAGTTCCGCCGTTACCCGAACTCCCAAGTGTTTGCGTTCGACTTCGGTGGTTCGATCCGCGCGGCCGCGCTCGCCATGGGCGGCGATTGGCATGATCTCGGTGGTGCCTTGTCTGATGGAGGCGATGAAGCCGTCGCGCTGCAGCCGTTGGCCTGGATCGACGACGCTTCCGAGCGCGGATGGGCCACCGAATGGATTGGTGCGATCCTGGCACGCGAAAAGGTCGAGAGCACCCCGGAGGTCAAGGACCATCTGTGGTCGGCGCTGACGTCTCTCGCATCAGCACCGAGGGAGGAACGTACGCTTACGGGCCTGTCAGTCCTTCTGCAATCGAACTCCCTGAAGCGTGCTCTTCAACCCTATTGCCTGGGCGGACCATCCGGCCGGCTGCTCGATGCTGAATTCGAGCGCCTTGGCGAATCCTCCGTCCAGGCGTTCGAGACCGAAGGGTTGATCGGAACGAGCGCGGCGCCTGCCGTGCTGGCGTACCTGTTTCATCGCATTGGGGACCGTCTCGACGGCCGTCCCACGCTTCTCATTGTCGATGAAGGGTGGCTTGCCCTCGACGATGACGATTTCGCCGGCCAGCTTCGCGAGTGGCTAAAGACGCTTCGCAAGAAGAATGCGTCTGTCATCTTCGCCACCCAATCGCTTTCGGACATCGATGGTTCGGCGATCGCGCCGGCGATCATCGAAAGCTGTCCAACACGCTTGTTGCTGCCGAACGAGCGGGCGATCGAACCGCAGATTACGGCGATCTATCGCCGTTTCGGCCTGAATGATCGCCAGATCGAGCTTCTGAGCCGGGCGACGCCCAAGCGTGACTACTACTGCCAGTCGCGCCGGGGCAACAGGATGTTCGAGCTTGGTCTGGGGGAGGTTGCGCTCGCCTTCACGGCAGCGTCATCCAAGACAGACCAGGCTGCCATCGCACAGCTCTTCGCCGAACATGGATCCGACGGCTTCGTGCCGGCCTGGCTCCAGCACCGCGGCGTCGCCTGGGCCACGGACCTGATTCCCGGCCTCGTCAATCTGGAGAAGTCGCAATGAGGCGCCCTGGTCTATTCGCCGCCGCTGGCAGCATTGCCCTGACCCTTTGCATCGCGGCGCCCGCAGGAGCGCAGTGGATCGTCTTCGATCCCAACAACTACGTCCAGAACGTACTGACCGCCGCGCGCGAGCTGCAGCAGATCAGCAATCAGATCACCTCGTTGCAGAACGAAGCGCAGATGCTGATCAACCAGGCAAGGAATCTGGCAAGCCTGCCGTACTCCTCGCTGCAGCAACTGCAATCCTCGATCCAGCGGACTCAGCAATTGCTGGCCCAGGCCCAGAGGATCGCCTACGACGTCCAGCAGATCGACCGCGCGTTCTCGACCAGCTATGCGCCGGCGAACGGCAGCCAGTCCAGCCAATTGCTGATCACCAATGCGCAATCGCGGTGGCAGAATTCTGTCGCGGCGTTGCAGGACGCGCTCCGGGTCCAGGCTGGTGTCGTCGGCAACCTCGATACCAACCGCGTCCAGACATCGGCGCTGGTGACGTCGAGCCAGGGTGCCAGCGGCGCCCTCCAGGCGACCCAGGCCGGCAACCAGATCCTCGCGCTCCAGGCGCAGCAGCTTGCCGATCTCACCGCCACTGTCGCGGCACAGGGCAGGGCGCAGAGCCTTGAGGCGGCGCAGCGCGCGGCAGCCCAGGACCAAGGACGAGAACAGCTCCGGCGATTTCTGACGCCAGGGCAGGGCTATCAATCCCAGGACGTGCGGATGTTCCACTGATGACCGATACAGGCCCATTCAAGGCGTTGTCGCTACTCATTTCAGTCGGGGTGCTGGTGGTCGCAGGCTGCGCAATTCACCTCCGTGGCGGGGAAGAGACCTCTGCGTCGCCAACGGCAGAGCAGACCAAAGACATCGATCGTTCCGAGCTTGCGCGCTGCCGCACCGTCTCCTTCGAAGATGCAGCGGACTATCAGCATTGTCAGAAGGTCTGGGCCCAAAACCGCCGTCGCTTCTTTGTCAGGCGGGACGGTGCTGCCGCTGTAGAAACCGGCGTGACAGCGGTGCCGAAAGATCAGAGCCGGATGCCACAAGGATATCCGCCCGCCCGGGTGCCCGAGGAAGGTAAGCCATGAGCGGCACCGGCATCATCGACCAGTTCCTCGAGACATTCACCCGCTACATCGACAACGGCTTCGGGCTTTTGGGTGGTGAGGTCGGGTATCTCGCGACAACGCTTGCCGCCATCGACATCACGCTTGCCGCCTTATTCTGGAGTTGGGGGCCGGACGAGGACATCATCGCGCGTCTCGTCAAGAAAACGCTCTTCGTTGGCGTCTTTGCGTATCTGATTGGCAATTGGAACAACCTCGCAAGGATCGTCTTCGAGAGCTTTGCCGGGCTTGGTTTGAAAGCGTCCGGTTCAAGCCTCTCCGCATCAGACTTCCTGCGACCGGGAAAGATCGCTCAGGTCGGGCTCGATGCTGGAAGGCCGATGCTCGATTCGATCTCTAACCTGATGGGCTACATCAGCTTCTTCGAGAATTTCGTTCAGATTGTCGTTCTCTTGTTCGCGTGGGTCGTGGTGCTGCTCGCCTTCTTTATTTTAGCGATCCAGCTCTTTGTCACGCTGATCGAGTTCAAGCTCACGACGTTGGCCGGCTTCGTGCTCATTCCCTTTGGCCTGTTTGGCAAGACGGCCTTCGCGGCAGAACGGGTCCTCGGCAACGTCATATCCTCTGGGATCAAGGTTTTGGTCCTGGCCGTCATCGTCGGCATTGGCTCAACCTTGTTCTCACAGTTCACGGCGGGTTTTGGCGGCGCGCAGCCAACAATCGAAGATGCGATGACGCTGGTGCTTGCGGCGCTCTCCCTGCTGGGCCTCGGTATCTTCGGACCGGGAATCGCAAACGGGCTAGTGTCAGGCGGACCGCAGCTCGGCGCCGGCGCCGCAATTGGAACAGGCCTTGCTGCCGGCGGCGTCATTGCGGCAGGTGCCGGCCTTGCCGCCGGTGGCGCTGGTCTGGCTGGTGGTGCGTTTGCAGGCGCGGGGCGCGGTGGAGCTGCCATCGTGAGCGGCACATCCGCGGCGTATCGAACCGGCGGTCTTGCTGGTGTCGCCGAGGCGGGTGGCTCGACGCTCATGAGCCCGTTACGTCGAGCCGCGGCCGCATTCGCCGGCAGCGGGCAGGCGAGCGATCCGGCTGCGAGCACGTCCGCAGAGGGGCAGCCCGATTGGGCGCGGCGCATGAAGCGAGCCCAGACCATTCGGCACGGCGCGTCGGCGGCCGGCCAGGCAGTGCGCTCTGGTGATCATGGCGGCAGCGGCTCTTCTGTCGATCTCTCAGAAGGGGAGCGCTGAGAGCCAGCCAACCGCCAATCTACCGCCCGCCGCCAGCAGGGCCTCAAACGGCACGCCGCACCAGTTCAAGCCAATCACTCGATCTCAGGGGCAACTATCCATGTTCAGACGACCTTCCGTTCACTACGGGCGCATGCCCGAACCTGTCACGCCCTACCAAAAGGCAGCGCAGGTCTGGGACGAACGCATTGGATCGGCGCGCGTGCAGGCCAGGAATTGGCGCTTGATGGCCTTTGGTTGCCTCATGCTCTCGGGCGGCCTGGCCGGTGGACTTGTTTGGCAGTCAGCACAGGGATCGATCACGCCTTGGGTGGTTGAGGTTGATCGCCTGGGCCAGGCCCAACGTGTCGCGCCAGCCAACATCGATTACCAGCCCACAGATGCTCAGATCGCCTATCACCTGGCGCGCTTTATCGAGGACGTCAGAGGCTTGCCGGCCGACGGCATCGTTCTGCGCCAGAATTGGCTTAGGGCGTATGACTTTACGACCGATCGTGGCGCGGCCGCGCTCAACGATTTTGCACGCAACAATGACCCCTTTGCCAAGCTGGGCAAGGCGCAGATCTCCGTCGATGTGTCGAGCGTCATCCGTGCGTCTTCAGAGAGCTTCCGGGTCGCATGGACCCAACGCATCTACGAGAATGGCTCGCTGAGTGCGACCGAGCGCTGGACCGCGATTCTCACGGTGGCAATCGAGACGCCGCGCGATGCCGAACGCCTGCGCAAGAATCCCCTTGGCGTCTATGTCCGCGCCATCAACTGGTCGAAGGAGCTGGGGCAGTGATCAAGACGACGCGTGACATGAGTTCAAAAGGTCCGATCCAATACCGCAGGTTCAGCTCGCGCAGGTGCAAGCTCGCGGGTTTGAGGCGAGCCCTTTTACCAGCCCTGCTGCTTGGCACATCAGCCCTCGCTGGATGTGCCACCTACATTCCGCCGGAAATCAGCTATGACGCCGAGGTCCCGCCATTGCCGGCGCCTCCAGTGGCGCTCGAAGACCGATCTCGCCCGCTTCACGTTCCGCCGCTCTGGAAACCCGTTCCCGGCGGTAAATCAGGGGCCAAGGAAGACGTTGAACCCGTGAGCCGGGTTGAGACCGCAAACAGCGCGGCGCGCGTGGAGCCGCGCAAAAAAGGGTACTTCAACGCGGCGCAGATTTACGCCTTCAGCCCTGGGGCGCTCTACCAGGTCTACGCCGCTCCCGGACAGATCACGGACATCGCTCTGGAAGAGGGAGAGCAATTGACGGGATCTGGACCGATCGCGGCCGGAGATACCGTGCGCTGGGTCGTAGGCGATACGGAAAGTGGTAGCGGCGACACCCGTCGCGTCCACATCCTGGTCAAGCCGACCCGGGCGTCGATCGAAACCAATCTTGTCGTCAATACCGACCGGCGCACCTACCTGATCGAGCTCCGCTCTCGCGAGCGGCCGTACATGCCGTCTGTCGCCTGGTACTATCCGGAAACCGTTCGCGAACGATCGCGCTCAGTCGCCCTCAGACCCGCAATTCCAGATCCGGCGCAGCGTGTGTTTCGTTACGCGATCGAGGGCGACAGTCCACCCTGGCGGCCGCTCGCGGCGTATGACGACGGCCGAAAGGTCTATATCGAATTCCCGCAAGGGATCGTGCAGGGCGAGATGCCACCGTTGTTCGTCATCGGCCCGGACGGCAAGACCGAGCTCGTCAATTATCGCGCCTACGGCAATGTGCTGATTGTGGACCGGCTGTTTGCAGCCGCAGAACTGCGGCTCGGCGGTGAGCACCAGCAGAAGGTCAGAATTGTCAGGACTGACGGGAGGCCGTCATCATGAACACGCAGGATGAAAACAATCGGGACGGGTCTAATCCCCCGCAAACACCGGAGGAGCAATCCAGGAGCTTCCGCCTGCGCGCCGAACCTCCGCGGGTCACGCGACTGTCCCGCAAAGTTCTCGCCGGCGGCAGCGCTGTCGCCTTGCTTGTCGTCGGCGGAGCCGTGTTGTGGTCGCTCCAGAGCAATCGCCCACGCAACCAGACGACCGACGAGCTCTATAGCACGGATCATCACAATCTTGCCGATGGAGTCGAGGCGCTGCCGAAGGACTACACGGGCGCTTCACGCCAAACCGTGCCGCAGCTTGGTCCGCCGCTCCCAGGCGACCTCGGTCGACCGATCCTGGCCGCTCAAGGCCAGTCGCCGACAATCGGTGGTGATCCGGAACAGCAACGCCGGGATCAAGAGAGCGAGGCGGCCCGCATCAGCCATCTGTTCGCTCCGAGCAACGGGAGAGAGGTGCGTCCACCCGCCGCTACGGCAGCCGGAGGCGAGCGCTTCCTGCCGCCGAATGCATCGAGCACCAGCGAGGATGGATCTGCGCAAAACGCGCAGGACCGAAAAATTGCGTTTGTGAACGGTTCTGTGGATCGCCGCACGGTAAGCCCTGACCGCGTCAGCAGGCCCGCTTCACCATACATTGTGCAGGCTGGGACGGTGATTCCAGGAGCGTTGATCACCGGGATTAGGTCAGACCTTCCCGGCCAAGTCACGGCGCAAGTGACGGAGAATTTATACGACACTCCGACCGGACGCTTTTTGCTCGTGCCACAAGGAGCGAAGCTAATTGGCAGTTATGACAGCCAGGTTTCGTTCGGCCAGTCCCGCGTTCTGCTGGTCTGGACGCGGCTGATCATGCCGAACGGCCGCTCAATTGTTCTGGAGCGGCAGCCTGGTGCAGACGCCTCAGGCTACGCCGGGCTCGAAGACCAGGTCGACAATCATTGGGGTGAACTGTTCAAGGCCGCGGCACTATCGACCTTCTTGGCGGTCGGGACTGAACTTGGCGCCGGTTCGGACACCAACAGCAGCGACAGCGCAATTATCCAGGCATTGCGCCACGGCGCCTCGGATTCACTGAACCAAACCGGGCAGCAGGTAGTTCGGCGCAGCCTCAACATTCAGCCTACTCTTACCGTGCGACCCGGCTTCCCAGTTCGCGTTGTCGTCAATCGTGACCTTATACTTGCGCCTTACGGAGGGTAGGAGATGCCAAAGCTTAGAATAGGAGCGCTGCCCGACGACAAACCGGTCAAGGTCACCACTGAACTTCCGGCATCAGTGCATCGGGATCTTGTCGCCTATGCGGAGGCCATGGCGCGCGAAAGCGGGCAGCGGATCGATCCGGCAAAGCTTGTCGCGCCGATGCTGGCCCGCTTCATGGCCACGGACCGCGGATTTGCAAAAGCGAGACGGGCCGGTCACGCCCCGGGTGTTGGCGGAGGCGAGGGATAGCGTTCTGCCAACAGATTGAGGAAACGCTTCAGAGCCGGATTCTGATTGTCTTCGCGCCAATGCGCATAGAAGTCCACCCGGCTTGGTCCCGTTCCGTCCTGCAACTCTCGGTACACAACGCCAGCGAAGCTTGTGCCAATATCCGATTCCATAGCCAGACTGAGCCCCATGCCCATACTCGTAAGACTCTTGATAATGCCGCGGCTTACGTCATGGCGCTCTACCTTGGGCCGATCGTCGGGTAGTACGAGCTTCGAAATCAAAAGATCCTCGAGCTCTCGTCCTGGATCATACTCACTTAGAAGGATCTTTTCGTTACGCAAATCTGTCCAATAGACGATCTCGCGTGCCGCCAAGACATGATCCTGCGGCAGCGAGATCAGGATGCGTTCGCTCCAGAGCAATAGTGATCTTGTGTCCTTTGAAGCCGGACGTCCAGGGCTAACGACAACGTCGACGGTTCCGTTACCGAGGGCAGTCATCAAACGAAAGCGTGAGCGTTCCATCGTTGCCAGTTCAAGCCCTGGTAGCAGCTTCTTGAGCTCACCTATCGTCGCTCGCAAATTGCCGGTGGACATGGATGTGAAGAAACCGACGACAAGATGGCCAGTATCGCCGCGGCCACCGGACCTTCCGGCATCAACGAGCATGTCGACCTGCTCCAGTATTAGCCGTGCAATGCGCAAAATTGCGCATCCGGTCAACGTAGGCTTGATACCCCCGCTTGAGCGCTCAAACAGTGAAGTGCCCACGAGGTGCTCGAGCTGACCGATAGCACGGCTGAACGCGGTGTGCTTGATTGAAAGCGCTTCCGCGGCTCGTCGAAAGCTACCGTAGTCACAAGCGGCGACCGCGAGTCGAAGCTGTTGCAGGTCAATAGCTCTCGCTGCGTTTCGCTGGTCGTTCCTGGTCTCAATTTCCGCCATGTTCATAGCTCGGTAAGCGAACCGCAAGATACCCGTCCCCGCTCTAGGCGGGGACGGGCATATCGTTTGTTGGCCTGGATCGTCCTATGCGGCCGCGGAGATTACTGGCGTCCAAAGGGCCGGTGCCGAAAGCCCGCCGGCTTTACGAAGGCTGGCCAGAGTATCGCGCGAAATCTCGAGGTAACCGGCCACGGCTAAGGTGTTGCCAATGGCGGAAGGATTGCCAATGCGCCGCAGGGGCCAACTGGCTCGTCGAAGGATTCGCTCAATACGGACGTCCGTGACGGTAACGATGTCAGTGAGTTGTCTTGAGAGTCCGAACTCGACCATTCCCGCAAATAGCTCGTAAGCAGCACGAGTAAGACCGTGATCTCCCTTCGGAGCATCGGCAGCAACATCGATTGCGAATCTACTACTTTCCCAAACGAGAGGAGTTGACGGCGCGGGTTGGTTTTCAAGAAGCGTAGGAAAGGTTTCGCAAAGCATGGTCGGGCCGAGTGTGGGGAGGAGGCGTACGGAACCTTGCACCTGCCCGTTGTCACATAGCTGGACTAGGTAAGCGGGATGCAGTGCATCGAAATCGTCGATCTCCATGTCGCCGCTGGTCTGAACGTCCCATGCCATGCGATTTTTGAAAACGCGATATCGTAACCGATGCATTTCGGCGAGAGTTTCGGCGAACTGGCCATACAAGGACGGTGTGATTAGCTGAATCATAGTCCCTCCAAGGGGTGTGTACATCGTCACCTTTGGAGCGGATCACGGGTCTTAAGTCATTACCTGTAGTTGTAGGGGGCTGCGCCCCTAATTTTGCCCTTTTCTTTTCACGGCGGCTAAGCGGGCTACCGCTTGCACAATCGTCCGAACACCGAGTTTTTTCTTCGCGCCTTCTAGGTAGAAGGCAACCGTGTTGCGCGAGATGCCGAGAATGCATCCAATCTCCCAAGCGCTCTTGCCCCGAGCTGCCCACTCCAAGCATTCGAACTCGCGCGGGGATAGGCATGCCCCCTCTATTTCGTGTACATTTGCTAGCTTTCGGCGGGTATGAGCATGGAAATACATCGCCATAAGCTGAAGAACGCGTCCATGCGATTCAATGAACCGTTCGAATTGTGGGCGGCTCTGGTCAACGGCAAAGGTCAATGCAGCGATGGGGCCGTGGCCATCGTGAATGGGCACCGTAAAGCCAAACCGAATTCCGAATTCCGCGGCCTCTTCGAAAAGCCGATGCTGTGCTTTCGATGTGAACTTCGAGTTGAAATTAACCCCCCATCGAAAGGGCTCGGGGTTTCGAAGAGCTTCTCCGATGACGGGATCAAGCACTTGATAATTGCTTCGTAGATAGTGTGCTACCCACCGCGATGGATATGTAGAGATTAGGCGCGGTTTGCCTTTGCTTGAGTGCTGGAGAGCTAGATAGGCAAAACACGATAGGTCCAAAGCGGTCGCTGTGTCCGCCATGGCTTTGGAGAAGTCTTGGAGATCTTCTGCGGTCGCTAGGAGATCAATGAAATTTTGAAAGATGCGGTGCATCGCTGCCAAGCAAGCCGTGCATGGTGCGAGAGCAGAGATCTCGCCCAATTCGTTGATTGTGCCCACAACAAGTGACCAAAGAGCCGCGCTTCGCGGCCAGTGAAGTCAGGGCAAAACGCTCTTGTACCAAACACCACAACGTCGTGTCTCGTACAGTTTGTCTTTGCCTATTCTCATAACGACCCCGGCATTTTGTGCCGAAATCGCATCCGTCACCCCCAAAGCGCCGAATGTGATGCGGCTATGCAACTGGCCAGGGGCCTGCATGTGCCGGGACACTGCGTTGACCGGCCAGAAAGGCCAGTTTGCCGACCAAGCTGATCATCGACCAAGAGACTCGCCGGATCATCGACGGTGTGATCGTTGGCCCGCAGGCTGGCGACATGATCGGAGAATCTGTCCGGCGATCGAGATGGGCGCCGATGCAATTGATATCAGCAAAACCATTCATCCGCATCCGACGTTCGGAGAAACAATAGGCCTTGCTGCCGAAGTACGAAGGTGTTTGCACGGATGTGTTGCCGGGAGCGAAGAGGTCGACCAAGCGCGCGAGCCACTAGAAATTCAAAACATGAGCCTGCATCAGGTGTCTCGCTGCCGATCGTTCATATGGGACCCGAATATGGCGGGAACTTCTCGGAGGGAGGTCAAGGTACCTTGAGCGTTCAGGAGGAGGAATTTGCCGCGGCATGTCGATACGTCGTTCTGGAGAGAAGACCTGATCTAGCAGCATCCATCGTCATTGCAGACAGCCAGCTCAGGATTGGGAATGATCCGCATGTTCGGTCGCATTTGTAGAACTCGGTCTTGCCAGATTGGTGCGAGTTCTACATCTCGCAATCGAAGGCAAGGCGATGGCGCTGGAAAAAGTGCCTAGGCTCCTGTTCGACCTGTCGAGCTTCAGAAGAAAGACGCTCCGCGCGCTAGGTAGAGACGATCGAGGACAGTACCTCGGGAAATAGGCGCGATTTCGTCAGCGCGCGATTTAAAGGAATGGACACTCATCATCGCAACGCGAACCCAGGCAGTCATCCTCGGCAGAACCCTCGGCGATTGGGAGCTCTGAATTGCAAAAGCAGGTATGGCGGCGCGGGCATTGCGAGATCTGAGCCGGGCGATGAAATGAGCTGTTCTGGACGTGCGGAGCCTGGTGATCGGGACCCTTCAAGTTTCGCGCGCGCTTTTTGGTGCAGTCGAAATCGTACCTCGCGTCAAATGCCGAAAATGGCGCTGAGAGCTGCGGACTTCAGCACAAAATGCGGTCTGATGTGCACGATAGTAGGCTGCCCGATGTCGTTCGTTAGATTTCCGCGATCGAATTCTGCATTCGGCGTTTGCGAAAGATATCCGATCTGTCGTTTCCTCCCTCTACTTGGCCCGGCGCGATCGGCGGGCCCTTTCTCAAGGTCTGGCTACATCTGGTGCCGCGGCCAAACGGCGCTATTTCGCGATTCTTGCTTGCGCTTACGGTAACAAACGCTAGTTGTTTCTATGCTCCGGACCAGACTACGAATCTAAGGGGCGGACGTTCGAATCGTTCCGGGCGCGCCATTCAGCTTTGCTTTCATTAGATTTTCTTGGCTCCGGCTGAACGCGTTACCGAGCGTTACCGTAGAACGTCCATGGTGTTTGGCGGTGCGTTGCGGTTTCCAACATTGACTTGCACCGTCGCAGTCGTTCCGACGATCAGGCGATCGACATCTTTGCGCGGGATGCGGACCCGAACCGGAATGCGCTGGGCGAGCCTGACCCAGGAGAACGATGGATTGACGCTGGCGAGCAGGCTTGACCCCAAACTTCGATCGCGGTCCTCGATTCCGCCAGCGATACTCTCGACCCGACCGCTCAGCGTCGTTCCGCTCATCAGCTTCACGTCAACGGCGTCACCGACGTGGATCCGCGGGATCTTGGTCTCCTCGAAATAGCCTTCGACACGCACGGTGTCGATGTCGATCAGCGCCATGATGCCGCGCCCCGCGGCGAGATAGGTGCCGGGCCGTAAATCAAAATTGGTCACGCGGCCGTTCGCGGGCGCCCGGATTTCGGATCGATCGAGATCGAGCCGCGCGATCTGAAGGTCGGCCACGGCCTCACCATAAAGCGCCTTGGCTTGCAAATCCGTAGCGCGGATCGTCTCGCGCTGTTGCTGCGACACGACACCTTCGCTCAGCTTCTCGTATCGTGCGCGGTCGCTCGCTGCCTTCTCCGCGGCGGCTTCGCGGTTGGCCAGAGACGCCTCTGCTTGTTGGACGGCGAGGCGGAAACGGTCGGGATTCAGCCGCAGCAAGATATCGCCCTTGCGGACGACCTGATTGTCCCGGACCAGCACCTCGTCGACCAGCCCGGAGACATCGGCGGCAACGGCGATGATGTCGGCGCGGACGCGGCCGTCCCGTGTCCATGGCGCCGCCTCATAATGCTCCCACATGCCGATGCCGACCGGTGCCGCGACGCTCACCATCAGGACAGTGAGCATCATGCGGGGAAACATCGAACTCATCGTTGTCATAGCGGCAGCTTTCCCAGAACAGCGTAGAAGATCTTGGTCAGAATGACGAAGACGGCGAAGTCGAACAGCGCGGGGTGCCACGCATACCTTCGAATATGGACGCCGATGAATTTGCGGTTGGCCGCGGAGGCGATAAAGCAGGCCGCGAGCGCACAAGCACAGGCCAGCGCAAACGTCGGAACGTAGGCGCCGGCAATGGCGATTTCCTCGTTCATGGCATGGCCTTTCTGGACAAAGCATGAGCATCCGGAAACATCGTCCGACGCAGGCCGATCAGCGCGAGCGTTCGCTGCTGGCAGGCGGTCGTGTCTTTGCGCGTGTCGCACAGCGCGTTGTCGATCGCGGCCAGAAGGGCGCGCGCATCGTCAGGCTTCAGTTTCGCGTTGCCGCGGGCCAGCCAGCGGAATGCCTGCGACAGCATCGGCAGAAGCTGCTGGAGGCCAGGGTCGCTGCGCTCGTCCTCGTGCACTGCGGCTTGCCTGAGCGCGAGCAGATCGAGGCCGATTTGCAGCGCGGCCAAAGGACGGGCTTCCACCGCGATGTCCGTCGTCGCGCCAGCCAGCCGAGGGATCACCATGCCGAATCGATCAAGCATGATGCTGGTCCATCTGGCGCGGCTCATCGGCCGCCGTGCAGCAGCCAGCCTCGCCAGATCGGACCAGCCGTGGCGCAGCAGACGCTGCGCCGCTCCCGATGCCGACAGTGAACGCAGCAATCGAATTGCGATGAACGCTGTGAGAAGTCCGATCATCGCAGCCGCATTGCTATTGATGAACAGAGCGAAGTCGGCGCTGAATTTGTTCTGGAGGTCGAGCGCGCTGATCAGTCCGAGACCGAGCGCCAGCGCCTTGATGAAATGCCGGGGATTGGCCTGCAGATAGCCGATCACCAGAAAGGTCGGCGCCAGCGAGAACACCAGCATCGGAAAGCCGGTGATGGCCGGGAAGATCACGAACAGGTAGATCGCGGCGATCGGCAGGCAGGCCAGCGTCCAGAGCGCGGAGCAAATCAGCGTTGGCGCGGGATCGTCGAGGCTGCTGTAGAGCGCCGCGGCGATGGCGGCGATTTGCGTGGCGACGCCGCCTTCCGGCCAGGCCGTCGTGATCCAGACCGTGCAGCAGCCGAGCACGGCGACGCCAAGAGCGACGACCGACAGAACGGCAAGGCCGGGATCGCTGTGCAGGCGTCGTCTCACGTGTCGATCCCGCAGGCCAGCTTGGCTCCAAATGGCAGGGTGAGCACCGCTGTGCAATGCGCGCGACAGGTTTCGCGCGGCAGCCAGCGCTTCGATCAGCGTGGCCAATCTGGCCGCGGTTCCGGCCTCGATCAGCCGATCCCATTCGCTGCGATCGTTGCAACAGGTCGCTTCGAACGATGTGCACTTTCTGATCAGTTCGTCGGAAGTGGCCGGTGATCGCTCTGACGCACGTGTCCAGTCGGCGAGTTCAGACAGCAGGTGGTTCAACTCGGCCGAGCGCCGCTCTCCCAAGGCGGCGAGTCCGTCCTCCACCGACAGCAGCATCGGCAAGACCAATGCGAGCTGGTCCTGCACGGCACCGATGGCGCGCAGGTCCGGCTTGCTCGCGGCGGTGTCGTAGCGCAGTTGCGTCGACAGGATCTCGATTTGCGTGATGCCCGCAGCGAGCTTCCAGCGCCCCGTATTCGGTGCCTTGTCGACGCGCGCGCAGAGCACATCGGTGGTCCGGGCGAAGGCGTCCGACAATGCGGCGCAGAGGGATTTCAGCACAGGAGTAGTGACGTCGCGCGGGAACAGCAGGGTGTGCACCAGGGTCGCACAGCCGATGCCGAGCAGGATCTCCTCGACACGCGACAGCGCGGTCACAAATACCATCGCCGGAACGTGGACGCTCGAGAACGCGATTGTCGTCGCGGTGTAGCCTGCCAGCAGGAAAGCATAGCTGCGCGGCGTGCGGTCCTGCAAGGAGATATAGAGGCAGAGTCCGGCCCATGCGGTAACGGCAACCGACAATAACGCGGGTTGATCGACCAGGATCGGGACCAGCGCCAGCGCCGCGCAGGCGCCCAGCAATGTCCCGACAAAGCGGTAGACGGCGCGTGACCGAACCGCGCCGGCGAACGGCTGTGCGGTCAGATAGACCGTGAGCATCGCCCAATACGGCCGCTCCAATCCGAGCCGGAAGGCAAAATAGATCGCGAGTATTGCCGCGATGAAGGAGTTCGCCGAGAACAGCGCCCATTTCGGATCGAGCCGGCCGGGCGCTGCTGCTGCGAGAAGCCGAGACAGAAATGGTGAAGGCATGATGTGATCGTCCGTGAAGCACGGAGACCATAGGCGTTGCTGCGTCGAGAGAATTTCGTTATTCTGCCAATTAATTGCTAAAGGATGACAATGCGCGGCACGCTCTATCAGCACTATCGGCGGTTCGATCCTGACATTTTGGACCGTCCGATCGTGGCCGGCATGGTGGATACCCGGGAGCAGGAGGACGAACTGCCGGTTCATATCCATCGCAAGGGACAGCTCGTCCTCGCCCAGCGCGGCGGTGTGACGTGCGAAGTGCCGAGCGGCCTGTGGATGGTCCCGCCGCGCTGCGGCGTCTGGATTCCCGGCGGTATGCCCCACAGCAATCGCGTCAGCGGCAACGCCAGCCTGCTGTTTCTCTATGTGGACATGGATGCGGCGAGCGTGCCGCAGGAATGCTGCACGCTGTCGATCTCACCGCTGTTGCACGAGCTGATCCATCGGATGGCGACGCTGCCCCCGCTCTACGATCCCGACGGCCCGCCCGCGCAGATCGCCGCGGTGCTCCTCAACGAGTTGATCGCCATGCCGACCGAACGGCTGCATCTTCCGATCACGCGGAGTTCGAAACTGCGTATGATCGCCGATGCCTTGATGGACAATCCGGCCGACCGTAGGACCGTGGCGGAGTGGGCGCAAGCCGTCGCGCTCGGCGAGCGGACGCTGATGCGCATTGTGCTCGCCGAGACCGGCATGACCTTCAGTCGCTGGCGTCAGCAGCTTCAGATCATCGTCGCCATCCAGAAATTGTCTGCTGGCAACACGGTTCAGTCCGTGTCCGAGGCGCTCGGCTACGAGTCGGTGAGTGCGTTCATCACCATGTTCAAGAAGGCGCTTGGCAAATCGCCGGCGCGCTACTTCTCCGAGCGCGAGGCCGGCCAGGCTGGCCCGGGGGAGACCTGCCGCGAGACGAACTGCAAGCTTCGCCGGATGCCTGAGGTGCGGGACGCGCTTAATGGACTTTCGCAACGCGGATGGCTGGAGTTAGAGCGCTTCGTTTCGGACGATCTCGATGCCGAAGCCTGACAGTCCCTTGAAGTGATGCGTCGACGACGTGAGGTGACGGATGGAGCTGATCTTGAGATCCCGCAGGATCTGGGCGCCGACGCCGATCTCGCGCCATTGCCGATTACGGTCGTCTTCGCGCGAACTGATCGGGCCTAGCGGCGCAGGCGGAACGCCCGCCGCGCCGTCGCGCAGATAGACGAGCACGCCGCTGCCATTATCCTTGAAGCGTTGCAGAATGACGTTCATCTTGGCCTGTTCCTGACCCGAGAACAAATCGCGCAGGATGTTGGGTTTGTAGAAGCGCGTAAGGACGTTGGTGCCGTCGCCCAGTTCTCCGTAGATATAGGCGACGTGATGAATTGGGTCGAACGGCGAGCGATACGAATAGCCCTGGAGCGGGCCGATCGGGCTCTCCGCCGTGACGCTCGAGACGCGCTCGATCAGCGTCTCGCGGGCCTGCCGGAAGCTGATGAGGTCTGCGATGGTGACCTGTTTCAGCTTGTGCTTGTCGGCGAACGCCGCGACTTGCGGCCCCTTCATCACCGAGCCATCGTCGTTCATCAGTTCGCTGATGACGCCGACCGGCTCGAGACCTGCCAGTCTGCACAGGTCGACGGCGGCCTCGGTGTGACCCGAGCGCATGAGTACGCCCCCTTCTTTTGCGATCAGCGGGAAGACGTGTCCCGGCCGGCAAAAATCGCCGGCGCCGGCGTTGGGGTTGGCGAGTGCACGGCAGCACGAGGCCCGCTCTTCGGCCGAGATGCCCGTACCGTTATCCGGCCGGTAGTCCACTGACACGGTGAACGCCGTGGTGTGAGCCGAGTCGTTGTTGACAACCATCGGGTCAAGCCGCAGGCGTCTCGCGTCTTCGAGGGTAATCGGAGCGCAGACGATTCCCGATGTATGGCGAATGATGAAGGCCATCTTCTCAGCGGTACACCGCGAGGCGGCAACGATGAGGTCCCCTTCGCCCTCGCGATCGTCGTCGTCGGTGACCACGACGATTTCGCCGTCGGCGAGCGCCTGCAGGGCCGCTTCGATCACACCCGTCATCTCGGTCGCTCTGCTCGCTGGAACCGACGGGTGCTCGCGTTGGGTCTTGTGCGGATTGTCAGGCTCGCAGCGCCGCTCGAGCACTCTGCCGATCTTAACTTCACCATTATTGTCAACTGGCCGGAGCGCATGGCGGGGCGCCTCATAGTCTTTCCACGCTGTAGCTGGGACGATTGGTGTCCAGCCCGATCGGCGCATCGGACAGCAAAGGACCAGTTGGGTCGTATCGGGGTCTTGGTGAGCGCTCCAGAGGGCGCGAGGGGTTGGCGCAAGCCTTGACGGTGACCGGCCGATTGGTGTCGATCGGCAGCACGGTCTTGTACGAAATGCGCTTGAGGGCCAGATTTGATCGAATGCTGCTGACGCCGGGGATGCGGGATAGTTTGTTGACAATCAGGTCTTCGAGATCTTCGATGTCGGCCGCCATGACGCGGAGCATGTAGTCGCTCTCACCGGTCATGAGATAGCATTCCATTACCTGGGCCAGCCGGTCGATGGATCGTGTGAAATTCTCGAGGGACGTCTGGACCTGCTTTTCCAGCTTGATCTGGATGAAAGCCGTTACACCAATGCCGAGCACGGCGGGATCGAGAAGGGCGATCCGTCGATCGATCACACCGAGCTTTTCGAGTGTTCTGACGCGTGCCAGACACGGCGACGGCGAGAGATTCACGCGTGATGCGAGCTCGACATTGGTCAAGCTCGCATTCTGCTGGAGCTCGTTGAGGATCTTGATATCTATTCTGTCGAGAGAGGTCGTTGACATCGCGTATCTCCCAATTATGGCAGTCTTCTGCAGCGCGTATCACCGTCGTTTGCGGGGTGATGACAATCGCGTGGTAAAAGCTAACCGCAATTGCGCTTGTGGGATTTCGACAAATCATCGACTTATATTGAAAAACCGTCAACCTTCGCATTGTGCATTGCGATCAGGAGGTTAGTTGCCTACTTCTGATACATTTTTTGCCTATGCGATATGCAGGCCGACGTTGATCCGCGGATTCGGTCAAGATGTAATGCCCGCCGCTCCATCGATTGGCTCCCCATGTCACTTGACGGGATGTGCAGCAGAGCTCGATGTCGAGAGCTGCCCTGTTTCGTACAACCGCCTGTCGTCGCGTGTGGCCCTGGTCCCACTTCGCTGACCACGCCGCGGGCGTTGCGTGAGACAAAAGGTTCGGCAGCAACGACGCCCACCCTCGTCAACCAGAAAATGGCAAAGATCGGCCGGATGCAGAGTTGGATCTAGCGACTCGACAAGTTGTTACAGCATAAAATGCTGATGAAGCTTCTGTGACAGGCGTTGTTCAAGCAGTAATGCTGAGAGGCTCGGGCGACTATCCACCCACGATCGCACTTGGGTAGCGACGGTTTGGATGTCGAGCGTGAAACTGAAGCAAGTCTATTTGACAGCGAACGATCCTGGACGCCTGGCCGAGTTCTACGAAGGCCTGGGTCTGAAGGTGCGCTTCGCTGACCCCGGCAAGTGGATCCAGTTCGTGAGCGATGCGGCTGCGTTCTGCGTCGCCGGACCGACGGAGTCGGTCTCGGACCAGCTGCAAGATGCCGTTCTTGTCTTCGATGTCGATGACCTCGAGGCCGCCATGGAGCGTGCCGCAGCCATGGGGGCGCAAGTCGGCGCAGTTCGGGACATGGCCAGTCACGGCCGTGCGGTGAAGGTGCGGGATCCGGGCGGCAACGTCATCCAGTTCTATCAAGCAGCCGGATAGCTCAGACGTTCACCGGGGCAGCGCTGCATGCCCGGACTCACAACCAGACAAAGAGGGCGCATCCATCCCATGAATCCAAGGGTCGTAGCCATGCCGTCCGCAACACCGCCGCTGTCCGAAACGAGCCCACTCGATGCCGCAGCATTCCGCGCTGCAATGCGCAGCGTGCCGGGCACCGTGTCGATCGTCACGGCAGGCCGGGCGCCGAACCGCCATGGTCTGACACTGACGGCGGGCTGCTCACTGTCGGCGGCTCCGCCCAGCGTGCTGGTTTGCGTCAATCGATCTGCCGGTGCGCACGACACCATTCTCAGCAGTCGGTCGTTCTGCTGGAATATTCTGGGGGTCGAGCATCGCGATCTGGCGCTCAAGTTTTCCGGGCAGGACGGCAGCAAGGGCGATATCCGCTTCGGCGACGGTTTGTGGTGCGATCTCAAAACCGGAGCACCGAGTCTGGTCGGCGCGGTCTGCAGCTTCGATTGCCGCGTGGTGAATGCTTACAGCGACAGTAGTCACACCATTTTCACCGGAGAAGTGGTGGCTCAGACCACGAGAGCCGGATGTGAGTCGCTCGTCTACATCGACGGATGTTTCGCCGCGCCAAAGGCGGTCTGAAACACAGACGACGTCAGGCGCCGCTACGTTTCCGCTACAGCCAAGATGGAACCGATCAGCATGCAAGGAAGACGAAGACTTTCCATCGCGCATCCATCAGCGGTCGGTCGCTGATGCTGTCGCTCTGGCTCAATGTCATCGCCGGCGGGGTGCTCATCGGACTGGTTTACGGGCTCGTCGCGCTCGGTCTCACGATCATCTTCGGCGTCATGCGCGTGGTCAATTTCGCTCATGGCGAGATGGTCGTGTTCGGGATCTACATCGGATACTGGACCGTTCGAATTTGGGACGTCCCGATCTTTCTAGCCGCTGCGGTCGCCGCGGTCGTCATGTTCGTGTTCGGCTATCTGCTGGAGACGCTCGTCGTGAAGCGGTTCGTCAACCGGCCGCATCATTATCAGTTTATCGTCTTCATCGGCCTCTCACTGCTTTTCAGCGGCGTATTGCTGATGTCGTTCGGTCCGGATCCGCGGCCGACGGCGTCTCAGCTGTCCTTCCAGACCGTGAGCGTGGGACCGCTCACCTTGGATTGGGCCCGCATCCAGGCGGCCGCTACGGCCGGCCTGCTAATCGCCGCACTGGGAGCCTATCTGAAGTACTCCGCATTCGGCCGATCGCTGCGGGGCGCCGCCAATAATCGACTCGGCGGACTGGTGGTCGGGCTTAATATCCCTCGGGTCTATGCGGTGACCTTCGGCATCGGAGCCGCCTGCGCTGGCGTCGCCGGCGCATTGATCTCGCCGCTGTTCGATGCGCAACCCTATCTCGCCGTCGACTTCACGCTGCTGGCCTTCGTGACGGTGATCGTCGGCGGTCTCGGCAGCTTCGGCGGCGCTCTTCTGGGCGGCCTGACGATCGGAGTCGCCGAAGCGATCGCGGCCTTGATGTTCACGCCGTCGATGAAAACTGCACTCCCTTACGCGCTCCTGATAATCATCCTGATTTTACGTCCGAGGGGGTTTTTCGGTGCAAAGGACATCTGATCAAGCCAGCGACAGCAAGCGTTGGGGCGCCGGCGCTCTGGTCTTCGCCGCCCTGGCCATGGTGGGTGGCATGTCCAACGCCTACGTCATCTCGCTTCTGACGATCGTCCTGTTGTTCACCTTCCTGGGACAATCGTGGAACCTGATGCTCGGGATCGGCGGGCAGCTATCCATCGGTCACGCGCTGTTCGTTGGAATCGGTGCGTATGCGGTGGCGATCCTGAACATCAAATACGGCGTCACCCCGTGGATCGGTCTGCTGCTGGGCGCGGTGATTGCGGGCTTCGTCGGCGCGGTGCTGGCGTGGCTGAGCTTCCGCTTCGAGGTCCGTGGCATCTATTTCGCGCTGCTCACGATCGCAGCCGCCGAATTCGCCCGGATCATGTTCGGCGGGTGGGACTATGTCGGCGGCATGCAGGGCCTGTTCTATCAGGCGCCGAGCGGCACGATGGACCTCGGGATGCTGCGCGGTGACGCGCGGTTTTACTACTTCGTCGCGCTCGCGCTTGCGGCCATCGGCGTCGCGGGAACGGAGCTGATCTCGCGGTCCTATTGGGGCTATGTCTGGCGGGCGATGCGGGACGACGACGAGGCCGCCCGCGCGCTGGGGGTGCGGACGTTTCGCCACAAGGTGCTGGTGGTCTCGATATCGGCCGCGACGGCCGCGATCGGCGGCGGCGTCCTGGGCCTGGTGCAGGGCGCGATCTTTCCGGATTCGATCATGGGCATGGCGATCTCGGTCGATGTCCTGATCGGCCCCGTGGTTGGCGGATTGGGCACTGCATTCGGCCCGCTGGTCGGCTCGATGGCCGCGATCCCGCTGCATCACGCCATGGGGGCGCTCGGCGACAGCCTGGGGCTCCCCGGACTGAACAGCGTCGCCTACGGGGCGGTGCTGATCCTGGTCGTGTGGTTTCTGCCCGACGGCATCTGGCCGGCGATCGTCCGGCTCTACGGGGCGATCCAGCTGCCGGCGCGCGGCCGGATCTCACAACTGCGGAAGGCCGAGGAATGACCGCGCTGCTCGAAGTGAAGAACTTGACCAAAGCGTTCGTTGGATTGGTTGCGGTCAATGACGTCAGCTTCTCACTGCAGGCAGGCCGCATCACCGCCCTGATCGGGCCGAACGGCGCCGGCAAGACCACCTGCTTCAATCTCGTCGCCGGGGCGCTGAGACCGACCGCCGGGCAGGTGTTGTTCGAGGGGTGTTCGCTCGAGCGCGAGCCGCCCGAAGCGGTGTGCCGCATGGGCATTGCGCGCACCTTCCAGATCGTCCGGCCGATGAAAGATATGTCGGTGCTCGAGAATGCCATGGTGGGCGCCTTCAGTTGGACGACGAACGTCAAGGAGGCGCGGGACAAGGCGTATGAGTCGCTCGAAAATGTCGGGCTCGCCGGCAAGGCGAATGCCCGGACGGATCAGTTGACGTTGCCCGATCGCAAGATGCTCGAGATGGCGAAGGCGCTCTCGACTCGCCCTAAGTTGCTGCTGCTCGACGAAGTGATGGCGGGGCTGCGTCCGACCGAAGCGGCCGGCGTCGTCGGCGTGCTGCACCGGCTCGCCGAGAGTGGACTGACGATCCTACTGGTCGAGCACGTGATGCGGATCGTGATGGAAGTGGCGTCGACCGTGGTGGTGCTTCACCACGGCGTCAAGATCGCCGAGGGCAAGCCGTCAGAGGTGGTAGCGGATCCTGCGGTGCTGGAAAGTTATCTGGGAGCCGGTTTCCATGCCTGACGACGCGCTTCTCGAAATCGACGACCTGTGCGTGGCTTATGACGGCTCCAATGCGCTGAACGGCGTGTCGCTCCGCATCGGCAAGGGTGAACTGATCTGCGTGGTCGGCGCCAACGGCGCCGGCAAGACCTCTCTGATCCGATCAATCGCGGGGATCGTGCCGTCGTCGCGCGGTTCCGTCAGGATCAACGGAGTCGAAATCTCGCGGCGACCGCCGTGGGACATCTGCGAAATGGGCATCGCTCAGGTCGCCGAGGGCCGCCAGATCTTCAGTGCGCTTTCCGTCGAGGACAATCTGCTGATCGGCGGCTCGCTGAAGCGGGCCAGGCACGACCTGGCAAATACGCTTGATTCCGTCTATCAGCTGTTCGGGCGACTTCGCGAGCGCCGCGACCAGCTCGCCGGCACGCTGTCCGGCGGCGAGCAACAGATGCTGGCGATCGGTCGGGCGATCATGTCGAAGCCAGAAATCGTGATGTTCGACGAGCCGTCGATCGGACTGTCGCCGGCGCTGACCGATGTGATGTTCGGCGTCGTCAAATCCCTTAACGAGCAGGGCATCACGGTCCTTCTCGTCGAGCAGAATGTCGCCAAGTCGCTCGCGATGAGCAGCCGCGGCTATGTGCTCGAGAACGGCTCCGTGGTGTTGCATGGATCTAGCCGCGATCTGCTCGAGAACCCCGATGTCCAGCGCGCCTATCTGGGATTGTGAGGCGCGCCGTCTCGGCGAGGCGTCGGGCGTTGCGGCTCTCGTCGCGCCGCCGTTCGGTCCACCGCTCCCCGGCTGTTGCAGCCGCCTCTCGCTTGGGTCTCATTGATGAACACTGCCACTTCTCTCCTGATCGAGCGTGATCAAGACCTGGTCACGATCACAATGAACCGGCCGCCGGCCAATGCGCTGAATGCGCAACTCATCGTCGAGTTGCTGGAGGCGATCCGGCGCCTTGCCGACGACGAGAATCCGCCCGGCATCGTGCTCACCGGAAGCGGCGACCGCTTCTTCAGCGCAGGCGGCGACATCAAGGAAGTCGTCGGGATCGACGTCGCGAGGCCGCGCATCCGGTTCTTCCACGAACTCCTCGTGGCGATGGAGAACTATCCGGGCCCGATCGTCTGCGCCGTCCGCGGCTATGCGGTCGGAGGCGCCCTGGAGTTTCTGCTGCATGCGGACTATGTTGTGGCCGATGCGGTGTGCAAGATTGGATTTCCGGAAATCAACCATGGCCTGCTGCCGGTGACCAAAGGCATGCGCCGGGCCGTCGAGAAGCTCGGCGTGCGGGCGGCGCAAGAGCTGCTCTACTGGGGCGAGCTCGTCGGCGCGGAGCGCGCCGTGGCGATCGGCGCCGTGAATGAGATCGTCCCGACCGAGGAGGTCGCGTCCCGTGCGCGAGACGTGTGCGGCGTGTTGCGGCAGAAAGACCGCAAGCTGTTCCATGCCATCAAGCGATCGCTCAACCTCACCGCGCAAATGAGCGATCAGGCGCTCGAAAAAATGACCGTGGCCGACCTCGATGCCTATGTCACAGCCGAGAGCTCAACCAACGCGCGTGCGAGATTTTTGTCGAAGAACAGTAAGGGCTGAGCCGATGACGCGCGGATATCCCGATCAGATCTATCTGGAGCAGATGAGCCACGAGGAAGTCGCCGCGGCGCTGGCCGATGGGTGCACGACGGTAGTGATCCCGCTGGGGGCCGTCGAGCAGCATGGGCCGCATTTGTCTTTGGGCATGGATGCGGATCATGCCGATGCTCTGGCCGAGCGGATCGCGCGCAGCCGCGGCAACACGCTGGTGGCGCCGACCATCACGGTCGGCTGCTCGTCTCACCATCTGCCATTCGCGGGTACGATCTCGCTACGGCCGGAGACGCTGGAAGCGATTTGTGTCGATTATTGCACAAGCCTGGCGCGGCACGGCTTCAAGCGTATCCTGATTCACTCGGGTCACATTGGCAATTTTCCGGTCCTGAAGGACATGCTCGGTCGCTTGCGCGAGGCCGTCCCCTCGGATGTCGAGATCCTGGCGTTCTTCGACTCGACGAAATGGATCGACACGTGGCGCGATGCGGTGCGCGAAGCCGGAGGAGACGTGTCGGCCGTCGGCGGGCACGCCGACATCGCCGAGACGTCGCTGATGATGGTCATTAGGCCCGACAGCGTCAGACCGGACCGCTTCGAGGTGGGCCATCTTGGCGGCTTGTCGGAGGCTGATCTCGAGCTGATGTGGAAGAACGGCATCCGATCGGTTTCGCAGAACGGCGTGATCGGAAGTCCGATCGGCTCGAGCTACGCCATCGGCGAAGCGTGCCTCGCGGCGGTCGCCGAGTTGCTGATCAAGACCTTCGATAGCGAGGCCGGAGCCGCTAGCGCCCGCCGTTGACGGTCAGCCCGTCCGCTGCGTGGCGAAGCTTCCCGGGGCGTCTGCCATGTTGCGAATGCTGACAGCATAAAATTCGGAAAGCGTTACTACGCAACGCGGCTTTCGGGCGAAAATATCGCCACGCCTATGAAACCCTGTGCCATCTCGCAAGCTAAAAGGATTGAGACATGGCACTTACGTTTGGGTTCTGGTCTGAACAGGAAACCCAGGTCGGCCACAGTTACTCGCGCAGGCTTCACGAACTGGTCGACGAAGTCCGTCTGGCCGAGAAGGTCGGCTTCGACTGCGTCGCGCTCTCCGAGCAGCACGTGGCACTGGGCGGGATCTCGAGCTCGGCGCCCGAAGTGGTGTTCGGCTATCTGGCCGCGGTGACGTCGCGCGTCAAGCTGCGCGCGGCGGTGACGCTGATGCCGCAGCGCATCAATCACGCCTTGCGTTCGGCCGAGCGGCTTGCCGTGACCGACATCCTGTCCAACGGCCGCATGGAATTCTACGGCGGCCGCGCCAACACCACCATCGCGATGCGGGCGTTCAACGTCGATCCGAATGAAACGCTGGCGCAGATGGAAGAAGGACTGGCGCTGCTGAAAACGGCGATGCGCCAGGACATTTTCACGTTTGACGGCAAGTACTACCAGATCCCTCCGCGCCAGCTGGTTCCGAAGCCGCTGCAGAAGCCGCATCCGGTGATCGGGATCGCGGCGACCAGCGAGCGCAGTCATCTCTGGGCGGCCTCGCAGGGCTTCGCCGTGATGAGCAGCAACATCTATCAGGGCTGGGAAGCTCAGCAGAAGCTGATCGACGCCTATCAAAAGAACTGGAAGTGCGACGCGGAGGGACCGCTGCCGCGTCCGCGTATCGGCATTCCGCTGTTCATCGGCATCGGGAAAACGGACGAGCAGGCCAAGGCAGATTATGCCGGCCCGCTAATGCACTATGCCAAGATCTCGACCGATGCCTATCCGCGTCTCGCGGCGATTGCCGACGACTACAAATACATGGGGGAGAGCGTGCCGTCGATGGAGCGCGCCGCCAACGACTGGGACTATCTGGTCAACGAGTCGGCCACGACGGTGTGCGGCAGCCCCGATACGGTCATTCGTCAGATCGAGAAGTTCGAGGCCATGGGTATCGACGAGGTGCTGCTGCACATGGACTCTGTCCCGCACGAAAAGATCATGGAGGCGATCGACATGGTCGGTCGCTACGTCATCCCGCATTTCAACGACGGGAACAATGTCGTGCGGCCGACCGAGGAGATCCTCGGGCAGATCCGGCTGATGCGGACCCAGAAGCAGTAATCGAACGGTGAAATCAATGTCGCAATACGGCTACAAGTACCTGATCGTCGAGCAGCGCGCCACTGGCGTCGCGATCGTCACGATGAACCGCCCGGAGATCCTCAACGCGATCAACTGGGAGATGCACGAGGAGCTCGAAGACGTCTTCGTCAAGCTGGATCACGACAGTTCTGTCAACGCGATCGTTCTCACCGGTGCGGGCCGCGGATTTTGCTCTGGTGGCGATCAGAAGTCGCTGGATAAGGGAACGCTGCCGTCCCCGACGCGCAGCGGTCGCCACCTCATCCGCAACATGTTGGAAGTCGAAGTGCCGATCGTCGCGGCCGTCAACGGTGTCGCGGTCGGCCTGGGTGCCACGCTCGCGCTGTTCTGCGACGTGATCTATGCGAGCTCGACAGCCCGTTTCGCCGACACGCACGTCAATGCCGGCGTCGTCGCGGGCGATGGCGGCGCGGTGATCTGGCCGCTGCTGATGGGGCCGGTACGCGCGAAGCACTATCTGATGACCGGCGAATTCATCTCCGCCGAGAAAGCGGCTGCTATCGGCATGATCAACGAGGTGGTCGCAGACGGCAACGTTCTCGATGCCGCGATCGAATACGCCGAACTGCTGGCAAGCGGGCCGAAGGAATCGATCGTGTGGACCAAGTACAGCGTCAACAAGATCATCAAGCAGTACGCCCACCTGCTGCTCGACACCTCTGCGGCGCTGGAGATGTTGACGTTCAAGTCGCCCGAGCGGGCCGAGGCGGTTGCCGCATTCGCAGCCAAGCGCAAGCGTTTCGCGGAGCGCTGAGATGAACGTCGCTGAGATGACATCCGGCGCCCAGTTGGCGGATACGACCGTCGTGCAGCTTTTGGCCGCGCGACTCGCGGAGCGGCCCGACAAGATCGCCTTGCAACAAAAGCGTCACGGCGCCTGGACCGCCATGACGTGGGGCGCCTATGCGCAGCGTGTCGTGAACCTGGCCAGCGCGCTGCGGCGTGCTGGTCTCGAGCGCGGCGATCGGGTCGCGATCATGGGCGATTCGTCCGAGGAATGGCTGATCGCGGACATGGCCACGATGTGCGCCGGCGGCGTCATGGTGGGCGTGTACTTCACCTCGTCACCCGAAGAAGTGGCTTACTGCTTCACGGATTCAGGCGCGAAGTTCGCGTTCGTCGGCGGGGAGCCGCAGCTTCGCATCGTGCTCGCCTCCGGTCGGGCCGAGCAGCTCCGCGGCATCATCGTGCTCGACCTGGATTGGACCGGCGAGGCCTCGGCGTCGATCAAGTCGCTGGCCGACTTTGTTGGAGCACTCGATGTCGATGCGCATGACTATCTGCAGAAGGAGAGCGCGACAGCAAAGGCGTCCGATGTCGTCAGCATCGGCTATACGTCCGGGACGACCGGAAACCCCAAAGGCGCCATGCTGACGCACCTTTCCATTCTCGCCGGCGTTCATTGCATCACCCTGTTCGGCCCCAGCATGCGCGAAGAGGAGCACCGGGTGGTCGTGCATTTGCCGATGTCGCACACCGTGGCGCGCGGGCAGGCGACCACGTTGCCGCTGATCGCCGACGCAGTTCCATATTTCGGCGAGACGACCGCGGATTTCGCCCAGACGATCAAAGAGGTGAAGCCGACCTACTATATGGCGCCGCCGCGGTTCTACCAGCGCTTTGCGACACAGATCCTCAGCAAGGTGCATCCCGCCGGGGAAGCAGGAGATCAGAACTACACGCTCGCCATGACGATCGCGCGCAGGGCGCTCGAAGACCGTCAGCGCGGCCACGAGGATGCCTTCGTCTCGAAACTGTTCGCGGCCTGCCGCGAGCAAGTGTTCCTACCGCTGCTCGCGGAGGTCGGTTTCGACGAGCTGAAGGTCGCGTTCACCTCGTCGGCGGCGATGCCGTCCGAGCTGATGTCGCTGTGGCAGTTGTGGGGCTTGCAGCTCAAGGAGTGCTACGGCCAGACCGAACTGGTCGGTGCCAATCTGGTGCAGATGGCGGAGTGGCCGAAGGCCGGCAACGTCGGGGTCCCTCTGCCGGATCCGGCCTGGGAAACCGCCGTGCTCCAGGACGGCGAGATGATCGTCCGTGGACCGGGATTGTTCGCGGGCTATTGGAACAAGCCGGACGAGACGAAAGCGGCGCTTCGCGACGGCTGGCTCTACACCGGCGACATCGTCGAAGTGTCGCCGGAAGGAACCTTCAAGCTTGTCGACCGGAAGAAGGAGATCATCAACACGTCGAACGGCAAATCGATCAGCCCGACTCAGATCGAAAACGAGCTGAGGCACAGCCCGTTCATCTCCGAGGCGGCTGTGATCGGCGAGGGGCGAAAATATCTCACCGCCCTGATCGAAGTGGATGCCACCGCCACAATGGACTGGGCGAAGTCGCGCGACGACAAGATCGCGAGTTACGCGGACCTGGCAGGCTCCGAGATCGTCAACCGGCTGATCGAGGCGGAGATCGGCAAGGCCAACGGAAGGCTGGCGCGAGCCGAGCAGATCAAGGCGTTCCGCATTCTGCCGGAGGAGCTGTCGCTCGAGAACGGCGTGATGACGCCGACGCGGAAGAAGCGTCGCAAGCAGATCAACGAGCGCTATCAGTCGCTGATCGCGTCGCTCTACGACGAATCCGAGGAGAAATTGATCAAGGCGGAGATGGGCCTTTGACGTCGGCGGTCGCTCCTCAAACGTACGAAACCACTAGTCGAGAAAGATTTCACCCCTTAGCAACAGGACATTGAGATGACCAAGCGAAGCGGAATCACGCGGCGGACGATTGTAGGAAGCGGATTGGGAATTGCGGCAGGCCTGGTATCTAGGCCATCGTTTGCGGCGAACACGAAGGTGAAGGTGGGAGCGATCATGCCCAGCAGCGGCGTGCTGGCGTTTCCCGGTCAAGCCTGCGTGCGCGGCATCGATCTCGGCGTCAAATTCGCGCGTGAGAAGTTCGGGCTCGACATCGAGATCGTTCACGCCGATACGCAAAGCCGTCCGGAGAACGGTCGGATTGCCGCCGAGAGCCTGATCCGGCAGGGCTGCACCGTGCTGATCGGCGCGTGGGATTCCGGCGCCACCATTTCGGCGTTGCAGGCCTGCGAGGCCGCCAAGGTGCCCATGGTGGTCCACATCGCGAGCGCTACCCAGGTGACTTCGCAGGGCTTCACCCAGGTGTTCCGCTATTATCCCACGTCGCTGACCATCGTGCGGCAATCGCTGACCGAGCTGAAGTCCGTGCTCGGCACGCTGAAGGATCCGCCGAGCAGCGCGGTCGTTCTCCATCTCAACAACACGATGGGGCAGTCGACGGCGGCCAGCATCGATCAGGCGTGGAAGGAAGTGGATGTTCCGCTCAAGATCGCGCAGTACATTGCCTATGACGAGAAAGCGAAGGATCTGTCGGTAGAGGTCGCCAAGGCGAAAGCGTCGGGTGCCGATGCTTTGATCTCGGTCACGCGCGTCAACGACGCGATCATGATCGCGCGCGAATGCATCAAGCAGGGCTGGGACCCAAAGATGGTGTTTTCGCCCAACTCCAACGGCGTGTCGGACAAGGCGTATCACGACGCGCTCGGAAAGTATGGTGACGGTCCGATTCTGTCGGCGTTGTGGCTCAATCCCAAGGGCGCCGAGACCGACAAGATCGTGAAGATGTTCGCGGCCGACTACCCGAATGACTGGTTCGATGCCAATGCGGGCTGCGCGTTCGAGGCGGTGCAGATCGTCGCAGACGCCGTGACGCGGGCGGCGTCGCCGGAGTCGGCGGCGATTCACGGCGCGCTCAAGAAGACCGACATGAAGCCGATCCTGATGTACGGCGACAACACCAAGTTCGACGAGACCGGCCAGAACATCCACTGTTCGATGGTGATGCTGCAGGGTTTGAAAGGCAGGCCGCGGGTGGTGGCTCCAAAGGCCATTGCGGAAGTGTCGCTCGAGTATCCGCTTGCGCCTTACAGCAAACGTTGACGTCGTTACGGGCGGCCCCACGAAAGCGTCGTGGGGTCGCGGTCGTCAAAGGCTCAGGCAGGGACGTGCGAACTAGGGCAAACCGTCCGAATTGATCAGGCGCGACCGCTCGGCAAGGAAGCGGCGGGGGCTCTTTCCCATCGTCTTCTTGAACATCGTGATGAATGCGCTGGGCGTTTCGTAGCCCAGTTCGAGCGACACAGCCTGGACCGAAGTGCCCGCCGTGAGGCGTTGCATGGCGATCAGAATGTGGAGACGCTGGCGCCAGCGCCCGAAGGTCATCCCTGTTTCCTTGGCGATGAAGCGTGCGAACGTACTCTCGCTCATCGCGTAGCGCGAGGCGACTTCGTCCATCGTGCTGCGGTCGCCCGGATTATTCAACAAGGAGGTCGCGAGGTGTTGAAGACGGGCGTCGGGGGAGATCGGCAGATACATTTCATCCGTTGTCGACATCTGCACGAGTTCGTCGAGCAAAACGCGGCCGAGACGGCTGGTTGGTCCTTCCAGCGGATAGAGCGGTGGGAACACCGAGAGACGGTGGATCAATTCGCGCACCAGCGACGTGATCATCAGCGTGCAGCAGGTCCGCGGCAGCATGCTGACCTGCGGATCGATGAACACGGTGTAGAGTTTGCCGAAATCGGCCACGCAATTGCTGTGCTGCACGCCGGCCGGGATCCATACCGCGCCTTGCGGAGGCACGATCCACAAGCCGCCAGGCGCCCGGCACATCACCGAGCCATGAGATGCGACGACCAATTGGCCTTTGCGGTGTGAGTGCAGCGGCAGATCGTCGTTGTCTTTGCTGGTTTCGAGACAGAATGAAGTGACGGGACGATCGAACTGATCCGGATCGACAGGATCATAGTTGATCCGAAGATCGGGCAGATCCATTCGCGCAAATTCGCGATCGAACTCGGTCTCGGGCGGCATTTCAATCCTGCCAATTCGTCAAGTCGGTCAAGCTTTGATGCAGATCCTGCTGCTAGCCGAGGTTAGCTGTTTTGAAAGGTCAGGTCACTAGTCGCGGCGAGCCGTCGAGTTCGCTGATCTGCGACAAGATGCCCGCTACTGCGGCGTGAGCGCTGAGCGATGCGGCATGCTGCGCCGTGACCAAGCGGGAGCACCTGTCAGGCGGCCGACGGCTCGATCACTCGCCCGATTAAACCAACAGCAGAGAATGCTGCAATGCGAGCCTCGGCGTCCCGCCGGAGCCGGGCAATCTGTCGGAACGCGGCCGTATTCAGCAGCACGTGCCATAGCACCCGATGCTACCAAGTGCGGGCTTTCGAGGAGCCCGACGCATGACTGCACACATCGATCCGCCACGCAAGGCCGTCAACGCCGATCAGGATGCGGTCGAAACCGCCGATTGGCTCGCCTCGCTTGGATCGCTCCACCACAGCGCCGGTGCCGAGCGCGTGCGATACATCCTGGCTGCGCTCGATCGGCGCGCGAAGGAGCTCGGCGTTCTGCTGGACTCTCCGCCGTTCTCGCCCTATCGAAATTCGATTCCGCTTGAGCAGCAGAAGCCCTACCCCGGCGACATCGCGATCGAGACCCGTCTGACGGCAATCATTCGCTGGAACGCGCTCGCGATGGTGGTCCGTGCCAACAAGGCCTATGGGGAACTCGGCGGGCACGTCGCCAGCTACGCCTCGGCGGCAGAGATCTTCGAAGTCGGTTTCAATCATTTCTTTCGCGCGTCAAGCTCCGAGTCGGAGGGGGACTTGGTGTATTTCCAGCCGCATTCGTCTCCTGGAGTCTATGCACGAGCGTATCTCGAAGGCCGATTGTCGGACGAAAATTTGAAGCTGTATCGCCAGGAACTGAGTGGCCCCGGTCTGTCGTCCTATCCGCATCCCTGGCTGATGCCAGAGTTCTGGCAGGTGCCGTCGGCGTCGATGGGCCTCGGCCCGATCAGCGCGATCTACCAGGCGCGGTTCATGAAGTATCTGCAGCATCGCGGCCTGGTGCAGACGGCTGGTCGTCACGTCTGGGGTGTGTTCGGCGACGGCGAGATGGACGAGCCGGAATCGATCGCCGGGCTCGCCCTGGCGGCACGGGAAAATCTCGACAACCTCACCTTCGTCGTCAATTGCAACCTGCAGCGCCTGGATGGGCCGGTCCGCGGCAACGGGCAGGTGATTCAGGAACTCGAATCACTTTTCCAGGGCGCCGGCTGGAACGTCATCAAGGTGCTGTGGGGATCGGACTGGGACGATATCTTCGCGCGCGATATCAAGCATGCGCTGCTGCGCAAATTCGCCGACACCGTCGATGGCAAATATCAGACGCTCGGCGCCAAGGATGGGGCCTACAACCTCGCCAACTTCTTCAGCGAGGATCCCGAGGTCCGGGCGCTAGTTGCGCACATGTCGGACGCGGATATCGACGGCCTGAAGCGCGGTGGCCACGACTTCAAAAAGCTGTTCGCGGCCTTTGCCGCCGCGAAGGACATTAAGGGTTGGCCGACCGTCATTCTGGCGAAGACCAAGAAGGGCTACGGCATGGGCGGCGCCGGCGAGTCGCGCATGACGTCGCACCAGGCCAAGAAGCTCGACGTCGACGCGCTGTATGCGTTCCGCGACCGGTTCGCCCTGCCGCTCAGCAACAAACAAGTCGAGGATCTGGAATTCTTCAGGCCTGCGGAAGACAGCGCGGAAATTCAGTACCTACGCGCCCGTCGCGCGGCACTCGGTGGGTACATGCCGGCGCGGCGACGCGCTTCGGCGGCGCTGCCGGTGCCGCCGCTGCAAACCTACGCGGAGTTCGCGCTGCGCGGCGACGGCAAGGAGACGTCGACCACGATGGCGATCGTGCGGCTGTTCACCAATTTGCTGAAGGACAAAACGCTCGGCCCGCGCATCGTTCCGATCGTCGCCGACGAAGCCCGCACTTTCGGAATGGCGAACCTGTTCAGACAGGTCGGCATCTACTCGCCGGCGGGACAGCTCTACGAGCCGGAAGATGCCGGTTCGATGCTGTACTACAAGGAAGCGATCGACGGTCAATTGCTGGAGGAGGGGATCACCGAGGCGGGGGCGATTTCGTCATGGACCGCGGCGGCGACCTCCTACAGCATCCATAACTTCCCGTTGCTGCCGTTCTATATCTACTATTCGATGTTCGGCTTTCAGCGGGTCGGCGATCTGATCTGGGCGGCGGCGGACCAGCGCGCGCGTGGCTTTTTGATCGGGGCGACGGCCGGCCGGACGACGCTCGGCGGCGAAGGCTTGCAGCATCAGGACGGGTCCAGCCATCTGATGGCGGCGACCGTTCCGAACTGCCGGGCCTACGATCCGGCATTCTCCTACGAGGTGGCCGTCATCGTGGATCACGGGATGCGGTCGATGCTCGAGCAGGGCAACGACGAGTTCTATTACCTCACGGCGATGAACGAGAACTATGCGCAGCCCTCGATGCCCGACGATGCACGCGACGGCATCATCAAGGGTCTCTATCGGGTTCTGCCGAGCGCTGACGGGCCGGCGAAGATCAGGCTGGTCGGCTCGGGCGCCATTCTCCCGGAGGCGCTCGCCGCCGCAGCGATGCTGCAAAGCGAATGGAAAGTGGCCTGTGAAGTCTGGTCGGCAACGAGCTTTTCCGAGCTGGCGCGGGAGGCGCGCGATGTGGAGCGAACTAATCGGCTCTCGCCGCTGTCGACCCCGGTCGAGAGCCACGTCGTACAATGCCTCGGCGGCAAGGTGCCGATCGTCGCGGCATCGGATTATGTCCGGGCGTATCCGCAACTGATCGGTTCTTACATCGAGGCGCCCTATACGGTGCTGGGCACCGACGGCTTCGGGCGCAGCGATACACGCGCCGCGCTGAGATCGTTCTTCGAGGTCGATCGCAAGCAGATCGTCGTTGCGGCGCTGTCGGCACTGGCAAAATTGGGTCAAGTGGCGCGTGAGCAGGTCGCCGAAGCCATCGCCAGCTACGAATTGCCGACCGGCGTTGCATCGCCTTGGTCGCGCTGAGAGAGGGCGAAGCGCGCATGTCTCGTTCAATTGAAGTCGTTCTGCCAGATATTGGGGACTACAAGGATGTCCCGGTAGTCGAAATCAATGTGTCGGTCGGCGACGAGGTCACGATCGACATGCCGTTGCTGTCGATCGAGTCCGACAAGGCGACGATGGAGGTGCCATCCCCAGCCGCAGGCACGGTGGCCAAACTGATGATCGACGTCGGGGTGCGGGTTTCTCAAGGTTCGGTTCTGATGGTCCTCGAAGGTCGCGGCGAATCCACCGCGCCTCCGCCGGCGACTGCGTCGGCACCGCTGGTGGAGCAACGGATCTCGCAGCAGGAGGCGCTGTCACGGCCGGCGCCCGCGGCTCCAGTCGATGACTCGCGAGCACGTGCACAGCAGCCGCAGCCTAGCGGGGCGGCGCATGCATCGCCGTCGGTCCGCACTTTGGCGCGTGAGCTCGGCGTGACGCTGGACTCTGTCGTGCCCACAGGCCCCAAGGGCCGGATTTTGCGCGAGGATGTGGCGGCCTTCGTCAACGGACTGGGGCGATCGAGACCGGCGATGGCGCCTGAGCCCGGCGCCCCGGTCGATTGGCCCAAGGTGGATTTCGAGAGGTACGGCGCGGTCGAGCGCCTGCCGCTGACACGGATCCAGAAGCTGACCGGTACGAACCTCTCGCGCAACTGGAGCGTCATTCCCCATGTAACGAATATCGACAGAGCGGATGTGACCGACGCCGAAGCCTTTCGTCAGCTCGCCAATGCCGAGGCCGCGAAGGACACGGCGAAGCTCACCATGGTGTCGCTGCTGATCAAGGCCGCGGCCTTGGCGCTGCAGAAATACCCGCGCTTCAATTCGTCGCTCGATGGCGATGAGTTGATCCTCAAGCACTACGTCCACATCGGCGTCGCTGTCGACACGCCGAGAGGTCTGGTCGTGCCGGTGATCCGGGACTGCGATAAGAAGGGCCTTCGGCAGATTGCCGCGGAGATGCGCTCGCTCGCCGACAAGGCGCACGCGGGGCAGCTCGCGTCGGGCGACATGCAGGGCGGCTGTTTCTCGGTGTCGTCTCTCGGCGGCATCGGCGGTCAGGGATTTACGCCCATTATCAACGCGCCCGAGGTGGCGATCCTCGGCGCCGGGCGGGCCGCCACCGAGGCGGTCTGGAACGGCCGCGAGTTTGAACCGCGCCTCATCCTTCCGATGAGTCTGTCGTGGGATCACCGGGTCGTCGACGGCGTGGCTGGGGCCCGGTTCCTGGGCTTCGTCGCGTCGGTGCTCTCCGATCTGCGGCGCTTCGCATTGTGAGGACGCAGATGCGGACAGAGGAAATCCGGGTCCCCGACATCGGGGATTTCCGAGACGTCGAAGTCGTCGAGGTCCACGTCAGGGCGGGCGACGTCGTCGTGCGGGAACAGGCGTTGATCACAGTGGAATCCGACAAGGCCACGCTGGAGATTCCGTCGCCGATCGCAGGGGTGATCACGAGCATGTCGCTGCGTGTTGGAGACAAGGTGTCTCAAGGCTCCATGATTGGCACGGCGTCGGCGTCGGACGAAGCGGGCGCGCAAGGCCAGACGATCTCGGCGGATCAGGATGTTGGCCAGCGCGCAACAGATTATACGCGCTACGATCTTGTCGTGATCGGAGGCGGGCCGGGCGGCTATTCAGCAGCGTTTCGGGCCGCAGACCTTGGACTGAACACCGCGATCGTCGAACGATACGGCACCTTGGGCGGAGTTTGCCTGAACGTTGGATGTATCCCGTCGAAGGCGCTGCTTCATGTTGCGGCCGTCAAGGAGGAAGCCGAACGGATCGCGGACAAGGGCATTCGCTTCGCCGCGCCGCAGATCGATCTGCAGGAGCTGCGCGCCTTCAAGCACGGCACCGTCAAGAAGCTGACGGATGGGCTGAGCCAGATGGCGGCAGCGCGCCGCGTCACGGTGATCCGCGGCATCGCGAAATTCGCCTCCGCCATGCGGCTCGAGATTGTCGGTGAGGGGGCAGGCTCGCAGCAAATTGAATTTGGTCAATGCATCATCGCCACGGGCTCGCGCGCGGTGCAGCTGGCGGTGCTTCCCAAGGACGAGCGGGTGGTGACCTCGACCGGCGCGCTCGCGCTGCGAAGCATTCCGGGCCGCATGCTCGTGATCGGAGCGGGGATCATCGGGCTGGAGATGGCGACCGTCTACAGCTCGCTCGGCGCCAAGATCAATCTTGTCGAAAGGCTTCCCGATATCCTGGCGGGCGTGGATGCCGACGCGGTGAAGATCTGGCGTTCGCGCAACGCGCATCGCTTCGAGCATATCGACGTCGCAAGCAGCGTATCAACCGCCGAAATCACGCCGGACGGCGTGAGGGTCGGTACCACAGGCGCATCGGTACGGACACGATCGTACGATTTGGTGTTGCAATCGGCCGGCCGTGTTCCCAACAGTAGCGAGCTCGGCCTCGAACGGATCGACGTTGCCATCGATTCGAACGGCTTCATTCAGGTCGACGAGCAGATGAGAACGACGGCGCGCAACGTCTTCGCCATCGGCGACGTCGTCGGCGGTTCGATGCTGGCGCACAAGGCCGTTCACGAGGGGCACGTCGCCGCGGAAGTAGCTGCCGGGAAGCCGGCGGCCTTTACCGCGAAGATCGTCCCCAATGTCGCCTACACCGATCCTGAGATCGCCTGGGTCGGCAAGTCCGAGCGTGATGTCGCCGAATCCGGACGGAAGATCCGTTCGGCAAAATTCCCATGGGCCGCGTCCGGCCGGGCCATCGCGTCGGGCGCGTCCTATGGCATGACGAAGCTGCTGTTCGACGCCGAAACCGGTCGCATCGTCGGGGGCGTGATCGTCGGACCGCATGCCGGCGATATGATCGGGGAAATCTGTCTCGCTATCGAAATGGGGGCTGACGCGATCGATATCGGAAAGACCATTCACCCGCATCCGACCCTCGGCGAGACGATCGGCATGGCTGCCGAAGTCCATGAGGGCATTTGCACCGACCTGCCTCCAATCGCCAGAAAGCGGTAGATCAGTTGGCCCAATCGATGTCCGTTATCGAGGCCCTTGAACAACGTCGCGCCGGCGCCAAGCTCGGCGGCGGCGAGAAGCGCATCGACGCGCAGCATGCGCGCGGCCGCCTCACCGCGCGGGAGCGGATCGATCTACTGCTCGACAAGCATTCGTTCGAGGAGATGGACATGTTCGTCCAGCACCGCTCGACCGAATTCGGGATGGAGAAGACCAAGATTCCGGGAGACGGCGTGGTCACCGGCTGGGGCACCGTCAACGGCCGCAAAACCTTTGTCTTCGCCAAAGACTTCACGGTGTTCGGCGGTTCGCTGTCGGAGACCCACGCTCTGAAAATTACAAAATTGCAGGACATGGCGATGAAGGCGCGCGCGCCCATCATCGGCCTCTACGACGCGGGCGGCGCCCGCATCCAGGAGGGCGTCGCCGCGCTCGCCGGCTATTCCTACGTGTTTCGCCGCAACGTGCTCGCCTCGGGCGTGATCCCGCAGATCTCCGTCATCATGGGCCCCTGCGCCGGCGGCGACGTCTATTCGCCGGCGATGACCGACTTCATCTTCATGGTGAAGAACACCAGCTACATGTTCGTCACCGGCCCCGACGTGGTGAAGACGGTGACCAACGAGGTCGTCACCGCCGAAGAGCTCGGCGGCGCTTCCGTGCATGCCACGCGCTCCTCGATTGCGGACGGCGCTTTCGAGAACGACGTCGAGACGCTGTTGCAGATGCGGCGCCTGATCGACTTCCTGCCGTCCAACAATACCGACGGCGTGCCGGAATGGCCGAGTTTTGACGACATCGGCCGCGTCGACATGTCGCTCGACACGCTGATCCCCGACAATCCGAACAAGCCCTACGACATGAAGGAGCTGATCCTGAAGGTCGTGGACGAGGGTGACTTCTTCGAGATCGCGGATGCCTTCGCCAAGAACATCGTCACCGGCTTCGGTCGCATTGCGGGCCGCACCGTCGGCTTCGTCGCCAACCAGCCGATGGTGCTGGCCGGCGTGCTCGACAGCGATGCATCGCGGAAAGCGGCGCGCTTCGTTCGTTTTTGCGATGCCTTCAACATCCCGATCGTCACCTTCGTCGACGTGCCGGGCTTCCTGCCGGGCACCGCGCAGGAATATGGCGGCCTGATCAAGCACGGCGCAAAACTGCTGTTCGCCTATTCGCAGTGCACCGTGCCGCTGGTCACCATCATCACCCGCAAGGCCTATGGCGGCGCCTTCGACGTCATGGCCTCCAAGGAGATCGGAGCCGACATGAACTACGCCTGGCCGACCGCGCAGATCGCGGTGATGGGCGCCAAGGGCGCGGTCGAGATCATCTTCCGCGGCGACATCGGCGATGCCGACAAGATCGCCGCCCGCACCAAGGAATACGAAGACCGCTTCCTGTCTCCCTTCATCGCCGCCGAGCGCGGCTATATCGACGACGTCATCATGCCGCATGCAACGAGGCGCCGCATCGCACGGGCGCTGGCCATGCTGGGTGACAAGAAGATGGAAATTCCGGCCAAGAAGCACGACAACATTCCGTTGTAGGAAGAGCTGTGTTCAAGAAGATTCTGATCGCCAATCGCGGCGAAATCGCCTGCCGGGTCATCAAGACCGCGCGCCGCATGGGAATTGAGACGGTTGCGGTCTATTCCGAAGCCGACCGCGACGCCCTCCATGTCGAGATGGCCGACGAGGCCGTGCTGATCGGTCCGCCGGCCGCGGCGGAGAGCTACCTGGTCATCGAGAAGATCGTCGAGGCCTGCCGCAAGACGGGCGCGCAGGCCGTGCATCCCGGCTACGGCTTCCTGTCCGAGCGCGAGGCGTTTCCGCGCGCGCTGGAGGCGGCCGGCATCGTCTTCATCGGCCCGAACCCGGGCGCGATCGCGGCGATGGGCGACAAGATCGAGTCGAAGAAGGCGGCAGCCAAGGCCAAGGTCTCGACCGTGCCGGGCTATCTCGGCGTCATCGAGGACGACAAGCACGCGGTCAAGATCGCCGACGAGATCGGCTATCCCGTGATGATCAAGGCATCCGCCGGCGGTGGCGGCAAGGGCATGCGCATCGCGCATTCGACCTCGGAGGTCGCGGAAGGTTTCAACCTCGCCAAGGCCGAGGCCAAGGCCTCGTTCGGCGACGACCGCGTCTTCATCGAGAAGTTCATCGTCGATCCCCGTCACATCGAGATCCAGGTGCTGGGCGACAAGCACGGCAATGTCGTCTATCTCGGCGAGCGCGAATGCTCGATCCAGCGCCGCAACCAGAAGGTCATTGAGGAGGCGCCGTCGCCGCTGCTCGACGAAGCCACCCGGCGAAAGATGGGCGAGCAGGCGGTCGCGCTGGCCAAGGCCGTGAACTACGATTCCGCCGGCACCGTCGAGTTCGTCGCGGGCCAGGACAAGAGCTTCTACTTCCTGGAGATGAACACGCGTCTCCAGGTCGAGCATCCCGTCACCGAGCTCGTCACCGGCGTCGACCTCGTCGAGCAGATGATCCGCGTCGCCGCCGGCGAAAAGCTCGCGCTGACGCAGAAGGACGTCACGCTGACCGGCTGGGCGGTGGAATCGCGCCTCTATGCCGAAGACCCGTTCCGTAACTTCCTGCCCTCGATCGGGCGGCTGGTGAAGTATCGGCCGCCGGCGGAAGTGAGCAAGGACGGCATCACCGTGCGCAACGACACCGGCGTGCAGGAGGGCGGCGAGATCTCGATCCATTACGATCCGATGATCGCAAAGCTCGTCACCCATGCGCCGTCGCGCGCGGCCGCGATCGAGGCGCAGGCCACCGCGCTGGACTCGTTCTACGTGGACGGTATCCGTCACAACATCCCGTTCCTGTCGGCGCTGATGCATCATCCGCGCTGGCGCGAAGGCCGGCTCTCCACCGGCTTCATCGCCGAGGAATTCCCCAAGGGCTTTGCCGTGCGCGTGCCGGAAGGCGAGGTCGCACGGCGGCTTGCCGCGGTCGGCGCCGCCATCGATCACGTGCTCGGCGAGCGCAAGCGGCAGATCTCGGGTCAGATGGGCGGCCGCATCGTGCAGCGCGAGCGTCGCCGTGCGGTCTGGCTCGACCGTCAGGAGATCCTGCTGGAGATCGCGCGCGAGGGCGAGGCGGTCGCGGTGCGCTTCGTCGACGCCGAGGGTAAGGCCGGCAATTCGCATCTGTTGGCCTCGCCGTGGAAACCGGGCGATCCGGTCTGGCAGGGCACCATCGATGGCCACTTCGTCGCGGTGCAGGCGCGCCCGATCGCCAACGGCATCCGCCTCGCGCATCAGGGCGTCGAGGTGCCGGTCTATGTCTGGACCGAAGCGGAAGCGACCTCGGCGCGGCTGATGCCGGTGGCGACGGCCGCCGATACCGGCAAGAAGCTGCTTTGTCCGATGCCCGGGCTGATCGTCTCGATCGCGGTAACGGAGGGGCAGGAGGTCAAGGCCGGCGAGACGCTCGCGGTGGTCGAAGCCATGAAGATGCAGAACGTGCTCCGCGCCGAGCAGGACGGCACCGTGAAGAAGATCCACGCCAGTGCCGGTGCGACGCTCGCGGTCGACGCGCTGATTTTGGAGTTTTCCTGAATACCGCAAGAGGCGACCTGAGATGGGCAGCCTGACTGCAGGAATTCCGGTTACTTCCAGGCAGAAGTGATGTTGGGCAGCTCGGCGTCACTTGGGATTAGGTGGACTTGATGAAAACCGAACGGTTGGCATTGGCATCGGGCTTTGCGCCTGCTTCACGCCAGGACTGGCACAAGCTGGTTGATGGCGTGCTAAAGGGAGCGCCGTTCGAAAAGCTGATTGGTAGGACGTACGACGACTTGAGAATCGAGCCGATTTATCTCCGCGCGAAAGACATTGCACTAGTCGACGGGCGGGCACCCGCGGCGCCTTGGCAGATCATGCAGCGCATCGATCATCCAGACGCGGTGACGGCCAATAGGCAGGCCCTTCACGATCTGGAGAATGGGGCGACGGGCCTGGCGCTCGTCTTTGCCGGCGCCAACAGCAGCCGCGGGTTCGGTCTCGATCAAACGGCAGGTACCGTCGCCAAAGCTTTAAAGGACGTCCACCTTGATGCCGGCATCGGGATTGAACTCCAAATTGGTACAGACGGGCGTAAGACCGCGATCCATGTTGCGGAATATGTGAAGTCGGTCGGTCTCGATCCTGCCGTCTGCGACATTCGATTTGGGCTCGATCCGCTGGGCGCGTGCGCCCTAAGCGGACGCAGTCCATACACTTGGGAAGAAATCGCACGGAACGTTGCCAGCACGATCAAAGGGCTTGTAACGCTGGGGTTCAAGGGGCCGTTTGCCGCGAGCGACGGGCGTATCGTTCATGACGCCGGCGGCTCAGAAGTGCAGGAGCTTGCCTTTGTGCTCGCCTGCGGCGTGGCATATCTGCACGCTATGGAGGCAGCGCGCATTCCGCTGGATCAAGCGCGAAGTATGATCTATGCGCGACTCACTGCTGACGCCGACCAGTTTTTGACTATGGCTAAATTCCGCGCGTTGCGACTCCTCTGGGCGCGCATCGAATCGGTGTGCGATGTGGCGCCGAGGCCGCTGTTCATTGCGGCTGACACGTCCTGGCGCATGTTGACCCGGCGCGATCCCTACGTAAACATGTTGCGCGCTACCTTGGCTACATTCTCTGCGGGAATCGCCGGTGCCAATGCGATCACAGTCCTGCCGCACACGTTGGCGCTCGGCCTTCCAGACTCGTTTGCCCGGCGCGTGGCCCGCAACACGCAGCTTCTGCTGCTGGAGGAAAGCAATCTTGCCAAGGTTAGCGATCCTGCCGCAGGTGCTGGCGGCATTGAGGCGCTAACAACGGAGCTTTGCGAGGCGGCCTGGAGGAGTTTTCAAGAGACTGAAAATGCGGGCGGCATTTTTGCCGCTCTACAGCAAGGAACGCTTCAGGCGAAGATCACAGCTACACGCACAGCGCGCTGTGCAAATCTCGCGAAACGCAGCGACCCGCTGACCGGAGTGAGCGAGTTCGCAAACCTTGGCGAAGGCGCAGCGGCGGTACTAAGCGTAAGACCGATGGCTCTTCCGCTTAGCTTTGATCAGAAGTTCGTATTCGACCCACTGCCGCCGATCCGGCTTGCGGAACCGTTCGAATCGCTCCGCGATAAGTCCGATGCGATATTGAAGCTACTCGGCGCGCGGCCGCGAGTGTTTCTTGCTAATCTCGGCACACCGACCGACTTTACGGCCCGCGCGACATTCGCCAAGAGCTTCTTCGAAGCGGGAGGAATTGAGGCTATCGACGGCGCCGGCTTCGCCGACCCAGCCGAGCTTGCCCTCGCATTCACGGGCTCTGGTGCCGAACTTGCCTGCCTTTGCTCCAGCGATAAGATTTATGCGGAGTGCGCCGAAATCTCCGCCCACGCGCTTCAGCAAGTCGGAGCTAGGCACATCTATTTGGCGGGACTTCCCTCTCTATCCGAGCCCGCGTTTCGGCGGGCTGGCATCTGCAGCTTTATTCACGTCAGTTGCGACGCCTTGGCAACGCTAAATGCCGCTTACAACCGGATCCAAAACCCGAAGGTTTCCGGATAATCGACAATCGAACGCGAACACTCAGATGTCATCCATCAGCGTTATCCCGAATTTTGCAAGTATTGCTTTCGAAAGGTGCTCGGTCGCCGCTTCTTCCGTTTCCGTCGATCCGTGGGTGACTCCGGAGGGCATTCCGGTCAAGTCGGCATACGGAGAAGCAGATATCGCCGGGCTCGATTTCCTTGAGACCTGGCCAGGCATCGCGCCGTTCCTGCGCGGTCCCTACCCGACCATGTATGTCAACCAGCCCTGGACGGTCCGGCAATATGCCGGCTTCTCCACGGCGGAGGATTCCAACGCGTTTTACCGCCGTAACCTCGTGGCCGGACAGAAGGGCCTCTCGGTCGCCTTCGATCTCGCCACCCACCGCGGCTATGACTCCGATCATCCGCGCGTCGGCGGCGACGTCGGCATGGCCGGCGTCGCCATCGATTCCGTCTACGACATGCGCACGCTGTTCGCAGGGATTCCGCTCGACCAGATGAGCGTGTCCATGACCATGAACGGCGCAGTGCTGCCGATCCTCGCGCTCTATGTCGCCGCCGCCGAGGAACAGGGCGTGCCGCCGGAGAAGCTGTCGGGCACCATTCAGAACGACATTCTGAAAGAGTTCATGGTGCGCAACACCTATATCTATCCGCCGGCGCCCTCGATGCGGATCATTTCGGACATCTTTGCCTACACCTCACAAAGGATGCCGAAATACAATTCGATCTCGATCTCCGGCTATCACATGCAGGAGGCCGGCGCGACGCAGGACCTCGAGCTAGCCTATACGCTCGCCGACGGCGTCGAATATCTGCGCGCCGGCCTCGCCGCCGGTCTCGACGTCGACCGCTTCGCGCCGCGGCTGTCGTTCTTCTGGGCGATCGGCATGAACTTCTTCATGGAGGTCGCCAAGCTGCGCGCCGCGCGCCTGCTCTGGGCCAAGCTGCTGAAGCCGTTCAATCCCAAAGATCCTCGCTCGCTATCGCTGCGCACGCATAGCCAGACCTCGGGCTGGTCGTTGACCGCACAGGATGTCTTCAACAACGTGATGCGCACCACCGTGGAGGCGATGGCGGCGACCCAAGGCCACACCCAGTCGCTGCACACCAACGCGCTCGACGAGGCTTTGGCGCTGCCGACCGATTTCTCGGCGCGCATCGCCCGCAACACCCAGCTGTTCCTGCAACAGGAGAGCGGCACCACCCGCATCATCGATCCCTGGGGCGGCTCGTATTACGTCGAGCGGCTGACGCGCGACCTCGCGGCCAAGGCGTGGGGCCACATCCAGGAGGTTGAGGAACTCGGCGGCATGGCCAAGGCGATCGAGGCCGGCCTGCCGAAGCTGCGCATCGAGGAAGCCTCGGCCAAAACCCAGGCCCGCATCGATGCCGGCAAGCAGGCGGTGATTGGCGTCAACAAGTACAAGCCGACCGACGAGACGCCGATCGACATTCTCAAGGTCGACAACACCAATGTCCGCCGCCTGCAGATCGACAAGCTGACGCGACTGAAATCCGAGCGCAACCAGAAGGACGTCGAAGCCGCGCTCGCCGCGATCACGCGTTCGGCCGGGGAAGGCAACGGCAACCTGCTGGCGCTGGCGATCGACGCGGCGCGTGCGAAGGCAACCGTCGGCGAAATTTCGGACGCGATGGAGAAAGTGTTCGGGCGGCACCGCGCCGAGATCAAATCCATCACCGGCGTCTACAAGCGGGAGGCGTCCAGCATGGGCAACCAGGTCGAGAAGGTTCAGGCGCTGATCGACGCGTTCGAGGAAGCGGAAGGCCGCCGTCCGCGCATCCTGGTCGCCAAGATCGGCCAGGACGGCCACGACCGCGGCCAGAAGGTGATTGCGTCGGCGTTCGCCGATATCGGCTTCGACGTCGACATCGGGCCGCTGTTTGCGACAGCCGACGAGGCCGCGCGGCAGGCGGTCGAGAACGACGTCCACATCCTCGGCGTCTCCTCGCTCGCGGCCGCGCACCTCACCGCGGTGCCGGAGCTGAAGGCCGCGCTGAAGAAGCAAGGCCGCGAGGACATCATGATCATCATCGGCGGCGTGGTGCCGCCGCAGGACTATGATGAGCTCTACGCCGCCGGTGCCGAAGCCATCTTCCCGCCCGGTACCGTGATCGTAGACGCCGCGGATCAGCTGATCCAGAAGCTCAATGCTCGGCTCGGGCACAGTGAGGCGGCATATAGTAAGCGCCACGGCAGATAGTAACGGCGTATCGGTCCAGATTGAAAGCTCAAAGCCGGGGCGTCGAACGTACGATTTGATCCTGCAGTCCGCAGGCAAAGTGCCTAACAGCGCAAATCTGGGCTTGGAGAAGATTGGTGTAAGATGCGACGCAAAGGTTTCGTTGCAGTCAATAGGCAAATGCGGACGAATTTGCCTCATATTTTCGCGATCGGCGATGTCGCGGGTAACCCGATGCTCGCCCATAAGGCGGTTCACGAGGGGCATGTCGCGGCAGAAGCGGCTGCCGGGCTCAAGAGCTTCTTTGACGCGAAGATCGTCCCGAACGTCGCCTACACTGATCCTGAGGTGGCCTGGGTTGGCATCATGGAACATGAAGCGGCCTCCTCAGGCAGGCACGTTAGATCCGCGAAGTTTCCGTGGGCTGCCTCGGGCAGAGCGATCGCCTCGGGCGCGTCTTATGGCATGAACAAGCTGATCATCGACCAAGAGACGCACCGCATCATCGGCGGTGTGAACGTTGGCCCGCACGCTGGCGACATGATTGGAGAAATCTGCCTGGCGATCGAGATGGGCGCCGATGCAATTGATCTCAGCAAGACCATCCATCCGCATCCGACGTTCGGAGAGACAATAGGCCTGGCTGGCGAAGTGTATGAAGGTGTTTGCACGGATGTGTTGCCGGGTCCGAAGAGATCGACCAAGCGCGCGAGCCACTAGAAATCCAAAAACCTGAGCCGGCATCAGGTGCCTCGCTGCCGTTCGTTCATAGGGGACCCGAATATGGCGGGGAGTTCTCGCAGGGAAGTAAAGGTACCTTTGAGCGTTCAAGAGGAGGAATTTGCCGCGGCATGTCGAGACTTCGTTCTGGAGACGAAACCTGATCTCGCGGCATCCATCGTCATTGTAGACAACCAGCTCAGGATTGTGAACGATCCGCATGTTCGGCTCGCGTTTGTAGAACTTGGTCTTGCCAGATTGGTACGAGTTCTACATCTCGCAATCGAGGGCAAGGCGATTGCGCTCAAAAGAGTGCCAAGACTCCTGTTCGACCTGGCGAGCTATAGAAGGAAGATACTCCGCGCGCTAGGTAGGGACGATTGAGGACAGCCCCTCGGGTCACTAGCACGATTCATTCAGCGCGCAGAGTCATGGAATAGATACTCATCGACGCAACGGGGACCGGCAGTCATCCCTTGGCAGGAGATTCGGATCTCTGAATTGCAAAGGCGGGTACGGCGGTGCGGGCATTGCGAGATCGGAGCCGGGCGATGAAATGAACCGGACGCGTGGAGCCTGGTGATCGGGACCTTCCAAGTCTCGCGCGCGCTCTTTGTCGTGCTGTCGAAATCGTACGACCCGTCAAATGCCGGAAACGGTGCGGAGAGATGCCGACTTCAGCACAAAATGCGGTCTGACATGTACGATAGTATTGCTGCCGGAGGTCGTTCGTTGGGTTTCTACGATCGAATTCCGCATTCGGCGTCTGCGAAAGATTTGCGATCTCTCGTTTTCCTCCCTCTACTCGGCCCGGCGCGATCGCCGGGCCCTTTTTCTCGGCTGCTGACGATATCTAGTGCCGCTCGAAGCCGGTTGATCAGCGTCGTATGATCTTCTTCAAGATTTCGGTGAGCGCTCGAAATTCATCTTGGGTCAGCGGAGCGAATGTCTCGCCGGAAATCTCGCCAATAGTTTCAATCGCTGCGTCCGCTATCCGTCTTCCCTTCTCGGTCAAATCTATCTCGCGTCGCCGCGGATCCAGAGGGTCTTTGGAGCTCTTGATGAGGCCGCGAGATTTCAGGCGATTGATAACGCCGGTGATGGTCGCCGAATCATAATGAATTAGCCGTCCTAAGTGGTTTTGCGAGCAAGGGCCTACCTCCTTCAATTTCGCTAGCGTCGAGAATTGGGGCCCCGTTAATTCTTCAACCATCTTAGCGGCAAAGATGGACGTGTGAGTACGGAGCGCGACTCGCAACAAAAAGCCCGGTGCGTCATCCAGCCGGTACGAATCTATAGCTTCTTTCACTTTCCCGGCCGCGCGCGGCTTTGTCTTGGGTTGCACCACTTTTTGCTTCCTTGCCGTAGGTTGCCTCAGTTCAAAAAATACAGGCCTCAAGCTCCGAAGGTCTCCGGTGCCGGCCGATTGTCTACATTTCCCGACCTAGGAAATCCATCTTTGTTCGACTTCATTCTGTTTAATGCGATTTGCTTCGTTGAGAGCCCCGGAAGTGGCTCGCTTCGATGCGTCCGTCGTTCGCATATCGAAATCCGCTCCGCCTAAGAGGCAAACCCATTCTCGCACGCGCTGGGCTAGACCGATTCGCTCCGGCTTGCCTCCGATCACGGGAAGAGAACATCTAATACTTGCAAGCAAGTGCAGCACTTGCATACAAGTGATAAATGTTGTAGTGTCCTAAGATTGCTCCCCGGACCTTGGCTTCACGCCTTACGGACCGGCGCACCAAAGTACCATCGGATTTGCGTATGTCGGCGATTGACAACATGAGTTCCGTTCGGCCCGACCTGATCGAAAAGGTTACGGGCCGCGCCGAGTACGTTACCGACCTGACGGTTCCGGGGATGCTGCATGGGTTTGTGGTTCGCTCGCCAGCCATTCATGCCCGCATCGCTTCTATCGATTCGAGCGTTGCACGGGCCATGGACGGCGTGGTGGACGTGCTGATCGGCGAAGACGTCGCCTCGTTCGGTAACTGGGGCGTTGTGCTTAAAGACCGGCCGATCATTGCGACCGACCGCGTGAGATATGTGGGCGAACCCGTCGCCGTGGTGATCGCGGAGACAATCGAGATTGCAGAAAACGCCGCAGAACTAGTCGATGTGGGATACGATGACCTTCCGCGCGCAACGACCATCCAGGAAGCCCTGGCGGAAGAAGCGCCGCTCATCCACGAGCGCCATGAAAATCTGGAAGACTTTTATTTCAAGGGCGGCGCCCGGCCGACCCAGAACACCAACATTTTCCACACTTACCGGAACAACGTCGGAGACGTTGACGCGGCGGAGGCGACCGCAGCGTATATCCACGAAGATCGCTTCACTTTCCCGGCCATTTCTCACTTCGCAATGGAGCCGCATGCGGTCATTGCGGATTTCCAGCGGGACTCTCTGACGGTTTGGGCAGGTGCACAAACGCCGACCGCTGTTCAGAAAGTGCTATCGCGCCTCTTCGGGCTGCAACTGGCCAAGGTCCGGGTGGTCGTTCCGTTTGTCGGCGGAGGGTTTGGCGGCAAGGCCTCGGTGAAGATTGAGCCTTTGGTCGCCGCTGCTTCGTGGAAGGTGCAACGCCCGGTCCGGATTGCCCAATCCATAGCTGAATCGATGCTCACGTGCAGAAGGTTGGGCGCCGACATCACGATTCGAACGGCTGTGGACGCCAACGGACGGATCCTCGCCAAGAGCGCCAAACTGCTGCTCGATGGCGGGGCATATTCCGACACAGGCTCGGCCGTCGCCACTAAAGCGGCAAATCGCATCATGGGCCCCTACGCGGTGCCCAATCTGCGTCTTGAGGCCTGCGCGGTCTACACGAACACCGTTCCAGGTGCGGCGTTCCGCTCGATCGGGGGGCCGCAAGCTGTTTGGGCCAAAGAATCGCACATGGATAATGTCGCGGCGGCAATCGGCATGGATCCGTCCGAGTTTCGGTTGCGGAATTTGGCGTCCCGCGGTGAGCGCATCCGCCCCGATTTGCGGGCGTTCGATATGGATATGAGTGAGCTGATGGGCCGAGTGACCCAGTCGTTCGCATCGGAGGTGAAGGCCTCCAACCGGCAAGCGCGCGGATTGGCAGTCGCCGCGACCGATCCGGCCAATACGCCGATTAGTAACGCGATCGTACGTCTCAAGATCGACGGGTCGATCCTCGTTTCGGTCTCCAGCATTGAAGTCGGCCAGGGCGCGCACGCGACCATGGCGCGCATCGCATCGCAGACCTTGAAGCAGCCAGCCTCCGCGGTAACCGTCTTGCGCACCGATACGGCCGTCGCCCCTTACGACTGGGGCACAGGCGCAAGCCGATCGACCGTGGTCGTCGGCCTTTCCGTCGAGAATGCCGCACTCGACGCAGCCGATCAGATACTCGAAATGGTTGCTGATGTTTGGGAGCTTCCCCGGGAGAACCTCTCGCTTGTTGAGGGCGGTGTCACGACCGGATCCGAGGTTCTCACTTTCCACCAGATTTTTCACCGCACGCTGGGTGTCGATTCGGGAGAGGTCATCGGCCGCGGCGCGATTACGCCACGCTCGAAGAAGGGCGCCCTGGTTGAGTCCCCTCTGTTCTGGGAGACTTCCGCGGGCCTCGCTGAAATCATTGTCGATGAAGACACCGGCGAGATCCATGTCACCCGATATGCCAGCGCCGCTGACGTCGGCCGCGTGATCAATCGCGTTGCGGCGGAAGGGCAGGACGAGGGGGCTGCAATCATGGGCCTCGGACACGCACTTTATGAAGTGCTGGAGTTCGAGGATGGCCAGCCGGTCAATGCGACGCCGATCGATTATTCGATACCGCGCATCTCCGACGTTCCCCCCGTGTTTGACACCATCCTTGTCGAAAACGGCGACGGTCCCGGTCCAGGCGGCGCCAAGGGAATGGGCGAGGGAGCGATCCTTCCGGTCGCGCCCGCGATCGCCAATGCGCTGTTCTCCGCCTACGGCATTCGGATCACCGAGCTGCCAATGACGCCCGAAAAGGTATGGCGCGCCCTGCAGAAGAGGAACTGAATTCATGGAATTCAATATGTCGATGGTGGTGCCCGCGACGCCGGCGGAGCTTTGGAGCACGCTGATCGACGTCCCTCGCATATCGGGTTGCATCCCCGGCTGCGAAAATGTCGAGGAAATCGAGCGGCTTGCAACTTACAAAGCGACCGTCAAACAGAAGATCGGCCCGTTCAAGGTCGAGGTCCCGGCCGACATCATCGTTGAATCGATAACGGAGCCGTTTCACGTCCGCACGCGCGCCACGGGCCGCGACAAGATCACCGGGACGAGGCTGGCGGTTGTTCTCGACGTGACTGTGACGCCGGAAGGGGCGGGGTCCACATTCGCCGTGGACGCGAAGGTCGACGTGCAAGGTCGCCTCGCGACTATGGGGTTCGGCGTCATCAAGCGTCGCGTCGATCAGAACTTCGAGGAGTTCGAGAAGCGGCTCAAAGAAATGTTGGGCGCGACCTGATCATGCTGCCTTCACCCTTCGCATTCGAGAGGCCTTCGACGATTGCCGGCGCCGTACGTGCGGTCGGAAAGTCCGGTGACGGCATGTTCTACTCCGGCGGAACTGAATTGCTACTGGCGTTGAAGTTGCGCGTCATCCATACGGACCGGCTCATCGACATTAAGGGAATCAACGGACTTGACCGCATTGCTCTGAACGATGCGAATGACATCGAACTCGGTGCGCGCTGTACGCACAACAAGATCGCCAATGATCCTGTTATTCGCGCGCATGTGCCGGCGCTGTCCTCGCTCTGTGCCAACGTTGCGAACATCAGGATCCGCAGCGTTGGAACGATCGGAGGCAATCTGTGCTTCGGAGAGCCCCACGCCGATCCGCTGACTATGCTCGCGGCCTTGGACGCACGGCTGGTGCTTATTGGCCCCAGCGGTACGCGTGTCGTTCACGCTGACGATTTCATCCGAAGTGAGCTGGAAACGGTGCGGGAGCCGGATGAGCTTCTGACAGTCATTGCGTTTTCGCGCCCTACCGGACCGGTGACCTATCGGCGGTTCAAGCATGGTGAGAGGCCCTCGGTGAATGTCGCGATGGCTTGGTCGCTGGGCCCCAGCGGAAGGACGATCAGAAGCGCCCGCGTGCGGGTCGGAGCGCTCGGTTCGCGACCTCAGCCTTTGAAGGCCATCGAAGATGTCCTCCAAGGCATATCCGTCGCTGAAGTCCGCCCGGCGATCGAGGCGGTGCTCCCGACGGCGCTGGGCGAGTTGGAAGTCAACGAGGATCGGCATGGCGGCGCCGAATATAAGCGGCACCTTGCAGGTGTCTTGCTTCTGCGAAACGCGGACGAGGCGATCGCCGCAGCCGGGAGCGCGTGAAATGACACATGTGCTGCCCATTTCGTTCTCGCTGAACGGCCAGGCGATCGCGATCGACGTTCCTGCCCATACGCTATTGATCGACCTGATCCGGGATCGCCTTGGCCTGAAGGGGACGAAGCGCTCCTGTGACATGGAGGTGTGCGGCGCCTGCACCGTTCTGCTCGACGGTGAGCCGATCTCGAGTTGCACCACGCTCGCCGTCGATGTCGATCAGCGGGAGGTCACGACGATCGAGGGCGTAACGCCGCCCGAGGGCCTATCGCGGATTCAGAAGGCGTTCGTGCTTCACGGCGGCCTTCAGTGCGGCTTCTGCACGCCGGGCTTCATTATGGCTGTCACAGCGTTGCTGAAGGCGACGCCGCACCCGACTGACGAAGAAATCCGTCACTACCTGCACGGCAACCTCTGCCGCTGCACCGGATACACCAAGATTGTCGAGGCCGTAAGGAGCCTTGCCGCCGAGCAAGTCTCCGAAGACGCCGCCGAGCCCGTCGCAAGATAGCGCAATGTCGTTTGGAGATATCATGATTCTTGAACAGGTCAGTAAATCGAGTGTCCTCATTGCCGGCGCCGGCATCGGCGGCTTGGCGATGGCGCTTTCGCTGCTTCGTCGCGGCATCGATTGTGACGTATTTGAGCAAGCGTCCGAGTTGCGCGAGGTCGGAGCCGGCCTTTGGATCTCCATGAACGGCGTGCGCGTTCTTCGGGATCTCGGCCTCACCGAACAGGTCGAGCAGAACTGCATCGCGGCCGAGCGACGCTCGATCCGGCTCTGGAACACCGGTGATAGGTGGCCCCTCTACAACCGCAGCTCCGACGCGGCGCGCAATCAGCCCTATCTGCTGCTCCGTGCTCACCTGCTGAAGATTCTCGTCGACGGCGTGCGCGAGTTGAAGCCGGGCGCCATTCATCTGAGCGCCCACGTTGTCGGGTTCAGTCAAGACGACGAAGGGGTTCGGGCCAAGCTTGCTGATGGCTCCGAAGTCGAAGGACGCGCGCTGATCGGCGCTGACGGTGCGCATTCGAAGGTCCGCCTTGGCCTCATCGGCAACATCGAGAGCGAGTACACGAAGGCCATCGCCTGGCGTGGTCTCGTGCCCGTCGACCGCCTTGCGCGGCATCAGCGCGAACCCGAGGTGGCAACCTGGATCGGACCCACCGCTCATGTCACTGCCTATCCGGTCCGTTGGCAGAACACCGTCATGATGACCTTTTCGGGCCAGGTCGACCATGACCACTGGCTCCTCGAATCCTGGTCGGAGAAGGGTTCTGTCGAGGAATGCCTGAAGGACTTCAAGGGCTGGCATCCGGACATCATCGAACTGGTCGGGAATGTGGATACCCTGAACAAGTGGGGACTGTTCGTGCGGCCGTCGCTGGGTACGTGGTCGAAGGGGTGCGTCACCCTGCTCGGCGACGCCTGCCATTCGATGCTGCCGTACCTCGGGCAGGGCGTGAACATGGCCCTGGAGGATGCATCCGTCCTCGCCCGTTGCTTCGAGGAGAATCCCGATGACATCGCGGCGGTATTCAAGACGTATCAGGGCCTGCGGCTCGATCGCACCACCAAGGTCGCAAAGTCGGCGGCCGGCATGCTGCCGATCTTTCATAACCAGGCGCTGTGCAAGCCGGAGACAGCGGGTGACTACATCAAGACCCAGTGGGCACCGGACGCGACGGCTGCGCGATACGATTGGATCTACCAGTACGACGCGGCCACCGCGCCGCTTCACTGACATGCTCACGATTGTGACCTCTGGAGCGCAACAGTGACTGGCACCAGGCACCCCTGGGACGACGTGATACCGCTGGACGAGCGCGAAACCTATGCCCTCGCAGGGCTGGGTGGTGCGGCGGGATTCGGCAGACGACCGGCGTTGCTGGTCATCGACGTGCAGTATCGTTCGGTCGGCGACCGGCCGATGCCGATCCGCGACGCGATCAAGCAATACCCCACCAGCTGCGGCGAGGCCGGTTGGCATGCGATCGCACACATCGCCGAATTGGTGCTGCTGTTTCGCGAGAAAGAACGGCCGGTGATTTTCCCGCATGTCGCGCGGAAGGTAGGCCAGGACCAGGGCGCGTTCTCCGCGAAGATCCCGGGTATCATGCGGATCCCGTCCGAGGGCTACGACTTCGTCCGAGAGGTGGCTCCGGAGCCCGGCGAGTTGCTGCTGCCGAAAACTCAGGCAAGCGCGTTCTTCGGCACTCCGCTTGCGACTTATCTGATCGGTGCCGGCGTCGACTCGCTGGTGGTGACCGGCTGCACGACCAGCGGCTGCGTGCGGGCTTCGGTTGTGGATGCGTGCGCGCTGAACTTCAAGTCAATTGTGCCGAGCGATGCGGTCTACGACCGCTCGCCCACGTCTCACGCCGTCAACCTGTTCGATATCGCCAGCAAATACGCGGATGTCATGCCGACGCAGGTCGCCATCGAGCGGCTTCGCGCGCTGTCGGATGACCACACAAAGGATCAGCAGACGTGAGCGGCGCCGCGGCATCCGGATTGCTTTACGGCGCCAATGTGCACGCCAACGGCATTCGGCAGCATTATTTGCGGTTCGGCGGGACCGGGCCGGAGATCATCATTGTCCCTGGCATCTCGACGACTGCGGCGCAATGGGCCTTCATCGCAGAACGCCTGTGCTCCGGACACGACGTTTTCGTGCTCGATCTCCGCGGTCGCGGCCTTTCCGAAAGCGGCCCGCATCTCAATTATTCGCTCGACGCATGCGCATCCGACCTCATCGGGTTCGCTGAAGCGCTTGGAATGGGCCCTTATACGCTGCTGGGCCACTCGATGGGCGGCCGCATCGGAATCCGCGCCGCGCGTTGGCGGCCATCGTCCATGGACCAACTGATACTGGTCGATCCGCCGGTCTCCGGTCCCGGACGCCGCGCCTATCCGATTCCGGTCGAACCGCTTCTCAAATTGCTTCAAAGCGCGAAGCGCGGAGAAGCCGACGCGGCGCTGCGAAGCCCCTCTGCTCCGCGGTGGCCCGAGCTGCACATCCGCACTCGGGCCGAGTGGATGCATACCTGCGACGAGCGTGCTCTCATCGAGAGTCATAAAGGCTTTCATGACGATGATATCCACCGCGACCTCGCCCATCTCGGCGTTCCCACCGCATTGATCGTCGCCGGGCGGGGAGGGGTCATTCGACCCGAAGATGAAGCGGAAATTCGCGGATTGCTGCCGCCGATCGCGATCAGGACGCTGGAAAGCGCGGGTCACCAAATGCAGATCGACGATACCGAGGGCTTCCTTTCGATCGTCGAAGAGCTTCTAGCGCGACCACGCGATCGGTTCGACGGCCGCGTGTCTACGTTCGGCAAACAGGAGATCAGTGAAGATGTCCCGACAAATCGTTGATGTTGAAATGCTCGAGCTCTTCAAGGCCGAGCTGACACTCTGCAAGGTGAAGAAGGGCGAAGTCGTTGCGGTCCTGAGCGGCGGCGAGGATCAGCAGGAATACGCCCAGGCCTTCATGCTGGCCGCGCAGAGCCTCGGCGCAACGACCTTTCATCTCAACGTGCCCAAATACGGCCAGGGCAAGGTCGCAGGCCTGCAGGGCCGGCATGCGCTCACGGGCAACCAGCCGGCGATCGATACGCTCAAGCGCGTGGACATGGTGATCGATCTCCTGGGGTTGCTGTTCTCTCGCGAGCAAGCCGAAATTCAGGAAGCGGGCACGCGCATCTTGCGCGTGATGGAGCCGTTCCACATCCTCAAGAAGATGTTCCCGACCGAAGATCTGCGCCGGCGAACGGAGCTTTCTCGAACCCTCCTCCAGTCGGCCAGCAAAATGCGGATCACGTCGCCCGGCGGAACGGACGTAACTTATGGCCTGAAGCAATACCCGGTCATTTCCGAATACGGATACACGGATGAGCCCGGGCGCTGGGATCATTTCCCGTCAGGCTTTGCCTTCACTCAGGCGACCGATGGCGACGTCAACGGTACGGTCGTGCTGATGCCCGGTGACATCCTCTGCGCGTTCAAGCGTTACATCCAGTCGCCGGTCACGCTGACCGTGAAGGGCGGTTATATCGTCGACCTCAAGGGCGAGGGCACCGACGCGCTCCTCATCAAAAACTATATCGACAGTTTCGGCGATCCGCGCGGCTGGGCGATCTCGCATATCGGCTGGGGATCGAACGAGCGTGCTACCTGGCACCACATCGCGGCCTCCCAGGTAGTCGCGTCGGAGCACATCATGAATGCGCTTTCCTTCTACGGGAACGTCCTGTTTTCGACGGGTCCGAACACAGAGCTCGGCGGTACGAATGACACGCCGTGTCATTTGGACATCCCGCTTCGCGGCTGCAGCCTGTGGCTCGACGATATCCACATCCTCGACAAGGGCGACTTTGCTTATCCGGAATTGAGAGCGCCGGGCCGCTAGGCCCCCGCGCATCAAAATCGGTGCCCGGAGCCGCATTTGCGACTCCCAACGACGCGGAAAGCGTTTCGATAACGACCATCAATTGTCCAGTTCTCTCAACGGGAAGCGCACCACATGTCTACGGCGATCGGAACTTCGGAAGATTACACGGCGAGGCAACGGTATTCGATTATGATCTCGGCGATGCTGGGCTACATTCTCGACTTCTACGACGTTCTGATCTTTCCGTTTCTTTTGCCCGCGATCCAACGGTCGATGTCGCTATCGTTGGCCGAGGTCGGTTCACTGCAAGCTCTGACATTGTTCGGATCGGCCATTGGCGGCGCGCTGTTTGGCATCGTTGGTGATCGACTTGGCCGAAAGACCTCGCTTCAACTCACAATCGCGCTGTTCTCGGTTGCCGCGATCATTTCGGCCTTCGCATGGAATTACTGGTCGCTTGCCGTGCTGCGGTTGATCACCGGCATCGGTCTTGGCGGCGAGTATGGCGTAGGCATGGTGCTCTTCAACGAGGCCTGGAAAAAAGGCAGCCGAGGTTTGGGGGCGGCCGCGCTTCAAGGCTGTGCCGTGATCGCGTCATCCACGGCTTCAATCGTTGGCATTTGGCTTATTGCGACGTTCAGCGACGAATGGAGCTGGCGCATCGGCCTGCTGAGTGGCGGCGTACCCATTCTGCTGATTATCTTCATTCGTTTCTTCATGCCTGAATCCAAGATTTGGCTGGAGTATGAGGCCCAACGCAAGGTCGGTCAGGTCACCGGAGAAGCTCGCACACTTCCCCTTGCGGACCTTTTCCGCAATGGGCTAGCACGGCAGACCGTCATCGCGTTCGTATGGCTGATGAGCTACATGCTCTGCTATTACAGCGTCGTCTCCTTTATTCCGACGCTGCTGCTGCGGGATATGCATACACCGGGTGATATCGTTCGCACGACAGCCGTTCTGCTCTCGGTGGTCAGCGGCATTTGCTACCTCGCGAACGGATATTTCAACGACAGGGCTGGCCGCCGCTTCGGAGCCCTCGTGCCCGCGCTTTTTTGGGTCGGGTCTTTGGTCGGTATGGCCATGTGGGGCAGCCAGCTCTACGCCGGATCGAAAGCCGAATGGCCGATGTTCTGGCTCTACATTTGCTTCGGCATTGGCAACGTAGCGCTGGGTGTGACCGGCGTCTGGATCTCTGAACTCTATCCGGTCAACCTGCGGGCGACGGCGGTGTCTACATTCTATATGGGAGGGCGCGGGCTCGGCAGCATAGCCCCTGTGATTGTGCCTCTCGCGGCCGCCCATTTCGGCGGAAGCTTGCTCAACGGCATGGTTGCGGTGGCCCTTCCCGCTGCAGCGATCTTCATTCTCGCCTCTCTTCTGCTTCCCGAAACCCTTGGTCGGGATTTATCCGCGAAGGGTTTTAAAGTCGGCACGGAAACGGAGGCCACGATGAAGGCAGCTTCGGTGTCGAGCGTTTGACGCTGGTGGAAGGACATTGACCGGCGAGATGAGGGCTGTCGCCGTGCTCATCTCGTCGATGCATGCGTAGGTAAAGGAGTTGGCACTCCGTCGTCCGAGCTTGGTCAAAGATGCCTGCCAGACTCTCTGACATCGACGTCCTCGTCGTACCGTAACGTTGATCGGGCGACGCGCGAGCGTTCGACAGCCATTGTGAGAGATAATCTAGCACCGCTTTTGAACGCGGTAAGCCGCCGGCCCGTCGGGGCGCAAGTGTTGTCCGATCTGTGGGGGTAACGAAACCTAAACATATCACTTGTACACGAGCGATAATCTCTGTGCCCGTGCCTGCCGGCAATTGCCTTGGAGACGTTCCTTGAAACCACTCAATAATCTGCCGATCACTCCCAAGATCAGCATTCTGGTTGCGGTCTCTATGCTGGGCCTCTTCTCGGCTGGACTGCTTGCGGGCTATTTGATGCAGAAGGAAATGATCAATTCTCGGGTCGAGCAGACCCGCGCGATCGTCGATATCGCCAAGAACGTTGCGTTGGGCTTGCAGAAGCAGGTTGACGCGGGCCAACTCACCAAAGAGGCCGCAATCGCGGAATTCTCACATCGGGTTCAGACGATGACGTATGACAAGGGTGCGGGATATATTTTCGCAAATACGATGGATGGTGTCGCGGTTGCCTCCCAGGATCCGAAGACAATCGGGGTCAATCGTCTCGACGGTAAGACAAACGGTCGTGCGCTGATCCGGGAACTGCGCGACGGCGTGGCAGCGAACGGTGATGTTGTGCTGCGTTACGAATTTATGCGGCCCGGTGAAAAGGAGCCGATCAGGAAGTTGTCCTACGCAGTAGGCATTCCTGGATGGGACATGTTTGTCGGTTCCGGCGCGTATCTGGATGATCTTGATGCCAAGCTACAACCGATCATGTGGTCGCTTGGCGGGGCTATCATCGTAATCGGATTGGTCTCGGGTGTCATTGCCTGGTTCCTAGGCCGCACCATCACTAAACCATTGGCAGCGCTTGGCACTTGCATGAAGCGGCTCGCTGACGGCGAGCTCGAACAAGACATTCCAGGCGTGGGTCGGAAAGATGAGATTGGCGCAATGGCCGCTACCGTCCAAGTGTTCAAAGACAACGCAATTCGTATTCGGGGGCTAGAGCAAGTCGAGGCCGAAACTCAACGGCGCGCCGCTGCTGAGCGCCGTGCCACATTAGAGAGCATTGCGAATGATTTTGAGCAAAGCGTCGATGGCATTGTTCGTGTGGTCGCCGCCTCGACCGCCGATATGCAGGGCACGGCGGGTATGATGACGATGACCGCCAGCGATGCCAGTATGCGCGCGGCCACCGTCGACGCTGCGTCAGAAAAAGCGTCTGGGAACGTTGAAATGGTAGCCGCCGCCGCCGAAGAATTATCTGCGTCGGTAAGAGAGATATCGCAACAGGTGTTGCAGTCGACTGAGGTCGCACGCCAAGCCGTTGGTGACGCTGACCGCACAAACGATACGGTGCAGGTCCTATCAAGTGGGGCCGAAAAGATCGGTGAAGTTGTCCAACTCATCCATAGTATCGCCACGCAGACCAATCTCCTGGCCCTCAACGCAACTATCGAAGCGGCACGTGCGGGCGACGCCGGACGCGGATTTGCAGTGGTGGCCGCGGAAGTTAAGGCGCTTGCTAATCAGACAGCAAAGGCAACGGAAGAAATCGCCGGGCAAGTTGAGACTATGCAAGCAACTACGAATGACGCGGTTCTCGCCATTAACGGAATTTCGCAGACGATCGCTAGGATGAGTGATATCACGTTAAGCATTTCCTCGGCGATCGAGGAGCAAAGTGCTGCGACGAGCGAAATTGCGCGCAATATCCAGTCCGTCGCCGCGAGCTCCAGCGAAATCAGAGTACATATAGGCAGCGTCAGCACCGCGGCGGCCGCCACAGGTACAGCAGCGGGCGAGGTTCTCACTAACGTGCGTGGGTTGGAGAATCAGTCGAATAACCTGCGTGTGGCGGTAGACCAATTTCTGACCAAAATGCGGGCGGCCTGACCGGACGTTCCTGCCGGCGGCGCATCGCTCGTGGCCGTGCTGACGTCACTGTCCCGAGTGCGCAGCGTCTCGGAAGTTGACGAGGCTGCCTGTGTGGTTTTCGAGAGAAGGACACGGCTTATGATGAATGCTGCTTGGCGATCTATACGGGCTTTCAAATGGCTGTCGATGCGCAGTGTGCCTTAACTCCACCTTCCATGGGACGAGGTAGGAAGTTCTTGCGCGATGATCGCGCGAGCATTGGAAGAATTCATGCGTTTGACCGCTATTTCTGAGAAAGGCGTTTCTTTTTCTCGCTCGCGGTTGACAGTTTTATCTTGCGCTCAACCTATGCCGCTTCGATCGGCGGAATCGAACTAGGGCTGGCTGACGAGATAGGAGCGGGAATGAGCCACACTTCGGAAGCCACGGGCGAGCGGGTCACGCTTCCAAGGCTGCAACGGTGCAAAGAGGAGGGGCGGCGGCTCGTGATGACGACCGCCTATGATGCAGTCACCGCCCGTATTGCGGATTCCATCGTGGATATGATCCTTGTCGGAGACAGCGTCGGCAACGTCTGCCTCGGATTCGACAATACGCTTCCGGTCAGCGTGGCGATGATGAATCACCATCTCGAGGCGGTTGCGCGCACAAAACCTCGGGCCTTGCTCGTGGCCGATATGCCATTTCTGAGCTTTCACTTAAGTCCGGAGAACACGATACGCAACGCCGGCGGCTTCTTGCAGCGTGGCGCTGACGCCATCAAGCTCGAGGGCGGATCCAAACGGGTCGAAATGATACGGGCTCTGGTCGAGTGCGAGATTCCGGTGATGGGTCATCTCGGCCTGACCCCGCAGAGCGTGAATGTCATGGGTGGATTCAAAGTGCAGGGGCGCAAGGCCGATGACGCCTTGCGCCTGCTCGACGACGCCCATCGTTTGCAGGAGGCCGGCTGTTTCGCGCTGGTTCTCGAAGGTATTCCGGCCGAGCTCGCCGCGCGAGCGACAGAAACGCTGACGATACCGACGATCGGGATTGGCGCAGGTCCCGGTTGTTCGGGACAGGTGTTGGTGTTCCACGACGTGCTTGGCTTGATAGAAGGCCGTGTCCCAACATTCGTTCGGACCTACACCGACGGCTTTCGGGTGTTGCAGGAGGCGCTGTCGCATTGGGTTGCCGATGTTCGAAACGGTACATTCCCGGCAGCGCAAGAGTCGTATGGGCTTCCCGAAGGCATAAGTGAGACAATCGCAAATTGGACGCCTTCCAATCCAACCTGATGTAAAGTAAAGATGCAGACAATCACGACGGTCGCTGAGCTTCGCCGGGCTCTAGCAAAGGATCGCTTGATCGGAAAGCGAATCGGTTTCGTACCGACAATGGGCTATCTACACAACGGCCATATGGCGTTGGTTGAGGCCAGCCGGGCGCAATGCGACATCACCGTGCTTAGCATCTTCGTCAACCCTGCTCAGTTTGGGCCAAACGAGGATCTCACCACCTATCCGCGCGACTTCGCTCGCGACGAGAAACTGTGCCGCGATGCGGATGTTGCGATCGTCTTCGCGCCGGGGGCTGAGGAAATCTATCCAGCTCAATTTGAGTCCTACATTGAACCGGGCGAGCTCGCGAAGCCGCTCTGCGGAGCTTTCAGGCCAGGACATTTTCGCGGGGTCGCGACTGTTGTATGCAAGCTGTTCAATATGGTGCGGCCGGACGTCGCGTTCGTCGGCCAAAAGGACTTCCAGCAGTGCGCGGTCGTGCGTCGCATGGCCACTGATCTCAATCTTCCGATCGAGATCGTCACTGTGCCAACGGTTCGGGACGCGGACGGTCTTGCAATGAGCAGCCGCAACCGGTATCTCAGCGAGGAAGACCGAGGGCGGGCCCTCGCCATCAGCTGTGGGCTACTCGCCGCAGCAGAGGAGTTCCGCTTGGGAGAGCGGAACGTAGACAGGCTGATGGCAATTGCCAAGAAGCATTTGGAAGCGGTCGATCGGCTGCAGTACGTTGCGCTCGTCGACAGCGATACGCTTAAGCCCGGCGTCAGTCCGCTGCGCCGGCCAGCGGCGCTATGCGTGGCAGCCTATGTCGGCTCGACGAGGCTTATCGACAACGTGATACTTGCGTAGCGCGACGGAGGCGAAAGAATCGGCTTGAGTGAAGCTGTCCGACGCGAAGCGCCTCCCGCAAGCCGTCGTCCCCCTTGCGGGGCGGCTGAAGAAATCATCTTCGAACAAGTGCAGCTTCGGCGCGCGGACTGTCAGGTCCTTGCCATTCCCGGGCTTTGCTTGGCTGAGCGCCGGATCGGCCTGATTGGTGACAATGGTTCAGGCAAGAGCACGATGCTGCGGCTTATGAACGGGTTGCTCCCGCCAACACGCGGCCGCGTAGAGGTGGCGGGCCTCGATACGGTACGGCATCGCAAGCACCTTCCAGCAAAGGTCGGCTTCTTGTTTCAAAATCCCGACCACCAGCTCATCTTCCCCACGGTTGTCGAGGAGGTCGCTTTTGGGCCTGCGGAGCGGGGAATGCCAGCGCCACAGGCGCGCCAACAGGCGATGGCACTGCTGGAGCGGCACGGCTGCGCGCAATGGGCGGAACGCAACGTCAATGAGCTATCCGGCGGTCAGAAGCAGCTTGTCTGCATCCTGGCGCTGCTCGCAACGGACCCGTCGATCCTGCTGATGGACGAGCCGTTCTCCAGTCTCGACTTGCCGACACGATTGCGGATGTATCGCAGGATCACGGCGCTTCCGCAGCGGGTCGTGATGGCGTCTCATGATTTCGAACTGCTCGCGGAGTTCGATCGCATAATCTGGCTGGATGCGGGCCACATTCGCCTCGATGGCCGACCCGACGAGGTGCTGCCTGCCTACCGGGCCCATGCAACGATCGTTGGTCAGGGGACGGCCTAACGTCATGATGACCGGCGGCCTCGCGCCACAGACCTGGTTGCACCGCGTACCAGCCGGCGTCAAGCTTGCGGGGCTTGCTCTGCTCAGCGTACTTCTGCTCCCGGTCGGCGACTGGCGAATTCTGGCGGGCGCCTTGGCGATGATTGCCGTGGTCTATGCTGGCTTCGGCCGCGTCGGCATGGCGCGCCTCAGCTTGCTGCGCCCATTGCTGCCGCTGCTTGTCGTCGTTGGCGGCGTGCAGACCGCATCGGTTAGCTGGAATGCCGGCGCCGTCGTCACCATGCGGCTCCTAGCGATGCTTCTGCTTGCTGATCTCGTCAGCATGACCACCGCGATGAGCGCTCTGATCGAGGCGTTGGCGCCAGTGCTCCGCTTGCTGCGCCCGCTTGGGGTCAATCCTCGCAAGATGGCGCTCGCAGTCGCTCTTGTCCTGCGTTTCGTCCCCGTCCTGATGACGCGGTGGCGCGCCCGCGAGGAGGCCTGGAAGGCACGCACACACCGGCGTATTCCGCCGCGACTGGTGGCCGCTTTCGTCGCCGACATTCTGCAGCTTGCCGACCGTGTCGCGGAAGCGCTCGATGCGCGCGGTTTCGACCGGTCGACCGTCGATCGTCACTCATCCCCGTTGTAGGAGACATCCCGTGGAGTCCCGCGCTATCGTTCGTATCGCCCTGCTGGCGGCCGTCATCGCAGCGCTTGGCATGGTGCCCAGCATCGTCTTGCCGATCGCCGTGGGGGTGCCGATCACGGCCCAGACGCTCGGCGTCATGCTGGCCGGGATCGTTCTCGGCCCTCGCCACGGCGCACTGGCGGTGCTGCTGTTCCTGTTCGTAGTTCTGCTCGGAGCGCCACTGCTGTCAGGCGGACGCGGCGGGCTCGGCGTACTTTTCGGACCGTCCGTTGGCTTCCTGCTGGGCTGGGCTCCCGCTGCTTTTGTGTCGGGTCTCATAATGGCGCGGCTGAAGGCTTTGCCGGTGTTCGCGGCGGCGCTCGTTGCCGCGATCACGGGCGGTATCGTCGTGGAGTATGCTTGCGGTATTCTCGGCCTGATGGCGATGGCAAGGATGAGCTTGCCGCAGGCCTTGGCCGCAACCGCCGTGTTCGTGCCGGGCGATCTTTTGAAGACGCTGGCCACCGCCTCTGTCGCGGAGGCGTCGCACCGGAGCTATCCGGCCGCAATCGTCAGCCGTTCATGACCGTGGCCTCCACCATCACTGCAACGCTGTCGCGGCATGCGCGCAAAACGCCGGACCGATTGGCCGTCGTTTGCGACAATCATGCAGTGAGTTGGAAAGATCTCGATCAGGCGGTGAATCGTTTAGCCGGACATCTGGCGAAGGTGGTGCCGGCCGGCCGCGGGGTCGCCTTGCACCTGCCGAGCGGGCCGGCACTCGTGCTGCTGTTTCTCGCAGCCTGCCGCGCAGGTCGGGAAGCGCAAATTCTTGATCCCTCCTGGCTGACGGAGACGGCGCGGCTTGCGATCACGGCGCTGACGCCGGGGATCGTCGTGAGTGGCGATGCAACATTGGCCGGGGACACAGAGGTGTTCGCGGTTGTCGATCCTTACGGCCCGTTCGAGTCCGTCGCGGACGCCATTGGCGCCGGTCCGTCGCCCGAGGCGATGGTCGAGCCAGATCCGCTGACGCCGTTCTATGTCGGCTTCACCTCGGGATCGACCGGAACGCCGAAAGGATATCGCCGCCACCATCAATCGTGGATCGAGAGTTTTCGGGCGGGGGACCGCGAGTTCGATATCGGCGCCCGCGACATCGTTCTCGCACCGGGCGCGCTGACGCATTCCTTATTCCTCTACGGTCTTGCCCATGGGCTCTATGTCGGTGCGACCGTCATCCTCTGTCGGCATTTCCGGCCCAATCTCGTCAACCGCCTGATCGTTTCGCACCGTGTGAGTGTTATTTACGGCGTACCAACCCAACTCGAAATGATGATCGAGGCCGCCGTGCGCGATGGCCTGCCGCCATTCGTAAGCGTGCGGTGGACGCTGTCATCTGGTGCGAAATGGCAGGGTCGCGCGCTTGCCGAGTTACGGCAGCAATTTCCGTCAGCGCGCTTTGCCGAATTCTACGGCGCCTCAGAGTTGAGCTTCGTGACCGTGGCGAAGGACGACGAGGATGTCCCACCGGACTCCGTGGGGCGTCCATTCGCAGACGTCAGTCTCACCATCCGTGACCATCTCGGGCGACGCCTACCGTCTGGAGAGGCCGGTCAGGTATTCGTGGCAAGTCCGTTCCTCTTCATGGAGTATGCCTGCGGAAGCGAAACGCTGCTGCCACGTCATGGCGACGCGGTGTCAGTCGGCGACATCGGCATGGTCGACGAGCGCGGTTTCCTGCGGCTTGCCGGCCGTGCCAGCCGCATGATCATCACGGCCGGCAAGAATGTGCATCCGGAGGAGATCGAGCGTGTGATCGAGGGACATCCTGCCGTGGTTGCGGCGGGAGTCCTGGGTGCCATCGACGAGCGTCGGGGCGAGCGGCTGGTGGCACTGCTCAGGCTCGGTCCGGATGGGCGCCTGGGGTCTTCCGATCTGATCAGCCATGCTCGCATGAGCTTGCCGCTCTACAAGATCCCGCGACGCTTTGCCGTGCCATCGCGCTGGCCGATGACCTCCTCCGGCAAAACCGATTTCCACGCGCTGCGCCAAATCTGGGAATCCGGTGCCTACGAGTTGTTGCGATGAGGGCCGCATATCTCGTCGCCGCACGCCGCACGGCGGTCGCTCCTCGGGGTGGCGCCTTCAGGGCGGCGGAGGCCGACGAACTTGGCGCGGCGCCGATCCGGGCTGTGCTGGCCGATACCGGCATCGCGGCGGAGGCGATCGACGACGTGATCTTCGGCAACGCGCTGTACGGCGGCGGAAACCCGGCGCGGCTAGCCGCGCTGCGGGCGGGTCTCCCCGATTACGTTCCGGCGCTGACCATCGACAGCCAGTGCTGCGGTGGCCTCGACGCGATTATGCTCGCCGCCGAGCGCATCGCGAGCGGAGGTGCGGACGCGGTCATCGCCGGCGGTCTTGAGAGTTTCAGCCGCGCGCCGCTGCGCGCGCGGCCGCCGCATCACGCCGGCGAAGTGCCGCAACCCTATGACCGTCCTCCGTTCGCCCCGTGGCCGGAGCGGGACCCCGACATGATCGCTGCCGCCGTGACGTTGGCTGAGAGGCTTGGCATTTCGCGTGCACGGCAAGATGAATTTGCGATCGAAAGCCATCGCAAGGCGCTGCAAAATCCCTCCTTGGCGGCCGAGATCGTGCCGCTCGCCCAGCTTTCGCACGATGCCTTTACCCGGGCCCTGACGGGGGCCACCTGCGCACGCCTTCCGCCGCTTGCAGGCAATGCTGCGTTTGGCGTGACGCGCGCGACGGTGGCGGTCGAAGCCGATGCGGCGGCAGCCCTCCTCGTCGTGTCGGAGAGGTTGATCCGACGCCTCAACGCGAGGCGGCCTGTGCGGATAATATCGGCGGTCCGCCGCGGTGGGGATCCGGCTGTGCCGGGTGCGGCACCTATTGCAGCGGCCGAGAGCCTCCTGGCAGCGGAACGGATCGCGCCGACACGGATAGCGGTTAGCGAGGTCATGGAGGCCTTCGCCGTTCAGGCTATCGCATGTGTCGACGGAATCGGGCTGCCGTTGTCGTCGCTTAATCGTAGGGGCGGTGGGCTAGCACGAGGGCATCCGATCGGCGCATCGGGCGCGATCCTGGCGGTACGCCTCTGGCATGAGATGCAATCAGAAACATCCGGAGCGGTCGGGCTGGCGGCTATTGCGGCTGCGGGCGGGCTCGGCAGCGCGCTACTTGCGACGATCTAAGAGAGGGACGGGCCAGGATGATCCAAATGCCAGGGGGCCCCGAACCGCTGACACAGGCGAAGGTGTTTCGTGTCGCGCGGGCAATCGATCTTGCTGCCTTCGTGGGCACGGAACTCGCTCCTGGGCGCTGGCGTTCGGTGACCCAGGAAGAGGTCGATCAGTTCGTCGTGCTGACGGGTGATCGGAACTGGGTTCATACCGATGTTGACCGCGCCATGCACGAACTCGACGGAGGAACGACGATTGTGCCCGGCCAATTGCTCCTGGCGCTCGTACCAGCGCTCTTGCAGGAGGCGTATGTCGTCGTGGGTGCCGCGCAAAGCCGTGCGGCGACTCTCCGCGCAGTTCGATTCCGTTTCCCGGTACGTCCCGGCGATGTGTTCCGGCTACGGGCGCGATTGATCCTCGTGGAGCAACGGCCGCGTTTCGTCCAGGTGGACGCATCGTGTGACCTCGAACTGAAGTCCGGACAACGGGCACTGACGTCTCAACGTACGGACGTCTTTTTCGACTGAGGCAGGCGCCATCCCGCCCTACGGGCGGTCTCGTTCAGACCCTCGCAACGAATTGGGTGAAATGACCGTGAACAAAGCGTGACGGAAACGCCCGTCGTTATCAGTAAAATCAATAGTTTAGAAGGTGGTCACTGCGTTCGAGTGGCAGGGGCGCGCCTCGGTCAGATCGCAACCTGAACCGAATGTCGGTATCGGTGGTTGCGCCTCCGGGATTTGAACCTGTGGGCGCACAGCGTGCCCTGCGAACTGGGCGAGCGACGCATACCGAGCCCGTTGGAACGTCTCCCATTTAGACCAAGGCTGCTGCTATCGTTCTCCCTGAGAACGCCGCAACGAAATCGCAACGAATTGGGTGAAACGACCGTGAACAAAAGGAGACGAAAACACCTGTCACTGCGAGAAAAATCAACAACTTAGAAGATATTCACTGCGTTCGGGACGCCGGGTTCGTAGGACGATCCCGATTCACCATCCATATCCTTCGCAACCTTGACCAGCATCACGTAGCGCGAATGACGCTCGACAAGTGTTGCGACATAACTATTCTATTCCCCGATCCACCGATCAGGTCGCCCAACTTTCTTTCACTTCATTCCCCACGACACGACCGACGCGGACCCGAACAAGCCTCCGCCGCCACCCAAATGGCTGTTGAACGTCACTTACAGCTGGTACCGCGATTTCTACAGCGGCCGAACGTTCGAGCATTTCAACATTGGCCTTACTCTCGGTTACGAGAGCGGCAGGATTGAACAGACTGGGAAGAAGGTGGACCTGACCACGATCAGCCTGAGCGTCAAGAATTAAGATGCGGAAAAACAGAAATTTGACTTGCGCCGTCGGGCAAAACGGTGGTTCATAGGGTGCTGGTGCAATAAAGCCGGAACCAGCCCATGTCAGACGTTGAACCTTCTTCAGAGCTATCGAAAATCGCCAGGTTGAACGGCGACTTTCGCAAGAACTACGGGACGTTCTTAGGCGCGTTCCTGTATTTGCGGTCGATCAGTGCCGCGCGCGGCCGTTCCTGGTTCTTATTTTAAGAGCGGCCACCCGGCGCGGGCCGCGGATCGTCGCGCCGAATGTGCCGTAGGGTTCAAAAGCTGAGGTGAGCACGTCCATCAGCGAGGGTCGCCCTCCGTAAACCGACATCTCGATCGCCGTGCGCTGTCAACTCAGGCGTCAACAGGCAACAAGCATTTCGAAATGAAGGAAGACGCTGTCATTGCGTTCTCTGGCCCGAGCAAATCTGATGCAAACAAAGATCGCTGAAAGAAGAGGGCACCTGAAGCGCCTAGTACTCGTTCCCGTCGCTGTGATGAAGATCAAAAGCTCGATCGTACCTGTCGCGGGCTTCGGTACCTACGCTGTATCGGCCGGGCCACCATGAATGCGGTGGATTGTAGTTGTCGTTCTCAGCGTCTTCCTTGGCCTTTCTGCTTAAATCCTCGGGCGTCCAGAGCGACATTGATTTATCTTTACTCATGCCCAGGTCCTCCGAGTGTGCTGCGGCCTATCGCACCGGCAGCAATTTGAAACGAAGTGCCAGTCGCCCAACAGCATCCCACCAGAACTCTGAATCCATCGCCTACGGTCTCATCGAGGACAATCATGCTGACGGACAGAAAAAAAGCGAGCGCCGCAAAGAAAGTTCCGGCCGCGCTGGCGAGCGCCGCCGCGTCGTCGGCACCGAAGCTCAATTCTTCCGGCCGTTGGAATCTTATTGTGTGTGCAATACGGCTTGGCAGATCGATGCCCATATAGAAACCAAAAGCCCCGTAAAGCACAATCAAAAGGACCATCCATTCATTTCGAAACAACTCGGTTTCCATGCGCATCAGTCCTACGCCCACGTACAGGCCGCCTGCGCCGCCAACCATGGCCAGTCCGGTCCTTTCAAAGATGTGTGCCACCTTAACGACAACGGAACGGCCCAGCCACGTTGCGAGGGTGACGTAAGCGTACTTCGCCAACTGTTTCTCCCTAGTGACAAAGCGCACGGCTCTTGGGGCGAGACTTCGAGACCGCCTCCAATAGAGCCCTGACCAGCTATTGATTTGGTGGCTAGTTCAGCCTGAAATCGGAGTGGCAACTAGGCCGTTATGAGCGGCAGAAGAACGATCGGTTTCTTTGAATCTGATGCGGTTTCGGCAAGGGTGAGATTTGTTGAGGTCCCTTCTGGTGCAAGGGTTGCGGCCCTCTGGCTAGCGCACGGCTACGGGCTGGCCGAGCTGGAAGCGACGACATGTCGGATATGGGACGATCTTTCAGAGCAGCTCTGGTCTTTGGGAAGTGTCCGCACCGACGTGTCAACAGCTATACTACGACTGTAGAACCGTGCGGTTGCATTGTTGGCCACCATGGTTGCAGTCGCCGGCGACGCTGCGATGACATCTGCCTTGAGCGCTACCAATTCGTCTGCGACGCGAAGCACCCCGTGGGATTGCCTCTCCCCGAACCGGCAACCGATGATGACATTCTGGCTGGCGGCCCATGCGAGCTCGCGCGGTCCTCGTCGAAACGCTTCCAGGGGGCGCCAGCCAACAGTGTCGCGCACACCCATAGGCGGGACAGCGGTCGGCTGCGGCCTGGGTTTGATCTTGATCAAGTTCAGCAGCGTCGCCGCCACGATCATCGTTAGGACGCCACCAACGCTGAGCGTGATGTGCATCGCAAGCCCCTCAGATATGTCGAGCAGCGCCAGGAGGCTGACGAGCGTGAGCAGAACGCCGAGGCAGAAGATTGGCAATGAGTGCTTGCCACAGAGGATGGCGCCGCGCATCACCGCAGTCGTCAATGCTTGTCGATTGGGTGGCACGAACCATACCGCTACAACCGCAAGAGCCAAGAAATGCAACAGACGCAACGGATCGAGATTCGATTTGTCCATCGGGTAAGCCAAGTTCGTCAGGCCCTTCGGTATCAACGCTTCCAGCGGCTTGATTCTCCAGCTCAATACGATGGCGAGGCTGAAGACCAGATAAAGAACAGCAGGCACAAGCACCATGCGCGACGTTAGCCAGGGGCGCACTCTTTCGCCCTCGATTATCACCCACGCGCCAAGGACCACGAGCAGTTGCCAGGCCAGTGGATTGAAAGCCCAGTGGCCGTTCGGCCACGCCGGCAAGGACCAGCCGAATATATGCACCAGCGTATAAAGCGCCAGCGAGGCGCCAAGCGTCACGTTCGGCAGTCGCAGCAGCAACCACAGCAACGGCGCGAACAAAAGGTGGAGAAGCACGAAGATCGGCAATACGTCTGTATTGACCGGACGATACTGCAGGATCGCCGCGTGCGCGAGCGTCGCGCCGGGCTGATCCAACAGAATGCGCGTATTGCTCTCGTCAGCAAGGCGTTCCACGCCAGCGATGTGGACTAGAAGGGCGCAGGCGAGCGTGAGCAGCAGAAATGCGATATAGATGTCCCAGCTTCGCCGCAGCGTTCGGCGGATCACGAGACTCCATCCCTCGCACCTCAATACCTTTCCGTAGGCCAGTGCGCAGGTGACGCCCGAGACGAACATGAACAGTTCCGCCGCATCGCTGAAGCCGTAGTTTCGCGGCGTCAGCCAGCTTCCAATGTTATTGGGGACATGATCAAGAAAGATGCACCAGAGCGCGATGCCGCGGCAGGCGTCAATCCGCAGGTCGCGGCCGTTGGCTTTCAGCTCCGGCAGTGCGGCCGCTGATGGCTTCGGGGTGGCGGTTAGCATTGGCTTGCCTCGTCTAGCGTGCGCGCACGCTTAAAGAGGAACGATCGAAAGCGACCGATTTGACCAAAAGCGCGGCCCTGCTCCGGTCGTGACAGCGCCGCAGTCCAGCGTTGCTTCACGTCGACCTGGCCACGACACCAATCGCGACAATGATCATATGGCCGCGCTTGAGTAAAACGCTGGTGGAGAGGGTGACCGTCGACATCATCGTTTAAGTTGCGCAGTGTGTAAATTGGCCGCAGGTCGGTACGAAGAGGTGCCTAGGTCCTATGACGAAGGTACTGTCGGGGCGGCGGCATCTATTTGATACCTTCAACCACGCGATGAGCAATTCATCGCGCGCGTGGACGGTGGGGCAGCGAGGACCGCGCTTCATGTAGTCCTTGCTCATTACGATTGTGTGTCGGTTGCAACCATAACGCACAGCAGCACTCGGCTCCTACTTTGAGTGCCTGACGGCGAACCACTGGACCAGAGATAGAAGGTGAACGGTTTCCAAGGTGGGTGTATGATTTTTTCATTGATCTCCGGGCGGTCATTGGACGGAGAGCATTTTTATGAAGGTTCTTGTTGTTGACGATCACACATTGATCCGCGAGGCGTTGCACGGCGTCCTGAAGCAATTGAAGCGAGAAGCCGTGATATTCGAGGCTTCGAGCAGTCGAGAGGCCATGCGCATCGTCGAGGAGCATCCCGATATCAGCCTCATTTTGCTCGATATCAATTTGCCTGACCGCGACGGCTTCTCTGTCCTTTGCGAACTGCGCCATCGCTATACGACGATTGCTATCATCATTCTCTCGTCCTCCGATGATCAGGACACGGTCAGGCGCGCTTTCAAACTTGGCGCGCTGGGTTTCATTCCGAAAACCACGGAACGTGAAGTGATGCTCAATGCTATTGAGTTGGTGTTCTCCGGCGGAGTTTACATTCCCTCGGAGATGCTGGAGGAAACGGCAGGTCCGCGGTTTGCGGATAAACCATTGGCTCGCGACTCACTCAAGGGGCGAGGATTGACCGATCGTCAGATCGACGTACTTGCGCTCCTGATGAAGGGAAAAAGCAACAAGGTCATTGCCAGGACGCTCAATATGGCAGTGCCGACAGTGAAGAATCACATGACGGTCGTTCTCAAGGCGCTCGGCGTAGCGACCCGCACGGAGGCCGTCATAAAAGTCGGAAAAATGGGCTGGGAATGGCCGCCGAAGTCTGAATCATGACACTGCCCCGGTGCCTCCTCCACCATCATGATCCCTGAGGAGCTCATGCATGACAGCGCGGAGCCGCATCGGGTCGACCGGCTTGTGCAGCAAAATGTAGCCTCTGTCCCTAGCGTCCCGCAGAGGTTCAGCTGCGGTATCGCCGCTGATGAGAATGGCGGGAATTGACGAGCCAAACGCCGCATTGATTTGTTCAATTGCCCGGATGCCGGTCTTCCCGCTTGCGAGATGATAGTCCGAGATTATGAGATCTGGGCGCTGTTCGCGCTCGGCAAGTTGGACAAGTGCAGGTTCGTCGGATCCGGAGGCAAGAACCGAGTATCCCCATTTGCTAAGCAATCCGCCCGTTCCCTCCTGCACGATCGGAGTATCGGCAACAACGAGAATTGCCTTGCCGTCGATTGCGAAGGCACCGGGGTATGGTAAGTCGGCGGGCGCCGCGGACCTGACGCATTGATCGATTTTCGGAACCAGGATCGCAAATCGCGAACCTCGGCCCATAGTCGAAGCCAGGTCGATTTGATGGTGGAGAAGCACGCGAAGCTTGTCGACGATAGCGAGGCCGAGGCCCAGTCCGCCGGACCGGTTCTGTTCGGCGGTGGGGATCTGAAAAAACTCACCAAAGATATTGTGCTTTTGGTCCTCGGGAATGCCAGGACCGGTATCCCATACTTCGATACGCAACATTTCACCACGCCGACGACATCCGACCAGGATACCGCCCCGCAAGGTATAGCGTACCGCATTTGATACAAGATTCAGCATGATGCGTTCGAGCAGCATCGAGTCGCTTCGCACCCATGCGTCACTCGGCCTGACGCGTAGCCGCAGACCCTTTTTTTGCGTCGCCTGGTCAAACGCCGTCTCGATTTTTTGCAACAGGCGCCCGAGCGGGAACTCGGTGATTTGGGGGATAAGCATCCCGGCATCCAGCCTGGAAATGTCCAGGAGCGAATTGAACATTTCGTCCATTTCCTTGCGGGTGGCGTCGATTCGTTCGACCGTTTTTGTCCTTTCTTCCGGTTTGAGCGGCGTGCGCAGCTGGGCGACGAACAACCCCAACGCATGTAAGGGCTGCCGCAAATCATGGCTTGCCATGGCGAGAAAGCGCGATTTCGCTGCGTTGGCGAGCTCCAGTTCCTGCGTACGCTCTGCGACTTTCTGCTCGAGTTCGACGTGCGCGCGGCGCAGGCTTCGTTCCGCTTTCTTGCGGACCTCGACATCAGCGCTCAGCAGCAAGCTTGGAACGGTAATACTGATCAAGAACATCAACACGAGCAGGAATGACGCATTGGGATCTGGCGTCGCGAATGGGCCGCCGCCCGTGTGCGTTCCCCAAATCGTGATACCCGCAAGCACGAGGGCAACCGTTGCGGTATCGCGTGGCCCGCCACGCAGCGCCGCCCATAACATGGGCAGGATGGCGAGAAAACCGAGTGGATCTCGGCCGGGCGTCTGCTCGATCAGGGGGCTGAATGCAATCAGCCCAACAACCGACGCTGTCGTGAGCACGCCGACCGTCTCCAGAAGTTCACGGGAATTGAAGGCATGATAGCGGCTCGATGTCCAAAGCACGATCGCGGGGGCAATGACCAGCGCGCCAGTCACGTCGCCCAGCCACCAGGTGATCCACGCGTCCGCGAAATTCTGCCGTTCGATGTACCCGAAGATTGCCAGACTGGTCAGTCCAATGCTGGCACTGATCGGTGTCGCGATCACGACGCAAATCACAGCAAACTTCGCGACAGAGTCGGGCTTTGAAAACGTGTTACACCCACCCGACCATCGATTAATAAGATAAGCGCCAGTAACTGCTTCGAGAGAGTTACCGGCCGCAATCGCAATTGCGGTGGCAACGGAGCCTGCCGTCGTAACATTAGCGATCATCGCGGCCGCAAAAATTGCTGGCCAGGTCCGATATCCCCGCAACAGCACCGCCGCCAGCGCGACACCCGTCGGTGGCCAAATTGGCGTTGCACTGGGATGAATGGAGGCGAGAGTAAGCCCGCCTTTTGCCAAGACGAGATAGATGGCTCCAATTGCGACCAGATCGATGACGTAGCTGATAGCTCGGCTAGAATTTGTCCTGAGAGCTAATGATCGTGGATCGGACATTGTCGACGCCTGGACCAGGCAATTGGCTCGTCCATCGAGACTGACTTTTGATCGCTGGTCGAAGATCAAAGATCACAAGGTCGATACGGCAGATGCGCTCCGATCGAATTGATCACCGCGGTCTGCTGGCGGACTAAGAGACGGCGCGTGCGATGGAGCATTTGGCCGACTTGCTGTTTAATCCCGCGAATTGCCTCAGAACCAGTGGGACGTTGCGCCCCCGAATTCGCGTCGTCTCCCCCCGAGCTTTGGGGGGACGCATCGTACGACGAAGATAGGCTCTCCGAAAGTCCGGATTGGGATCGGGATCAGGTCGGTCTCTACGTCGAGAGCCCTATCTCTCGTTGGAGTCTCGGGACTGAACTACTTGCACGATAAGTCTGCGTACGGCGCGACGAGGGCGCGCAAGCTTCACTCAAAAATGGAAGCATCGGAGGCGTAGCATGACGCTGCCGCCCCGGTCCGCTTGTAGTTCAGCCCCAGCGGGGCGCCTGTCAGGAACCTTCGCATTAAAGGTGCGAGCGTCTCGAGTGATTCCGTTGGCAAGGAGAGGAATAATCGGCCGGGTCACGGCAGAAATCTTCGAAATTGAATGTGCTTAAGTTCGAGAGGCGTTGTGGCCACGGATCGTCGCACCACTGAAGCGCCTGCGCGGCGGTCGAGAATACGGGATGGCGTGTCCGTGGCTCCATTGCCAGCAGGGCACGAACGCGGTTTGTAATGCTATCGCTGCGGAGTAAATCTAGATGCTTCTTGAGCGCCTCGTGATCGCCAATCAATGCGGAAATCGCGGCGTGGGATCCTTCGTGACGAGTGCGATCCTTTGCGCGGTAACGATCACGTCGGCGGCACGTTTCGGTAATAGGCGCTTTCAGCACTCGTAGCTCTGCGCAGCAAGCATCTTCCTCGAGCACAATAAGCACTTTGCGCGCCTGCCGGTTGGCCCGGGGCCAGGCCATGATGGTCGACAGATAAAGTTCAGTAAGGGAAGGCGCCAATCGCCGGCGACTTGCAGACCGTCGTGACGAGATCGATCTCCGACATCCTCAGCCTAAGAGCCGCCACCAGAGGCAGGCGGACCGCGATGCGATCTTCGAGGGCAGGCCGCTTCGGTTCGTGACGGCGCCAGGAGACGTGGGAAGACAAGCGCGCGATGAAGTCGTTCACGCGCGACGAGAGGCGCCGGCCGATGACGCGGTTCACGTGAATCGGCTGATCCAAGAACTTCGGAACGAGGGAGTATTGGTTGTACAAAGAGGGATGGTCACGCTGAACGATGCGGCGCGGGTGGAGGAGATCAGCGGCTTCGACAAACTACCTTCACCCGCTCGAATGAAATGGAGATGCGCGGATCCAGCCGAGGCCATTACTTGTTCCCGCCATATGGGCCGGCACTCAGCTTAACGCCATTCCACGCTGGTGATCCTGTAGGCCTTCGCCCCGCGAGGCGAAAGAACCTCTACAGTGGCTTCTTTCGTCTTTCCGATGAGCGCGCGAGCAAGCGACGAGAAGACAGAGATCTTGCCCTGTTCTGCATCGGCCTCGGGCTCGCCGGTCGACGTGCTGGGGAAGCTCGATGCCGTGACGCTGGGCGTCGTTGGCGTATGGGGAGCTGGTCCGCGAAATGCGTCGCCATCGCCGGTCTGTCGATGGCACGCTCATCGACTGGGTCGTGCTGCGCAACCGGTTTTCCCCCGATCCGGTCTCAGCTAAAGCGGTGCTCTCTGAAAGCTTGAACGAACTGGGGTTGACGCTGGGCTTTCGAACCAGCGCCGGGCTGCCTGAGCGTCCGGTTTACCGGAATCTCTTTCCCCGCGGCCTTTCGGGGCTGGACGGCAATACGCCCGGTATCGACGCCGATGCGGCGCATCCGGTCGCTGAGCGCGAGGTGCAGAGCGTCGTAGATGCATTGAGATCAGCGTTTCGTGATCAGGCGAGGGATCGACCAGACGGTCTTGCATCTCTTGCAAGGTGTCCGCCTCCGTCGTAGGCACGTTGAGCGAAACAGGTCCGTTCGCTTTTATGGGATCATTAGGGATCCTTGAAGGCCCTGACGCTCACACTTGGCATGGTGCCGGCAGCTGCCCAGGGACGCAGCGCGAACGCGAGTCGGTACGCTCACCTGTAGCCTGTCGCCCGGAGTCGGAATGATTGTCGCAGGACAGCGGCAACTGAGCTGCAAGTACAAGTCGGCGAAAGGCAGGGCCCGCGAGGCTTATGTCGGGACCGTTACTGCACTGGGCCTCGATATCAGCGCCACGTCCGGTGGCCAGCTCACTTGGGCCGTTTTTGCGCCGACCACGCTGGGCCGGGCGGCATTAGCCGGAACCTATACTGGTGCGACCGCCGGTAGCACCGTGGGGGTCGGAGTTGGTGCCAACATCCTGATGGGAGGCTCGAATCCTACAATCGCCCTGCAGCCGATGTCCTTGCAGGCGCAGACCGGTATGAACATTGCCGCGGGTGTATCCACGATGGAGCTGCAGCCGACCACTGCCCCTCCAAGTCGCGGAGCTCAGTGAGTTGCGCAGATCGGATCGGCGAACGGGCTTCTGCATCACGCAGCCCGTGCACTTTCTCCGGGTCTTGCAAAGGAAGCCGTGCCGCCGTCAAGATCGATCAGCGCATCAATGGCTTCATTGAGCTCCGAGGCCGCACCCGACTGCATGCCTTGCTTTGCGGGCGCTACGAGGCGGTATGCGTCTAACGCCCACCGGCGGAGCAGATCTCGCTTCTGCTCCTCGCATGATGTCGGGGCACGCAGAACCTCGCCTGGTCGGGGTAGCCAAAGCGCGCCAGCGTTATCGATCTTGCGGTCAAATGTTCAAGGCGAATTTCGGAAGCCGCGGTCAGCGGCGCTTCTTTTCCTGCTTTCGCTTGGCCTTCAGCACGTCCGCTTGACTGCGATACGCCCCTGCCAGGTTCAAGAAGTTTTCCGAGATTTCCGGGTCGGCGGTTGCTTTCGCCATTCGCTCGGCCTGGTCAGCGTGCTTTCGCAAAGGTTTGGTTTCCTTTGCCATAGTGCACCCCGCATCGTGATGAACCCTCAAGCTCTGATATGGTTCAACATTCATGATCGCACCAGAAAGATCGGCGAGCCGCTTCCCGTAACCGGCCCGAGCCGATCCAAGCCAGCCCACCACCCGGCTCGAATTGTGCGAAGTGCTTTCGGTGGCCCGCTATCGATTGGTCAGCCGTCAGAAGGTTTCGGTAATCTTGCTCAGGCGAGGGGGATGATCTGGGTCAAACCCGCAGGCCCGCGCCGTCTGCTCGATCATCCGATAGGCCGGAACCAGCATGGTGATCGGGTCGGTGGCGGGGTCATCCTCGGCCAACCAGGGTAGGGAGCCATGCGGTCCGCCGCATAGATGTAGCGCGATGTTTTGTTCGCGCAATTCGTCTGCCAGCGCGTCCACTGTGGCCGCCGTTTCATCCAAGAGGCGCATCATGATAACCGGCGTGCGCGACGATAACGCAGCGCGTGGCCCATGCTGCAGCTCGGCGGCGCTCAGACCAATGGAAGGAAGGCGCAAGATTTCCGACAGTTTGAGCGCGATCTCTCGCGCCGAGCCCAGGCCCAGGCCCCGCGCCGCCACAAACACAGCTGACGCCTTGGCGAGACCATCGGCAATCCCGGACCAGTCGAGTGCCAGCGCGCGGTGCAGGCGCTCGGGCAGTCTGTCGAGGCTTGACCGCAGCGCTTGATCTCCCGCCAGCTCAGCAACAAGTCCGGCGCCGGCGGCCATCGAGCCGATCACGGTCTTGGTCGCCGCTACGGAGTGCTCCTGGCCGGCCTCGATCGGAACGACGAATTCCGCTTCGTCAGCCACCGGCGACGACGTCGCATTGACGATGGCGATGGTGCGGGCGCCCGCGGCGCGCGCCGACCTGGTCGCCGCGACAAGATCCGGGCTGCGCCCGGATTGCGAGATCACGATGAACAGCGCATGGCGCAGCATCAACGGCGTGCGAAAAGCCGTGATCACCGAAGGAGCGCTGGCTGAAACGGGAAGGCGAAGCCGCGTCTCGACAAGGTATCTCAAGTAAACCCCGGCATGCCCCGAGCTGCCCCGGCCGCACACGACGCACAGGGGCGCACAGCCAATCCCAATTCGCCGCGCGATGTCGCGCGTGGCCGGGCGATTACCAAGGCTTTTGGCAACAACATCCGCGCTTTCCCCTATTTCGCTCGCCATCGCGGATGTCGTCACGGCTCGCGCGCTCCGCCTTGCTTCCGCGCCGCTTGCTTGGGATGCCGGTCAGGATGCGAGTCACGATCCCCGGCGAGCTCGGCAAACACGCGCCGAAGATTGCCGTCACATTTTTTCAGGATGGTCTCGGCATCGACCCTGTCGACACCCAACGCCAGCAGGCCAGCCGTCTTGATGTCTCCCTCGGCCTGCTCAAGCCAGTGTGCCGCGTGCGACGGATCACAGTGCGCGATTTGCGCCACCATGGCCTCGGCGCGCCGCTTCAGCTTGGCATTCGTCGGCTGCATGTTCACCATCATGCCGCGGTACACCCGGCCAAGGCGCAGCATGATTCCTGAGGAGATCAGGTTCAGCACGACCTTTTGCGCGGTGCCCGCCTTCATCCGCGTGGAGCCGGCGATCAGTTCGCGGCCGGTCGCGATCAGCACCGGAAACGTTGCCGACGCCAGCAGTACGGTGCCAGGATTGTTTGCAACGCCGATCGTCACTGTACCAAAAGAGCCTGCCTGCTGCAGCGCCGCGACCGTGAATGGCGTTGTTCCGCTGGCGGCAACGGCGATCACAACGTCGTGCGGGGTGAGCCGCGCGGCATTGATCTGTGTGACCGCGTCATCGATATCGTCCTCAGCACCTTCGATGCTCGTGACGAACGCGCTGTCTCCGCCGGCGACGATGAAGTGAACGCGCTGGCTGGGCCATGCGAAGGTCGGCATCAACTCGGCGCCGTCCTGGACCGCCACGCGGGCCGAGGTGCCGGCGCCGACATACACAATGCGTCCATGATCACCCAGCGCCGCTTTGGCGGCCTCGGTCGCTGCAGTAATCGCGGGAAGGGCATGGCCGATCGCCGCGACTGCCGCAAGCTGGCCCTCCCACATCGCTTCCATCGCTGACGCGAGCTGCCATGCATCAAGATCGGCAAAGCGGAGATCGACTTCTTCGGTGGCCATATAATTGATCCATGCTCCATCAAACGCGGAACTTTGAAGCCTGCTCCTGGTCAGCTTCTCTCTTGGGCAGGTCTTTGTTGGGCACCTCAAGCCGCCCTCGCGCCACCAGTAATGCGCCGGCCGCCGCGTCGGCATCAGGACACCTCAGGCGCGCGCGCAGGCCTGGCGTCAGCCACGGCGTAATGGCATCCGCGAGCCCGCCTACGAGCGAAAGCTGGTCAATTCCTCTCGCCAGGAAAAGATCAAGCAGATCGCCAATGGCATCGGCCGCGCGTTCGACAATGCGACGGCCGACCGGATCGCCCTGATTAGCGTGCCGCATCACGATCGGCGCGAACGCTGCGTAGTCTGTGGCCCTGGCTTCTTCAGACCAGGCCACCGCCTGATAGGGATCATGATCGAAGGCGCCCAGCACCTCTGAAAGCAATGGGGTCAGCTCGCCGCGGCGATCCGCGGCCCGCAGCGCCAGTCGAACAACCTGCAGGCCGATGTCGGCACCGCTGCCTTCGTCCGACACGGGAAAGCCGTAACCGGCGAGACGGACTTCGCGGCCGTCGATCAGGCCGACACCCACCGAGCCCGTGCCGGCTACCACGATGGCCCCGTCCGCACCGCTATGGGCGCCGAGACAGGCCGCCAGGCCGTCGCTGATGAAGATGACCGATGCAAAGGGATGCGCGATCTTGTTGAGCGCCGCTTCCGCACCGCGGCGACCGAGACCGGCAAGGCCAATTCCGGCGTGCATCCGCGCGAAATCCTCGCGCGTCAGTCCGGCCTGTGCGGCTGCCGCTTCAGTGGCTTCCATGATGGACCGCCAAGCATTGTCAAAGCCAATCCGCGTCGTGGCAGGCCCCGCGCTTGCTCCACCGAGTACCCTGCTGCTTTCGTCCTCGATCCGGGCGCGGCAGCGGGTTCCGCCGCCATCAATGCCGAGATACGTGGTACCTTTTGTTCCCATGGAAAGTTAACGCGGAGGTTTCTTTCCAGGTCCCGCCGAAGCTGCCTGGTGTACATTTGAGGGCCTTCTACGGGACTCGCCTCACGAGTCCGTGACTGCCCTTCTCGGGTCAATACAGATGGGCAACGCTGGTTATTCCGCTCCCACGATTTCCGCGCAGCACATCTTTGATGGTGCCGACATGCGCGGGCCGGGGTCGGTCAGAATCTCGCAGGGGCGGATTGAAAGCATCACCTTCGGCGAGCCGGAGGCGCGCGCCTCAATCCAACTTCCCGCAGACGCGATCCTTGCACCCGGATTCATCGACATCCAGGTCAACGGAGGCGGCGGCGTTCTTCTCAACGACCAGCCTACGGAGGCTGGCGTTCGACGCATCGTGGAGGCGCACCGCAAGGCGGGGACCACGGGCTGCTTGCCGACCTTCATCACCGATCGCAGCGAGGTCATCGAGCGATTGGCTGCAGTCGGCCAGGCTTGCCTGACGATTCCCGGCGTTCTCGGCTTTCATCTGGAAGGACCGGCCCTCAACAGGTCTCGCAAGGGCATTCATCCGGAAGCCGAGATACGCGTGCCGGACCGGCGCGATCTCGCGGCAATCAAAAGTTTTGGGGGGTGCGGCCGCTCCATGGTGACCTTGGCCCCGGAATGCGTGCCCGCATCCATTATTGATGAATTGATCGACGCCGGATTGCGTATCGCGGCCGGCCACAGCGACGCCACCGCAGCCGAAATCGGGCAGGCGGTCGATCGCGGTGTCTCGGGGGCGACCCATCTGTTCAACGCCATGTCGCAGTTGAACCCCCGGGAGCCGGGCCTGGTCGGCGCCGCGCTTGACGATGACCGGCTGTTTGCAGGGATCATCTGCGACGGCATCCACGTTGATCCGGCCTGCTTGCGCGTTGCGTTCCGCTGCAAGGGGCGTGATCGATTGATGCTGGTCACCGATGCCATGTCATTGGCGGGCACCGACGACCGGCAATTCATGCTGCAAGGAAGGCAGGTCACGTTGCACGAAAATCGCCTGACGGGCCCCGATGGCACACTCGCTGGCGCTCACCTCACCATGATCGAGGCGCTGCGCAACGCTGTTAAGCTGCTCGAAATCTCCCTTGTCGATGCCCTCATCATGGCTTCTCGGACTCCCGCGGTATTTCTGGGCCTTGAGTCCGCGCTTGGACGGATCGCGCCCGGATACCGCGCGGACCTTGTCGCCTTCAATCCGAACTTTGAAATCGTCGGCACATGGATAGGCGGTGTCGGTTCGACGGGCAGAGAACTTCACGCTGAAGATTGAAGGAGAGGACGCAAGTCGGCGGCCCGGTTCATAGCGGACCACCGACTCGCAACCGCGACACTGAAGCGGGCGATGTCGGCATCTCTTCCGCTGGTGCTTGGGAGAGCCTCCAAGAGACCTGTCAGGCAACAGTGGCGGCCGTTCTCTCTCAGAACTCCGCAACGAAATCGCAACGAATTGGGTGAAACAACCGTGAACAAAACGGCATGGAAACGCCTGCCACAGCGAGAAAGATCAATTACTTTGAAGAGGTGCACTGCGTTCGGGGCGCAATGGTCCAGTCTGCGGAGTTTCTCCGAGAAGCTTTCAATGCTATCAATTCTGATAGCGCGACATGAGACGGATCCAGTAGACAGCCCCTAACAGCATTTCGGTGAGCGCTAAGTGGAACCGCGGGCCGTACCGCCACATCATCGAGATTAACTTCCACACGCAAGCTTATTCCATGATTTAGAGAGCGCGGGCGTGGTGACGTCTTTGCAGCGGAGCCGCCAGCCTACGCGATCAAGGTCATACAATTGTTTTTAGATATAGGGTGGAGTCAAAATATTTACTTGCTGGCGTAGAGTCCTTGATGCCGGCATTAGCCATGAAAAAATCTGTCGATTGCTGCAGCCAGTTGGTGACCGTCCCGTCTGAATACATGCGTTTCCAATCCTTGGACGTGAACATCTTCTGGGCCTTGAATGACTCGTTGATGTCGGCCAGCGGTGTTTGGCTATAGTGGCCCTTCTGTAGTTTATCCATCGCTTCGGTGCTGTTCGCGACGATGTAGTCGTTGGCATCCGCCCAACCACGGATGAGCTTCGCCAGCGTTTCCTTGTTTGGTTCGTAGTAATCGTTGGCCGCCGCCCAGCCGCCGATGATGGCGGCCTTTGGATAGTAGGCTGATGCATCGGCGAGCTTGACCGCGCCTGGCACCTTGTCGCGAACCGTGACGTTGAAGGGTACCCAGAGAGCGACGGCCGGGACCGCGCCAGAGATAAAGGCGGTCACGGCGGCCGGCATGGTCTGGTTGACGAGTTCGACCTCCTTTGGATCGACCTTGTTGGCGCGAAGCGCGGTATCCAGGAACACATGCGCGGTGGTACCGGTCGCGGTGGCGATCCGCTTGCCCTTCAGGTCCTCGAACGACTTGATGCCCTGGTCGCCGCGAACCCAGAGCTGTGCGGTCGCGACCTCAATGTCGTTGATCAGGAACACTTTGCCCTGGCCCCGAGCCGGGAAGTTCGAGAGCACGGCGCCGGTGGCCAGCACGTCGAGGCTGCCGCCGATCAGCGCCTGGAAGATCTCCAGGCCGGTGTTGAACTGCCGCAGCTCAAGGTCGAGCCCCTGTTTCTCGAAGGAGCCGCGATCCATGCCTGTCCAGATCTGGCCATCGACGGCGACGGTGTGGAGATAGCCGACCCGTACCTTGGTTTTCGCCTGCGCGATCGCGGGCGCTGCGAGCGTGAGAGATCCCAGAGCAAGGCCCGCGGTGGTTGTCAGAAATTGTCTGCGATCCATGGTGTATCCTCCGTTTTGCTTGTTATTCCGAGAATGATGCTGGACGCATTTGCGCCTGCTGGGCGCGGTACTCGTCCATGACGAGTTGCCTGATGTAGCTTCGCAGCTCGCCGAATTCGGGCCGCTCCTGGATCGATTCATCGCGCGGATAAGCGAACGGCACGTCGATGATCTCCCTGATCCGTGCCGGCCGCGCGGTCACCACCACGATGCGGGAGGCGAGATAGATCGCCTCTTCCACGGAGTGGGTGATGAGCATGACCGTCTTGCCTTCGGTCTCCAGCACCTTGAGCAGCAGGTTCTGCATGTTGGAGCGTGTCTGGGCGTCGAGCGCGCCGAACGGCTCATCCATCAGCAGGAATTGCGGCTTGACCGCATAGGCCCGTGCAATCGCGAGCCGTTGCCGCATGCCGCCGGACAGATGTTTCGGATAGGAGTTGGCGAAGTCGGACAGGCCCATCAAGCCAAGATAGTGATCGCAGATCGCGTCGCGCTCGGCGGTCGGAACACGGTTGGCGTTGAGCGTCAGGCCGAAGGCGATGTTCTGCTTCACGGTCAACCACGGGAATACGCCATATTCCTGGAAGATGACACCGCGCTCGGGGCCGGGGCCGGCGACGGGACTTCCGTCGAACAGGACCTTGCCAGTCGTCGGCTTCTGGAAGCCCGCGAGCATGCTCATCATCGTGGTCTTGCCGCAGCCGGACGGGCCGATCACGGCAATGAAGTCGCCGTCGTTGATGTCGTAGCTGATGTCCTCGACGACGTTGAGGCGGCCCTTCGCAGTCTCGAAGGACAGGCAAACGTTTTCGAACTGCGCACGCTTCGTCATGCGATGGCCCGATCCTGCCACACCAGCAATCGCGCCGTGATCTTGCGCAGGATCATGTCCATGATCAGGGCGATCAGGCCGATGCAGATGATGCCGACATAGATGACGTCGAGCAGGAAATAGGTCGAGGCATTCTGGATCATCGCACCAAGTCCGCGCTGGGCCGCGATCAGTTCGGACGCCACCAGAGTCGCCCAGGCCACACCCAATGCCACCCGCAACGCGGTGAGGATATGCGGGACGGTGAGGGGAATGATGACCTTGCGGAAGATTTCCGCCTGATTGGCGCCGAGCGTCTGCGCTACGCGGATGTAGAGAGGCGTGATTTGCGAGACCCCCTCATACATCACGATCACGCCGGAGAAGAATGATGCGTAGACCAGGATGACGAGTTTCGCGACCTCGTCCACGCCGAAATAGACGATCACCAGCGGGATCAGCGCGATTGGTGGCAGCGCGCGGAAGAAGTTGATCATTGGATCGGCGAAGGTGCGGGCCGGGCGATACCAGCCGAGCAGGAAACCCACCGGCACCGCGGCGAGAATCCCGAGCGCGACGCCGAAGAAGACGCGTCTGGTCGAGACGAAGATGTCGACGAGGAGGCCTTCTTTCGTGAGAAGCTCGAAGAACTTGGCGGCGACCTGGTGCGGGGCGGGGATCAGCGAGACATTGACGAAGCCGCTCCAGCGCACCGTGTACCAGAGCAGGATTGCACCGATCCACGGTATCAATCCGAGACCAAAGCGTCTCACGCCAGCTCCGTTCATTCGACGCGTCCACCCAGATTGCGGTTGATGTTTTTCGAACTCATATTATAAATAGGATGACCAGACAAGAGCGCCTTTGGTCATAGGCATCGCAGGCCTTCCGCGCATGACATCGCCGCCCTTCACCATTCGCAGCGTCCAGGCTTTCGGCTATCGCTATCCGTTGACGACACACGTCATCACCTCGTTCGGGCGGATGGCGGATCGGCCAGCCGTTTTCGTTCGAGTCGAGGATACGGATGGTCACCTGGGTTGGGGCGAAGTGTGGTGCAATTTTCCAGCGCCGGGCGCCGAGCATCGTGTCCGGCTGGTCAACGAGGTGCTCGCGCCGGCCCTTGTCGGATTTAAGGCGCAGGAGCCGCCGGCCGCTTTCGAGCGCCTGACGCAGGGAACCTCGGTGCTCGCACTGCAATCCGGCGAAGCGGGTCCGTTCGCGCAGGCGATCGCCGGCATCGATCTTGCTATCTGGGATCTCCACGCGCGCCGCCAGAACGTTGCGCTGTGGAAGCTGCTCGGCGGATCCGGGAGCAAGATCAAGGTGTACGCCAGCGGCATCAACCCAGCCGGCTCAGAGCGAGCCGCAGAGGCAGCCCTCGCGCGCGGCTACCGCGCCTTGAAGCTGAAGATAGGATTTGATCCGTTGGCCGACCGTGCCAATCTGGCGGCCCTACGGCGGCTTGTTGGCGAAGGCCTGCTCGCCGCTGACGTTAACCAAGGCTGGACCATCGCGCAGGCGCTTGAGCTTGCTCCGCAGCTGGAGGCGTTCGGCCTTGGCTGGCTCGAGGAGCCGATCCGCGCCGACCGCCCGCGGCAGGAGTGGAAGCAGCTCCGCCAGATAATCAGCTTTCCGCTCGCGGCCGGCGAGAACATCGCCAGCCACGCCGGATTTGCCGAGGTGCTGAGTGAGCCGGTTCTCGGCGTTGTCCAGCCGGACATCGCAAAATGGGGTGGACTCTCGGCTTGCTCGGGCATCGCCCGCGATATCCTGCAGTCAGGCAAGATGTTCTGTCCACATTATCTTGGTGCCGGCATCGGACTTCTCGCATCGGCCCATCTTCTGGCTGGCATCGGTGGCGACGGGCTGCTGGAAGTCGATTGCAATGAGAACCCGCTGCGCGATCGCTTCTGTGGCCCCGTGCTTGATGTCCGGGACGGTGCGATCGAACTCGGCGACGGGCCAGGTCTTGGGCTCACGCCTGATCTTGCGTCGATCGAACAGTACCGGGCCGCGTGATGTCATCGCAGGGCTACGATTACATTATCGTCGGCGCGGGCTCGGCGGGCTGCGTGGTCGCAAACCGGCTGTCGGCCGATCCCGCCTGCCGCGTGCTGCTGCTGGAAGCCGGTGGATCGGACCGGAATTTTTGGCTCAGGCTTCCGGTCGGGTACTATCGGACCATCTACAACGAACGTTTCTCGCGCCTGTTCAGGACGGAGCCGTCGGAAGGCAGCGGCGGCCGCGCGATCGTGTGGCCGCGCGGCCGTGTGCTCGGCGGATCCTCGTCGATTAATGGCCTGATCTTCATCCGCGGCCAGCACGCGGATTTCGACGACTGGGAACGCCTTGGCGCCGATGGCTGGAGCTATCGTGACGTCCTGCCGTATTTTCGCCGCTACGAACGCTACCGCGGCGGCGAGAGCCAGTTTCACGGCGGCCTCGGCGAGTTCGAGGTCTCCGATCTCCGCAATGACAATCCGGCATCCAGGGCCTGGGTCGAGGCGGGCGCGCAGTTCGGCCTGCCACGCAATCCGGACTTCAATGGCGCAACCACGCTTGGCGTCGGCACTTACCAGCTCGGAATCGGGCGCCACTGGCGGACCAGCTCCGCCTCTGCGTTTCTGCAACCGGTTGCCGGCCGTCGGAACCTCTCCGTCATTACCCATGCGCACGTCAGCAAGGTCGTTTTTAACGGTAACGTCGCGACCGGCGTCGAATGGGTCAGCAAGGGACAGGTGCACCGCGCGACAGCCGATCGCGAGGTGATCCTGTCGGGCGGGGCGCTGCAGTCGCCGCAGATCCTCCAGCTCTCCGGCGTCGGTCCGGCTGATCTACTGCGCAAGCTAGGCATTCCCGTCGTTGCCGATGCTCCGGAAGTCGGCGCCAATCTTCAGGACCATTATCAGGCCCGGCTGATCGTCCGACTGAAGGAGCGGATCTCGCTCAACGATCAGGTCCGAAATCCGGTCGAGCTTGCGAGGATGGGCCTGCAATGGATGCTGGCAGGCAGCGGCCCGTTAACTGTTGGCGCAGGGCAGGTGGGCGGCGCAGCCTGCACCGAATACGCGGTCGGCGACCGACCGGATGTGCAGTTCAACGTGATGCCGCTGTCGGTCGACAAGCCTGGTGAGCCCCTTCACACCTATTCCGGATTCACGGCTTCGGTCTGGCAATGCCACGGAAAGTCGCGCGGCCGGCTTGCGATCAGCTCAACCGATCCATTCGAGCAGCCGCGGATCGCGCCGAACTACTTCGCCGAGGAAATCGATCGCAAGACCATCGTTGCGGGCCTGAAGATTTTGCGCGAAATCTATCAACAGAAGGCGTTTCGTCCGCTGTGGGACGTCGAGGTGGTACCAGGAGACGCAGCAAGAGATGATGCCGGGCTGTGGGATTTTGCGCGCACCACGGGTGGCACGGTGTTCCACTGTGTCGGGACCTGTCGTATGGGCCGGGACGAGCGAGCGGTGCTCGATCCGCAGCTGCGCGTGCGCGGCGTCGAGCGGCTCCGCGTGATCGACGCCTCGGTGATGCCGCAGATCACTTCGGCCAACACCAATGCAGCCAGCTTGATGATCGGCGAACGTGGCGCTGCGCTGGTCATGGCCTGATGGCGCGGCTCTGAATCGGGAGGACGAGATGGAATTGAGTTCCGACAGTCACGTCCCCAAATACGCGCAGATCGCCGACATCTTCCGCCAGCGGATCGCGCGCGGCGCCTGGACCCATGGCTTTCGCCTGCCAGCCAACGAAGACCTTGCGGCCGAGTTCGGCGTGTCGCGTGTCACGATCCGTCAGGCGGTCGAGCTGCTTGCCCGCGACGGCGTCATCGAGGCCCAGCAGGGACGAGGCACGTTTGTCACGGGCACCGTGCGGCAGGATCGCTGGCTCAAGGTCGAGACTACGCTGTCCGATCTTGCGGACATGTACCGCGACACCTCGCCGGAGATCATCAACATCTCGGAGAGCCGCAGTAATGCGCCGCTGCTTCCCGAAGACGGCAAGCCGGCCGAGAAATACGTCTTCATGCGCCGCCTGCACTCACGCCGGAAGCTGCCTTACTGCGTCATTTCCATCTATCTCGACGAGAAGATCTTTCGCAGGTCGCCAAAGCGTTTCCGCAATGAGACCGTGATCCCGATCCTCAACGATCTCAGGGATCCCGCGATCGCCAGCGCCCGTCAGACGCTGACGATCGGCACCGCGGATCTCGAGGCGGCGCGGCTGCTGCGCGTGCCGCTGAACTCGCCCGTGGCCGAAGTCCGTCGTGTCTTCACAACGAGCGACCGCACCGTGATCTATCTCGGCGAGGTCACCTATCGCGGTGATTTCGTGCGTATCGACATGGACCTGCGGCCGTAGAGCCTAATCCGCAAGAGCGCGGAGCGGCTTTCGGGCAAAGTCATGCTCAAACCCGGACTTTGACCGTCTACCGGGAAAACAATTCCTGGTTCCGACGTTCAAGTTCTTCGCCATAGGTCCGCAGCACGTGGGATTCGCTTAGCGTTCCGATCGCTGTCCGACTGTCAGCGCGGTCAACGACTGCAAGGACATCTGCCTCGCTGCGTTCGAAGGCTTTCAGGATCTCGCGAACCGACGTAGTCGGAAACAGGCATTCATCCTGTTGCTGCGCCAGCAATCCGAGCGGCTCGTCATCTCTGTTGGCGGCCGAATGCAGCGTGGCGGCCGGAACGATGCCGGCATAAGTCTCGTTGGGATCACGCAGCACGATCTGGCGTACCAGTGCCGGAGAAAACAGCCTTTGTGCCTCGCCGATCGGCATTGTCGTCGGGGCGTTCTCGAAGTCCGTCCGCATCAAGGAGGCAGCGCTCATTTGCCTGGCCCAGCCGATGTCTTGGGGGCCACGGATGACCTCGCCCCGCAAATGGAAGCGCCACGTCGCAAAGCTGTAGCCGAAAAGCTCGCGGACAATGAGCGCGCAGACGGATGATGCGACTACCGCACCAACGGTGACGGAGAAGTCGCCGGTGATTTCGAGCGCGAGACAGACCATGCTGAACGGCGCGCCCAGTACGCCGGTGCCCAGTGCAGCCAGCGCGGCAATGGCAGCGGTACCCGGTTGCAGGGCGAGCGTAGGAAAGAGGCCAGTCAGCACGATGCTGTAGAGTTGCCCGATCAACGCGCCGAGCAGCAGCGAAGCGAAGAAAAGTCCGCCACGAAACCCAGAACCGAGCGAGATGGCTGAGGCCAGGATCTTGAACACGATGGTCGTGGTGAGCAGGAGCCAGGTCGGATTGCTGACAAGCAGGATCTGCATCGCGCCGTGGCCGGCGCCCAGCACGGTCGGCGTCAGCAGAGCAAAACCGCCGAGCAGCAAGCCTCCGAGGATCGGCCGCATAAACCCCTTGAATGCCGCGATGCGCTGAAAGCACCGCTCTGAGAACGCGACTGCGAGCATGACGAGGATGCTGGCAAAAGCGCAGATGACGCCGATCAGCACGGTTTGCCCAATCATCTCGACGGACACCGGCGAGGGGAAGCCGGGCACCATCAGGAACGATTGGTGCGTCAATTGCCGCGCGACCAGCCACGCAGTAACAGCGCTTGCGGTAACGGGAACGAGTGCGGCGGAGGTATACGCGCCCAGCACGACCTCGAAGGCGTAGAAGGCGCCAGCCAGAGGTGCAGAGAATGCGGCGCTGATCGCGCCGGCGGCGCCGCAGGCGACCAGGAGCCGCATGTCGTTACGCCGGGCGGCCAGGCGCTGGCCGATATGAGAGCCGAACATCGCGCAGATCTGGGTATAGCCAGCTTCCAGTCCGACCGACCCGCCGAAGCCGTTGGAGAGCAGGGTCTGGACCGAGATTAGCAAGCTGCCGCGAAACGATACCCGGCCGCCATAGAGCGCGTTCGCCTCGATCGCGTCGGCGAGCTGCTGGCCCTTCACGCGCCGGGCGAAGTACAGCCCGATCAGCGCGAGCACCAGGCCGCCGAGCATTGGGATCAGCAGCGTTCGCTGCCAGGAAATCACACCGGTGGCGCTGAGATGTGCGTCGAAGGGAATATCGAACAGCAGCGCATGTGAAACCTGGCTGAGGCCCGAGATTGTGGCGACGAGAACGCCGCTGAGCAGTCCGACGACAATGGCGACCAGCACAAGGCCGGTCTCGCGATTGCGCACGAAGTTGCGCAGAAAGAGCGGCAGCAAACGGGTGCCGGGAGCTTGAGCCGGCTTAGCGGCATGTGGGGCTGGCGCCATCCTATACCGGATCCCGCGGCGGTTCAGCGCGCACGACACGGAAGCCGATGTTACTCGATGACGAATCGGGTGAATTGGAACTTCGCGCCGCGACGCGGTAGCGGTTGCAGTAGGATGCGTGGCAAAGGAAGGATCCGCCGCGCATCGAGCGGTTCGGGGCTAGTTCGCGGTTCAAGGGATCGTGAGATGTTGTGAGGCGGTGAGAACTCGGCGAAAAATAGTCCTCACACCATTCCCAGACATTTCCGGCGACATTGTGCAGGCCATACCCGTTCGGCGCAAAGGCGTGGACGGGCGACGTGCCGAGATAGCCGTCGTCCAGAGTGTTGCGGCTCGGAAAATCGCCCTGCCAGATGTTGCAGCGGTGCTCGCCGCCGGGCTGAAGCTCATTGCCCCATGGAAAGGTCGCGCTGTCGAGGCCGCCACGCGCGGCCATCTCCCATTCCGCTTCGGTCGGAAGCCGCGTGCACGACCACGCACAATAGGCCTGAGCGTCATTCCAGGAGACATGGACGACCGGATGATCGAGCCGGTCCAGAATGTTGCTCGACGGGCCCTCCGGTTGCGCCCAGTAAGCATGCAACACCCGAATCCACCAGGGCGTTTCGCGAATGCGCGCCGTTTGCGCCGTGTGCGTCTCTTCCGGCAGGAGCCCCTCGAAGACGAAACTCCAGCCGTAGCGTTCGGCTTCGGTTGTGTAGCCTGTGGCACGGACGAAGTCGCCGAACTGCAGGTTACTTACGGCGTGACAGGCAATAGCGAACGGCGACAGCGTGACGGGCCGCACCGGGCCTTCGCCATCTTCAACGAAGCCCCGGTCGGCAGATCCCATGTGGAAGGTCCCCCCAATCGGTGAGCTCCAGCGGCGCGGAATCGCAGTTGAACTCGGAACGATCGCCGGTTGTGCATCATCGGCCGACGCCGGGCCTTTGCCGGTGGCGCCTTGCGGGCAGCAATGCGAGCGGTCCTTCGTCATGTCCTACGTCTGCTTTTCTTCCTCCCAGAAGGCCGTGCCGCCCTCGGCCTTCATCAGTTCGAGAATCTTCTCGCGCGGGATCACGCCACAGCGATTGGCCCATTGCTGATACTGCGCCGCCATCTCGCGGACGCGATCCGGATGCTGCGCAGCCAGATCGTTCATCTCGGTGCGATCGGTTTCCATGTCGTAGAGTTCCCAGGGGCCGGGATATTTCCGCACCAGCTTCCACTTGCCGACGCGCACGGCCGCATTGCCTTCATGCTCCCAGAACAGCGGGCCGCGATTGCCATAGGCCGCCGCGAAAGATGGCACCAGGCTCTCGCCCTCGCAGGGCAAAATAGTGTTGCCGTTGTATTCACTGGGGTAGGTGGCACCGGTGACGTCGAGGATGGTCGCCATCACATCGGTGAGCTGGCTTGGATTGTGCCGCAGGCCGCCCTTCTCGGAGATGCCGCGCGGCCAGTGCACAATGAACGGCGTGGCGATACCGCCCTCGTGGACCCAGTGCTTGTAGAGCCGGAACGGGCTGTTGGAGAGATTGGCCCAGGCGGTGCCGTAACTCTGGTAGGTGTCTTCGCCGCCAGGCATAAGGCTTGGATCGTTGCCGAAGCGCACCGGCCTGCCGTCGCGGGTCTTTGCCTGAGCGATCATGAGCTGGTCGACCAGCTCCTTCGCGGTGACGCCTTCCGGAATGTCTTCGGCGCACGCGCCATTGTCCGAGAGGAAGATGATCAGCGTGTTGTCGATCTGGTCGGTCTCTTCCAGCGCCTTCAGGATTCGCCCGATGCCCTGGTCCATCCGGTCGATCTGGGCCGCGTAAACCTCCATGCAGCGCAGCGTCCATTCGCGCTGCTCGGCGTCGGTCCACGCGGGCTGGGTCGGATCGCGGTCCGTCAGGCGCCAGTTCGGATGGATGATGCCGTCCTCGACGAGGCGCTTGAGGCGTTCCTCGCGCAGCTTGTCCCAGCCGGCGTCGAAGCGGCCCTTGTATTTTGCTATGTCCTCGTCATGGGCGTGGAGCGGCCAGTGCGGGGCGGTGTAGGCGACGTACTGGAAGAACGGCGCGTTGGGCTTTTCCGCCTTGTGCTGACGGATGAAGGCGGCAGCCTGGTCGCTGATCGCATCCGTATAGAAGAACGACGGGTCCTTGACGGCCTCGTGCTCGATATTGTCGTTGCCGCGGGTCAGCGTATTCGGGTGATAGAAGCTGCCGGCGCCGATGATGGTGCCATAGAAATGGTCGAAGCCACGCTGCATCGGCCAGGCATCGGTCGGAGCGGTGAGGCTGCTTGCGATATGCCACTTGCCGCTGAGATAGCTCGTGTAGTTCTTGCTCTTGAGCGCTTCCGCGATTGTCACGCAACTCTTGTTCAGATTGCCCGCATAGCCTTCCGGACCGTTGCTATAGGTGAGGATACCGATGCCGGTCTGGTGCGGATGCAGGCCGGTGAGCAGCGAGGCGCGAGACGGGCTGCAGCGCGCGGTGTTGTAGAATTGTGAGTAACGCAACCCGTTCGCCGCAAGACGATCGAGGTTCGGCGTCTGGATCTCGCCGCCGTAACAGCCGATGTCCGAAAAGCCCATGTCGTCGTTGAGGATGAGCAGGATGTTGGGGCTGTCGGGAGTTTTGGCGCCATTCGGCATGTTTGTATCCTCGTTAGTGACGTTTGGCTTCGTCAGGAATGGCGGCGCGTCAGGCTGATGCTGAGGCTGAAATATTTCGGCAGATAAACGGCGCGGAGAAGCTCCAGTGCCCGTTCGTCCTTGCCGAAGGTGACGCGCTCGATCGCGAGCAGGGGCGAGCCGACCTTCACGCCGAGCAGTTTTGCGCTGCTGGCATCAGCGAGATCGCCGCTGATGGTCTGCTGTGCGTCCTTAATGGCGAAGCCGAGTTCGTCCTCGAAAACGCGATACATAATGATCGATATCAGATCCCGCTTCTCGAGCTCGAGACCGATGTCCGGCGGATAGAAGGCGTGCTCGATCGCGATCGGTATGTCATCCGCGAACCGCAAGCGCCTGAGTTGCCAGACGGCGCGCTCGCGCAGCTGCTCGCGAACGGCGGGATCATGGCGGTTGGTCATGCCCTGCTGCAGGATCTTTGCACCGGCCTGGTAGCCAGCGTCGCGGATGGTTTCCGAAAAACCCATGAGGTGGCCGACCCAGTTTTCGGGCTGGTTCGAGCGCAGAAAAGTACCGCGACCGCGCGAGCGGTCGAACATGCCTTCGTTCACCAGGGGAGCGATCGCATTGCGGATGGTGATGCGGCTGACGCCGAAGTGACGGCCGAGCTCGGCTTCGGTCATCAGGCGTCCGGCCGCGTCGATCAGCTTGCCGTCGCGCACCTGGCTGCGGATGGATTCGCGGATCCGGATGTGCAGGGGCATCGATGCCTCTGTGGCCACATCGCTGCCGAGCGGAGCGGGTTTCTTCTTGCGCGTTTGAACAGCCATGGTGTCAGAGCCGCATGCGGGTCGTGGGATCGAACAAGTGAATGTCCTGGGGACGGGCGGTGATCGAGATCGTGTCGCCCTCGCCGGGAATGTTGCCGTCGCTGACGCGCATGCGGATCATGGTGCCGGCGCAGTCGAGATCGAGCACGGCGGTATCGCCGAGATCCTCGATCAGGTCGACGCGTGCACCTAGTCCGCCTTCCGTCATACGCAAGGCGCCCGGACGAATGCCCACGACCACATCGCGCTCTCCGGAAATTCTGGCCGTAGTCTTGAGACGATGCCCGGCAATGATCACGTCGCCGTCGACATATCGGGCAGGAACGAGGTTCATCGGGGGATTGCCGATGAACCCGGCGATATCGATCGAGTTCGGACAGGCGAACACTTCTGCGGGCGTGCCGACCTGTTGTATTTCGCCACTCATGAACACCGCCATGCGGTCGGCGAGCGTCATGGCTTCTTCTTGGTCGTGGGTGACGTAGACGGCAGTCACGCCAAGCGAGCGTTGCAGCTTCTTCAGTTCGGCACGGGTCTCCAGCCGAAGCTTGGCGTCGAGATTAGAGAGGGGCTCGTCGAGCAGGAACAGGCGCGCCTTGCGCACGATCGCGCGAGCGAGCGCGCAGCGCTGCTGCTGGCCGCCCGAGAGCTGACCCGGCTTGCGATCCAACAAATGATCGATCTTCACTTTTCGCGCGGCATCCTTGACCGCGGGGGCGATCTCGGACTTCGGCAGCTTCGACATCTCCAGCGGAAAGGCGATGTTTTGGGCGACCGTCATGTGCGGGTAGAGCGCGTAGCTCTGGAATACCATAGCTATGTCGCGGTCGCGCGCATCGGTCGAGGTGACGTCCTTGTCGTCGATCAGCACGTGGCCGGCGGTTGGCGCATCTAAACCGGCGAGAATACGCAGGGTCGTGCTCTTGCCCGAGCCGGAGGGACCGAGCAGGGCGAAAAATTCCCCCGGCTTGATGTCGAAGTTTACGCCCTTGAGCGCGGTAAATTCGCCATGCATCTTGACGATGTTACGAAAACTGACCTGACCCTGGCCGCTCATCGGCGCCCTCCGCCTTTGACTGCACCGACCGTCAGGCCCTTCACGATATGCTTCTGCGCGACCACGCCAAGCACGACGACCGGAAGCATGGCGAGGACCGAGACCGCTGCGAGCTTGGCCCACAGCGTCTGCTCGACGGAGACGAAATTGAACATGGCGACCGTGACGGGACGCACCGTGTTGCCGCTCAGCACAACGGCGAACAGGAATTCATTCCACGCATTGAGGAATACGAACACGACGGTCACGGCTATGCCGCCGCGTACCTGCGGGATGATGATCCGCCACAGGGTTTTTAGCCGGCTGGCACCGTCTAGGTAGGCGGCCTCTTCCATCTCGAAGGGAATGTCTTCAAAATAGGAGACCAAGAGCCAGATCGCGAAGGGCAGGGAGAACGACAGATAGATCAGGATGATGCCCTGATAGGTGTCGATCCAGCCGATGTTTCGCAGCACCAGAAAGTAGGGGATAATGATGCCGACCGGCGGCAGCATCTGCGTCGCCAGGACATAGAAGCCCGCGAATTTCTTGCGGCGAAAGCGCAGGCGCGCCAGCGCATAGGCCGCAGGCACCGCCATCAGCATGGTGACGATGGTGGTGCCGACTGCGATGATTGTGCTGGAAAGCAGGTTCGGCAGGATCGATCCCGAGCCGAACAGTACATCGCGATAGGCGTCTAGCTTCGGCGTGAACACCAGCTTGGGCGGGTAGGCGAGCACATCGGAATCGGTCTTGAGCGAATTGAGCACGCTCCAGATGATCGGGAAGGCCCAGGCCAGCAGGAAGACCATGGAAATCGCGAGCAGGGCGATAATGCGAAGGCGCTTTGCCGTCACTTCGCCCTCCGCATCGCAAACAGGATACCGGAGATGATGATGGTCACGATCAGCAGCGCCACCGCGAGCGCCGAGCCGTAACCGATCGACAGCTCGGTGAAGGATTTGCGGTAGGCGTAGAGATTGAGGATCTCGGTCGCTGTGCCGGGGCCGCCAGCGGTCACGGTAAAGATCGCAGCAAACGCAGTCAGCGCCACCATGGTTCGCATGATGATGACCATCACGATCGCCGGACGGAGCAAGGGCAGGGTGATGCGGCGGAACCGCTGCCAAGCCGAGGCACGATCGAGCCGCGCGGCCTCATAGATGTCCTCGGGCAGTGACGCCAACGAGGCCAGCAGCACCATGAACGCAAACGGCGTCCATTGCCAAGTATGGATCGCGATCACCGAGACCATCGCAAGCGTGGGATCGCCGAGCCAGTTCTTGCTGCCGAGACCGGAGTTGATGGCGAGGTAATCGATAATGCCGAACTCCGGTGCCAGCATGAAGGTACGCCAGATCATGCCGACCACGGCCGGCGACAGCACGACGGGCAGGATCGCGATGACTCTGAACCAGCCTTGCCCGCGCTTCATGTCCATGACCAGCAGCGCCAGCGCCAGCCCGATGACGACCTGGAACGCCACGGTCGCCCCGGTGTAGACGAGGCTCACCAGCAGTGACGACCAGAAGCGCTCGTCGGAGAGCAGCACCTGATAGTTCTCGAATCCGACGAAGCCGTTGGTGAACGGCATCGCGAGATCCATCCGGAACGTGCTGGTATAAACCAGAAAGATCAGCGGAAACGTCGTCGTGGCGAGCAGCGCGAGAAATGCCGGCGCGAGCAAGGCTGCTGCAAACCGGCGCTCCCGCTGCTCGAGCACGCGGCCGTAATCGCTGCGAGGCGCATCGCTTGCAATATCGGCCGATGTCACCGCGGACGACGTCATGGCTCAGCCGCGCATCATCGGTTCGATGCGGCGTTGCGCATCGTCAAGTGCAGCCTTGATCGTGGCCTGGCCGGAGAGGGCCGACTGGATCGCGGTCGCCATGGTGTCGCCAATCGCCGGCCATTGCGGCACGCGCGGACGCCAGTCGACGTCGGTGTCGTCCTGCAGAGCGCCCATCGTGGCTTCGACAAAATTTTCGCCAAAGCCGTTCATCAGCTTGATGTAGTCCGGATCCTTCCAGACCGAGGTGCGGTTGACGCCAGAGCGCTTGGTCGGACCTGCAAAACGATGCGCGGTGCGCGCCTGGGTCTCGGCGCTCGCAGCCCACTGGATGAAAAACCATGTCGCCTTTCGCTTCTTCTCCGGCAGCGCAGAATTGATCGGAAAACCCCAGTTCCAGATCGACGTAGTGCGCTTGCCCGAGGGGCCCTTCGGCCAGCGCGCATAGGCGACCTTGCCAATGACCTTCGACTTCTCGGGATTGTTGATGACCGAGGCCGAGGAATGCGCGTCGATGTAGCTGGCAACAGTGCCTTGCGAGAAGGCGTCGGCAATGTCGGGCCAGTTCCAGTTCGCGGCCGCCGTCGGGGCGTACTTTTTCAGGAGATCGACGTACCAGGCCAGCGCCGTCTCGGCCTCGGGGCCGTTGACGGTGAGCTTGCCGCCCTTCATCCAGTCGCCGCCGAACTCGCGGAAGATCGACGGATAGATGTACATGTTCTGGCCGGCACCGGCGACGCCGCGCAGCGCCGCGCCCCACACGCGATCGTTCGGCGTGTTCAATGCCGCTGCGTTGGACATGTAGGCCTCGAGCGTGTCGGCAGGCTTCAGGCCTTTGGCGTCATAGAGGTCCTTGCGATAGACCTGAATCGTAACTTCGCCGTCATAGGGCATGCCATAGAGTTTGCCGTCGATGCCGTTGGCGCTGCGCCAGGCCGGAATGATGTCGTCGAGCTTGAACCAGGCCGGATCGGTCAGCGACTTGTCGGCGAGATAAGTATCGAGCGGCTCCACCCATTTGTTCGCGGCATAGAGTGCGTAATACATGGGATCCGCGGCATGGGTCGCGTAGGTGCCGGTTTTCGAAGTCAGGTCGATGACGCTCTTCTGCCGGATCTGCGCCGGTGGGATTTTCTCAAAGCGAACGTCGATTCCGGTCAGCGCCTTGAACTGTGGCGCCAGCGCGATCAAGTTCTCAAAATAGCTCGCCGGGATCACGGCGACCGTGATGGTCTCGCCAGAGACCTGCTGCCAATCGATCTGCGCGGATTTGTAGGGCGCGAGCTCAGCGTCCTGTGCGGACGCGTGCTTCAAAATGCCGGGCCCAAACGTCGCCAGCGCCGCAGCCGCGGTTCCGGTCTTGAGTAGCGTTCGTCGTGTCGGCTTGCATGACGTCATCGCTGTCCTCCCGAAAATCCGGATTCTGGGTTCCGGTTAGTTAGGACTTTTGCGGAAATGTTATAACAAGTCAACTGCGGCAAAGTTGCCGCGCGTCGTTGCCGTTGGAACGTCATCTTGCGTGCCTCGGAACTCCGGCGCTCGCCTCCTGACCAGAGATGGTTTGAAGCCGACGATGCGCCGCTTGACGTATTCGTCGATGTCCAGCCGCCGGTGCTCGCGCAACGTCAACCTGCTAGAAACCCGCCATCCACAGCAAAGACGCTACCAGTCGCATATTGCGACGCCGGCATGCACAGGAACGCGACCGCGCCGGCAATATCTTCCGGCTGTCCCCACCGCTTGAACGCGGTGCGGTCGGCGATGCGCTGGTAGTGCGCGAGATCAGTCCGGCCGGCGGCGTTGATCGCGGTCTCGATATAGCCGGGCGCAACGGCATTGACGCGGATGCCCTCTTCGGCCCACTTCAAGGCCAGTGCTTTGGTCAACATCACGACGCCACCCTTGCTGGCGCAATAGGCGGGGATACGCGGCAGCGCCAAAGTCGCGTTCATCGACGCGATGTTGACGATCGATCCCTTCGCCTCCGCAAGCAACGCGCGAAAAGCCATGCAGGTCCGGAAGGTGCCGGTGAGATTGACGTCGAGAACCTTCATGAAGGTCTCGATCTCGAATTCCTTGTCGCGCGCCAGGATGCCAGCGCAATTCACCAGCGCGTCCACGCGCTTGTGCTGCCGGGCAAAGGCTGCGACGGCCCCGTCATCGGTGACATCGAGCGTGGCGAGCGTGAGACCCGCGCGCGGCTTGAGCAGTGTGCGCGCGAGATCCGCCTCGTTCGCGCCGGTTGCGGTCACTGTCGCGCCGAGATCGCAGAACTGGTTGCTGATCGCAGCGCCAATGTCGCCGGCCCCGCCGATCACAACGGTATGAAAGTCGGCTGCGAGGGAAAAATTCGAACTCATCAGGAGGGTCTCACTTCGGGGATTTCGGAGGCGGAGCCGTGGATTCACGGACCACCAGCGAGAAGTCGATCTCGCGATGCATGATGGTCTGCTCGCCGGCGAGGCTCCGCACCAGATATTCTCCGGCGCGCTGCCAAGTCTCTCCGGTCGGAACGTGGATCGTGGTCAGGCTGGGCCGCAAATGGCGACTCCAGTCGAGGTCGTCGAAGCCGATGACCGATAGATCGCGCGGCACCGTAAAGCCGCTGCGCTCCGCTTCGAGCAGCACGCCGTAGGCAATGACGTCGTTGCCGCACACCACGGCCGTTGGACGGTCCTTGAGACTGAGGAGATAACGCGCCGCCTCGCGCGCGTCGTCCAGCGTATAGGGCACTTCGACATGCCATTGCGCGGGAAGTTCGAGATTGTTCTCGCCCAGTGCGCGGCGAAAGCCCGCCACGCGGGCACTGGCGCGGTCGTTGTTGCGCTGGAGTGCCGAGACGATCCCGATCCGGCGATGGCCGAGCTCGATGACATGGGCGGCGGCGCGATGGGCGGCGGCTTCGTTATCCGTTCCGACGCAGGGGTAGGGCCTGTCCGGTTGGTAGATGCCGACGTTGATGAACGGCACCGCGTTGTCCGCGAGCAGCTTGCGCAGCCCGTCATGATGGCAATCGCCACGCAGCACGAGGCCGTCGACACCGCGACTGATCAGATTGCGCGCCTGCTGCAACTCGATCTCGAGGTCATATCCACTCGTGGTGAGGAACAGCATGTATCCGACCGACGACAGATATTGTTGCAGCGACGCGATGCCGCGCGCGAACATCGTGTTGTCGATCGTCGGCACGATTGCGCCCAGGGTGCGCGAGCGGCGCGACGACAGGATGCGCGCCGGCGCATGCGGGATGTAGCCGAGCGCGTCGATGGCCCGCTCGATGCGGGCGCGCAGAGACGGGCTCACCGCATCGGGATTGTTGAGGACGCGGGAGACCGATGCCGTCGAAACGCCGGCGCGGGCGGCCACCGCGCGGATACCCTGTTTCACAGATTTGGCGTCGGTCAGCCGCATGAATGTAACGTTACAAGTTGCCGCGCGAGCCGCGTGGTAGCGGCCAGTCGTAAATCTGCCGTAGATTTCGCGGCTTGTCCACCGCTTGACACGGCGGACGCGAGGTCTATTTTGTAACCGTTTTCATATGGTGCTCAGACGTGTTCAAAATGGTCCGCCAGCTTAAGGCGGCCGGCCGGGAGGAGAGTTCGATGAAGGCCAGGATGCTCGCGACGCACGTCGCGTTGTCCGTTCTTGCGATTGCCGTCAGTGCGCAGGCGCATGCCGCCGATTTTGACTGGATGAAGTTCAAGGGCAAGACCGTCACCTTTCTCGCCAACAACAATCCGGTTTCGCAGGCTCTGCTGACCTACAAGGCCGATTTCGAGAAGCTGACCGGCATGACCCTGAAGGTTGACGGTTATCAGGAACAGCAGATGCGCCAGCGTCTGGTCACCGTCATGAATGCGAACAGCGATGAGGTGGACGTGTTCATGACGCTGCCCTCGCGCGAGGGCGAGCAGTTCGCCGCCGCCGGCTGGTACGGCGATCTCACGGCGATGGCCAGGAACGAGGTCGCTAAGGAATACGACCCGGCCGGGCTGAGCCAGGCCTTGCTGAAGGCCGCGACCTTCAATGGCAAGCTCACCAGCATGCCGATGAACATCGAGGGTCCGATCCTCTATTACCGCACCGACATCTTCAAGAAGTGCGGTCTCGAGGCGCCGAAGACCATCAAGGACGTCGAGGCCGCCGCCGAGAAGATCAAGACCTGCGACAGTGCGGTGACGCCGTTCGTCTCGCGCGGCCTCAAGCCCGCGGTCGCCTACACCTTCAGCAACATGCTGCACAATGTCGGCGGCACCTATATCGCCAACGGCAAGTCCAATCTTTGTTCGGCCAAGGGCAAGGAGGCGCTCGACACCTATAGCCGGCTGCTGCGCGACTTCGGTCCGCCCGGCGTCGTCAATTACAGCTTCCAGCAGATTTCAGCGCTGTACCGCAGCGGCCGTGCCGCGATGGCGTTCGAATCCTCCAACGAGCTACGTACCGTCATGGACGGCGGCGCGCGCCTCAAGGACACCGGCCTGTTGCCGTTCCCGGCGGGCGAGGCCGGCCAGGTGCCGACCACGATCGGCTGGGGCATGGCGGTGTCCTCGCACAGCAAGCAGCCGGATGCCGCCTGGTATTTCGTGCAGTGGGCGACCAGCCCCGAGGTGCAGAAGAAGATGGCGCTGCAGGGCATCGCGCCGCCGCGCCCGTCGGTCGCCAAGGATCCTGAATATCGCAAGTGGATCGATGAGGAGCCGGTGCGCAAGGAATGGCAGGCCGCGCTCGACGTGCTCGCCACCAAGGGCTCGTCCGAAGTCGGTTATCCCATCGTCGCCAATCCGCAGTCGCGCGAATTCATCGGGCAGGCGGTGCAGGATCTGATCCTGAAGCAAAAGCCGATCGATCAGGCCTGCGCAGATGCCGACCAGGCGCTGGACGCGCTGATCGCGCTGAACTGACCACCGGGTGCCGGCTGGCTCGCGGCCTGCCGGCACCTCACCCGATCGAGGACAGGAACGCATGTCTGATACGGCTGCGCCACTCACGCAGGACCGGCAGAAGCTGGAGATGGCGGCGCTCTCGGCGCCGGCCGTGTTCTTCACGGTCGCGATGATCGCGTTTCCGGTCGTCTATACGATCTGGCTCGGCTTTCAAACGTTCTCCTCGACCGGCAAGCAATCCTTCGCCGGCCTCGCCAATTATTCCAAGCTGATCTCCGATTACGAATTCTGGCACGGGCTGTGGATCACCATTGCGCTGTTCGTGCTGTCGCTGGTGCTGCAGCTCGTCTTCGGCATCTGGCTCGCGATGGTCCTGTTCAGTGCCAAGCGCCTGCCGGGCATCGTGCGCTCGCTGTTCATCTCGCCCTTCATGATGCCGCCTGTCGTGGCGGGCATGATGTGGTTGGTGATCCTCGATCCGTCGTTAGGTGCCGCCAACTATATCCTGCAATCGTTCGGCCTGCCGCCCTCGGACTGGCTGGCTTCGCCGACATGGGTAATTCCGACGGTTGCGCTGATCGATAGCTGGCAGTGGACGCCGTACGTCGCCTTGATCGTGCTGGGCGGCCTGCAATCCCTGCCGCCGAGCGTCTACGAGGCCGCGCAGATCGACGGCGCATCCGCGTTCAAGACCTTCCAGCGCATCACGCTGCCACTGCTGCTGCCGACCATTGTCACTGCCGCGATCCTGCGCAGCGTCGATCTCCTGCGCTTCTTCGACATCATCTACATCACCACCCAGGGCGGCCCCGGCAACGCCTCGAACACGCTCAACATCTACGGCTTCCGGGTTGGCTTCGAGTTCTTCAACATCGGCTATGCCAGCGCGCTGATGCTGACCTTGACCGCGATCGTGTTCGGCGCCGTGCTCGCCTTCAACCGCCTCCGCGGCGCAGTGGCGTGGTGATGCCATGAACGATGCCGTCAATACCGACCGCTGGATCCGCTGGCTCAACACGGTGCAACTCGTGATCGCCGGTGTGCTCATCATGGCGCCGACGGTCTGGATGGTGCTGTCATCGTTCAAGCCGTCCTTCGAGGTCACTGCCTATCCGCCGACGCTAGTCTTCTCGCCGACGCTGGCGAACTACGCCGAGCTGACAAGGACCACGCCGTTCCTGAGCTACGCGCTCAACAGTCTCATCGTCACCGTCGGTTCGACCGCGCTTGGGTTACTGTTCGGGATTCCCGCCGCCTTCGCCGTCTCCTGGACGCGGATCACGTGGCCCGCGATCCTGACGCTGGCGGCGCGCATGGCGCCCGGCACGCTGTTCCTGCTGCCCTGGTACGTCATGTTCCGGCAAGTCGGCATGATCGGCTCCTACACCGCGCTGATCCTCAGCCACGCCGTCATCACGCTGCCGATCGTGATCTGGGTTCTGCTGCCGTCGTTCGACGCCATTCCGCGCAGCGTGTTTGAGGCCGCGCAGGTCGACGGATGCAGCGTCACGCGCATCCTCTGGCGCATCGCGCTGCCGCTGGTGGCCTCCGGCGTCGCGGTCTCGGCGATCCTCGCCTTCGTATTCTCGTGGAACTACTTCCTGTTTGCGCTGGTGCTCTCCAATGGCGACACCAAGACGCTGATCGCTGCGGCCTTCAACTTCATCGGCGAAGGCTCGACGCAATGGGGCGCCCTCATGGCCGCGGCGACGCTGATCGCATTGCCGCCGCTGGTTCTGGCGGCCCTGGTTCAGCGCTGGCTGGTGTCCGGGCTGACGCTCGGTGCGGTGAAAGGCTAGGTATTTTGATGAATGTATCCCCCCGCCCGAACTCGATCATGCAGGCCGCGGTCTTCCACGGCAACGACTGCATCACCATCGAGCGCGTGGCGATGCCCGATGTCGGCGCCGGCGAGGTGCTGGTCCGTGTCTCGCGCACCGCGTTGTGCGGTTCGGATTTCAAGCTCTGGCACAAGGGCGCCGAATTCACCGCGGGCCATGAAATCTTTGGCGTCGTCGAGCAGCCCGGCCATCGCCTGCATGGCCGCCGTTGCGCCGTCTATATCCCTTTGCATTGCGACCACTGCGCCGCCTGCAAGCGCGGCGATACCCAGATGTGCCTGGAAGTCTCCAGCCTGATCGGCTGGAACAGACCGGGCGGCTATGCCGAATACGTGCCGGTGCCGGAAAACTGTCTGCTGCCGGTCCCCGATGATATCGAGAACAGCCTCGCGCCGCTGCTGCTCGACACCATCGGCACCTCAGGCCATGCCGTACGCTTCGTCAGTCGCGTCGTGCCGCCAACCGAAGCCGGGCCGGTGCTCGTGATGGGCGCAGGGCCCGTCGGTCTCGGCGTCGTGCTCGCGCTTCGCGCGCTCGGCTACGACGACATCCATGTCGCCGATCCCAATGCAGCGCGCTTGAAGATCGCGCGATCCTTCGGCGCCAAGGCGCATCCCGTCGGCGATACCTCGAAGCGCTTTGCCCTGATCATGGAATGCTCGGGCGCCCACGCAGCGCGCAACCTCGGCATCGAGCTGGTGCTGCCGCGCGGCGCCTTGGTGCTGGTCGGCGAAAATGCCGCGCCCTGGACCATCGAGGAAGGCAAGGTCTTCCGCCGCAAGGATTTTTACATGATCCGGACCTTCTACTTCCCGGTCTCCGATTTCGAGCCGAATGTCGAGTTGCTGCGCAAGTACAAGGAGGAATACCGCGTCCTCGTCGACGGCGAGTTCGGCCTGTCGGCTCTCCCTGCGAATTTCGCCCGCTTCGCCAAGGGCGAGTTGATCAAGCCTGTGCTGGCGCTGGACTGAGTGAACATGGCCTCGATCTCGATCCGCAACCTCACCAAACGCTACGGCAATTTCACCGTGATCCCCGATCTCAATCTGGAGATCGCGGACCATGAATTCGTCGTGTTCGTCGGCCCGTCCGGTTGCGGCAAGTCCACTCTGCTGCGCATCATCGCCGGCCTCGAGCCGATTTCGGGGGGAGACCTCTATATCGGCGACAGGCGCGTCAACGGCGTGCAGGCCGCGCAGCGCGACATCGCGATGGTGTTCCAGGATTACGCGCTCTATCCGCACATGCGCGTCTACGACAACATGTCGTTTGCGCTGGAGCTACGCGGCACACCGAAGGCGGAGATCGACGCGCGGGTGAAGCGCGCCGCTGCGCTGCTGCACATCGAGCCCTATCTGGACCGCAAGCCCAAGGAGCTGTCCGGCGGGCAGCGCCAGCGCGTCGCCATGGGCCGCGCCATCGTGCGCAATCCCAAGGCGTTCCTGTTCGACGAGCCGCTGTCAAATCTCGATGCGAAGCTGCGCGGGCAGGTTCGTGCGGAGATCAAGGCACTGTCGCAGCAGCTCAAGACCACCATGGTCTTCGTGACGCATGACCAGATCGAAGCCATGACCATGGCCGACCGGATCGTGGTGCTCCAGAGCGGTACGATCCAGCAATACGACACGCCGGAGACGGTCTACGAGCGGCCGGCCAACCAGTTCGTCGCCGGCTTCATCGGCTCGCCCGCTATGAACTTCTTCCCGATCGAATGGCGTCAGGAGCGGGCAGTTCTCTCGCAAGGCGGAACGGTGGTGCCGCTTGACGGTGAGGCCGCGAGTCATCTGAGCAAGGCCGGCAACGCCGTGCTCGGCATTCGCCCCGAACATTTCGTTGTCGCCGTGGATGCGGCCGACGGCATTCCCATCAACGTCAAGCTGGTCGAGCCTTTGGGCTCAGATACGCTAATTCATTTCGATCTCGCCGGCGCGTCCTCGATCGCGCGAGTCGATCCGTCGCTCCGGCCGAAGGTCGGCGATCGCCTCACGCTGCGTCCGCAATCGGGCAAGACGCATCTGTTCGATGCCGCCAACGGACAGGTCTTGCGGTGAGCGCGTCGGTCAATGTCGGCGATCTCTCGGCGCTGGCGGACGTCGCGTCCAAAGCCAAGCTCGTGCACGTGATCTGCCTCGGCCTATCGGCGCTCGACCAGGTCTGGCGCGTCGATCGGCCGTTTGCGGGCGGAAGCGAAAAGATCAAGGCCGTCGAGTACGGGACGCTCGGCGGCGGCATGGCCGCCAATGCGAGCGTCGCGGTCGCAAAGCTCGGTGCGTCCGTCGCGTTCTGGGGGCGGGCGGGGAATGATGCCGCGGGCCACGAGATGCGATCGGCGTTCGCCGCCGAAGGCGTCGATGTCAAGAATTTCCGGCTGTTTCCCGATGGCCGCTCGTCCGTCTCCGGGATTATCGTCGATAGTTTTGGTGAGCGGCAGATCGTGAACTTCCGGGGCGCCTATCCCGAGGCCGCGGATTGGCTTCCGCTCGAAACCGTCGCGCGCGCATCGTCCGTTCTGGCGGATCCGCGCTGGGTCGAGGGTGCCGCGACGCTGTTCGGGGAAGCACGAGTGCGTGGCATTGCGACGGTGCTCGACGGCGATGTGGCCGATGCCGCGGTGTTCGAGCGACTGTTGCCGCTGACCGACCACGCGATCTTCTCCGAGCCCGCGCTCACGGCCTTTGCCGGCTCGGCCGAAGATCAATCTCTGGCCGGTCTTTCGTGCTTCGGCTGCCGCGTCATCGCCGTCACGCACGGCGAGGGCGGCGTCAGCTGGTACGAGAACGGCGGCCTGCACCGGCAGGCCGCTTACGCCGTCGATGTCGTCGACACCACGGGCGCGGGCGACGTCTTCCACGGCGCCTATGCGCTCGCGATCGGCGCCGGGCTCGAGGTGCGCACCGCCATGGCGTTTTCGGCAGCGACGGCCGCGATGAAATGCCGCCACGCCGGCGGCCGCAACGGTATCCCCGGTATCAACGAGTGTCTTGTATTCATGAGGACGAAGCCATGAGAACGATTGGAAAAAACCGCGGCCTGGCACGGCTTGCTGACGCGGACGGCCATTTTCGCATGGTCGCGCTGGACCAGCGGCCGCCGCTGTTCGATGCCATCGCGAAGGCCAAAGGCATCACGCGGGAGCAAGTCGAATATTCCGACGTCACGGCGGCCAAGCGCCTCCTCGTCGAAAATCTCGCGCCGCATTGTAGCTCGATGCTGTTCGACCCGAATTTCGCAGTGCCTGCCGCGATCGATCTGTTGCCGCCGCGCTGCGGCCTGATCATGACGCTGGAAGAGCACCGCGTCGAGGAAACCATGGGCGGCCGCAAGTCGCGCGCGATCACCAACTGGAGCGTGGAGAAGATCCGCGCGATGGGTGGCGACGCCGTCAAGGTGCTGGCCTGGTACCGGCCGGACGCCGATGCCGCGGTGAACGAGCATCAGAAGCGCTTCGTGCGCGAGATCGGCGAGGACTGCGCCCGCCACGACATTCCCTACGTCCTCGAATTGCTGGTCTATCCATTCCTCGGCAGCGCCAATCACACCGCCGATTATGTGGAATCGCCGGGCAAGCTCCCAGGTCTCGTCATCGGCAGCGTGCGCGAATTTGCCAAGCCCGAATACGGCGTTGATCTCCTGAAGCTGGAAAGCCCACTAGCGGCCAACAGCCTGCCGGCCCGCGACGGCAGTGCCGAGGCACAAACCGCGCAGAGGGAATTCGATGCGATCGGCGATATCTGCCGCGAACGGAGTATCCCCTGGGTGTTGCTGTCGGGCGGCGCGGCGCCGGAAAAGTTCGAGCGCGTCCTCGATTACTCCTATGCCGCAGGCGCGAGCGGCTTCCTCGCCGGCCGCACCATTTGGCTCGATGCCGTCTTGAAGAATTTCCCCGATCGCGCGGCGGTTTCGGCAAGCTTGCGCAGGGATGGCCTTAACGTGCTCGAACGGCTCAGCGAGTTGACCACGGCCAAGGGGACGCCATGGAAGGCGCGCTTTCCGGCGTTCGCTGATATCAAGCAGGAAGGTGACTTCGCGCGCGCCTACTGAGATGGTGGCGGCTCCGCGTGGTCCAGGATTGATCGCAGGATCTGCAAAATGACGACTGACAACTTCATCATCCGCTCGATCGAGGCGTTCTGCTATCGCTATCCGCTGGCAACGCCGGTGGTGACGTCGTTCGGCAAGATGCTCAATCGTCCCGCCGTCATCGTTCGCGTCGTCGACGAAGAGGGGATCGAAGGATGGGGTGAGGCCTGGTCGAACTTTCCTGCTCCAGGCGCGGAGCATCGTGCCCGGCTCGTCAACGAGGTGCTGGCGCCGCGTCTTGTCGGGCGCAAATTCGATGGTCCTGCTCAGGCGTTCGAGGTCCTGACCGAGGGCACCGAGGTGCTGGCGCTTCAATGCGGTGAACCCGTCCGTTTGCGCAGGCGATTTCGGGCATCGATCTCGCTCTGTGGGACATCTCAGCGCGCCGTCAGCGGGTGCCGCTGTGGCAACTCCTCGGCGGCCAGTCGAACAAGATCAAGGTCTATCCGAGCGGCATCAATCCCGGCGGGGCCACGCGGACGGCGGAAGCCGCGCTCAAGCGCGGCCATCGCGCGCTGAAGCTGAAGGTCGGCTTCGGCACCGAGACCGATCTCGCCAATTTGGCCGCGCTACGCGGGCTCGTCGGCGCCGGCATGCTCGCCAGCGATGCCAATCAGGGCTGGTCAGTCGCGCAGGCGATGGAGATGCTGCCGCGGCTTGCCGAACTCGATCTGCGCTGGCTGGAGGAGCCGATCCGCGCCGATCGCCCGCGCGAGGAATGGCGCAGGCTGCACGCCCTGGCGAAGATGCCAATTGCCGCCGGCGAAAACATTTCGAGCCTCGAGGTCTTCAAGGACGTTCTGGTCGAAGGTGTCATCGGTGTGGTTCAGCCGGATATCGCGAAATGGGGCGGCCTCAGCGTCTGTGCCCGGCTGGCTCGCGACATCCTGAAAGCGGGCAAGACGTTCTGTCCGCACTATCTCGGTGGAGGCATCGGCTTGCTTGCGTCCGCGCATCTGCTTGCCAGTGTCGGAGGCGATGGCTGGCTGGAGGTCGATGCCAATGACAACCCGTTGCGCGATCTGTTTTGTGGTCCGATTCTCAATGTGAGGGAGGGCATGGTTGAGTTGAACCAAGCCCCAGGACTCGGAATAGCGCCTGATCTTTCATATATCGAGCGCTATCGCAGCATGTCTAGTCTTGTGGGGAGGCCTGTCGGCTTCTGATCGCTGTGGGTCGCGCTTGATTGACCTCGATCTCCTTGGCTACGACTGGCTCAATTTGGCCCATAATGGATTGGAGCGGTTCAATATTTTCAGTCGATTAGAGGGCGGCGTGTGCACGATGTGTGTGCCCGGGGTTCAAAATCTCATGACAGCCGATAGGAGCGGGCTCTGGTAAGCCGCGGCTCGCGCGAGGTGGGTGCTTTTATCGAGAGCGATCAGCCCGCGCCATAGGAGTAGGTAGCGCTGCCATATCGCCTCCTGACGGGCTGATCTGTGTTCCGCTGCGATTTCCCAGGCGGGCTAGTCACGCCTCCGCCAAGCGATGCGGGCGGCAGTTATGCAGGGGACCCACAATTGCGAATTACTTGCGGAAGTTAGCCATTATCTTGGCAATTCGCTCGCTTTGGGGAGCGTAATCTCCGCCCGTATGATCTGGCAAACCATTCTTCTCAAGCATGGGCGATCGGGTGCTTGCCACCTCGGACGGGGCGGAGCGTGTCGTGAGCTCGGGTCGTCCTTGATGTTGAGCAGATCCCCCGCTGGGAACGCCGGCTCTCCGACTCGCGTTCGCGACCGCACGAAGTGTGGTGGGCTGGCGGTCATTCGAACCGGCTGCTCCAACGTGATCTGCCATTGACAGCCTGCCCAATGTGATAGAATTATAACAACGTAAGTTGCAAAAGTAACAATATGTCACCATCGTACCAGCGTCTTGCAGGGCCGGCGGGAGGAAAGCTTGGAATTGTCCGGTTCGGTTTCAGCAGAACCTCGGCCGCCGACCTCGCTTGTGACGGTCAGCGGTATCAACAAGCGCTTTGGCGGCGTGCGGGCGCTACGCGACGTTGACCTCGAGGTCCGGGCCGGCGAGGTGCACGCGCTACTCGGCGAGAACGGCGCGGGAAAATCCACGCTGATCAAGATCCTCAGCGGTGTTCATACTCTCGACAGCGGCACGATCGAGATCGCCGGAAGGTCGGTGGAATTCGACAGCCCGGCGAAGTCGCGCGAAGCGGGGATCGCGGTCGTCTATCAGGACCTCAGCCTCGTTGAATCCTTGAGCGTTGCCGACAATCTGTTGCTCGGTCGCGAGCCGCGCGCAGCTCTAGGCTTTGTCCGGCAACGCGCGCTGATGGCCAGGGCCGAGGCGTTCCTGAAAGAACTCGGCATTCCCCTGGATACGAGAGCGACCGTCGGCTCGCTGCCGTTCGCCTATCGCCAAATGACGGAGATTGCAAAGGCGTTGATGGGCGAGGTTCGGCTCCTGATCCTCGACGAGCCGACCTCCTCGCTGACATCTGATGAGGTCCGGATCCTGTTCGACGCGATCGGGAAGGCGACGCGCCGCGGAGTCGGTGTGATCTATGTGACCCACCGGCTCAATGAGGTCTTCGAGATCTCGCAGCGCGTCACGGTGCTGCGCGATGGCGCCAACGCCGGCACGTTTGTCACCGCCGAGACCGACATGAAGCGGCTCGTGAACGCGATCGTCGGAACGGATCGATCGGCAGCCACGGGCCCGCGCACCGAACCTGCTGCGAAGCGTGAACTGGATCCGTCGCCGGTCTTGTCGCTGTCGGATGCGTCCAACGACCGGCTTCGTGCCGTCGATCTGTCCGTGCTGAAGGGCGAGATCCATGGGCTCGCCGGGTTGATCGGCAGCGGACGCACAGAGATTCTGGAGACTGTGTTTGGCCTCAGGCCGCTCGAGAGCGGCGCAATCGAGATCGAGGGCCGGCGATGGCTGCCGAGTGGGCCTGCCGATGCGATAGAGCAGGGCATCGCGCTGGTGCCGGAAGACCGGCACGTGCAGGGTCTGGTCCTGGACCATTCGATCGAACGAAACGTCACCTTGCCGCGAATTCCCCACTTCTCGCGTTGGGGCTGGATGCAGCAACGCGCCGCCGCCAGGCGTGCGGAAACCGCGGTCGCCAGGCTTTCGGTGAAAGCGCCCGGCGCGTTCAGCCTGGTCAGAACACTCTCCGGCGGCAACCAGCAAAAAGTCGTGTTCGGAAAATGGAATGACCCGCGGCCGCGCGTGCTGCTCCTGGACGAACCGACGGTCGGCGTCGACGTGGGCGCACGCGAGGAAATCTATGCCGTGATCCGGAACGCCGTCCGCGACGGCAGCGGGGTCCTGGTCGTTTCGTCCGACCTCGTCGAATTGATCGAGCTCTGCGACCGCATCTCCGTGATCGTCAACGGGCGCGTGGCTCGTACGCTTTCGCGCGGCGAGATCGATGATGCCGAAGAGCTGCATCATCTCCTCCAGATGTACCAGGCCTCCGGGCCCGGCCACTTGCAAGAGCTTCCCGCATGACCGAACTGACCGCTCCCAACGTGGTCGCCTCGTCGACCCGATCCGATCGCCGCCGCAAGATTCTCCAGAATCTGCTGCGGGGCGAGCGGCCGTACATGCTGTACATCGCCTTTCTGATCCTGTTGGTCGTGTTCAGCCTGTCCTCGCCCTGGTTCCTCTCGGTCGACAATTTCCTGAACATCGGGCGCCAGACCACGCTGGTGTCGATCATCGCCGTCGGCATGACCTTCACTATCATCGCGCGTCAGATCGATCTGTCGGTTGCCTCGACATTGGCGCTATCAGGCATGGCGGCCGCTCTCGCGATGAGCCAGATCAATAACAGCTGGATCATGGGCGCCGTGGCCGGGCTCGGCACCGGCGCGCTGGTGGGGCTGCTCAATGGCGTCCTGACCACGCAGCTCTCGATCCCGTCGTTCCTGGTGACGCTAGGCTCGCTGAGCATGGCGCGGGGACTGGCGATGATGGTGACCAACACCAAGCCGGTGATCATCACTAACGAGACCTATTTCGCGATCTTTGGCGAAGGCACGTTCCTCGGCATACCTGTTCCGATCGCCTGGACGTTGGCGGCGATGATCGTCGGCATCCTGCTGCTGCACTACAACGTGTTCGGCCGGCGCATCTATGCGGTCGGCGGCAATCCGACTGCGGCGCTCTATTCCGGCATCAATACCAAACGGATCACGACAGCGGCCTTTGTCCTGACCGGCACGCTGGCGGGACTCGCGGCCCTGGTGCTGTCGGCGCGTTCACACGCCGCGCGTCCGGATGTCGTGCAGGGCATGGAGCTCGACGTCATTGCCGCGGTGATCCTCGGCGGCTGCAGCCTGTTCGGCGGGCGCGGCTACATCCTGGGGACGCTGTTCGGCAGCTTGATCATCGGCACGCTCAACAACGGCCTTGTTCTGCTCGGCGTGAGCTCGCCGATGCAGCTCGTGATCAAGGGCGCGATCATCGTTGCCGCGGTTGCTTTCACGAAACGCTAGTCGAAGTCAGGCGCTGCGAATGAGGGTCAGTTTGATCGCGCCGCGTGGGTAGGGGCAAGGTCGCTGGCCCTCCGGAATCGGCGACCAAAAATGGAGGAAACAATGAAATCAATCTTGCGACAAGCCGTGCCTTTGACTGTGTTGATGGCTGCCGCTGCGGCCGTCTCGATCGTCCCCTCGGCTCGCGCCGAAGTGCCCGCGACCTGCGTCAAGGGTGTCAATCTCGCAACGCTCGGGCCGAAATCGATCGTCGGCCAGGGACCCCACGGCGAGAAGGCGGCTTCCCCTGAGGTGCTTGCGCTGTCGGAGGCCGATGCCGCCAAGGTCAAAGAGAAGCATTTCAAGGTCGGCATCTCCATGCAGACGGTCAATCTCGACTGGTCGCAGCTCCAGATCCAGGGCATCACCGATACGCTGAAGAAGTACGGCGTGACGGTGACGGGCGTTGCATCCGCCGAGTATCAGGTGGACAAGCAGATCGCCGATATCGAGAACACCATCCAGCAGCATCCGGACGGCATCATTTCGATCCCGGTCGATTTCACCGCGACCGCTCCGACCTACAAGAAGATCGCCAAAGCCGGCATCAAGCTCGTGCTGATGGACAGCATCCCGACCGGCCTGAAGCATCCCGAGGAATACGCGACGATGGTCTCGGCCGATAGCCAGGGCAATGGCCAGATCGCGGCACAGATCCTGGCGTCCTGCGTGGCGCAGGGCGGCACCATCGGTCTCGTCAATTTCGGCGTCGACTATTTCAGCACCAACGAGCGCACCAAGGGCGTGCGGGAGTGGATGAAAGCAAACCGGCCCGACATCAAGATGAAGCAGGTCGATTTCACCGATCCGCCGAAGGTCTCACAGATCGCGGGCGACTTCCTGACCGGCAATCCCGACGTCAAGGGACTGTACGCGGTGTGGGATCAACCGGCGCTCGACACGCTGAGCTCGATGCGGGCTCAGGGCATCGATATTCCCATGACGACGGTCGACCTCGGCCTGCAATCGGCGATCGAAATTGCCAAGGGCGGTCCGCTGAAGGCGACCGGCTCGCAGCGTCCTTACGACCAGGGCGTTGCCGAGGCGTTGGCGATGATGAATGCGCTGCTGGGTAAGGAAACGCCCGGCTGGATCGGTGTGCAGTCGTTGCCGGTGACGCAGTCGAATGTGCTGGAGTCCTACAAGACCGTGTTCAAGAAGGATCCGCCGGCCGAGCTGACGGATGCCTGCAACAAGGCGAAGCCCGCCTGCAACTGAGCCTGTCATACCGATGCGCGGTTCCGCGGGACCGCGCATCGTTTCGGCCCACCTGATCCGGGCGAACCAGCCCCCGTCCGGATCAGGCCGCGCTGGTGACGTATTCGACGGGAAGGCTGCGGAAGTGCTTGCGCGTGTCTGCCGACACGGAGCCACCGACGATGATCCGCGAGAACGAGCTGACGTCGGAGAAAGACGCCGGCTTGAGGCTGCCGAGCTTGCTGGCGTCGACCACGAGGATGCTTTCCATAGCGGTCGCGATGACGGCCTGCTTGATGGCGACTTCGTGAAAATTGGAGCAGCTGGCGCCTCGGGTCCAGTGCAGGCCGCCGGCCGAGACGAAAGCCTTGTTGACCCCGAGCCGCCGCAAATAGGACAGGCCGTCATCCGACGAGAACGATTGCGATGACGGATGGTAGAGCCCGCCCATCAGCATCACCTGCGTCGCCGGACGGTGGGTGACGATCGAGGCGACGTTCAGCGAATAGCAGATCACCGAGAGAGGCATGTCCTCAGGCAGGCAATCCGCCAGCGACTGCATCGTGGTGCCGCAATCGATGAAGATGGTGTCACCTTCTTTGATCGAGGCGGCTGCTGATCGGCAGGCGAGGAGCTTGTCCTGCGTATGCTGGTCGATTTCCTGTTCGAATGTGTACTTGATCCCGGTCGGCGACGCCGCGTTGACGACGTAGCCGCCGAGCAAAGCGAGCGCCGCCTCGGGTCCGGCAAGGTCGCGCCTGACCGTCATCTCCGACACCTTCAGCAGCTCTGCGGCGTCCTTCAGATGCAGTGCGCCGCTCGTCTCGACGGCGCGTCGCAGCCGTTGCAGTCGCTGGACGCGGGTCTCGCTGGGGCGTGCGGTCGGTGTTTCAGTCATTTTCGTCACCGAGCTTGCTTATCCGGTTGACAATGATCTTACAATGATGTGAGTTTAGCAACGTCAATCTGTTACAATAATAACATCTGGCCTGAAGGACGTTTCGCTGTCCGCGATAGCAGGCAGCAGAAGCTCCAGCCGGCAAGAGATGGGAGGATCGCATGTTGCAATCGGCACATTCAGTCTATCTGCCGTCTCAGTCGATTCGCTAGCATTGCGCGGCGTACCGATGGCGCAGGGCGTCTTGATATCGAATCCATCCGCAGTGCCGGCGCAGCCACCTGCGCGGGATCACAATCATCCGCATCCGATCGCGCGCAACTGCGGCCGCGCGCTCGAGATGGATTGGCTCGATGAGATCAGGATCAATCTATCCGCTGCCGAGCGCCGGGTTGCCAGCCTGCCGGGCCGGCGTACCGTGAAGAAGGACGCGCAGGCGGCGTGGTTGCTGAAGGCGATCGCCTGCATCGACCTGACGACACTCAACGGCGACGATACAGCCGAGCGGGTGAAGCGCCTTTGCGCCAAGGCGAGGGCGCCGATCCGAAACGACCTTCTCGAGGCGCTCGGCTTTGCCGGGCGCGGGCTGCACACGGGCGCGATCTGCGTCTATCACCGCTTCGTCGCAACCGCGGTCGAAGCGCTCGATGGGCATGACATTCCCGTCGCTGCGGTCTCGACCGGATTTCCTGCGGGTCTCGTGCCGCACGATCTGAAACTCAAGGAGATCGAGGCGTCCGTCAGGGACGGTGCGCAGGAGATCGACATCGTCATCACGCGTGAGCATGTGCTGACCGGAGACTGGCGCGCTCTTTACGCCGAAGTCCGGGATTTCCGCGCGGCCTGCGGTGACGCGCATCTGAAGACGATCCTGGCAACCGGCGACCTCAAAACGCTGCGCAACGTCGCCAAGGCGTCGATGGTCTGCATGATGGCCGGCGCCGACTTCATCAAGACCTCCACTGGCAAGGAAGGCGTCAATGCCACGCTGCCGGTGACGCTGGCGATGCTGCGCATGATCAGGGTCTATCAGGAGCGCACCGGCTTCAAGATCGGCTTCAAGCCGGCCGGTGGAATCTCGACGGCGAAGGATGTGCTCAACTACCAGTTCCTGATGAAGGAGGAGTTGGGTCGCGATTGGCTCGAGCCCGATCTGTTCCGCGTCGGCGCCTCGAGCCTGCTCGCCGACATCGAGCGTCAGCTTGAGCATCACGTCACCGGCCGCTACTCGGCCTTCAACCGTCATCCCGTGGGCTGAGCATGAGCATCGCACATTACTACGAGACCATGGATTATGGTCCCGCTCCCGAGGCGGACGGCGAGGCGCGCGCCTGGCTGAAGCGGCACGACGCGACATTCGGGCATTTCATTGCCGGTAAATTCCTCACGCCGGCTTCGGCCAAGCATCTGACGACGATCGAGCCGGCCACGGGCAAGACGTTGGCCAAACTCGCGCAAGGCATCGCTGCGGATGTCGAGGCTGCCGTCGGCGCCGCGCGATCGGCGCAGTCGTCATGGGCAAAGCTCGGTGGCCACGGTCGTGCCCGTCATCTCTATGCGCTGGCGCGCATGCTGCAACGTCATGCTCGTCTGTTCGCGGTGCTGGAAGCGATCGACAATGGCAAGCCGATCAGGGAAACCCGCGATCTCGACGTGCCACTTGCTGCGCGCCACTTCCTGTATCACGCCGGCTGGGCCCAATTGCAGGAGCGCGAATTCGCCGACCATGTCCCGGTCGGTGTGATCGGCCAGATCATCCCCTGGAACTTTCCGCTGCTGATGCTGGCCTGGAAGATCGCGCCCGCGCTGGCGACCGGCAACACCGTGGTGCTGAAACCGGCGGAGTTCACGTCGCTTACCGCGCTGCTGTTCGCCGAACTCGCGGCGGAAGCGGGCCTGCCGCCCGGCGTGTTGAATGTGGTGACGGGTGATGGCGCCACCGGCGCTTCTCTCGTCGAAAATCCCGGTGTCGACAAGATCGCCTTCACGGGATCGACCGAGATCGGTCGGTTGATCCGTCAGTCGACCGCAGGCAGCGGCAAGTCGCTGACCCTCGAGCTCGGTGGCAAGTCGCCGTTCATCGTGTTCGATGACGCCGACATGGATGGCGCCGTGGAAGGCGTGGTCGATGCGATCTGGTTCAACCAGGGCCAGGTCTGTTGCGCCGGATCGCGACTGCTGTTGCAGGAGGGCATTGCGGAGACATTCCGCAAGCGCCTGATCCGCCGTATGGAGACGCTGCGCGTGGGTCCGCCGCTCGACAAGTCGATCGACATGGGCGCGGTGGTCGCACCGGTGCAGCTCGAGCGGATCAAGGCGCTGGTCGAAACCGGCGTCAACGAGGGCGCCGAGAAGTATCAGGCGCCGGGGCCGATCCCCGCCGAGGGATGCTTCTATCCCCCGACCTTGCTCTGGAACGTGCATCCGTCATCGACCGTGGCGATCGAGGAGATCTTTGGTCCGGTGCTGGTCGCGATGACGTTCCGTACGCCGGACGAGGCGGTGATGCTCGCCAACAACACGCGCTATGGCCTTGCGGCCAGCGTGTGGAGCGAGACCATTGGCTTGGCGCTCGATATCGCGCCAAAACTTCAGGCCGGCGTGGTCTGGGTCAATGCGACCAATTTGTTCGACGCCAGCGTCGGCTTCGGCGGCTATCGCGAGTCCGGCTTCGGCCGCGAGGGCGGCCGGGAAGGCCTCTACGAATACCTCAAGCCGAAGGCATGGAGCGGGCGGAAGGCGCGGGCGAAGGTGCCGCCGCCATCCCCGGCGGCTTCTGCCGGCGGCGCAGGATTTGGCACGCCCTCGATCGACCGAACCGCCAAGCTGTTCGTCGGCGGCAAGCAGGTCCGTCCTGACGGGAATTATTCGCGCACGGTGCTGTCGCCGAAGGGGCGGCACCTCGGCGAGATCGGCGAGGGCAATCGCAAGGATATCCGTAACGCGGTGGCTGCCGCGCGCTCGGCCGAGGGGTGGGCGCGGGCAACGACGCATAATCGCGCCCAAATCCTCTACTACCTTGCCGAGAATCTGTCCGCGCGCGTCGACGAGTTTGCCCGGCGCATCGGTGATATGACCGGCGTTTCGCCCGCAAAGGCGTGCGTAGAGGTCGACGCGAGTATCGAGCGGCTGTTCAGCTATGGGGCCTGGGCCGACAAATACGAGGGGACGATCCATGCGCCGCCGTTGCGCGGCGTGGCGCTTGCCATGCACGAGCCGATCGGCGTGGTCGGGGTGGCCTGCCCGGACGAGGCCCCGTTGCTGGGCTTTATTAGCTTGGTGGCACCGTTGATCGCGATGGGCAACCGTGTCGTCGCCGTCCCGAGCGAGCGGCATCCGCTTGCAGCGACTGATTTCTATCAGGTGCTGGAGACGTCGGACGTGCCGGCAGGCGTCGTCAATATCGTCACCGGCGAGCGCGATGCGCTGGCAAAGGTCCTCGCCGAACATGACGACGTCGATGCGCTCTGGGTGTTCGGCTCGCAGGAGGCCTCGACGGCCGCGGAGCGGCTATCGGTCGGCAATCTCAAGCGCACGCTGGTCGACCATGGCCTGGCGCTCGATTGGTACGACCGGGCGGCGAGCGAAGGCCCGATCCTGCTCCGCCATGCGGTGCAGGTGAAGAATATCTGGATTCCCTACGGGGACTAAAGACGTCACCTTGCGGTGATACTGGTTGGCGCCCGAACCATCAGAGTTCGGGCGATTCTTGAAGACAAGGGAGGGACGCAACATGCTCAAGGGCATCAATCCACTGCTCAATGCCGACGTGCTCTATGCCTTGCGCGCAATGGGGCACGGAGACCGCCTCGTGGTGTGCGATACTAATTTCCCTGCTGACTCGATCGCGCGCCAGACCGTGTTCGGCGAGCTGCTTCGCATTGACAACGTCAGTACGGCAAAGGCGATCGAAGCCATCCTCTCGGTGCTGCCGCTCGATACGTTCGTCGACGATGCCGCGATCCGCATGGAGATCGTCGGCCAACCCCAGGAGGTGCCGCCGGTGCAGCGCGAGGTGCAGGCCGCGATCGACCGCGCCGAGGGACGCTCTTGGCCGCTGGTCGGGGTCGAGCGTCATGCCTTCTATGAAAAGGCCAAGACGGCCTACTGCGTGATCGCCACCGGTGAGCGGCGCTTCTACGGCTGCTTCCTGTTCTCCAAGGGCGTCATCGCGCCGGACGGAGAGTGACGACCATGAGCAAGACTGGCGTCGCAGTGCTCGGCATCTTCGTCGTGGATCTGGCGTTCCGGGCCGGCAACATGCCAGCAATCGGTGAAACGATCGCGGGCTCCGGATTTGCCATGGGACCAGGCGGCAAGGGATCGAACCAGGCGGTGGCGGCTGTGCGCGCGGGCGCGGACGTGACCTTCATCTCGCGTATCGGTAACGACGCCTTCGGCGATCTCGCCATCAAGACGTGGGAGACAGAAGGAATTCGGCCGCGCGTCACCAGGACTGCGGAGGCGCCGACCGGCGCCGCTTTCATCTATGTCCACGAGACCCGCGGCGACAACGCCATCATCGTGGTGAGCGGAGCAGCCGACGGTCTCAACCCCGCCGACGTCGACGCGGCGGCGGATGCGATCCGTACCAGCCGCGTCTTCGTGACCCAGCTCGAGCAACCGGTCGCGGCTGCGCAGCGCGGCCTCGACATCGCGCGCGCTGCGGGCAGCATCACCGTGTTCAACCCGGCACCCGCGGGCGCATTCGACGACAGCCTGTTTGCACTATGCGACTACGTCGTTCCCAACGAGACCGAGGCCGAGGCGCTGACCGGGATCGCGGTGAGCGATCTTGCCGGTGCCCGCCGCGCCGGAGACGCGTTGCTGGCCAAGGGGGCGGGTACCGCGCTGATCACGCTCGGCGAACGCGGAGCGTTGTTTCACGGGCGGGATCGCTCGCTGCACGTGCGGCCGTTCGCTGCCGGCCAGGTGGTCGAAACCGCGGGCGCCGGCGATGCATTCGTCGGCGGATTCGCAGCAGCGCTTGCGGGCGGCGCCGATCCACTGGAAGCGGCGCGCTTCGGTTCGGCCACGGCGGGCATTTCCGTGACGCGCGCGGGGACTGCGCCTGCGATGCCGCGGCGCGCTGAGATTGAAGCCCTGTTGAGGGAATGATCTGCACATGATGCGGAACGATCCGATCAAGCATGTCTTCATCTGGCCGGCGGTGCTCGTCGTGCTGGCGATCTCGATCTTTCCGCTGATCTATTCGTTCACCACGAGCTTCCTCAGCTATCGCCTGATTCCGCCGATCCCGCCACGCGTGGTGTGGTTCGGTAATTATGTGACGCTCTTGCAAGAGCCGCGCTTCTGGAATGCGATCTTCACGACGTCGCTAATCGCGTTCATCGCCGTCGGGGTGCAATACGTGATCGGGTTTGGCGTTGCGCTCGCGCTGAACGCGCGCGTTCCTGGCGAGCGGCTGTTTCGCGTGGCCTTGCTGTTGCCGATGCTGCTGGCCCCGGTCGCCGTCGCGCTCGTTGCCCGCATGATCTTCAATCCGACCATGGGCCCGCTCAACCAGTTCCTGTCCATGTTTGGACTGGCGAACCTGCCGTTCCTCACCAACGGACACTGGGCGCTCGCATGCATCATTGCGATTGAGATCTGGCAGTGGACACCGTTCATCATCCTGATGATGCTGGCTGGCCTGCAGACACTCCCTGAAGACGTCTACGAGGCGGCCGAGCTCGAGAACGCCAGCGCCTGGCAGCAATTCTGGGGCATCACCTTTCCGATGATGCTGCCGATCTCCGCCGCGGTCGTCTTCATCCGCCTGATCGAGAGCTACAAGATCATGGACACCGTGTTCGTGATGACAGGCGGCGGACCGGGTGTAGACACCGAGACCCTGACCTTGTTCGCCTATCAGGAGGGCTTCAAGAAGTTCAATCTCGGCTACACGTCGGCGCTCAGCTTCCTGTTCCTGATCGCGATCACGATCATTGGCGTGACCTATCTGGCGCTGCTACGGCCGCATCTGGAGAAGCGCCGATGAGCGGGCAAGGCCTTACCGGACTGTCGAGTTGGAGCCGCCGCCTGGTCGCGGCCGGCGTGCTCGTCTGGTTTCTGATCTCGGTGTTTCCGCTCTATTGGGTGGTGGTGACGGCGTTCAAGACCCCGCCGGGCGTGGTCGGCGGCCCGACCTATATTCCGTTCGTCGATTTCACGCCGACCCTGCAGCCCCTCATCGATCTCTATCAGGGCATCCGTGGCGAGTTCTTCCGAACCTTCCTGAACTCGACGATCATTGGACTGTCCGCGGCGGCGATTGCGACTGCGATCGGCGCGATGGCGGCCTATGCGCTGGTGCGGTTCGAATTCAGGGTGCGCCTTGGCGCCGGCCTGATCTTCTTCCTGCTCGCGCTCGGCGGCTATCTGCTGTTCAACAACACGCTTGGATTTACCCGACCGCAGGCGCTGCTGCTGGCGTTCCCGATCTCGCTTGTCGCTGCAATCCTGGCCAACCGCCTGCCGCTGCCGGGGCCGATCCTCGGCAATGAGGACATCCTGTTCTGGTTCGTCAGCCAGCGCATGTTCCCGCCGATCGTCACGGCGTTCGCGCTCTATCTGCTCTACAGCGAAATCGGCCGGCTCGGCTTCCAGCTCATCGACAGCTATGTCGGCATGACGCTGTGCTACGTCGCGTTCTCGTTGCCGATCGTGGTCTGGCTGATGCGCGACTTTTTCGAAGCTATCCCGATCGAGGTCGAGGAGGCCGCGATGGTCGACAACGTGCCGAGCTGGCGCATCTTCCTCGGCATCGTGGTGCCGATGTCGATGAACGGACTGCTGGCGACCTTCATGATCACGCTCGCCTTCGTCTGGAACGAGTTCTTGTTCGCGCTGTTCCTGACCAATTCCAGATGGCAGACGCTGCCGATCCTGGTGGCGGGACAGAACAGCCAGCGCGGCGACGAATGGTGGGCGATCTCGGCCGCGGCGCTCGTCGCCATCATTCCGATGATGATCATGGCAGGTCTGCTCAGCCGCATGATGCGGTCGGGCCTGCTGCTCGGAGCGATCAAATAGCAAAAAACTTATCTAGGGAGGACTGGACGATGTTGCGACGGACGTTTCTGATGCTGACCACCTCGCTCGCGATGGCTTGCACCGTGAGCCAGGCGAACGCTGCCTGTAGCCCGGATTATTCCGGCGTCACCCTGACGGTGGCGTCGCAGACCGGCCCGTATATCGCCTCTGCGCTCAAGCTCGGCGCGGACGAATGGACCAAGAAGACCTGCGGCAAAGTCAATGTGGTCGAGTTTCCATGGTCGGAGCTCTACCCGAAGATCGTCACGTCACTGACGGGATCGGACGCGACATTCGATCTGGTCAGCTTTGCACCCGCCTGGCTGCCAGACTTCGTCTCATTTCTCAGCGAGATGCCGAAGGAGATGCAGTCCGGCAAGGATTGGGACGATATCGAGCCAGCCTATCGTGAGCGCCTGATGGTGTGGGAAGGCAAGATCTATTCGCAATCGATGGACGGCGACGTTCATACCTACACTTATCGCACCGACCTGTTCAACGATCCCAAGGAGAAGGACGCCTTCAAGGCCAAGTACGGCTACGACCTGGCGCCGCCAAAGACCTGGAAGCAGTATCTCGATATCGCGGAGTTCTTCCAGCGCCCGGACAAGGGGCTTTGGGGCACGGCGGAAGCCTTCCGTCGCGGCGGCCAGCAGTTCTGGTTCTTCTTCAGCCACGCGGCCGCCTATACAAACAACCCTAACTATCCGGGCGCGATGTTCTTCGACCCCGAAACGATGGATGCCCAGATCAACAATCCGGGCTGGGTGAAGGGACTGGAAGAATACATCCGTGCCTCAAAACTTGGCCCGCCCAATGCGCTGAACTTCTCGTTCGGCGAGGTCAATGCCGCTGTGGCCGGCGGCCAGGTGGCCGAGTCGATCGGCTGGGGCGACACCGGCGTGATCGCCGCCGATCCCAAGCAGTCGAAGATTTCGGGCAAGGTCGGTTCGGCGATCCTGCCGGGATCGGATCAGATCTGGAACGCCAAGACCAAGAAGTGGGACAAGTTCGGAAGCGTGTTGCCGGCGCCATTCATGGCATTCGGCGGATGGCAGGTCGCGGTACCGAAGGTCGGCAAGAACCAGCAGGCAGCTTGGGACTTCGTCAAGACGCTGACGAGCCCCGAAGTGTCGGGGCAAGCGGCGATCACCGGTGGCTCCGGGGTCAATCCTTACCGCAAATCGCACACGGCCAATCTGCAATTGTGGAGCAAGAACTTCTCGCCCGAAGAGGCCAAGGAATATCTCGGCGCGCAAGCGGATTCGATCAATGCCAAGAATGTCGCGCTCGACATGCGTCTGCCGGGCTATTTCTCCTACACCGAGGTCGTCGAGATCGAGCTTGGCAAGGCGCTGGCCGGCCAGACCACGCCGCAGGCCGCGCTGGACGCGGTCGCGAAGGAATGGAATCGCCTGACCGACGAGTTCGGGCGCGCGAAGCAATTGGCGGCCTATCGCGCAGCGATGGGTCTTCCGCCCAAGAACTAGCTTCCTGCGGAGACTGCCCCGGATGATGCGTAAGCATCATCCGGGCATTGTTGGCCGTCGATGCAAGGGACGGAAAAGGAATCCATGGCGCACGTCAAGATCGAGAACGTCACCAAGGCATATGGGCCCTACAAGATCATCGAGGGGCTCGATCTGAACGTCGCCGACGAGGAATTCGTCGTGCTTGTCGGGCCGTCCGGCTGCGGCAAGACCACGACATTACGCATGATTGCGGGGCTGGAGGCGGTCACCAGCGGAAACATCCGCATCGGCAACCGCGACGTGACGCAGCTGCGTCCGGGCTTGCGCAATTGTGCGATGGTGTTCCAGAACTATGCACTCTATCCGCACATGACGGTCGGAGAGAACATCGGCTACGGCATGAAGGTGCGCGGCAATTCACGCGCCAGCATCGCGAAAGCAGTTCAGGACGTGGCACGGGTTCTCGACCTCGAGCAATATCTGGACCGCCGGCCCAAGCAGCTCTCCGGCGGACAGCGTCAGCGCGTCGCGATCGGCCGTGCCATCGTGCGCAGCCCGGACGTGTTTCTGTTCGACGAGCCATTGTCAAATCTCGACGCCAAGCTCCGCATCGAGATGCGGACCGAGATCAAGGCGCTGCATCGCCGTCTTGCCAAGACGATCGTTTATGTCACGCACGATCAGGTCGAGGCGATGACCATGGCGGATCGCGTCGTGGTGATGAATCGTGGCCGGATCGAGCAGGCGGCCGACCCGATCACGATCTACGAGAAGCCCAGCAATCTCTTCGTCGCGGGATTCATGGGCGCACCCAGCATGAATTTCATCCATGGCGAGATTGTCGCCCGAGACGGCGCGCTAGTTTTCATCGAACCTTCGGGCACGGCGTTAGCGCTACCGAAGTCTCGCGAGGCGGCTTATACAGCCAGCATCGGCAAACCCTTGGTGCTGGGCGTCCGGCCCGACCACGTTGTTTACCAAGAGGCCCCGGCTGGCTCATTTGTCCGTATGATTGTAAGGGACGTCGAGCCATTGGGACCGCATACGCTCGTGATCGGCACCGTCGGTGCCTTTCCGTTCACTGCGCAGATGCAGGTCGGAGTTGCCGCCGAGCCCGATCGGCCGTTTGACGTGGGACTCGACCTGCAGCGAGCACATTTGTTCGATAAGGCGACAGGACAAGCGATCGTGGCCTGATTCGCTGGCCCTCTATGTCTATGGGACCCTTTGCCAGGTGCCGGGCTAAGGCGGCGCTAAAGTGACTGCGAACGATTTCGCACCTGTTTGGGCTCGATAGCTTGATCCTCTCCTCCGTGGAATATGCGTACTGGGCAGCCGATGCTTGAATAGCAAGCTTGGAATTGCACTGCAGTTGGAATGAGGAGTGCACTTTCCCCCGCAGTTTTGGCCTGAGCGTTAGAGAAGCTGGGATCATTCTCAAACCTCTGCGGGAGAGAACGGCGCGAAAATTTTGCGAATGGCCCCGGTCCCGCTGATGCTTGGGAGAGCCTGCAAGAGCATGCAACGGTGGCGGCCGTTCTCTCTCAGAACGCCGCAACGAAATCGCAACGAATTGGGTGAAACGACCGTGAACAAAACGGGATGAAAACGATTGTCACCTCGATAAAAATCAACAACTTAGAAGATGTTCACTGCGTTCGGGACGCCGGGTTCGCAGGACGATGCCGACCTTCCGCCCATATCCACAAACAATGTCGTCGCTGGCGGTTCGGTTCTCATATTGCCGACGGATCGGCCGACCGATCCGCCCGTTCAGGCCACCGCCTCAAATAGCGATTTGAGATGGTTGCGGGTCCGTGGTTGTGCTGTTCGGCCCCTCTTATCGAGTGCTTGAAACCGGCCCTACCGAAGTATGTGGAGCCGAAAAGCGGTGGAGTCCAAAGATTGTGGCCCTCGATTCCATTGCCTCAGCGACGGCTCGGCATTTGGGGAAACCGTGGTAGAGCTTTTCACGTAGGGCGTGATCGCGTCCCTGATATTAGGATGACGACTACTTCTCGGTCAGCGTTTCGCTCAGGAATAGCGCGATCGCGCTTTCAAGATCCGTGGTGCTTCCATCTTCTTGCGTAACGGGCGACGTTCGGGGATAGAAATGCGTGGCGCCGGGCAAGTGCACGATCCGATGTGCAGGGACATGGCAGCATCTTGCCATTACGCTGACGGCATTTTGTTGAGCAGCGGTGGTCGCCTGGTCAATGCCGTGCCCGCGGTCAGCGGAAAACTGCCCTCGCTCGACGTGGGCATCGGCGACGAGGTCCGCCGCGATCAGGTGATCGCCCGGATCGTGCAGACCGAGACCGAGCAGCGCCTTCAGCAGGCGAGGGATGTTCTTCGCGAGCGCGAGCATGTCGAGCTCACCGGGGCGATCTCGCGCGAGATCGATGCCATGCTCCCTGTCTTTGGAGCCCCTGGCCAGCTTATCGCTGGCGGGGCAGGAGCACGGCCGACCATCCCATTCTGATGTCCCCAGTCAAGCACACAGCGCACGGTTTCTCATCTCCACGAGGACTCATCGTGAAGTTCTTGTGCCGATGGATCGTGCAGAGGAGAAGGCGGGACTCAAAGACGTCGGTGAACAGGCTCTGATGCGCGGGTTGGATACCGCATTTCCGTTTTTTCGTCTGGGGCTGTCCCTGGTCTAGCGTCGGGCGTCGATCGGATGATCGGCCACATAATGGATTTCAGGATTTCCCCTGCCGTGGTCCCGCCTTCACTTCTGCACGATTAATGTCTGCGACTGCCCCCTGATCTTGATTGCAACAAAGGGGGCTGTGGGCCGGTCGAGCGCACCTCATGACTCGAGCGGTCCACAGCCCCCAACGATGTCACGCCTGTCGAGGTGGCATGAGCTCGCGATTGATCGCCCAAATGAAGGCGGATAGCTCTCGGGCAATCGCCGTGACGATTACGGTTCGCCGCTTGCCCTTCCGCTCGAGTGAGCGGAAGCGTCCGCACAGCCTGGTTTGCGCTTTCCACGCAATCTCGCGCGCGACTCTCGGTGCGGCCTCCACCTTTGGCTGCTTGTCTCGGCTCACGCGCGGCGGATATCGATAGCTCCAGGCCGCCTCTACAAGAATACGTCGCGCCCGCCCATTACCGGCTTTGGTGATGCCGCCTCGCTTGACTTGGTCGCCAGTCGAGTTTTCTGTGGGCACCAGACCCAGATAGCCCATCAGCTCGCGCGGATTTTGAAAGCGGGATAGATCACCGATCTCAGCCAGCACCCCCACAGCCGCAATGAGATCAATCCCCCGCATCGCCTGCAGGGCCGACACAACCTCGGCGAGCGACCACTCGGGTACTACCTCGCGGATGGCATCTTCCAAACGCTCCAGCCGCTCACTTTCCTGGCGTACCCCCTCAAGTAACTCTTCGAATGCGATGCGCTGCTCGCGATGCTCGAGCTTCTGCGACATGAGCCATCTCATGTGGGCTGGTCCCCACGTTGTCTTGCCCGGATAGATGCGTCCCAGCCGCAGCATCAATGACGAGATCTGTTGACGCTTGCCCTGGAGGTCCTTCTTCACTGCTTGACGGGCGCGCGAGAGATCGCGCATAGCCTCATGGCGCTCGTCCGGCACCCACACCGCCGTGAGCTCGTCCGCGCGCAACAGCTTGGCGAGGCTTACCGCATCGCGCCGGTTCGTCTT
>NZ_JBEPRY010000023.1:0-134364 GCF_040548605.1 Bradyrhizobium sp. JR4.1
AACCGCCGCTGCCTGAACGGGTCAGATGCCGCCCTCGATACGAAGGCCATCCGTCAAAAACGCGGGTGTCACGTGCGGAGAAAATCGCGCTTACGATCTATCAGGCCTGGCGGGTGATCAGCCTCGCCCACCGGCCGCGTGTGCTCGAAATCGGTGCCGGCCTCGGGCGTACCGCATTCTACCTGTTCGGCGTGGCGGAATATGTCGCGATCGATATTCCGCTATCGAACGTGGCGCAAGCGCACTTTCTCAGTAGGACTATTGGCGAAGATGTGGTCCGCATCCTTCACCAACTCGTAGGCGACTTCGATGTCGCGCTGAATGTGGACGCGTTGACCGAGATGGCGCGGCCGACCGCGACCGAATACTTGCGTTTCGTCGAGGCCCGATACCGCATCTTTCTCTCGATCAATCATGAGGCCAACCTGTTCACGGGGCGCGATCTGTATGCCGATAACAAGTCGGTCACCGTCGAGCGCCATCCCTCTTGGATGCGGCGCGGCTACGTCGAAGAAGTAATCCGATTTCGTCCAGCCGAAGGAAGCTCGGGTGAAAAAAGGCCGGCGTAGCGGAAGCAATACGAATCCGCTGAGGTGCTGACTCACGACGGGCATTCCCAAATCAGAGGGCCGATTATGTACATGGCAACTGGAGTGAGTTGCCATGGTGCGGCGATGCAGCGAGGCCGAACTTTGGACCAGCCGGAACTAGAGTTTTGCGTCTCTGATCACGCTGGTGTGGGTGCGCCAACGTGGTTTTGCAGCAAAGTCGGCGGCCGATTGCCAATCGCCCCATGGGGGCGTTCTTCGTTTTAGTATCTGCGCCAATCCTCCACTTTGTGCTTGGCGTCCGCAAGGAACAGGAGCCAGTGGTCGTTGAGGCATTCGGCCCGGAAGCGGCCGTTGAAGGCTTGCATTGTCGGTGGCGTGCCCGGTCGGGAGAAGTCCAACGTGATGCCGCACTGGTAGGCCTCCAGGTCAAGATCTCGCGACACGAACTCGTTGCCTTGATCGACGAGGATCGTCGCCGGAAATCCACTTCCAGTACCTCCACGACGTTGGTGCCGCGCGAAGGTGAACCGTGGCTCCAGCGCGGGCAAGAAGCGGAGAAGATATCGACAATCGTGAGCGCGCGAAGCTTGTGTCCCCTCGCCAATTGATCGTGGACGAAGTCCATTGCCTAGGTCTCGTTGGATCGCGTGGCCGACGTCCGGTCGTCGCGCAACTTGGCCTTGACCCGGCGCTTGGGCGTTTTGTTGCGTAGTTGCAGGCCCAATTCGCGATAGATACGTCGTGTCTTCTTCTTCTGGTTGATTGCCCAGCCTTCACGACGCAGCAGGACGTGAACCCGGCGGTGCCCATGGCGGACGCGCGCATGGCAGATCTCACTGATCCGTTGTTCGAAGGCAGCCTGGCCGGAGCGACGAGACTTGTAGTGGTAGGTCGACCCGTCAAACTCGAGAGCCTCGCAGGCCCTGCGGATCGACACTAGCCACGCGCCACAGACCTCGTCGACGAGCTTGCGCTTCCGGCCACGCTTTCGGCGGGTCACGTCCTGCAGCATCTCCTGGTCGAGGGACAGGTCTGCGACCAGCTTCTTCAGCTTACCCTCCTCGTCCTCGAGTTGCTTCAGCCGCCGCATCTCGGGCGGCAGCAGCCCGTCGTACTTCTTCTTCCAGTTGAAATAGGTCGCCGGGTTGATCCCAGCCTTGCGGCAGATGTCCGCAACCGCAACCCGTCATTGCCCTGCTTCAGAATGACCGCCTTCTGCGCGTCCGAAATTGAGGCCTTCATCGTCTTCCGCTCCTCCAGCCGAGGCTCTCCGCCGCTGCCGGATTTGCTTCAATTACATGCGCTCCAAGATCCGTGAAACCATTAAATGGCTGAACAGGGACTATGAGTATCAATCAGAGATCTAAGGGCCGTGAGTCCATCCGTTATGGTTGATATACTGGCCTTGAGCGGCGTGTTTAGCGAGTCTAAGGTATATCCCGTCAGCGGCTTTGCGCCGAATGCGCCGATATCGAACCATCCAGGCACTGTATCAGGGCTGGCGTGTAAAGACTGAGCTGGACCGCCTGCGAGGGAGCAGCGTTGTCGAGATCGGAGCAGGATGAGGGCGCAGCATCTACGATGCGTATAGGTTGGACGTACGGGATTACACCGCTGTAGACGTTCCTTTCACCATGTCTTTCGCAAGCGCACTTTTTGGCGGCAACGATAGGCTCGGAACAGATAGCCCTGTTCAGTGAGGAGAATCAGAACAAGCCCCATCAAGATCATGCCGACTGCTGCATTCTTTGCGTCAAAGAGACGCTGCGATTTCGCGGTGAATTTCGACTCTCTCACTGAAATTCACCAGTCAATGGCGCAGCGATACGCTTGTGAGATAACAGAGTGGTGCCGGCTTTCCTGTCCGTCAATTATGATTATAATCACGTCCGAACGCAGGATCTTCTCCTAAAATTCGCAAATGACCTCGTCATTGTTGGAATGCGTATTGGATGCGGAAGGGCTATGTCGAGGAATTGTTCGCGCCCAACCCCGAAACTTTCGAGCGGGAACTGGACGCCTAGCATTATGTAGGGCGCTACCGCTCTGCTTCGCAGCATCATGTCGGTTCTCCGTCGATCATAAGGGGACGGTTACAGAAGATCATGTGCATCTGGCTCACGAACAGGGAACGCGAGGTTTGCCAACGCGTCCGCTGCTTGAGCGCCGTGACATTCGTCATGTGATGCTCCCAAGAAAAAAGCCACCGCAAAGTCGCAAAAGGAGGGTGATGGGCCCTTCAATACGCGTCACGCAAATGCTACGTGGTGAGGAGAACTTGCTTAAGGAAACATCCCAATGAAAGTTCTACGGCGCTGGACTCGTCAGGCTAGCCTTAATCCCATTGTGTCGAAGCCCGAACTCGGCTCGTTCGCTTGGCTGTTGCATAGCGCGCCGCCCGAACTTTCTCCGCAGCTTGTCCGGTCGCCGTCGACAGACCATGGGAACGACCTGCCGTTGGTCAATCGCGTGATGGCCGCCTATAAACGCTCGTTCGAACAGTACCGGCCGACTGGATCGTTTTGGGATGTCAGCCTCGCCGACCTTAAACGAGAAATCCACGATGGATTGATAGGGACCGATCAAGCAATAGCGGCCAAACTTCTGCGCAATCCGGGCGAGAACACGCTGTTCTGGGGTTTTGATGCCATCGCGAAAGCCCCGCCGGGCGCGATCGAGCCACACGAGTACGTAATCAAGAGCCTCAACCGCACTGAGGACTGGAGAACGCTTTACGCGCTCTGGCTCATGAACGGGCTGCGATCGGTTGCCGAAAGCCTCGGCGCGCGCCGTGTTCCGTATGTTGAGACCGTGCCGGATCAGGTCGGCATGCACGACGTCTCGGCCCAAACGACGGACCAAATTCTGGATCAGATCGACGGCGCCATTGGGCTGAAACTGCACTTCCCAAATCCCTTTCCGAATGAGCTCGGACTACCGTCCAGTCGCGGAATAGTCGGCTTTCGGTCGATCCACGCCATTTATCAGGCATGGCGTATCGCTCAGATCGCCAAGGGGCGACACGACTTCAAGGTCATGGAAATCGGCGCGGGCCTTGGCCGGACCGCCTATTTCGCGAACATCTTTGGCGTCAAAAACTATACGATCGTTGATATTCCACTCACGAATGCAGCGCAGGGATATTTTCTCGGGCGCGTCCTCGGTCCTGATGCCGTTCGCCTCAATGGCGAAGCTGGCTCAGGGCAGCTCAATATTATGTCCGCTTCGGATCTCGAGACGAACACCGAAAGATTTGACCTGATCGTCAATATCGATTCGTGGACTGAGATGTCACGAGGGACTGCCGAGTTTTACTGGCAGTTTGCGCGCCGATCCACAGATGCCGTTCTTTCTATTAACCACGAGCATAACGAGTTAACGGTCCGTGATTTGTATTCCGGGGACACTAATGTAACTGCCACACGCTATCCTTATTGGACCCGTCGCGGCTACGTCGAAGAGTTCATTACTTGGTGAGTCAAAAAGTCGTCCCGTTCGCGCGCATTTCGACCATGGATGCAGGTCGACGATGATAAGCTGCGGACGCGCGCTCGCCCACGGGCTCACTTTCTTGTTCGCCGGACCCTCGGATCTCGTGGCTTGAGGCATATCAGTCGTTGCAGCACTTGATATGGCGTGGGTCGGGCTGCCTCCCAGAGCTCCTTGGCGATCGGTAATGGTACGATCTGTGTGTTGAGCCCTCCATGTTTTTTTCGTCGCCGTGCCGATGCAGATCTTGGGGATGAGTACGGCAGAGTGGTGTCATGAACTCGTCGCTAGCCGTGCGCTCCAGGCCTCTCGGCTGGCGAGTTTCAGGTGATGCGGTCTGACGGAGTTGTTTACAAATCAGGCATGGCTGCCCTCGCACGAGCGAGAGGGGGCTTGCGGAGAGGCACCTTGGGATGGGAAAGGCAAGACCCCCGCTGCGGCCTTCTGGTGCGCTATTGACGGTTGCTTCCGCCTGTGAATTACCTTCGGTTATATTCGCTTCAGGAAGTGTGGCTAATTGGACCGATGCATGCGCGATCTCCATCGAAAGACCGTCAAAGCTGATGGCGCCTGCGAGCTCTTCGCTTTGATCGAACAATCCGCCGATGCTGTGGTTCGGCTCAAAATTGACACTCGATCCTAGCAAGAAGGAGATCGTTTGAGAGGGGCCGGCCAACGATCAAGCACAGCAAGCGATCGTGCATAATGATAGGACATGGAACGTCTCATCGGCGTATTTGGTCCAAGGGCAGGACTGGCCTCAAGAACCGCTCAAGGGTTCTTCCGAGAAGAGGTCGCCTCTTACACCGGCGGCGTGCGCAGCCTCTAAGTCTGTGTGCTTCTCCCCGACGGAAATGCTTCGACCAACGTCGGCTGGAAGGCGTTTCAGAAGGTCGTTGATCATACCGGCCTCCCGGTTTGCGCCGGTCGCTAAATCGACGGTACCGCTCGATCGGGGCTGTCATTCGGCTTGCAAAATTTGCAAACGATGACGTAATTGCGGTCGGCGCTCGTGGCAGACAACCTCCGTTATCGTTGAGCCCTCGCAATCAAATGATTCGAAGGAGCTCACCCATGAAGCAGTACGTCGGGCTGGACGTCTCACAGAGAGAAACCGCTGTGTGCGTTGTCAACGAGACTGGTCAAGTAATCTTCGAAGGGAAAGCCAAGTCTAATCCTGGTGCCTTGACTGACCTGCTTAACAAACATGCGCCTCATGCCGAGCGTATCGGCTTCGAGACCGGTGCGATGGCGAGTTGGCTATGGCATGAACTCCGCAGGGTTGAGCTTCCGGTGGTCTGCATCGACGCTCGGCATGCGCACGCAGCTTTGTCGGTCCGAATGAACAAGAGCGATCAGAATGATGCGCGAGGGCTTGCCGAACTGGTGCGGGTTGGATGGTATCGAGAGGTAAAAGTCAAAAGTGAGGAAAGCCAGAAGATCCGAGCGATCCTTGTCGCCAGATCTCGGCCAGTGTCCATGCGCCGAGACATCGAGAACCAGATTCGCAGTTTGATCAAGGAATGTGGATTGCTGTTCCCTCGCGCGATCGGCCAACAATTCCGCAACCAGGTCAGCGAACTCTTGGGCGTCGATCATTTGCTTCTCAGCGTGATATCGCCGCTGCTCTCGATCCATGAGAACGTTTGTCAACAACAAGGTAAGTTCGACAACGAGGTCCGCCGGTTGGCAAAGCTGGACGAGACGACGCGTCGCCTGATGACGGTCCCGGGGGTCGGTGTCGTGACGGCCCTAACGTTCCGCCACACGATCGATGACCCCTCGCGCTTCCGATCGGCTTCGACGGTCGGCGCCTACCTCGGCCTTACGCCGAGGCGCAGCCAATCCGGCGAAACCGACACCAACGGAAAGATATCTCGATGGGGCGACCGGCTTCTCCGAACTTACTTGTTCGAGGCCGCCACTGTCCTTCTTTATCGAACCAAAAAGTGGTGCTCCCTAAAGGCCTGGGGCATAAAGCTCGCTAAGCGGATCGGCATGAAGAAGGCAAAGGTCGCCATCGCCCGAAAGATCGCCGTGATTCTCCACTGCATCTGGGTCGATGGCACGTCGTTCGACTGGGGCCAGCCGAAGCCAATCTGATATTTGCTCGCAAGTTCCTGGTCCGGTCCGCCGGACTGGCGATGTCCCGCTGGGACGGTGGTCGTGGTGACCTCGGTCAATCGGCTGGTGGCGGTTCGCCCGCACTCCGCTGCAAACGGCGAGGCGCCCGATCCGGACATCATCATGAGGCGCTCGCGACCTCGGAAAGGACCATGACCCCAGCTACGACATCAACCCAACCCGACGAAGCCGCCAACGACGTCGATTGCCAAGCCCGCTAGGCAATCGTCTCGCCATCCGCGATCGCTCCGTCTCCGCAACCTGACCAGCTCCGACGGAGCAATCGCTACCGGCGTGTCACTGGAGAAAGGAAGAATGGTAGCTTGACAACAAACCGCAATTAAAGGGCCGATTGACACAATATTCGAACGCATCGATATACGCGCTGACCGCGGCGAGCTCCGCTGTCATCCAGCGGTGGAGGGCGTTGAACATCGCTCTCCTCATAGAAGCCGCGGGCGACGCCGGACTGGGTGGTGACGACGAAGGCAAAGTAGCCGGCCTCGTTTACGAGCCTGACCGCCTCGCGCGCGCCATCCATCCACTTGAACTTGGCGGCCTCGAAGAGATAGCTTGTGTCATGATTGAGGACTCCGTCGCGGTCGAAGAAGACGGCCAGGCGTGTAGGTGTCGTCGTCATAGGGTGCCGCAACAAGATGTTTGTGCCCTTGTTCACCGTACCGCCAGCGGCTTGTCAAGGATGTCGCAAACGCGCGGCCGGGACCGCACCTAGCGCTCGTCCGCGATCACCTTGCCGTCGTTCGGCAGTGCGCCCGGGCTGACTAGTTCGACATTGCCGCCGAGCTTCGTCACCGTGCGCAAGCTGGCCGCAATGTCCTCCCGTAGCACATTGCTTGCGACCGCCGTTTCCGCTCTCAGCGTCATCGCGTCGGCCTCGCGCTCGCGCGTGACGACCAGGCGCAATCGTCCGAGCGCGGGGTGGCGCTTGCCGATCTCGGCGATCTGCTCGGGGCGGACGAACATGCCCTTGACCTTGGTGGTCTGGTCGGCGCGGCCCATCCAACCCTTGATGCGCATGTTGGTGCGTCCGCAGGGGCTCGTGCCTGGCAGCGCAGCGGTGAGGTCGCCGAGAGCGAGCCGGATCCAGGGATGGTGCGGGTCGAGCGAGGTCACGACGATCTCGCCGACGTCGCCGGGCGCCACGGGATCGCGGGTCCCGGGCTTGACGATCTCTATGATGAGATCTTCGTTCACGACCATGCCGTCGCGCGCGCTGGTCTCGAAGGCGATGATGCCGAGATCGGCGGTGCCGAAGGCCTGGTAGGCGTCGATGCCGCGCGCCTTGATCTCGGCCTGCAGCGAGGGCGGGAAGGCCGCGCCCGAGACCAGCGCGCGCTTGATCGAGGAGAGGTCGCGGCCCGAGCTTGCGGCAGCATCGAGCAAGATCTTTAGGAAGTCCGGCGTGCCGCTGTAGCCGACGGGGCGGTAGGCCTCGATCAGCTCGAATTGATGATCGGTATTCCCTGGACCAGCCGGGATCACGGCGCAACCGAGCGCGCGGGCTGACGCATCGAAGATGAAGCCGCCGGGGGTGAGATGGTAGCTGAAGGTGTTGAGCACGATGTCATCGGGTCGGAACCCGGCCGCGAACAGCGCCCGTGCGCCGCGCCAGGGGTCAGCCTGCCGCCCCTCCGGCTCGAAAATCGGCCCTGGGGAGGTGAAGAGGCGGGCGAACGAGCCGGGCGCCGCCGCGACGAACCCTCCGAAAGGCGTGGAGGCCTTGTGCAGCGCCGGCAGTTCCGACTTGCGCAGCACCGGCAGGCCGGCCAGGGCCGCCCTGGAGGTCACGGCGGCCGGGTCGACGCCATTCAGCCGATCGGCATAGGCGGGCGCGGTCATCGCAGAGCGCAGCACGCCCGGCAGGCGGGAGAACAGATCGGCCTCGCGCGCGGCTTGTTCGCGCGTCTCGAGGGCGTCGTAATGGGCGGTCATGGCTCATCTTTCCGGGTTGGCATCCGTTGCGCGCCACGGCCGGCATGGGTATCAGACGGCCATTGGCGAGGTTTGAAGAGGACGCGATGGCTGACGAGGGAATCAGTGCCTCGGAGGAGGGGGCGGACGTCGTCGCGCGCCTGAAGCGCCGCATGATCGACGAGGCGCTGCCGCTGTGGTCGACGGTTGGCTGGGACCATGGCACGGGTGGTTTCATCGATCGGCTGCACCGCGACGGCACGGCGGACGTGACCGCGCCGCGCCGGGTGTTCGTGCAAGCCCGCCAGATCTGGTGCTACGCCAAGGCCGCGCAGATGGGCTGGTACCCTGAGGGGCGCGCCATCGCACTGAAGGGGCTCGAGCATCTGCTCGCCAAAGCAAAGGCGCCCGACGGCCGGCCCGGCTACGTGCACCGGCTGACGTCGGAGGGCGCGGTGCTGGACAGCCGGCGCGACGCCTACGACCACGCCTTCATCCTGTTTGCGCTCGCGGGCGCCTATGCGCTCGACCAGGACGCACAAATTCGCGCCGAGATCGATGCGCTGCTCGCCTTCCTCGATGGCCATCTGCGCTCGCCGCACGGCGGCGTCCACGAAGGCCTTCCGGTCTCGCTGCCGCGCCGGCAGAACCCGCATATGCATCTCTTCGAGGCGATGATCGCGTGCTTCGACGCGACCCACGATTTGTCGTTCCAGAACCGTGCCGGCGAGTTCTTCGCGCTGTTCCTCGCCAATCTCTACGACAAGCGGACGCGCGCGCTCGGCGAATATTTCGAAGAGGACTGGTCGAAGATCGCGCCGGTCAGCGTCGAGCCCGGCCACCAGGCGGAATGGGTCTGGTTGCTGAAGGGGTTCGAACGCATCACGGGCTGCCCGACCGGACAGCGGCGCGCGGAGCTGCTGGAAACCGCGCTGCGCTATCGCGACGAGGCCACCGGCTGCCTGATCGACGAGGGTGACGACGCCGGCAAGATTCGCCGCAACACGCGCCGGCTGTGGCCGCAGACCGAGATTGCGAAGGCGTGGATTGCGCAGGCCGAATCCGGCGAGGCGGGCGCGGCGGACGAGGCGCGCGTGGCGCTGGCGCGGCTCGAACGGCATTATCTCAGCCATCCCGTGCGGGGCGGCTGGTACGACCAGTTCGACCGCGACGGCAAATCGCTGATCGACACCATTCCTGCGTCGTCGTTCTATCATGTTCTCTGCGCAGTCACGGAAGCGGAACAGGTATTGGAAGGTTAAAGCCAGCGCTTGCGCCGCTTGAAGCTCTTGAGGTTCTTGAAGCTCTTGCGCTGGTCGCCGGCGCCGCCGAGGTAGAATTCCTTGACGTCCTCGTTGTCGCGCAATTCGTCCGCGGTGCCGTCGAGCACGACCTTGCCCTGCTCCATGATGTAGCCGTGGCTTGCCACCGACAGCGCAGCGCGGGCGTTCTGCTCGACCAGGAGAATGGTGACGCCGAGGTCACGGTTGATCTTCTGGATGATCGAGAACACCTCTTTGACCAGCAGCGGCGACAGACCCATCGAGGGTTCGTCCATCAGGATCATCTTCGGGCGCGCCATCAGCGCGCGGCCGATCGCGAGCATCTGCTGCTCGCCGCCGGAGAGATAACCGGCCAACCCGGTGCGCTCCTTCAGGCGCGGGAAATAGTTGAAGACCATATCGAGATCGGCGCCGACCTCGCGGTCCCTGCGAGTGAAGGCGCCGAGCTTGAGGTTTTCCAGCGAGGTCATGTCGGCCACGATGCGCCGGCCCTCCATTACCTGGAAGATGCCGCGGCGGACGATCTTGTCGGGATCGATGCCGTTGATGCGCTCGCCCTCGAACAGGATCTCGCCGCGCGTGACTTCGCCGTCCTCGGTCTTGAGCAGCCCCGAGATCGCCTTCAGCGTCGTCGACTTGCCGGCGCCGTTTGCGCCGAGCAGCGCCACGATCGCGCCCTTGGGCACGTCGAGGCTGAGACCGCGCAGCACCAGGATGACGTCGTCATAGACGACCTCAATGTTGCGCACGCCAAGGAGAGGCGGCGCGGGTACCACGGTTCGGGAGGGGCGAGCAGCTGCTTCGTGAATGTCGGTCATGCCTCATACTCCGCTGTCGTCGCCCGGCTTGACCGGGCGACCCAGTATTCCAGAGACGCCTGAGGACTCACGGAGAGGCTCCGGCGTACTGGATCCCCCGCCTTCGCGGGGGATGACATTTGTGTGTGAGGTGAGCGCTAGGCTCACCACCCAAGCAATTCCGGCTTGCGCGGCAGCTCGACGGTCTTGACCTTCTCGAGTTTGATCGCGCCCTTGGCCATGAGGTCGTTGAGGTCGCCGTCGGTCGCGCCCGCAATCTTGGTGCGGTAGAGGTCGACCTTCAGCGTGCCGCGGTGGTCCTTGTCGGTCCAGGTCGAGGGATTGCAGACGCCCTCCATGCCTGCCGGCACCCAGTCCTTCTTCTGGTAGAAGCCCTTGGCGACGTTCTCGCCGGTGGCGCCGCCGTTCTTGGCGGCCCAATCGATCGCCTCCTTCATGTAGAGCGCCGAGCAGACCGCCGCGATGTAGTGCACGGGCCGATAGACCTTACCGGTCGGGTCGGACATCTTCGAGATCTCCATCACGGTCTTCATGCCGGGCGCATCGCCGCCCCAGCTCACCGCGGTGCGCAGCGGGAAGATCACGCCGTCGGCGGCATCGCCCGCGGTCTTGGCGGCGTTCTCGTCCATGCCCCAGACATTGCCCATGAACTGGATGTCGACTCCGGCGGTCTTGCAGGCCTTCATCACCGAGATGTTGGACGCGGCGGTGTTGCCGAGATAGGCGTAGTTGGCGCCCGAGGATTTCAGGCTCAGGCACTGCGCGCTGTAGTCACCCGGCGCGAGCGCGAACACCAGCGGCGGCAGCACCTCGAAGCCGAGCTCCTGCGCCATGGCTTCGCCGGCGGCCTTCGGCGCGTTCGGGTACGGGTGGTTGGCCCCCATGTGGACGAATTTCGGCTTGCCGGACTTGCCCTTGGCCTTCCAGTCTTCGGCTGCCCACATCAGCATCGCGCGCAGCGAGTCCGAATAGCTCGGACCATAGAAGAAATTATAAGGCGCGGGCTTGGCCTTGCCGCTGACGCCTTCGGGATCGGTGAGGGCGGCGGCGTAGGAGCCGGAGAGATCGGGGATTTTATCTTGTGCGAGGAAGCCGGTCAGCGCTTCGGTGTCTGCCGTACCCCAGCCCATGATCGCCGCGACCTTGGAGTCCGGCGCCGACCACTTCTTGTAGAGCGCGATGGCGCGCGGCACCTGGTAGCCATAGTCGTTGGTGTCGACGTTAAGCTGCTTGCCGCCGACGCCACCGTTCTTGTTGACCCAGGCGAAGGTGTCGGCGACGGCCTGGCCGTAGGGCGTGCCGACGTCGGACGTGCCGCCGGAATAATCGGCGAGATGCCCGATTGCGATCTGCGCCTGCGCGCCTGACGAGAATGCGGCGATCGCCAGTGCAAGCGATGCGGTGCTCAAAAAGGATTTTGTCTTCATTGGTTGCCTCCTCCTGTTTATTTGTTGGTTAGAGAGTTGCCCGCGCTCAATGGGAGAACGGGTAGAGTTTCCAATACGCCTTGATCTGTCGCCAGCGATGGGCGAGCCCGTCGGGCTCGAACATCAGGAACGCGATGATGATCACCCCGATCGCGATCTCGCGCAGGAAGGTGATGTTGTTGTTGAGCGACAGCGCCTTGTCGATCGCGCCGCCCTTCAACGTCACGCTGAGGAACTCCATCGTCTCGGGCAGCAGCACCACGAACGCAGTGCCCATCAGCGTGCCCATGATCGAACCGGTGCCGCCGATGATGATCATGGCGAGGAACAGGATCGAACGTTCGATGCCGAAACCCTCTTGCGACACCACGAGCTGGTAGTGCGCATAGAGCGCGCCGGCGATGCCGGCGAAGAACGCCGCGAGCCCAAATGACAGCGTGCGGTACTTGGTGAGATTGATGCCCATGATCTCCGCGGAGAGATAATGGTCGCGGATCGCCACCAGCGCGCGGCCATCGCGCGTGCGCATCAGATTGGTGACGAGGACGTAGCTTGCAACTACGTAGGCGAGTACGACGTAGAAATATTGCCTGTCGCCGCGCAGCGTGTAGCCGAAGATCGAGAACGGATTGGCGCTGGCCGGCACCGAGCCGCCGGTGAACCACTCCGCGCGGGAGAAGAAGTCGAGCAGGATATATTGCGCGGCGAGCGTGGCGATCACGAGGTAGAGCCCCTTCAGCCGCGCCGCCGGGATGCCGAAGATCAGCCCGATCAGCGCAGTGACGACGCCCGCGAGGGGTATCGCGAAGAACACCGGGATCGATGTGCTGTTCGAGATGTAGGCAGACGTGAAGGCGCCGAGCAGGAAGAACGCGGCATGGCCAATCGAAATTTGGCCTGTGAAGCCGACCAGGATGTTGAGGCCAAGCGCGGCGATCGAGAAGATGCCGATCTGGATCAGGATGCTGAGCCAGTATCCACCAAGGAATTGCGGCACGAGGCAGAGCAGCACCACGCCGACGATCGCAAAGTTGCGGCTGGTCGCGGTCGGGAAGATCGTGGTGTCAGCCGCGTAAGAGGTGCGGAAATCACCAGCAGGGATGAGGGCGGGACCGGCCATGGATCAGATCCGTTCGATGTCGTGGGTGCCGAACAGGCCGTAGGGCTTGATCATCAGCACGATGATGAGGACGTAGAACGGCGCGATCTCGTAGAGATTGCCCCAGTGAAGGTATTCGCTGTCGACATATTGCGCGATGTTTTCGAGCAGGCCGATGATGATGCCGCCGAGCACGGCGCCCCCGACGGAATCGAGCCCGCCGAGGATCGCAGCCGGAAACACTTTGATCCCATAGGCGGCAAGGCCCGAGGATACGCCGTTCACGACCGCGACCACGACGCCTGCCACCGCCGACACCGTTGCGGAGATCGCCCAAGCCATCGCGAACACGCTTTTGACGGAAATGCCGAGCGATTGCGCGACCTGCTGGTTGAACGCGGTGGCGCGCATCGCAAGGCCGTACTTTGACGCGCGGAAGAACCAGGCCATGCCGATCATCATCGCGATCGAGACGACGAGGCTCATGATATAGACGGTTTGGATCTGGAGCCCGAACAGGCTGACGGACTGGCTCTCGAACACGCGCGGGAACGGCTGTGGATTGACGCCGAACATCCATTTCAGCGTTGCCTGCAGCACGGTGGACAGGCCGATCGTCACCATGATGACCGAGATGATGGGTTCGCCGATCATCGGCCGCAGGATCAGGACCTGCACCGCGATGCCGAACACGAACATGAACACCAGCGTCATCGGCATGCCGATCCAGAACGGCACCTGGTATTTCGCGAGCAAGGTCCAGCACACCCAGGCGCCGACAAGCAAGAGCTCGCCCTGCGCGAAATTGACGACCTGGCTAGCCTTGTAAATCAGCACAAAGGACATCGCGACCACGCCATAGAGCGTGCCGACCACGAGTCCGTTGACCAGGAGCTGGATGAGGAAGGCGGTGTTCATGCAGTGATGCTCGTTGATAAATTCGGCGCGCTCTTCCCCTCTCCCCTTGTGGGAGAGGGTGGCTTCGCGAAGCGAAGACGGGTGAGGGGTTGTCTCCGCAGTGAATGCGCGGAGAGAGGACCCCTCACCGAAGTGAGGGTGGAGCGGGCTGCGGGGATGCCCTCTCCCACAAGGGGAGAGGGCGCAGCAATACGCATTGCACCTGTGATTGCCACGAAGCTCACTCCGCGGCCTCCGCCAAATGCCCCGGTCCGCCCAAATCCACCACTCGCAGCGTCGTCCGCACCCTTTGCGTCGTGCCGTCCTGGAAGCGAATCACGGTGTCCACGGGGATGTCGGCCTGGCCGCGGTAGATCGCGTCGATGATGCCTTCGTATTTCTCGTTGATGACGCTGCGGCGCACTTTCCGCGTGCGGGTGAGCTCGCCGTCGTCGGCGTCGAGCTCCTTGTAGAGCAACAGGAAGCGCGAGATGCGCTGCGCCGGCGGCAGCGTGGCGTTGACGGTCTCAACCTCCTTGCGGAGTAGTGCGTAGACCTCGGGCCGCGAGGCCAGGTCGCTGTAGGTCGTAAACGAGAGCCGGTTCTTCTCCGCCCATTTGGAGATGATGGAGTAGCGAATGCAGATCATCGCCGCGAGCGCGTCGCGCCCCGAGCCCAGCACCACGGCTTCGGCGATATAGGGGGAGAACTTCAGCTTGTTCTCGATGAATTGCGGCGAGAAGCGCTCGCCGCGCGAGGTCTCGGCGAGGTCTTTGATGCGGTCGATCACCACGAGCTGCTTGTCGTCGTTGAAATAGCCGGCGTCGCCGGAAAGCATCCAGCCATCCTTGATGTCGGCGACGCTCGCCTCCGGGTTCTTGTAATAGCCGAGGAACATGTTGGGATGCCGCACCACGATCTCGCCGACGCCGTGGACGTCGGCATTGTCGATGCGGATCTCGACGCTGTCGGCCATCGGCACGCCGGTGGTGTCGGGATCGACCTTGCCCGCGGGATGCAGCGTGTAGGCCCCCAGCAGCTCGGTCTGGCCGTAGAGCGTGCGCAGCGGCACGCCCATCGCCTGGAAGAACTTGAATGTCTCGGGCCCGAGTGCCGCGCCGCCGGTTGCGGCTGAACGCAGCCGGGTGAAGCCGAGGCGGTCGCGCAATGCACGGAACAGGATCGCGTCGGCAAAGCCGGAACGCTCGCCCTGTTCGAGCGCGGCAAGCCCGCTCTTCATGCCGATGTCGAACAGGCGCTGCTTGAACGGCGTTGCGTCCATCACCCTGGCGCGGACGTCGGCGGCGATCGATTCCCAAACGCGCGGTGCAAACAGGACAAACGTCGGCGCGATCTCGCGCAGATCGTTCATCATGGTCTCGGGCTCTTCGACGAAGTTGATCTTCATCCGGCACAAGAGACCTTTGCCGAGTACATAGACCTGTTCCATGATCCAGGGCAGCGGCAGCACCGACACGTATTCGTCGTCCGGCCCTTTCGGGTCGAAAGCGAGATACGTCGCGCAATGGCCGAGCACGCGGCCGGCGGCGAGCATCGCAAGCTTTGGATGCGAGGTGGTGCCTGACGTCGTGCAGAGGATCGCGACGTCCTCGCCCTTGGTCGCGTCCACCAGCCGGTCGTAAAGTTCTGGTTCGCGCGTAGCCCGCGCCCGGCCGAGTTCGGCAAACGTCTCCGCCGACATCAAACGCGGATCGTCGTATTTCCGCATCCCGCGCGGATCGGAGTAGATGATGTGCTTCAGCTTTGGGACGCGGTCGGCGAGGGTGAGCAGCTTGTCGACCTGCTCCTCGTCCTCCGCGAAGACGAGTTGCGCCTCACCATAGGTGAGGAGATAGGCGGCTTCCTCGTCGAGCACGTCGCGATAGAGCCCGAGGCTCAATCCGCCGATCGCATGGGTCGCGATTTCCGCCGCGACCCAGTCCGGCCGGTTGTCGCCGATGATGCCTATAACGTCTTGGCGCCCAAGGCCCAGTTCGATGAGGCCGAGCGCGAAATCGCGCACCCGCGTCTGATAGGCGTTCCAGGTGAACGGGCGCCAGAGCCCGAGATCCTTCTCCCGGAGTGCGATCTCGTCGCCGTACTCCTTCGCATTGAGCCGGAGCATTTTCGGATAAGTGTCGGCCTGCGCGACGCGCCCTGCGTAATCCATCATGCCGCGCTCTCCTGCGCCGGCGGAGCATCGTCAGGATCGACCAGCACCTCGTCCTCTTCGCCGAGATAGGCGCGCCTGACGTGGGGATCGGCGAGCACGGCGGCCGGATCGCCCTCGGCGATCTTGCGGCCGAAATCCAGCACCATGACGCGGTGGGAGATGTCCATCACCACGCCCATGTCGTGCTCGATCATCACCACGGTCATGCCGAACTCCTCGTTGAGGTCGACGATGTAGCGGGCCATGTCCTCCTTCTCCTCAAAGTTCATGCCGGCCATCGGCTCGTCGAGGAGAATGAGGCGCGGCTCCAGTGCCATGGCGCGGGCGAGTTCGACGCGCTTGCGCAAGCCGTAGGAGAGGGTGCCGGCTTGCGCCTTTCGGACCGACTGGAGATCGAGGAAGTCGATGATTTCTTCCACCTTGCGGCGGTGTTCGAGCTCTTCCTTGCGCGCGCCGGTGAGCCAGTACAGCGAGCCCGTGAGAAAATTGTTCTTCAGGAGGTGGTGGCGTCCGACCATGACGTTGTCGAGTACGCTCATGTGGTGGAACAGCGCCAGGTTCTGGAAGGTCCGGCCGATGCCGAGCGAAGCGCGCGCGTTGGGCGTCAGGCCGGTGATGTCGCGGCCCTGGTAGAACAGCTGGCCTTCGGTCGGCTTGTAGCGGCCGGAAATACAGTTCACGATCGAGGTCTTGCCGGCGCCGTTGGGGCCGATGATCGAGAACAGCTCGCCTTCCCTGATGGCGAAGCCGACATCGGTCAGCGCACGAACGCCGCCGAATCGCAAGGACACGCCGCGCACTTCAAGACTGGTAGCCACCAAACAGATCCCTCCCGGTGATGGCGCATTCAGTGGCGCTCTTCGTCCGTTCTGTCGGGCGATCCTAGTACGGCCGTGCCGGTGAGGCCATGCAGCAGATGGTCTCGACCGGAGCCGCGCCGCTCTCGTTCCCGTTTGGGATCAAAAGCCGCATCGCCCGAAGTGGTCTTCAATAGGGGAAAGCGCTATTTTGAAATGTCTCCCGCCTGACAATTCTGCGACAAAGTTTTCGGGCGCTCGCAGCCGCCATCTTTCGTCTGATGGTAGTCGAGACGATCATGCTGCATTGCAGCAGAACAGGAGTTACGAACGGTGCGGCTGGCTTCGGGATCATGATTTCAGAGGATCAACTGAAGCGCGTCGCTGCCTGGTCGCGCGAGCTCACGCAAGCGGAGATCGAGGTCGCTCGTGCCGGGATCACGGAGCGGTCCTACGGCACGGGCGAGACCGTTTTCATGCGCGGCGACACGTTCGACTATTGGGCTGGCATGGTCTTTGGGCTTGCCCGGATGGGTGGGGTCTCGCGCGACGGCAAGGAGACGAGTCTTGCCGGGCTGACAGCGGGGGCCTGGTTCGGCGAGGGCAGCGTGCTCAAGAACGAGCCGCGCCGCTATGACGTGGTCGCGCTGCGCAACAGCCGCGTCGCGCTGATGGAACGCAGCGCCTTCATGTGGCTGTTCGAGAACAGCGTCGGCTTCAACCGCTTCCTGGTGCGCCAGCTCAACGAACGTCTCGGCCAGTTCATTGGCATGCTCGAGGTCAACCGCACGCTGGATGCCACTGCGCGGCTTGCCCGCAGCATCGCCTCGCTGTTCAATCCGATCCTCTATCCGGAATCCACCGCGCATCTGGAGATCACGCAGGAAGAGATCGGCGCGCTTTCCGGCATGTCGCGGCAGAATGCCAACCGAGCGCTGAACCGGCTGGAGAAAGAGGGGCTGCTGCGGCTGGAGTACGGCGGCGTGACTATTTTGGATATTGAGCGGCTAAGGGGATACGGGGAGGAGTGAAGCCGCGTTCGCGGCCGCTACCACCGCTTGCTCTTCCGGCACGACGAGCCCATCCTTGCCGGGATCCTGGGCCCATCTGACCGGGTCCAGCAGACTGCGCCATCGCGGCGCCCGCGGGGTCTCGACCCATGAACTGCTCCTGTTGCGGTTCCGAGGTTCAGAGCGGCTTTGCCTTCTGCCCGAAATGCGGCACGAAGCAGCCGAACGCCTGCCCCGGCTGCGGCTATGCGTGCGCACCGGATTTTGCGTACTGCCCGAAATGCGGCGCCCTCGTCAGTGAAGCCTCCAAGGCCGGCGGGCAGGCATCAATGCAGGCCAGCCGCGTGACAATCCCAACCAGGGCGTCCTCGCCACCGCTGGCGCCGACGGCCGACGCCCTATACGGGTTTCGATCGCAGCCGGACAAGATCGACAGCGAAGCCAACCGCCGCACCATTACCGTGCTGTTTGCCGACCTTAGCGGCTTCACCACGATGAGCGAGCGACTCGATCCTGAAGTCATGCAGGCGCTTCAGAACGAATTGTTCGAGGAGCTAACGGCGGCGGTGCAAAGCTTTGGCGGCTTCGTGGACAAATTCATCGGCGACGCGCTGCTTGCGCTATTCGGAGCGCCGGCCGCGCACGAAGACGACCCCGAGCGGGCCGTCCGCGCCGCGCTCGATATGATGGGCCGAACGGCGCAACTCAGCGAACGTGCAAAGGCGTATGCCGGGTCACCGCTCCTGCTTCATGTCGGCATCAACACCGGGCACGTGGTTGCTGGCGGACTGGGTGTTGGAGTTGCCAAATCCTACTCGGTCACGGGCGACACGGTGAATACGGCTCAACGATTGCAGTCGATGGCTTCCACGGGCGAGGTGCTGGTCGGGCCGCTGACCTACCGTCTTACGCGGCATGCATTCTCATATGAATCGCTTGGCGAGGTCTCGCTGAAGGGCAAGATGGGCAGCGTCCTGGTCCATCGCTTGAACGGACCGCTCGACACGCCCCGTGCGGCACGCGGCCTCGATACGCTGGGCCTCAGTGCGCCGGTGATTGGGCGCGACGCCGAGCTCGCCCGTCTAGTCGACAATCTTGATCTCGCGTGTGGCGGCGCGGCGCAGCTGGTGCGGCTGGTCGGTGAAGCCGGCATCGGCAAAACGCGTCTGGTGGACGAATTCGTTGCCCACACCCGCGATGAGGACCGTTTCGCCGGCGTGGCGATCCGGCGCGCTGTCTGCTCGCCGCTGGGCGAACAGTCCTATGGCACCCTTGCCGCTGTGCTGCGCAGCGCCTACGGCATCGCGCAGAAGGCGACCGTGGCGGAGGCCCAGGCCAAGCTGGCCACGGCACTGTCGGAGCTCGGCCTTGCGGTCGAAGAGGCCGATCGCCTGATGCCCCTTTATTTCCACGTTCTCGGCCTCGGCGATCCGGACGCCGCGCTGCAGCACGTCGAGCCCGAGCAGCTTCGGCGGCAGATATTCTTTGCGATTCGTACCGTGTTCGAACGGCGCCTGGTCCTGTCGCCGCTCCTGATCATTGTCGAGGATCTGCACTGGGCCGATGCTGTATCGCTTGAAGCGCTGCGATTCCTGATGGACCGGCTGGAGCGTACGCGGCTGATGCTGTTGTTTACGCATCGGCCCATGTTGGAACTGGATCAGTTCGGCTCGGGACGGATCAGCCATACAACCCTTCGATTGCTTCCGCTTGGTGATGCAGACGGACAAAAGCTGCTGGCGGCCTACTTCAGCCACGGCTGGAGTGAACCGCCGGGCAATCTGTTCAGCCGAATCCTCGAGCGCGCGGGCGGCAATCCACTCTTCTTTGAGGAAATCATCCGCGGTCTCATCGAAGCTGGCGCCTTGGAGCGTGACGGCTCACGGTGGCGGATCAAGTCAGATGAAGCCGCCGCCGGTATACCGGCAAGCATTCAGGCCCTGTTACTGGCGCGCCTGGACCGGCTGCCGCATGAGGTGCGCCGCTTGGCCCAGGAGGCCGCGGTGATCGGCCCCCGTTTTGACGCGGCTCTTCTCGGTGCGATGGCATCTGAGAGGACGAAGGTGGAAGCGGGGCTCGAACTTCTGTGCGATGCCGAGATTGTCGAGGAGGTCGCGGGCGCCAACTCGATCTCGCTGCGATCTTATCGCTTTACGCAAACCATGCTTCAGGACGTGATCTATCAAAACCTGCTCTTGCAGCGTCGGATCGAGCTCCATGGACGGATTGGTGCCGCGCTGGAGCGGCTCTATGGCAATGAGCCCGAGCGCCTCGAGGACCTCATACTGCTCGGACACCATTTCAGCCTGAGCGCGAGCAAGCCGAAAGGTGCGCGCTATCTGCGCGCGGCCGGCGATCGCGCCCGCGCGACCTACGCCAATGACGATGCCATTCGCTTCTACCAACAGGCTCTCGCCGTGTTGTTGGCCGGCGGGGAACGGGAGCCCGAACGCCTGATCCTCTGCGAGCGGATCGCGGAGCTGTGTGCCGCGGCCGGCCGGAGGATCACGGCTGAGGAGCACTACCAGAGTGCGCTGGAAGGTCATCGCAATGCGGAGGACCGCATCGGCGAAGCGCGAATTCTCCGCAAGCTTGGCCGATTGTTGTGGGACGCCGGCAAGCGGATCAAGGCAGAGGCGCATTATGCCGAGGCGGCCGAACGGCTGGGAGGGACCGACGCGCCCATCGAGTGGGCGCACCTCCTGCAAGAGCGCGGCCGTCTTTCGTTTCGCACGGGCGATCACGTGGCCGCCGCGAGATGGGCGGACGAGGCGCTTGGCTACGCCCGAAGCGTACCGGCGGACGCCGACAGGCAAGTCGGATTCGAGGCGGCGCGCGCCATTGCAGAGTCGCTCAACACCAAGGGGGTGGCACTGGCGCGGCTTGGCCGACACCAGGAGGCGGTCCGCGAGGTGGAGCAAAGTGTCGCAGCAGCCGAGGCCGCCGGTCTCCTCAACGTGGCCTGCCGCGGTTACACCAATCTCGGTGTGCTCTACACGATTGTCGACCCTGCGAAAGCCGTGGAGATTTGCCGGCGCGGACTCGATGTCGCGCGTCGGATCGGCGATCTCGGGTTCCAGGCGCGCCTTCTCGCCAATTTTGCCGTTGCCTGTTGCACCTTCACCGACAAATGTACTGAGGAGGGGGTGCCGGCCGCCGAAAAGGCGATCGAAATCGACCGCGCGCTTGATCAGCGCGAGCATCTCTCCGTGCCGTTGATCGTGCTCGGGCAAATCCATCAATGCCATTTCCGGCCCGATCTGGCTGCTCGTTGCTACAATGAGGCAATCGAGGTGGCGAGCGAAACCGGCGAGCCGCAGCAGCTGTTTCCATGCTATGATGGTCTTGCGACGCTGAACCTTGATCGAGGCGACATGCCCGAAGCCGAGCGATATTTCACGCTGGCACAGGACGTCTGCACGCGGCACGGGCTTGATCCCGCAGGGCTGATCGTACTGCCGTTTCTTGACTAGATCATGTGAAGGAGTGCCATCATGTCTGAACGTCACGTCGAGGGACCACTTCAACCGGGCGATCGTGCACCGAACGTCGTGCTGGACGCGATCACACGCGACGGAAAGATCGCGCTCGAAGACTTTCGCGGACAAAGCCCGATATTGGTGGGCCTGTATCGGGGGCTGCATTGCCCGTTCTGCCGCCGCCATATCGCGGCACAGGCGCAACTTGATGCCGCCTTGCACGAGAAAGGCGTCGAAAGTCTCACGGTGGTCAACACGCCGATCGAGCGCGCGCGACTCTATTTCCGTTACCATCCGTTACCCAACCTGCTCGCTGCGTCCGATCCCGAGCGGATCTCGCACCGCGCGTTCGGCCTGCCCAATCTCGAGTTCACGGAGAACGAGACCGAGTGGCCGCACAAGGTCGGCATGAACGTGGTCATGAGCATGCAAGTCGACATGCCCGGCGAATTGCCCGGCCCGATGAACCGGCCCGCGGCCGCGGAGTACCTCAATAACAAGGACGGCTATGAGATAACGGAAGCCGATCAGCGCATGGCGGCAACCGGCCAGGGCCAGCTCTTCGGGCAGTTTCTGCTCGACCGCGAGGGGGTTGTGCGCTGGAGCTTTACCGAGGTGCCCGAAGGCGGCCATCGCATGTTTGCCGCGCCGAGCCCGCAGGAGCTGATGTCGGCCGCCTCGCAGATGGCAAGCTAGGCACCGCGTCTGGCGATCATTCCGCCACCTTCGGCCGCTTGTCCGCCAATGCTGCGGCCATCGCCGAGATCAGCGGGCGCATGAAATAGTGGTCTTCCACCGGCGAGATGTCCGTGCGCAAGCCGAGCGCTACGAGCTCGCCGGAGACGGCCGGCCCCACTGACGCGATCAGCGTCCGCTCGAATCCTGCGCGCAGGCGCGCCTCGCTGCCATGCGCCCTCGCAGCTTCGAGGAGACGGCGCACCTGGCCGAGATTGGTCAGTGCGATGGCGTCGATCCGCCCTTCCGCCATGTCGTCGATTGCGGTGACGATGCTGGCGTCCGCAGCCTTTGGATCGTAGACGTAAGGCAACACGGTATCGACCTCGGCACCTTGCGCGGCGAGCGCGCCGGTCAGCGCGCTGTGGTCCTTGTCGGGATAGAGCTGGAGGCCGAGGCGACGTCCGTTCAGGTCGAGCTTGCCCAGCATCTCGATCACACCCTCGGTGGTCGGCTTCTCCGTCATCTGCTGCTGCTCGAGCCCGATCTCGCGTAGCGCCTTGCCGGGCTTCGGGCCGCGGGTGAATTTTCGCGATCGGGCGAGGGAAGCAACCAAGGCCTGGTCGAGACCACGGGTTCGCGCGAGCTTCATGATCCGCCGCAGCCCTTCGCCGGTCATCAGCACGAGATCGTCGAAGGGCCTGTCGACGGCGCGGCGGATCCAGGCCTCGACCGGGGCGGGGTCCGGCGCATCCTGGATCGTGAACATCGGGCATTGCACGACCTCGGCGCCTTGCTCGGCCAGCAGCTTCGAAAACTGCGCCTCCTCGCGCGTTTCCAGGATCAGGATGCGGGTGCCGTTCAAGCGGTCGGCCATGAGCCTACTCCGGTCAGTCAAAGCAATGGTGCGTTCATCCTGACTCCACGGTCGGGATTGGCGCAAGGTGGGGTCGGTGATAGAGCAGGGCGCAAATCGCGGGGCGTTCCGCAGCCGTTGCCCAAACCTTCATCAAGGCCCACTTTTTCAAAGACCATGCCCGATCATCAATATGTCCTGACCCTGTCCTGTCCGGATCGTCCCGGCATCGTCTCGGCGGTGTCGACCTTCCTGGCCCATAACGGACAGAACATCCTCGACGCCCAACAGTTCGACGACATCGAGACCAACAACTTCTTCATGCGGGTGGTGTTCACAGCCGCCGATCTCGCCGTGGAGCTGTCGGCGCTGCAGACCGGCTTTGCCGCGATCGCCGAGCGTTTCGGCATGGAATGGCAGATGCGAGATCGCGCCGCGCATCGCAAGGTGATGCTTTTGGTGTCGAAGTCCGACCACTGCCTGGTCGACATCCTCTATCGCTGGCGCACGGGCGAGCTGCCTATGACTTTGGCCGCCATCGTCTCCAACCATCCGCGCGAGGTCTATGACGGGCTCGATTTCGGCGGGGTTCCGTTCCACTATCTGCCTGTTACGAAAGAGACCAAGCGCGAGCAGGAGGCGCAGATCCTCGATCTCGTCGCCAAGACCGGGACCGATCTCGTCGTTCTCGCCCGCTATATGCAGATATTGTCCGACGATCTCTCGGCAAATCTGTCGGGACGCTGCATCAACATCCACCACTCGTTCCTGCCAGGTTTCAAGGGCGCAAAACCCTATCACCAGGCCCATGAGCGTGGCGTCAAGCTGATTGGCGCCACCGCGCACTACGTCACCCGCGACCTCGACGAGGGCCCGATCATTGATCAGGACGTCGAGCGCATCAGCCATCGCGACACGCCTGAGGATCTCGTCCGCAAGGGCCGCGACATCGAGCGCCGCGTGCTCGCGCGCGCGATCCGCTACCATCTCAACGACCGCGTCATTCTCAATGGCCGCAAGACCGTCGTGTTCGTGGATTGATTTGCGTCACCTCTCGCCGCAGGCGGCGAGGGGCACGACTTAACGCACCGCGGTGCCGGACGCTGAGCCCGTTGCGCCCTTCTGCGCCTGCTCTTCCTTTTCGCGATCCGCTGCCGGCATCAGCCGCTTGCGCTCGCGTTCCTTCATGTAGGCATCGTATTGCGGCGTCCCCGCCCGCGGCGGGGCGTCCGCCGGCAAGCCGCCGGCCCATTGCGGGACGTAGTCGCCCATGTCGGACGAGAGCTTTTCGTTGACGGTGCCGCAGCCGGACAGGCCCGCGGAGAGCGCGAGGAGGATCAGGAGGGAACGGAAGGGTCTGGGCATTGTACGGACGCGAGGTCAGTCGTGTTGGACGCCAGGTCAGGCTGTCGCCGGGAGAGTAGCCTTCAACAGGTAAAATAGACTTATTCGAGGTGGGTAATTTGATACCGGAGTGTGCCGACCCAGGCCCTGCCGATGTTCAAATTCTGCAAACAAAAGACGAAATCCTCCATCCACCCGGCTGACAGCGTTTCTAGACTGCGGCAAGAGCTCGCGACAAAGCGCCTTGATCGGGAGATAGGGCTTTTTCGTTGACAGGTCCATTTTGTTTGTACAATCGTACAAATGATAAGTGATTGCAATCGCGATGCCGGGTTTACTCGGACGTCACCCGATATCGCTTCTGCCGTCGGCAATCGGAACGCTCGGCTTGCGCGGAATGGTCGCCAAACGTCCGATTGACAATAAGGGCGCGAAAGACGCCATGTGGCGCGCGACATCACGCGTGCGTGAGCTAAACTTTAAGGCAAGGATCGGGCACTCGGTCCAGCGCACAAGAGATCAGGAATGAAGGGGAGGGACATCTGATGTTCGAACGCAAACAACTGTCTCGTAGGACTGTTTGGGCTGCAGCAGCTGCCGCCATCGCGGGCCTTGCGGCCATCGCACCGGCCAAGGCCGAGGATAGCGTCAAGGTCGGTCTGATCCTGCCGATGACCGGCGGCCAAGCCTCGACCGGCAAGCAGATCGAGAACGCGATCAAGCTCTACATGCAGCAGAAGGGCGACACCGTCGCCGGCAAGAAAATCGAGATCATCCTCAAGGACGATGCTGCGATTCCGGACAAGACCAAGACCGCCGCGCAGGAGCTGATCGTCAACGACAAGGTCAATTTCATCGCCGGCTTCGGCGTGACGCCGGCAGCCCTTGCCGCCGCGCCGCTGGCGACGCAAGCCAAGATCCCGGAAGTGGTGATGGCGGCCGGCACGTCGATCATCACCGAACGCTCGCCTTACATCGTGCGCACCAGCTTCACGCTGGCGCAGTCCTCGACCATCATCGCCGACTGGGCGGTGAAGAACGGCATCAAGAAGGTGGCGACGCTCACCTCCGACTACGCGCCGGGCAACGACGCGCTCAACTTCTTCAAGCAGAACTTCACCGCCGGTGGCGGCGAGGTGGTCGAAGAGGTGAAGACGCCGCTTGCCAATCCCGATTTCGCACCGTTCCTCCAGCGTATGAAGGATGCCAAGCCTGACGCGATCTTCGTGTTCGTGCCGGCCGGCCAGGGCGGTAACTTTATGAAGCAGTATGCCGAACGCGGGCTCGACAAGGCTGGCATCAAGGTGATCGGACCGGGCGACGTGACCGACGACGACCTCCTCAACAACATGGGCGACGCCGTGCTGGGCACGGTCACCGCGCACCTTTATTCGGCGGCGCATCCCTCGCAGATGAACAAGGATTTCGTCGCGGCCTACAAGAAGGCGTACGGAAACCGGCCGGGCTTCATGGCGGTGAGCGGCTATGACGGCATTCACCTGATCTACGAAGCGTTGAAGAAGACCAATGGCGACACCGACGGCACCAAGCTGGTCGAAGCCATGAAAGGCCAGAAGTGGGAGAGCCCGCGCGGCCCGATCTCGATTGACCCCGAGACCCGCGACATCGTGCAGAACATCTACATCCGGAAGGTCGAGAAGGTTGACGGCGAGCTCTACAACGTCGAGTTCGCGACCTTCGAGGCCGTCAAGGATCTCGGCAAGACCAAGAAGTGACGTGCGAAAGCGCGTCATTCCGGACCCTCACCTCTCCCGCTTGCGGGAGAGGTCGGCGCAAAGCGCCGGGTGAGGGTTCTCTCCTCTGGGGGAGTCTTCGTTGTTGAGGCACCCTCTCCCCAACCCTCCCCCGCAAGCGGGGGAGGGAGCGCCGCACGGCATTTGGCTACACTTGGGATGATTTTCGACCCGCGATGACCTCAATCCTCACCAACTTGTTCGATGGCGTTGCCTACGGCATGCTGCTGTTCGTGCTGGCTTGCGGGCTCGCGGTCACGCTCGGCTTGATGAACTTCGTCAACCTCGCCCATGGCGCCTTCGCCATGGCCGGCGGCTATGTCTGCATGGTGCTGGTCAACCGGATGGGCTGGCCATTCTTCGCGGCATTGCCGCTCGCCTTCGTCTCCTCCGCTGCGATCGGCATCGTGCTCGAGCGCACGCTGTACCGACACCTCTATGCGCGCAGCCATCTCGACCAGGTGCTGTTCACGATCGGCCTCACGTTCATGTCGGTCGCGGCCGTCGACTACATCCAGGGCTCGTCGCGGGTCTTCATCAACCTGCCGGCGGCGCTCCAGGGTCAGTTCGACGTGTTCGGCGTCGGCATTGGCCGCTACCGGCTGATGATCATCGTGATCTGCGGGCTGCTCACCATTGCGCTCCAGATGGTGCTGGCGAAGACGCGGTTCGGCAGCCGCCTGCGTGCCGCAGTCGATGACCCGCGCGCCGCGAGCGGCCTTGGCATCAACGTGCCGCAGGTGTTCGCCTTCACGTTTGCCTTCGGTTGCGGGCTTGCCGGTCTCGGTGGCGCGCTCAGCGCCGAGATCCTCGGCCTCGACCCGTATTTCCCACTGAAGTTCATGATCTACTTCCTGATCGTGGTCACCGTCGGCGGCTCGTCCTCGATCACCGGTCCCTTCCTGGCCTCGCTCCTGCTCGGCATCGGCGACGTCGCCGGCAAATATTACGTCCCGAAGATGGGACCTTTCGTGATCTACACCATGATGATCGTGATCCTGATCTGGCGCCCGAACGGTCTGTTCGGCCGCACGGCCGCGCGTTGAGTTCGCCGATGAGCGCCTCCTCCGACGTCGGCTATCACGCCCAGCGCCAGGCACGCTGGCACTATGGCGAGGCCGCTTTCTGGCTGATCGTGCTGGCCTGCGGCTTCGTATTTCCCACGCGCTACCTGATCATGACGGACATCCTGCGGCTCGCGCTGTTTGCGATGTCGCTCGATCTGATCCTCGGCTACGCCGGCATCGTCTCGCTCGGCCATGCCGCCTTCTTCGGCGTCGGCGCATACGCGGCGGGGCTTCTCGCGCTGCACGGGATCATCAACGAGCCCGTCCTTGCGCTTGTCGTCGCCGGCCTTGTCGCGATGGTATTCGGCTTCGCCACCAGCTTCCTGGTGATCCGCGGCGTCGACTTGACGCGGCTGATGGTGACACTCGGGATCGCGTTGTTGCTTGAGGCGCTGGCCGAACGCTTCTCCAACATCACCGGCGGCACCGACGGCCTGCAGGGTATCGAGATGCAGCCGATCTTCGGCGAGATCCCGTTCGACATGTTCGGCAAGACCGGCTTCTTCTATTCGCTCGCCGTTCTGTTCCTGTTGTTCCTGTTCGCTCGCCGGGTCGTGCACTCGCCGTTCGGTCTGTCATTGCGGGCGATCAAGAACAATCCGCTCCGCGCGGCCGCCATCGGAATCCCCGTCAACCGTCGGCTGATTGCGATCTACACGCTCGCGGCGTTCTATGCCGGCATCGCGGGCGCGCTGTTCACCCAGACCACCGCGATCGCCTCGCTGGACGTGTTCGCCTTCGAGCGCTCGGCGGACCTGATGCTGGTCCTCGTCATCGGCGGCACCGGCTATCTCTATGGGGGGCTGATCGGCGCAGTGCTGTTTCGCATGCTGCAGGAATTATTCTCGACCATCACTCCGCAATACTGGCAGTTCTGGATCGGCCTCGTGCTGGTCGTGATCGTCCTGGTCGGCCGGCCGCGACTGCATCGCTGGATGCTGTATGTGCCCAATCTGGTCATCAAGCAGATAGCCGGGCGCAAAGCCGTTGTCGCCGTGCCGGAGAGCGACGCATGACCATCGCGCTCGAAACCCAAAATCTCGAAAAGCAGTTCGGCGGTCTGCGCGTCACCCGCGATCTGTCCTTGAAAATCGAGCAGGGCGCCCGACACGCGCTGATAGGCCCGAACGGCGCCGGCAAGACCACGGTCATCAACCAGCTCACCGGCGTGCTCAAGCCGAACTCGGGCCGCATCCTGCTCGAAGGCCAGGACATCACGGATCTGCCCGTGCATAAGCGCGTGTTGCGCGGCTTGTCGCGTACCTTCCAGATCAACCAGCTCTATCCCGACCTGACCCCGCTCGAGACCATCGGTCTCGCTGTCTCCGAGCGCCTCGGCCATGGCGGCGACTGGTGGCGGCGGATGGGCACGCGCAGCGACGTCAACGGCGAGATCGCCGACCTCCTGACGCGCTTCCACCTGCTCGACGTCATGAACGAGCAGACCGTGACGCTGCCTTACGGCAAGCAGCGCCTGCTCGAGATCGCGGTCGCGATCGCCGCCAAGCCGCGCGTGCTGCTGCTGGACGAGCCTGCCGCCGGCGTGCCCGAGAGCGAGCGCCACGACATTCTCGCCGTCGTAGGCAGCCTGCCACGCGACGTCACCGTGCTGCTGATCGAGCACGACATGGACCTCGTGTTCTCCTTCGCCGACCGCATCTCTGTCCTGGTCTCCGGCGCGCTGCTCACCGAAGGCCCGCCCGAGCAGGTCGCGCGCGACCCGCAGGTCAAGGCGGTCTACCTCGGCGAGGAGGCGGTCAATGTCTGACCTGCTCGCGATCGACTCGCTTCGCGCGGGCTACGGCGAGGCCGTGGTGCTGCCGAACATGTCCCTGCGTCTCGCCGAAGGCCAGGTGCTGGCGCTGTTGGGGCGCAACGGCACCGGCAAGACCACGCTGATCAACTCGATCGTCGGCGTCACCCGCCGCTTCTCCGGCACTGTCGGGCTGGCTGGCGCCGACGTCACGACCTTGCGGCCCGATCAGCGGGCGCGCGCCGGCATCGGCTGGGTGCCGCAGGAGCGCAATATCTTCCGCTCGCTCACGGTAGAGGAGAACATGTCCGCAGTGGCCCAACCCGGTCCCTGGACCGTTGAGAGGGTCTACGAGATGTTCCCGCGGTTGAAGGAGCGGCGGAGCAATTTTGGCAACCAGCTCTCCGGCGGTGAGCAGCAGATGCTGGCAATCGGCCGCGCGCTGACCCTCAATCCGAAAGTGCTTCTCCTGGACGAGCCGACCGAGGGCCTTGCCCCCATCATCGTCGAGGAGCTCTTGAAAGCGATCGGGACCATCACCCGGGCGGGCGGCATCTGCTCGATCATCGTCGAGCAGAATGCCCAAAAGATTCTGGGGCTGGCCGACCGTGTTGTGATATTGGAGCGCGGAACGATCGTCCACGACGCCCCGAGCGCCGCGCTGAAGGCCGACCCGTCGGTCCTCGAGCGCCACCTCGGCGTCGCAGGGGCGGCGGCCCACTAAAAATAACTGGGAGTAAGAAATGCAGCGAACCAAAGCCCCCTTCCGCGCCGACGAGGTCGGCAGCCTCCTACGCCCCGCCAAGATCAAGGAAGCCCGCGCCAGGCTGGAGAAGGGCGAGATCTCGGCCGACGATCTGCGCAAGATCGAGGACATGGAGATCGAGAAGGTCGTGCACAAGCAGGCTTCGCTCGGCCTGAAGCTCGCAACCGACGGCGAATTCCGCCGCTCCTGGTGGCATTTCGATTTCCTGGCCAAGCTCACCGGCTGCGAAATGTTCCACCCCGACACAGGCATCCAGTTCGCGGGCGTCGAGACGCGGCATGACGCGGTGCGCGTGATCGGCAAGCTCGATTTTCCCGACGACCATCCGATGCTGGATCACTTCCGCTTCCTGAAGAAAGTCGCCGATCAGGCTCACGTCACCGCCAAGATGACGATCCCGTCGCCGGCGGTGCTGCACTTCCGCGGCGGCCGCAAGGCGATCTCCAAGGACGTCTATCCCGATCTCGACGCCTTCTACGAAGACCTCGGCAAGACCTACCGCAAGGCCGTGAAGGCGTTCTATGACGCCGGCTGCCGCTATCTCCAGTTCGACGACACCGTGTGGGCCTATCTCTGCTCGCCGGACGAATTGCAAAAGGCGCGCGAGCGCGGCGACAATCCGGAAGGCCTCCAGCAGATCTATGCGCGCGTCATCAACTACGCGCTGGCCGAGAAGCCCGCCGACATGGTGGTGACGACGCATGTCTGCCGCGGCAATTTCCGTTCGACCTGGATTTCGTCAGGCGGCTACGAGCCGGTTGCCGAGACCATGCTCGCCGGCACCAATTACGACGGCTATTTCCTCGAATACGACAGCGACCGTGCCGGTGGCTTCGAGCCGCTGCGCTTCCTGCCCAAGGGCAACAAGGTCGTTGTGGTCGGCGTCATCACCTCGAAGTTCGGTGAACTCGAGAACAAGGACGCGATCAAACGCCGTCTCGAGGAAGCCGCCAAGTTTGCCCCGCTGGAGCAACTTGCACTTTCTCCGCAGTGCGGTTTTGCCTCGACGGAAGAGGGCAACGTCCTCTCCGAAGAGGAGCAGTGGGCCAAGCTCAGCCTCGCGGTGGAGATCGCAAAGGAAGTGTGGGGCCAATAAGCCTCCTTGCTCCGCTGTCATTCCCCGCGCAGGCGGGGAATCCAGTACGCCGCAGCTTTTCCGCATCTCTCGCTATCTCGGATTACTTGATCGCCCGGTCAACCCGGGCGATGACACCGAACGCGTGGCGGGTGGCATCGCGCTCCTGACAAGCGGGGCGCAAACGCCCCTCTCACTTCTCCGCCAGATAAACCTCGCCCAGCAGCGACGAGTTCGACCACGGGACCTGCTTGTTCTTCGTGGTCGACACCACCTCGGCCCGCACCCGCGTCAGCATCTGCTGCACTTCCAGGCCAGGCGTGCCGAGATGGCGGGAGAGCGCGGCGGAGAACGGCGAGTTGGCGCCTTCACCGTCGAGCGCGACCTGGCCCGGCGCAGTGGCGAAAGCGATCAGCGTGCCGGCGCCGAGCGTCGCGCCGGCGCCCAGGCTCGTTGGCGCTGCGAGGCCCGAGGCAGCTTCGATGGCGCGGCTGGTGCCGGCCGATGCGACCTGCTGTGCCATCGGATTGTTGCGGCAGGCATCGAAGATCAAAATGTTGGTGCGGACCTGGTCGTCGAGGCCGGCCATGATCGTGTCCATGTCGATCATCACGTCCGTCATGCTCGCGCCCGGCTTGAGTTCGACGTCGACGGGAATGAGATAATTGCGGCCGTCGACCTGCACGCCGTGGCCCGCATAGTAGACCACCACGACCTGCGCCCGCGCCGCCTCCCGCAAGAAGTCACGCGTCATCTTCTGCATCGCCGCGCGGTCGAGATCGACGCCTTCTGATACAGTGAAGCCGATATCGCGCAGGCTCTTCGCAACGGCGCGCGCGTCATTGGGCGGATTGGGCAGCGCCTTGACGTGCGCATAGGCGCCGTTGCCGATGATCAGCGCCATGCGCGTGCCGCGCGCGGCCGGAGCAGGCGAGGGGGGCGCCGCGGCACCCGTCTGCTGGGGAGCCGGTGCCTTTGCCGGCTCGGTCGTCGGTGACGGCGCATCGCGCGGGATCGGTGCGCTTGCGTCGGTGATCAGCGAGAGCCGCACCTTTGCGGTGGCTTGATTGGCCTTGCTGCCGGCATCGGACGCCGCGATCGCCAGCGTGGCCTTGTAGTCGTCGCTCGCGTGCGCGTAGTCGCCTTTCGCCTCGTAGGCCAACGCGCGATGGGTGTAGCCCGAGATCAGCACGCTGTTCGGCGGCGTCATGATGTTGACGGGCGGCTTCTCCTTCGCAAGCCGAATCGCTTCGCTGCCGTCGGCAATCGCGCGATCGTAATCGCCTCTGACACGCCAGATCGCGGTCCGGTTGATCAGCGGCTGCGGCAGTGTCGGGTCGAGCCGGATCGCCTGGTTGATGTCGGCCAGCGCGCCGTCGAGGTCGCCGAGCGCCTCCTTGGAGATGCCGCGGTTCTGGAACGAGAACGCCGATCTGGGATCGGCCTTGATCGACATATCGTAATCGGCAATGGCTTTGGCGTAGTCGCCCTTGCCGCGCCATGCATTGCCGCGATTATGGAAGATGGTACCATCAGGCGGGCCCAGCTTCAGCGCATCGTCGAAATCGGTGATCGCGATCTCGTACTCGCCTCTGTCGTAGTAGGCCGATCCCCTGAGATTATAGACTGCCTGGCTCGGCTGGAGCCGGATCGCTTCCGTGGCGTCGGTGATGACCTTTGGGTATTCGCCCTTCTTATTCCAGCCTACCGCGCGCCAGAAGTAGACCGTTGCGAGCTGCTCGCCCTTGAACACCTTCAGCGCAATGATCTTGCTGCAGGCATCGATCATCTGGTCCGCCGGCGTGGTGTCGGTGGTGCAGAGCGGCCCAAGCTGGCTGCGCGCCTGCGCAAAGGCGGGCGCCGACCACAGGGTTGCGGCGAGCAGGCAGAGCGCGACGAGCAGGCGACGCATTGGCGGTGGTCCCGTTGAGGAGAGGCGTCTGTTTGTTGCCCGGCAGGGGCAGGTGGTTCACGGCCTCGCTGTTGTGCACATGGCACACGGGCGGCGGCTCCATCCCTATTCCCTCGGTGGGCAGACTTTGCTAGGAGGCGTTACCCAATCCCTCTGCCCACCGCGTCCCACTCCATGAAGAATGACGAAATCCTGAGCCAAATCACCGAGTTCTGCCGTAAGGCGGACATGGCGGAGTCGACGTTCGGACGGCGCGCGGTGAACGATGGGAAGCTCGTGCACCGCCTGCGCGAGGGCAAGCGCATCACGATCGACACCCTGGACCGGATCCAAGCCTACATGGCCGCATCGATGGCCGGCGGCGTGCCGCCGCCGCGGGGGCTTCAGGTGCCCCCGGAAAAGCGCGATCCGCGCGGCAATTTCCGCTTTTTCGAGAACCGCCAGAAATACCTGCTGTTTGTCCACACTTGCAGTGAGAAGCGGGTGGTCGCCGAGCGCGTGGCGCTGGAGCTTGCCAGCATCCATCCCCGGCCTCCGGCGCTGCGCGTGTTCGATGCCGGCGTTGGCGACGGCACGGTCTTGGCGCGTGTGCTGCGCTCGATGCATCAGCGCTTTCCGCACATGCCCTTCTATGTCGCAGGCAAGGAGCTCAGTCTCGAGGACCTCCGCCTGACGCTGGACAAGGTGCCGGATCGCATTTTCGAGCATCCGGCCTCGGTGTTCGTTTTTACCAACATGCTCTACGCGGAGGCGCCCTGGCTCACGCCGTCATCGCCCGCGGCGGCAGCCGCGACAGTCTGGCATGAAGTTCCCCTGCGGGGTGCTTCCTCGGGCGAGTTCGAGACGCAAATCGCGGAGTTGAAGCCGTTTTTGGAACAGAACTGGCGCGCGGCGGTCAGCCCGCGCACGGGAATGCCGCTCTATGAGCGGCCTGTCGTGCTGGTGCTCTACCGTGAAGACCAGCGGTTTCTGCTCGATTCGACCATTCCGCGGCCGGGCCAGGCCGAGGCCAATTTCGATCTCGTTATTGCATCCCAGCCATACCGCGCGCTGTCCTCGGTCAATTTTCGGGCAAAACGGATCATTGCGCCCCTGGCCCGGGCCTTGCGGGCGGGCGGCCGCCTGATCGGAATTCACTCCCATGGCCAGGATCCGGGCATGGAGATGATCCAGGCGATCTGGCCCGGAGAAAACCCTTTCTCGGTGAGCCGTCATGAGCTATTGCGCGCGGTGAAGTATGAGCTCGGCTCGGTGGGCCGCGACTTAAATTTTAATGCTTACGCAGATAACCGCTCGATCTTCAGGTATGATATGGAAGCGCTGCCCAACGAGGTGACGGGCACTATCGGAACCTCGACGGCCTTTGCAGCCTGGAATGCGGCGGTGTATGTCGCTCAGATTGAGGACGACCGGTTGACGGAAATGACTCAAAACGGCCGCACTCTGGATGCCGCCAGGGACGTGCTGCGAAAGTACAATGGGCTCTGGTTTCTCGACGAATCCTACGTCATCTCGCGCCGGCGTGATTGACATCATTGAAAGCTAAACATCGCAAACGCCCGCCAGCTAGCGGCGGAACAAGGGGTTACTGATGCGCGCGTCCTATCTCTTCACCAGCGAGTCCGTGTCCGAAGGCCATCCGGACAAGGTGTGCGACCGGATCTCCGACGAGATCGTCGATCTGTTCTACCGCGAAGGACCGAAAGCCGGCATCGATCCCTGGCAAATTCGTGCCGCCTGCGAAACGCTCGCGACCACCAACAAGGTCGTGATCGCCGGTGAGACCCGCGGTCCCGCATCCGTCACCAACGAGCAGATCGAAGGCGTCGTGCGCGCCGCGATCAAGGACATCGGCTACGAGCAGGAAGGTTTCCACTGGCAGAAGGCGGACATCGAGATCCTGCTGCATCCGCAGTCCGCCGACATCGCGCAGGGCGTCGATGCGCTGCAGCCGGGCGAAGTCAAGGAAGAGGGCGCGGGCGACCAGGGCATCATGTTCGGCTACGCCACCAACGAGACGCCGGATCTGATGCCGGCACCGATCTTCTACGCCCACAAGATCCTGCGCCTCATCTCGGAAGCGCGCCACTCCGGCCGCGAGAAGGTGCTGGGCCCGGACTCGAAGAGCCAGGTCACCGTGCAGTACGAGAACGGCAAGCCGGTCGGCGTGCGCGAGATCGTGGTCTCGCATCAGCATCTGGTCGAGGACATCTCGTCCAAGCAAATTCGCGACATCGTCGAGCCCTACGTGCGCGAGGCGCTGCCGAAGGAATGGATCACTGCGAAGACCATCTGGCACATCAACCCGACCGGCAAGTTCTACATCGGCGGTCCCGACGGCGATTCCGGCCTGACCGGCCGCAAGATCATCGTCGACACCTATGGTGGCGCGGCCCCGCACGGCGGCGGCGCGTTCTCCGGCAAGGATCCGACCAAGGTCGACCGCTCCGCGGCTTACGCTGCCCGCTACGTCGCCAAGAACATCGTCGCGGCCGGTCTTGCGGATCGCTGCACGCTGCAGCTCGCCTACGCCATCGGCGTGGCGCGTCCGCTGTCGATCTACATCGACACCCACGGCACCGGTAAAGTGTCGGAGGAACAGCTCGAGAAGGCCGCCGCCAAGGCGATGGATCTCACCCCACGTGGCATCCGCAGCCATCTCGATCTCAACCGCCCGATCTACGCGCGCACCTCCGCCTACGGCCATTTCGGCCGTACCCCCGACAACGAGGGCGGCTTCTCCTGGGAGAAGACCGATCTCGTCGAAGCGCTCAAACGCGCCGTCTAAACGCTCTTACCTCGCCCCGCTTGCGGGGGAGAGGTCGCCGCGAAGCGGCGGGTGAGGGGGACTCTCCACTGGCTCAGTGCGCGAGCCCCTCACCCCAGCCCTCTCCCCGTAAGAACGGGGAGAGGGAGAAGACTGTGCCGCAAGGCGCTTCGTTTGCTTCGTTACTGACACGCCAGACCCACCACTAGGAAACAGACATGAACGCGAAGCCCGGCTTCACCGATTACATCGTCAAGGACATTTCACTCGCCGATTTCGGCCGCAAGGAGCTCTCGCTCGCCGAGACCGAGATGCCCGGCCTGATGGCCACCCGCGAAGAGTATGGCCCGAAGCAGCCGCTGAAGGGCGCGCGCATCGCCGGCTCGCTGCACATGACGATCCAGACCGGCGTGCTGATCGAGACGCTGGCCGCGCTCGGCGCCGACATCCGCTGGGTCTCCTGCAATATCTATTCGACGCAGGACCACGCCGCGGCGGCGATCGCAGCCGCCGGCATTCCGGTGTTCGCCGTCAAGGGTGAGAGCCTGACCGAGTACTGGGACTACACCGCCAAGCTGTTCGACTGGCACGGCGGCGGTCATCCGAACATGATCCTCGACGACGGCGGCGACGCCACCATGTACGTCCATCTCGGCCTGCGCGCCGAGAACGGCGACACCAAGTTTCTAGACAAGCCGGGTTCGGAAGAAGAGGAAGTCTTCTTTGCGCTTCTGAAGAAGCAGCTCAAGGAGAAGCCGAAGGGCTACTTCGCCGAGATCGCCAAGAGCATCAAGGGCGTTTCCGAAGAGACCACCACGGGCGTGCATCGTCTCTATGACATGCAGAAGGCCGGCACGCTGCTATGGCCGGCCATCAACGTCAACGACAGCGTCACCAAGTCGAAGTTCGACAACCTCTACGGCTGCCGTGAATCGCTGGTTGACGGCATCCGCCGCGGCACCGACGTGATGATGTCGGGCAAGGTCGCGATGGTCGCGGGCTTCGGCGACGTCGGCAAGGGTTCGGCCGCCTCGCTGCGCCAGGCCGGCTGCCGCGTCATGGTCTCCGAAGTCGATCCGATCTGCGCGCTGCAGGCGGCGATGGAAGGCTATGAAGTCGTGACCATGGAAGACGCTGCGCCCCGCGCCGACATCTTCGTCACCGCGACCGGCAACAAGGACATCATCACGATCGAGCACATGCGCGCGATGAAGGATCGCGCCATCGTCTGCAACATCGGTCACTTCGACAACGAGATCCAGATCGCGGGTCTGCGTAACCTGAAGTGGACCAACATCAAGCCGCAGGTGGACGAGATCGAATTCCCCGACAAGCATCGCATCATCATGCTGTCGGAAGGTCGCCTCGTGAACCTCGGCAATGCGATGGGCCATCCGTCCTTCGTGATGTCGGCCTCCTTCACCAACCAGACGCTGGCGCAGATCGAGCTTTACGCCAACAACAAGAACGGCAAGTACAAGAAGGAAGTCTACGTGCTGCCGAAGTCGCTGGACGAGAAGGTGGCCCGGCTGCATCTCGCCAAGATCGGCGTCAAGCTCACCGAGCTGCGCAAGGACCAGGCCGACTACATCGGTGTCAAGCAGGAAGGTCCGTACAAGTCGGACCATTACCGGTACTGATCGGCTGATCGCATCTATTATCGACGCAAAGCCCCGGAGCGATCCGGGGCTTTGTTGTTTTGAGCGCGACGCACTGTTTCCTCGCGGTTGTGTCAGGGGCCGATTGCCAGTTGACGAGGGATCGTCCCGGTCAGACAATCGTTGACGGGGGAGGAAACAAATGTCGCAAGAACATTTCGACGTGCTGATCGTCGGTGCTGGCCTGTCCGGCATCGGCGCGGGCTTCCACTTGCAGACCAAATGCCCGGGCAAGAGCTACGTCATCCTCGAAGGCCGCGACTGCATCGGCGGCACGTGGGATCTGTTTCGCTATCCCGGCGTCCGCTCCGACAGCGACATGTTCACGCTCGGCTATTCCTTCAAGCCCTGGACCGATCCGAAGGCGATCGCCGACGGCGCGCAGATTCTCAATTATGTGCGCGAAACCGCTGCCGAGAACGGCATTGAGAAGCACATCCGCTTCCGCCATCGCGTCAAGCGGGCCGCGTGGTCGACGCCGGACGCACGTTGGACCATCGAGGCCGAGCGCATTACCGGCGAGGGCATGGCAGAAACCGTGCGCTTCACCTGCAATTTCCTGTTCATGTGCTCGGGCTATTACAAATACGAGGCAGGCTACACGCCGGAGTTTCCGGGCGTCGCGGATTTCGCCGGCCGCATCGTGCATCCGCAGAAATGGACCGACGATATCGACTGCGCCGGCAAGCGCGTCGTCGTGATCGGCTCGGGCGCGACTGCGGTGACGCTGGTGCCGGAGCTCGCCAAGACGGCCGCGCAGGTCACCATGCTGCAGCGCTCGCCGACCTATGTGGTGTCGCGCCCGGCGCAGGATCCCGTCGCCAACAAATTGCGGCGCAATCTGCCGACGCGGCTTGCCTATCAACTGATCCGATGGCGCAACGTGATGTGGGGAATGTTCTTCTTCCAGCTCAGTCGGCGCCGCCCTGCGAAGGTGAAGGAGCTGGTTCTCAAGGGCGTGCAGATGGCGCTCGGCCCCGACTACGACGTCGCGACCCATTTCACGCCGCGCTACAATCCCTGGGACCAGCGGCTCTGCCTCGTGCCGGATGGCGATCTGTTCAAGGCGATCCGCGAGCAGCGCGCCTCGGTGGTCACCAAAGAGATCGACACGTTTACGCACGACGGTATCCGCCTGAAGGACGGCAGCGAGCTTGCGGCGGACATCGTCGTGACTGCGACGGGGCTGGTGCTCCAGGTGGTCGGCGGGTTGGAGGTTAGCGTCGACGGCCGCGCCGTCGATTTTGCCAGCACGCTGACCTACAAGGGCATGATGTATGCCGACGTGCCCAACATGGCTTCCGCGTTTGGCTACACAAACGCATCATGGACGCTGAAATGCGACCTCACCTGCGAGTATATCTGTCGGCTCATCAACTACATGGACCGGCACAATTTCCGGCAGTGCATGCCGCATAATGACGATCCCACGATTACCGCGCAGCCATCGCTCGATTTCACCTCTGGCTATGTCCAGCGCTCGGTCGCAAAGATGCCGAAGCAAGGCTCGAAGCAGCCGTGGCGGCTCTACCAGAACTACGCGCTCGACATCGTCTCCTTGCGGTTCGGCCGGATCGACGATGGCGTGATGCAATATTCCTGATCGCAACGACCTCCGTGTTCTATGCCTTGCGCGTGGTAAGCGGCAGACGATCAATCGCGAGCGCGAGCACGACGGCTCCTGTGAACAAGTGGCTCCGATATCGAACCCGACCGCTGACGCGGTCGGGGGTGGACTTGCTGCTTGGCATCTGCGTCTGTCACGTCCTCCTCGTGCGCGCGAAGGCACGGATGCGTTCAGTGGCCGGCGCTCTGGCCGCCGTCGACATGCAGGATTTCGCCGGTGACGAAGGAGGCACCTTCGAGATAGAGCACAGCATCGACGATGTCGGACATCTCGCCCATATGGCCGACAGGATGCAGCGCATCGAGCTGGGCGTGCGTCGCAACGGGATGCATCGGCGACTTGATGATGCCGGGCGACACCGCGTTCACGCGGATACCGCGCTTGGCATATTCGATCGCGAGCGATCTGGTCGCGGCGCTCAACCCGCCCTTGCTCAGCGAGGCCAGCACCGAGGGCACGTTCGAATTGGCCTGGTCGACCAGCGTGGTCGTGATCTGGACGACATGGCCCGACCCCTGCTTCTCCATCTCGGCGATTGCGAGCTGCGTGACGTGGAAGAAGCCTGCGACGTTGGTGCCCATCACCGCCGCATAGTCCTCCGCCGTGTACTGCGTGAACGGCTTTGCGACGAAAATGCCGGCGTTGTTGACCAGCGTGTCGACACGGCCGAAGCGGGAGATGGCTTGGGAGACCACGCGCTCGGCCGTAGCCCTCTCGGAGATGTCGCCGGGAACGGCGAGGACATCCTCACCGCCCGACGGCTTGATGGAGCGTGCCGTCGCGACGACACGATAGTTGCGATCGCGAAAACCCTGGACTAGGGCGGCACCGATGCCCTGCGAAGCACCGGTGATGATGGCGACCTTCTGTTCGATACCCATGACGGGCTCCTGTTGTTGGCGTTCATAATCTGGGCCAGCGGCGGCTGGCTTGGCGGATGACGTACGCCGCAGCGGGCCGGCTGCGAATATGCGCTGTCCGGCAGACACTCTTTCGTGGCGCGAACGAATGCTGGCCGTCGCCCGGCGGTGGTTGTCGCAGCGGGAGCGAACGCCTAGCTTGGAGTCGGAGCTCGATGGGCTGGCGGGAAACGTATGGATCGTCTGGATGCGATGAAGGTGTTCGTCCTTGCGGTGGACGAGGGCAGCCTCGCGGCTGCGGGCCGCAAGCTCGGCCGTTCGCCGGCGGCGGTGAGCCGCGCCATTGCGTTCCTGGAGCAGCGGGCCGGCGCTGAGCTGCTGCATCGGACCACACGTTCGATCAAGCTGAGCGAGGAGGGCGAGCGCTATGTCGCGGTCTGTCGCCGCGTGCTCACCGAGTTGGAGGAGGCCGATGACATTGCGGCCGGGCCCCGCACAGCGCCCCGCGGCTTGCTCACAATCACTGCGCCCGTGGTGTCGGGTGAGATGGTGCTGCGGCCGATCCTCGATGCATTTCTCGATGCCTTTCCGACCGTGTCGGCAAAACTCCTGCTGTTCGATCGTGCGGTCAATCTGATCGAGGAGGGGGTCGACGTCGCGCTCCGCATCGGCCATCTCGCGGATTCGGCGATGGTCGCGATGCGGGTCGGCGAGATCAGCCGCGTCGTGGTGGCATCCCCACACTATCTGAAGCAGCACCCGCGCATCACCGAGCCCGGCGACCTCGCCAAGCACCAGATCGTCGCGATGGCGCACCTTCCCAATTCCTGGACCTTTGCACCGCAGGCCGGGTCATCGGCAGCCCGCACGGTACAGTTCACGCCGCGGCTCGTCGTCAACAGCACCTACGCGGCAGTGGCCTCGGCCGTCGCCGGCCGCGGTGTGGCGCGAATGTATTCGTACCAGGTGGGCGAGCAGGTCGCGCGCGGCGAGCTCGAGATCGTGCTGGCCGGCGAGGAGGATCCCGAGATGCCCGCGCATTTGATCTGTCCGCAGGGCCGGCTCTCGGTGCCGAAGGTGCGGACCTTCACGGACTTTGCGGTGCCACGGCTGAAGAAGCAGTTTGCTCAGCTCAAGAACAGCATCACCGCGCGGTGAGCCGCTGCGTGCACGGGCAATGCGTTGTTTTGCGTATACGGCCGCTCGGGTGAATCGGCCATGTTGCCCGAACGGTTAACGCCGGATTAACCGCGGAGTCCTAGCCTGTCTCGGCCGGGGTTACTTGCAAGGCCGAGGTGAGCCCAATGGAAGCCCAGAGAATCGCGGTCGACGCCGTCGTCGCGTTGACCGATTGCGACCGCGACGCCGTGATCACGTTCATCCGCCGCCTGTATCTCGCCGGCGTCACCGACCCGAAGCGCCTGACCTTCAAGGGTCTCCAGGCCCTGTCACGGGCGTGACCAGGGCCCCGTACAATCTGTTTACTGGACGGTCGGATCGCTGATCCGGATTGACGTGACGCGGTCCGCCTGCACTTCGAATGAGAAGGGCCATGGGTGATAGGTCCAGAGCTCGGTCTTCTCCAGCCCGCTCGGCCCGACATGGAAGGGGCCGCCGAACTGCGCCATCAGTTTCTCGGTGCTGTCGCCGAGGTTGATGTGGTTGAAGCTGTAGCCGGGGGCAGGTGCCGGCCCGCTGACCTGAAGCGCGATCACGCGGTTCGCCTTCACGGTTGCGGCGAGATAAGGAGACTGATCGGCCTTGCCGAGGAAGTACACATAGTTCGTTGCGTTGTTCGCCGGCGGCAGCTTGCGGTGCGGTTCGCCGAGCGCGGCCTTCAGTGACGCCTCCGAGATGCCGACGCCGAGCGCGCCCATGCGCTGGCAGGCGAAGCTGAGTAAATCAGGATCCGGCGGGACGGCGCCCTTCTTGGTTTCGACGCGGCAGGCGAATGTCTGCCCTTGCCGCAGCCATTGGCCGCGCAGCTCCGGATCTGGCGTCTTGCCCTGCTGCGGCCGCGGCTGAACGCCTTGGCCATTCGCGGGTACGGATATTCCAAGCAGAGACAGCGCGAGGGCGAAGCCCGCCAACGACCGCCATATCCCCAAGACGCAACTCCAGATTCCCAACCTGTGGAACCCAAGATACCACGCGGCCGAAAGCGGCTGCAACGCCGGTATTGAGGTGGGCGCGGCTTCGATTTGTCCTTGTGCGCCGCCCCGCCCAGGGCCGTGCCAATCACAACCTGCGGAGCAGCCTCAGGATGCATGTCGATATCTTGCCACTCGGGCCGCGTCGGGATAGATCACGTCCCCGGTTAAATCACCTGGAACTGGGGAGATGTTAAAACTGCTTTTTGCGCCGCAACTCGACATTCTCTATGTGCTGGCGGCATCGACCATCTACGTTCATTTCCGCGGCAAGCAGCGGCTGCGCTTCGCGCGCCAGCTTGGCGACCACTCCACCTATCTCGCGCCCTACAATGTGCTGATGTATGCGGGCTCGGCGGTGCCGAACAAGCCGGTGATCCCGGTCGATCAGTTTCCCGAGCTGAAAGCCCTCAGCGAAAATTGGGAGACCATTCGCGATGAGGCCGTTCGCCTGTTCGACGAAGGCTTCATTCGCGCGGCGGCGAAGAACAACGATTGGGGTTTCTACTCGTTCTTCAAGAGCGGCTGGAAGCGCTTTTATCTGAAATGGTACGACGACTTCCTGCCTTCGGCGCGCACGCTGTGCCCGAAGACGGTGGAGTTGCTCAACTCCATTCCGAGCGTGCATGGTGCGATGTTTGCGATGCTGCCGCCGGGCGGCAAGCTCGGCGCCCACCGCGATCCCTTTGCCGGTTCGCTGCGCTACCACCTCGGCCTCGTCACGCCGAACTCGAACAGGTGCCGCATCCTGGTCGATGGCGTCGAATGCGTCTGGCGCGACGGCGAGGCCTTCATGTTCGACGAGACCTTCATTCACAGCGCCGAGAATGCCACCGACGTCAACCGCATCATCCTGTTCTGCGACGTCGAGCGTCCGATGAAATACGGCTTCATGACCGCGATCAACCGCTGGGTCAGCCACCACATCGTCAAGGCCTCTGCAACCCAGAACGTGGACGGCGAGAGCGTCGGCGTGCTCAACAAGGTGTTCGGCAAGCTCTACGAGATCCATCTTGCGAGCCGCAAGGTCAAGCAATGGAATCGCAACGTCTACTACACGCTCAAATATTCGCTGACGGCGCTGATCCTCGGCCTCATCGTGCTGTCGGCATTGCGGTGATCGCGTTTAGTGACGGTGCTTGTGTTCTTCAGAGCCATCAGGGCGTTGGTAACCGCGCAGCTCCGCGTATCGCTGCATTTGGCTCCGGTCGAGCAAGGCAGTTGTCGATAGATGGTATTTGAGGTGGCTTTCGCGGAGCAGTGCCTGGGTTTCCGAAATGGCAATGAGGGCCGCCTTGAGTGACTCCGATGTCACGACGCGGGCGGAGAAGAGGCGGTCCAACTCCGCTTCCTGCTCGACCAGCTTGTTACCCAGCGGGACCGCCTCTTGCTTCATGGCATCGAAGAGGCGCTGAACCCGGATGCGCTGATCCTCGGTCAAATCAAGCCGATCACCGAACTCGAGAACATGGCTCGGACCGGGATATCCATTGAGTTCGGCGGCAAGCGCCAGGCCCATGCCACGTCCGGCTCGAAGATCGTCGATCTGCTGCTGCGACAGCGCCTTGATGGGGCGATGCTCGAGGCCGGCATAGGGCTGAACGGACTGCGCGCTGGCTGCATTGCACGAGACGATAAGCGTGGCCGCAAGCAGGAGAAGGCGTCTCATGAGTCCGGCTCCATGAAATCGGCCCGGTTCGTCGATCGATCTCCACCGGTGCTCTCCACATATCTTGCTGGACGGTTCGCCTCATGGCAACAAGATTGCCGCGATTGAGTTGCCGAACATGGAGCAGGCGATGGCCTCCTTGCCGACCGCGAATACCGAGATCACGCAGTTCTTTCGCCACTGGCTGGAGACCTTCGCGGGCTATGTCCGCGAGGTCGACTATGCCTCGGCGCGGCCGCTCTTCCATCCGGATGTGCTGGCGTTCGGCACGCACAACGACGTCATCCCGGGTCTCGAGCAATGGGTCTCGACGCAATGGGACAACGTCTGGCCGAAGACGGCCGACTTCCGTTTCGTCATCGACCAAGCCTCGATCCTGGCATCGTCCGATGGCACGATGGCGACCGTGATCGTGCCGTGGACGAGCACGGGCTATCATCCCGACGGCAGCGCGTTTCCGCGCCCCGGCCGGGCCACGATGGTGTTTTCAAGACATGGCGATAGCTGGCTCTGCGTGCATTCGCACATGTCGCTCAATCGGGGTGTGCCGCAGACAAGCCACGCCGATCGGGCGGTGAAGGCCTGGTAGTGCCCCCTCCCGGGGCTTATCGATCGACTAAAGTTTTAGCATCCCATTTCACGTCGGTTGGAACCCTTGGAACCCAACGTCGTTTTTTCCGCAACAATAACAGGTGAAAACACGCAAGCGGGGGCCTATCTGAGGATGCGCTCCCATGGCAACCCTTGATCTCGACGCCACCCGACTTACTGCCCCCGAGCATCAGCGCCAGCTTCGCCGCGCCGTGATCGCCTCCACAATCGGGACCGCGATCGAGTGGTATGACTTCTTTCTTTACAGCACCGTCACGGGTCTGGTTTTCGCAAAGCTCTTCTTTCCTCACTCCGATCCCTGGGTCGGCACGCTGGAGGCGTTTGCGATCTACGCGGTCGGATTCGCCGCGAGGCCCGTCGGCGCGGCAATCTTTGGCCATTATGGCGACCGCATTGGACGTAAATCCACGCTGATCGCGACGCTGCTCTTGATGGGACTGGCGACCGCTGCGGTGGCCGTGGTGCCGACCTATGCCAGCATCGGTATTTGGGGCGCCGTGATCCTGACCGTGCTGCGGTTCATTCAGGGCGTCGGAGTCGGCGGTGAGTGGGGCGGTTCGGTACTGATGTCGATGGAATGGGCGCGCAACGACCGATCCCGTGGATTGATCGCATCATGGCCGCAGTTCGGTGTGCCCTGCGGGCTTTTCCTCGCCAATCTTGCCGTGCTGGTGTTCAGCCAGATGGCGGGTGATCAGTTCCTGGCATGGGGCTGGCGTATTCCCTTCGCGCTCAGCATCATCCTGGTCGGCGTGGGCCTCTATATTAGGCTCGGCATTCTCGAAACCCCGGTGTTCTCCAAGCTCGTGGCCGAACGCCAGGTCGATCGCACGCCGATGCTCACGGTGATCCGGGAATACCCGAAGGAGATTCTACTGTCTGCGTTTGCGCGCATGTCGGAGCAGGCGCCGTTCTACATCTTCACGGCCTTCGTGTTCTCCTATGGCATCGGCACCCTGCACGTATCGCGCGACTTCCTGCTGACCGCGGTGCTCTCGGCCTCGGTGCTGTCGTTCGTGTCGATCCCGCTGTGCGGACATATCTCCGATCAGATCGGCCGCAAGAACATGTATATGCTCGGCGCTGCTGTGACGGGCATCTTCGGCTTCGTCTATTTCGCCATGCTCAATACGGGGTCGCTGACCATCATCTTCCTCGCGATCATCCTGTCGCTGATTCCGCACGACATGCAGTATGGACCGCAAGCCGCCTTGATCGCCGAGAGCTTCACCGGACGCCTGCGCTACAGCGGCTCCTCGCTCGGCTATCAGCTCGCATCCGTGATCGCCGGCGGCCCCGCACCGCTGATCGCCACCTGGCTGTACGGCACGTTCCACTCGGCGACCGCGATCGCGGTCTACATCGCGATTTGCGCGGTCGTGACGCTGGTCGCGACCGCGATGATGACCGATTACACCGGAAAGGACATCAACGCGGCGGGGGCGTACGAGTGACGAACTTGAATCCGTAAAAAAGCCCCGGACGCGATGCCCGGGGCTTTGCTGTCCCGTGATCTCGAGCTCAGCCTTATTCCGGCTGACCGATGCTCACCTTCAGCGTACCGACGCCGTCGACGCCGCATTCGAGCTTGTCGCCGGGCTGGAGCTGCGACACGCCGGCCGGCGTGCCCGTCATGATGATGTCGCCGGCGGCGAGCTTCACCTGCTGCGAGAGCTGCCAGATGATCTCGGGCACGTTCCAGATCAGCTCGGTGAGGTCGCCCTTCTGCGCCTCTTTGCTGTTGACCGTGAGCCAGATCTTGCCCTTGGCGGGATGGCCGATCTTCGATGCCGGCTGCACCGCGGAGCAAGGCGCCGAATAGTCGAACGACTTGCCGACCTCCCACGGACGCTCCTTCTTGCGCGAGGCGATCTGGAGGTCGCGTCGGGTCAAATCGATGCCGACGGCATAGCCGTAGACATGGTCGAGCGCCTTGTCAGCGGGAATGTTGAGGCCGCCGCTCTTCATTGCGACGATCAGTTCGACCTCGTGATGGAGATCCTTTGTCAGCGGCGGATAGGGAATGGTGGCGCCGTCCGGCACCAGCATGTCGGCGTGCTTGGCGAAGAAGAACGGCGGGGCGCGCTCGTCATTGCCCATCTCGCGGATGTGCTCGAGATAGTTGCGGCCAACGCACCAGATGCGGCGCACGGGATAACGGCCGCTTTCCCCGACGACGGGAAGCGAAGCCTGGGTCGGAAGCGGGACGACGTAGGAGGCGGCGTTCATGGTGCGATCTCGCTGCTCTTGGGGTGAAGGGAACTCTATGCGGTTGCGCTGATCGGCGCCAGAGCGCCGGCGTCGTGATGTTGCAGGCGGAAGAACGAGGCGTAGCGCCCGCCGCGGCGGAGCAGCTCGTCATGCCGGCCCTGCTCGACGATCTCGCCGCCCTCGACCACCAGGATCGCATCGGCGTGCATGATGGTGTGCAGGCGATGCGCGATCACGATGGTGGTGCGGTTCTGGCAGAGATGCTCGATCGCCTCCTGCACCTGCCGCTCGGACTCGGAATCGAGCGCGGCGGTGGCTTCGTCGAGCAGGATGATCGGCGCGTTCTTGATCAGCGCGCGCGCGACCGCGATGCGCTGGCGCTGGCCGCCGGACAGCTGCGTGCCGTGCTCGCCGACGGGCGTGTCGTAGCCGAGCGGGAAGCCCATGATGAAATCATGCGCGCAGGCCGCTTTCGCAGCATCGATGATTTGTTCTTCGGTCGCGCCCGCGCGGCCGAAGGCGATGTTGTTGCGGATGGTGTCGCGGAACAGATAGACGTCCTGGCCGACATAGGCGGTCTGGGCCCGCAGCGATTTTCGCGAGACGGCGCCGATCGACTGGCCGTCGATCACGATGTCGCCTTGCGTCACCTCGTAAAAGCGCAGCAGCAACCCCAGCACCGTCGATTTGCCTCCGCCGGAGGGGCCAACCAATGCGGTGACCTTGCCGGGCTCGGCAACGAAACTCATGCGGTTGAGGACGGTCTCACCATTGCGGTAGGAGAAGCTGACGTCACGCAGCTCGATGCGTGCAGTCGACAGTTTCAGCGCCGGCTTGTCGTCGTCAGAATGCTCGCTCGCGGGGCTGTCGACGACTTCGAGCAGCATGCGGGCGCCGACGAGCTGGCTGTTGAGGTCGATGTTGAGCCGCGCCAGCCGCTTGGCCGGCTCGGTCGCCATCAGGAACGCGGTCATGAAGGAAAAGAATGCGCCCGGCGTGGCGTTGAGCGCGACCACGCTGTAGCCGCCATAAAGCAGGCAACCGGCGACCGCGAAGCCGCCGAGCATCTCCATCAGCGGATTGGAGCGGTTGGCGACGCGGGCCATCTTGTTGGCGTTGTGCTCGACGATCGCGATATTCTCGTCGATGCGGTTCTGCATGGTGTCTTCGAGCGTGAACGCTTTCACCGTGCGGATGCCCTGCAGCGATTCCTGCATCGTCTCCAGGATGTCGGCGGTGCCGGTGAACTGGTTATAGGCGAGGCCCTTGATGCGCTTGACCAGCTTGCGCAGCACCAGCATCGCCGGTGGCACGGCGACGAGGCCGATGAACGACATCACCGGGTCCTGCCACACCATCACGCCGATCATGGCGAGCAGCATCATGAGGTCGCGCCCGACCGCATTGACCAGCATGTTGAGGACATCGGTGATGGATTTAGCGCCGGCGGTCAGCCGCGCCAGGAATTCCGACGAATGCCGCTCGGAGAAGAATCCGACGCTCTCGCGCATCAGCTTGGCGAACAGCTGGCGCTGGTTGGTGGCGAGGATGGCGTTGGAGATCTTGGTCAGGATCACCATGTGGCCGTAGGTCGCCACGCCTTTGATGAAGAGCAGGATCACCGTGATGCCCGAGAACATCGCGATGCCCGGGATGTTCTTGTCGACATAGGCCTGGTTGATGACCTGGCCGAGCACGTAGGTCGCGCCCGCGGTCGATCCGGCGGCAAGCGCCATCAGCGCGAAGGCGACGAGATAGCGCCGCCAGTAGATGATCCCCTGTTCCGTGACCAGGCGGCGAATCAGCACCGCTGCCGCATAGGGATCGTCGGTGATTTTCTTTGGAAACTGAGCCATCCGCTGTCCATTGACGGCGCAAGGAAAGCCTGCCCGCGCGTCAGGGATCGAACGGCCTCTGTGCCCGCTAAGCCAGCGCTTTTCAAGCCCAATTAAGGGCTTGCGCTGGAATGGAATCTAGGCCGAGGCGGCGTGGCGGAGCTCGCCGTGACGCTCGCGGAACAGCTTGTCCTCCCAGGCCAGCGCGTGCGCCGCGATGGTCTCGAGATCGTCGTATTGCGGCTTCCAGTCGAGCAGGCCGCGGATGCGGCTGGTGTCGGCGACCATGGTCATGATGTCGCCGGGCCTGCGCGGGGCGTATTGCACGGCGAAGCTGCGGCCCGAGACACGGCGCACGGCGTCGATGGTCTCCAGCACCGAGTAGCCGCGGCCATAGCCGCAATTGAGCGTCGTCGAGGCGCCGCCGTTGCGCAGATAGGCGAGCGCCGAGCGATGCGCCTGCGACAGGTCCGTGACATGGATGAAGTCGCGAATGCAGCTGCCGTCCGGGGTCGGATAGTCGGTGCCGAACACGTCGATCTTGGCGCGCTGGCCGGTCGCGGCTTCCACCGCGATCTTGAGCAGGTGCGTGGCGCCGACGGTGGCAAGGCCGATGCGGGCCTGCGGATCGGCACCCGCAACGTTGAAATAGCGCAGGGTCACGTATTGCATGCCGTAGGCGGCGGCGACGTCGTGCAGCATGATCTCGGTCATCAGCTTCGACGAGCCGTAGGGCGACAGCGGCCGTGTCGGCGCATGCTCGGGCACCGGCACCAGGTCCGGATCGCCGTACACCGCCGCGGTCGAGGAGAAGATGAAGCGGTCGATGCCGCGCTTAACCGCGACATTGAGCAGGTTGCGCGCCGTCGTGAAATTGTTGCGATAATAGCCGAGCGGATCGCGCATCGAATCCGGCACGACCACCGAGCCCGCGAAATGGATGATGCTCTCGATGTTGTGCTGGGCGATCACGCCTTCGAGCAGGTTCTCGTCGCCTGCATCGCCGATGAACAGCGGCACGCCTTCGGGCAGATAGGCCGAGAACCCAGTGGAGAGATCGTCGATCACGACGACGTCCTCGCCGGCTTCCGCCAGCGCCAGAACCGTGTGGCTTCCGATATAGCCGGCACCGCCGGTGACAAGCACAGTCATGATCTCACCCGTCTTCGATCAATGCTCCAAGCTAACGTTTACGTGGTGAAGAGTGGGTATCGGCGCGGCTGAACTGGTCACTATGCTTAATGTTGCGTATAGGGACTTTCGAAACGGAGCGTGACGTGGCGAATTCCCCGAGCGATCTCGAAGTGATCGTGCCAAATCTGCACAGGCGCTATTCCGGGGTCACCGCGACCAACCGGATGGTGGCGCCGCGGCTGGCAAAGCTGTTTCGCGCCGCGTGGTTCGGCTCCGACGCGCCGGAGGGGATCGCGCGCCTGAATGGTGGCGATCTCCTGAAGTTATGGCGCCGCAAGGCCCCGGTGATCTGGCACGCGCGCCGCAACAACGAGATGATCGCGGGCGTGCTGTTGCGCGCGCTCGGTTGGCCGCTCAAGCTCGTCTTCACCTCGGCGGCACAGCGCCATCATAGCTGGATCACGCGCTGGCTGATCCGGCGCATGGACGCGATCATCGCGACATCGGATCTTTCGGCCTCGTTCCTGAAAGTGAAGGCGACGGTGATTCCGCATGGCGTAGACACCGAAATCTATGCGCCGCCGCTCGACCGCACGGCTACTTTCGCGGAAGCCGCGCTGTCGGGCCGCTACGCGATCGGCTGTTTCGGCCGCGTGCGCGCGCAGAAGGGCACCGATGTGTTCGTCGATGCGATGTGCCGCCTGCTGCCGCGCTATCCGGATTTCACCGCAATCATCGTCGGTCAGGTCACAGCCGAGCAAACCGCTTTTGCAAACGACCTGAAGAAGCGGATCGAGGCCGCCGGTCTGCAATCGCGCATCGTCATCACCGGCGAACTCCCGATCGAAGACGTGCAGCGCTGGTATCAGCGGCTGACGATCTACGCTTTCACCTCGCGCAACGAAGGTTTTGGCCTGACGCTGATCGAGGCGATGGCGGCCGGCAGCGCGCTGGTCGCCGCGCGCGCGGGCGCGGCCGAACTCGTGGTCGAGGATGGCGTGACAGGCGTGCTGATCCCCACCGGTGATGTGGATGCGTTGGCCGCAGCGCTGGAGCCGCTGATGCGCGATGTGGCTGCCGCAACCGCGATGGGCGAACGCGGGCGGGCACGGGTGCTCGAACGGTTCAGCCTCGATGCCGAGGCGGCCCGGATCGGTGAGGTCTATCGGCCATTGCTCTGAGCGAGCGGAGAAAACATTTCCCGGCACAGTAGCTGGGGCAGCGGAATCAATGGCTTCGCGGCCCATACAATGCAAATGCGAATTTTACGAGCTTGTTTGAGCCGTCGGACGAGACACCTAAGGTCAGTAGGGGACATTGCAGGTTGTGCGCGGCCTCCGGGGATGCGCTCCGGCACGGGACCCGTTGACGTTCTTTCTCCACTCATTGTCCCGCCGGATCGCCGCAATCTAAGGTCGCTTGGTCCGGGCGAGCACCTCGGTCACGAACGCGTCGAGATCACCGCCTGGAAAGAGAAAGCTCGGCAGTCCGAGCGCCTTGCCGGCCTCGACGTCCCGGGCCTGATCTCCGATTACGAAGCTGCCGTCGAGTTGCACCGGCCAGTGCTGGACGAGATCGCGCAACATACCAGGTGCCGGCTTGCGCCAATCATGCTCTCCGATGTAGCCGGCGACCGTTCCTTGCGGATGGTATGGACAGAAGCGGATGTCGTCGATCCGTGCGCTGTCACGGGCGAGTTCGTCACGCATCCAGCCGTGCAGCCGGTTCACATCGACTTCGGTGAAGAGGCCGCGCGCGACGCCGGACTGGTTGGTGAAGACGAACACCCAATAGCCGGCCTCGTTGAGGCGGCGAATGGCCCCGGCAACGTTGGGCATCCAGCGGATGCGGTCTTGCGTCCCGATATAGCCATCGTCATGGTTGATGACGCCGTCGCGATCGAGGAATGCGGCGGGCTTCGCCGCGCGGCCGTCAAACATTTCCAAGTCCCTGCGTCCTCACAAGCACGTCTCTCGCGATCTCGACCACCTCCTGCGCCGCGATATCTCGCATGCAGCGGTGGTCGTTCATCTTGCAGATCGTGCTCTGGCATGGCTGGCAGGAGAGCACGCTCTTGCCCTGGACCACTGTCGCGGCCAGGCCGTTGAGGGGGGCCCAGAGATAGGGGCTGGTCGGGCCGAAGATGCCCATTGTCGGCGTGCCGAGGGCGGCTGCGATGTGCATCAGGCCGGAATCGTTGGAGATCGCGACGCCGGCCGCGGCCATGGCCAGCGCGCCGTTGCGCAGATCATTGCCGGTAAGGTCCCGCACCCCGGCGCCGCCAGCCGCGACGATCTCCTGCGCCAGGCCCTTTTCCCCGGGGCCGCCGACAACCCAGACCTCAAGGCCGCGCTCGGCGAGCAAGCGGGCGGCCTCGGGATAATAGGTCCAGCGTTTTGACACCCCGACCGAGCCGGGGGCGAGCGCTACGGCAGCGCCGGCGCTGAGGCCATTGGCCTGCCGCCAGCGAACGACGTCCTCGGCCGGGACCCGCAATTGCGGCACCGGCCATTCCGCCGGCAGCGGGGCGCCATCGGGCTGGGCGAGGGCGGCGTTCTTGTCGATGAAGCGGGGCAGCTTCTTTTCGCCCCAGCGCCAGCGATTGAGCAGGCCGAATCGGAACTCGCCGACGAAGCCGACCCTTTCCGGAATCCCGGCCAAAGCGGGCGCAATTGCGGCCTTCCAGGTCCGGGGTAGCACCAGGGCGGTGCCGTAGTTCCGCTCGCGCAGGAGCTTCGCCAGGCCGAGCTGGCGGCCCACGGCGAGCCGGCCGCGCGGCAGGTCCCAGACGATCGCTTCGCGCACGCCCGGCATGTAATCGACCAAGGGCGCGCATAGAGAGGTCGTGAGCAGATCGACCGGCCGGTTCGGCCAGCGCTCGTTCAGAACCCGCACGACGGTGTGATTCCGGACGAAATCGCCGATCCACATGTAGGGGACGATCAGGATCGGGCGCGTGTCGCTCCGATCTACATGTCCACTAAGCTGCGAATCTTGGTTCATTAGTTATAGGGCCGTAGGTGCGCTGATGTGGCGGTTTCGGTTAGCCGCTCCGGACCGGCAGGTAAAGCCGGCCGAGCGGCAATCCCAAAACCGCTTACACTTTGGCGGATCATGCGCTAGGGCAGAACCGGGCCGCAAAACTTCGGGCAGGCAAAATCTGGCAGGGAAGTTGGAATGTTGCTGGTGACCGGCGGGGCCGGTTTTATCGGATCGAATGTCGTCGCCGCGCTGAACGAGGCCGGCCGCAGCGACGTCGTGGTCTGCGATCTCCTTGGCAACGAGGGCAAATGGCGCAACCTCGCCAAGCGGCAGCTTGTGGACATCGTGCCGCCGGCTGAGCTGCCGGACTGGCTGAAGGGCCGCAAGCTCGATGCGGTGATCCATCTCGGGGCGATTTCCGCGACCACTGCGACCGACGGCGACCTGGTGTTCGAGACCAACTTCCGCCTATCGATGCGCCTCCTGGACTGGTGCACGGCGAATGCCGTGCCGTTGATCTACGCCTCCTCGGCGGCGACCTATGGCGACGGCGAGGCAGGATTTGACGACGACAGCTCCGTGCCTGCGCTAAAAAAACTGCGGCCGATGAATCTCTACGGCTGGAGCAAGCACCTGTTCGATCTCGCCGTCGCCGAGCGCGCAGCGAACGGCGAGAAGCTGCCGCCGCAATGGGCCGGGCTGAAATTCTTCAACGTGTTCGGCCCCAACGAATACCACAAGGGCTCGATGATGAGCGTGCTGGCGCGCCGCTTCGACGACGTCAAAGCCGGCCGCGTCGTGCAATTGTTCAAGTCGCATCGCGAGGGCATTGCCGATGGCGACCAGCGCCGCGATTTCATCTATGTCGACGACGTCGTGCGCGTGATCATGTGGCTGCTAGCGACGCCCTCGGTGTCCGGCATCTTCAATGTCGGCACCGGCAAAGCGCGCAGCTTCAAGGATTTGATGCTGGCGGCTTATACCGCGCTCGGCGCCAGCCCCAACATCGAATACATCGACATGCCCGAGCAGATCCGCGGCAGCTACCAGTACTTCACCCAGAGCGAGGTCGATCGCCTCCACCGCGCCGGCTATAATGGCGGTTTCACGACGCTCGAGGACGCGGTGAAGGCCTATGTCGGGGATTATCTCGACCGGCCCGACCGCTTCCGCTGAGGCCCATCACCATGCCGACGCCCATTCTCGATTTCGATGCCCTCGCACAAGCCATCTCGGGCCGCAGGGTGCTGTGCATCGGCGACATCATGCTGGACGAGTTCGTCTATGGCGAGGTATCGCGGATCTCGCCGGAAGCGCCGGCGCCTGTCATCGCGGCACAGCGCAGCGAGATCCATATCGGCGGCGCCGGCAATGTCGCGCGCAACGTCGCCGCGCTCGGCGCGCGCTGCATCTTCGTCGGCCTCGTCGGTGACGACGAGGCGGGCAGGCAGCTCGCCTCGACGCTTGCGGAGCAGGGCGCGATCGAAAGCGTGCTGGTGTGCGATCCCTCGCGTCCGACCACGCGAAAAGTCCGTTTCGTCTCTGAGCATTTTTCCACGCACATGCTGCGTGCGGATTGGGAGCAGGCACAGCCTGCTTCCGATCCGATCGAGACCAAGCTGATCGAGGCGATCCTGCCGCAGATCACGCGCGCCGACATCGTGCTGCTATCCGATTACGCCAAGGGCGTGCTGACTGCCCGCGTCATCCGCCACACCATCGATGCCGCGCGAAAACTCGGCAAGCCCGTAATCGTCGATCCCAAAAGCCTGAACTGGGCGATCTATCGCGGCGCGACGTTGCTCACGCCCAATCGCAAGGAATTTTCGGAAGCGACCCGAAGCCGCGCCGACACCCCGCAGAGCATCGTCGATGCCAGCGAGGACGTGATGCGGCTCGCCGATTGCGAAGCGATCCTGGTCACCCAAGGCGAGCACGGCATGACGTTGGTGCCGCGCAACGGCGAGGCCGTTCACGTTCCGGCATTTCCGGTCAAGGTGCGCGACGTCTCCGGCGCCGGCGACACCGTTGCCGCCGCGCTCGCGGTGTCGCTCGCCGCCGGCGCAGACTGGGACACGGCGCTTCGCATGGCCAGTGCCGCGGCCGCCGTCGCCGTCGGCAAGCAGGGCACCGCCAGCGTGAGTGTGGCCGAGCTGAAGCGAAAGATATTGCCGCATGCCTATCTCGCGGCCGAAGAGAAGATCGTGCTCGAGCCCGGTGCGCTCGACGCGCAGCTCGCGGAATGGAAGAAGCAAGGCCAGCGCGTCGGCTTCACCAATGGCTGCTTCGACATCCTGCATCCCGGCCACGTCAAGGTGCTGACAGCGGCGCGCTCCGCCTGCGACCGCCTGATCGTGGGCCTCAACAGCGACGCCTCGGTGCGGCGGCTGAAGGGCGCCGACCGCCCTGTTCAGGACGAGCGAGCGCGTGCGGAAGTGCTGGCGGCGCTCGAAGCGGTCGATCTCGTCGTTATTTTCGATGAGGATACGCCGATCGACCTGATCACCCGCATCAAGCCGAGCGCGCTGATCAAAGGGGGCGATTACACCCGCGAGCAGGTGGTCGGCCATGAGGTCGTCGAGGCCGCGGGCGGAACGGTCGTGCTGGTCGACATCCTCCAGGGCTTCAGTACGACCGCGTTGGTGCATCGCGCCCGGGGAGGGGACAAGTGACAGCGCTCGCACGCGAGACGATGGGCGAGATGGTGCTTCGCCGGCTGCGCAGCCCCATGGCCTGGCGCGAGACCGTTGATATATTTGCGGTCCTGACCGCGGCTTCCCTGCCCTGGTCGACCTCGCTTGCGGGGATCTTCAACGCGCTGATGCTGCTGTGCATGGTGCCGTTCCTCGACGTCCGCGCGTTCCTCCAATCGCTGAAGCGGCCGATCTGCATCGCGCCGATCGCGCTGGTGCTGCTCGCGCTGGTGGGGACACTCTGGTCGGATGCGACCTGGGGCGCGCGATTCTATGCGGTCAATCCGACCATCAAGCTGCTGGTGCTACCCGTCCTGCTCTACCATTTCGAGCGCTCGCCACGCGGGCACTGGATTTTCATCGCCTTTTTGGCATCCTGCGCCTTGTTGTCGATGATGTCCTGGCTGGTGGCCTTCTACCCGGACCTCGCGCTCAAGACCGATGCGCCCGAACGCGGCATCTTCGTTAAGAACTACATCGACCAGAGCCAGGAATTCACCCTCTGCGCGGTCGCGCTCGCCTATCCGATCGTGACGCTGCTGCGCGAAAAGCGATACTGGTTAGCCGGGGTGCTCACGGCGGTTGCGCTGAGCTTCTTCGTCAATATGATCTTCGTGGTGGTGTCGCGCACCGCACTCGTCACCATTCCGATCATGTTCGGCGTGTTTGCGCTGGTTCATCTCAAATGGCGCAACATTGCGATCGTCGCCGCTGCGCTGCTCGCCGGCGCTTTTTTGGCCTGGCAGGCTTCGCCGCATTTGCGCCAGACGGCTGAGAGGTTTACCGACGATTACACGCGCTATGTGGAAAGGGGCGAGCCCACCTCGCTGGGCCTACGGCTCGAATTCTGGCGGAAGTCGCTCGGCTTCTTCGCGGAGGCGCCCATCAAAGGACACGGCACGGGCTCGACGCGCGGATTGTTCGAGCGGGTCGCAACGCCCAAAGGCCAGTACTTGGCATCCGCCGAGGTGATCGGCAATCCGCATAATCAGACGCTGAACGTTGCCGTGCAATGGGGCGTCATCGGGATCGTCGTCCTCTACGCTATCTGGATGCTGCATCTGCGGCTGTTTCGCGGCAGCGGACTTGCCAACTGTATCGGATTGCTAGTCGTAGTGCAGAACGTCTTCACCTCGTTGTTCAACTCCCACCTGTTCGACTTCCACGAGGGCTGGATGTACGTCATTGGCGTCGGCGTAGCCGGCGGAATGGTGATTCGGGCACATCAGGTCGAGGCCAAGATGAGGGAAGCCAGTTCCTGAGCGTCGCGCGGCTGGCAAGTCTGGTTCAGATGGGCTATCAGCGCGTCAGATTGCAATCTAACTGGGTTTCATTGGTCGGCGGATGACGCATCTTTCGCATCTCACCTCGCGCAATTTCCTGATCGCGCTCCACGACTTGCTAGCGACCGCGGCGGCGCTCTTTGCCGCCTTCTATTTGCGCTTTGAAGGTGGCGACGGCTTCTTCGAACGCTTGCCGCTATTGTTGCAGATGCTGCCCTACTTCCTCGCCTTCAGCGTGGTTGTGTTCTTCACCTTAAACCTGACTACGACGAAATGGCGCTTCATCTCGCTGCCGGATGCGCTGAACATCATCCGCGCCGCGACCGTGCTGACGGTGGCCCTGCTCGTGCTGGACTACATCTTCGTTGCACCAAACGTCCGTGGCAGCTTCTTTGTCGGCAAGGTGACCATCGTCCTCTACTGGTTCCTGGAGATCGCATTCCTCAGCGCGCTGCGGATGACCTACCGCTACTTCCGATACGCGCGGGTGCGGCGACATGCCCGCATCAATGACACCGCGCCGACGCTGCTGATCGGGCGGACTGCGGATGCCGAGGTTTTGCTCCGCGGCATCGAGAGCGGAGCGATCAAGCGGATCTGGCCGGTCGGCATATTGTCGCCGTCGCGTGCCGATCTGGGCCAGCTCATCCGCAATGTGCCGGTGCTGGGCAGCATCGATGACGTCGAAGACGTCATTAGTGATTTTGCCAAGCGCAATAAGGCGATCGCCCGTGTCGTGATGACGCCTTCGGCCTTCGAACCGGAAGCCCATCCGGAATCGATCCTGATGCGGGCACGCAAGCTAGGCGTGATCGTGAGCCGCATGCCATCGCTCGAAGGCGGCGAGGCGCCGCGGCTCACCGCGGTCGCGGTCGAAGACCTCCTGCTGCGGCCGAGCGAGACGATCGACTATGCACGCCTTGAAGCACTGATCAACGGAAAGGCAGTGATCGTCACCGGGGGCGGCGGCTCGATTGGTTCAGAGATCTGCGAGCGCGTCGTCGCGTTTGGCGCCGCGCGGCTCCTAATCGTGGAAAACTCCGAGCCGGCGCTGTACGCGATCACGGAAGCGCTTGCTGCGCATCGTGCGGCAGCTGAGATCGAAGGCCGGATCGCCGACATTCGCGACCGCGAGCGCATCATGCGCCTCATGACGGAGTTCAAGCCGGACATCGTGTTCCACGCCGCGGCGCTCAAGCACGTTCCCATTCTCGAGCGCGACTGGAGTGAAGGCGTGAAGACCAACATCTTCGGCACGATCAACGTTGCGGATGCCGCCGTGGCGGCCGGTGCTGAGGAGATGGTGATGATCTCGACCGACAAGGCGATCGAACCGGTGTCAATGCTCGGCCTGACCAAACGTTTTGCGGAAATGTACTGCCAGGCGCTCGATCACGACCTTGCCGCAGGCAGCGGCAGCGCCAAGCCGCCAATGCGGCTGATCTCGGTCCGGTTCGGCAACGTTCTGGCCTCGAACGGTTCGGTGGTTCCGAAGTTCAAGGCCCAGATTGAGGCAGGCGGCCCGGTGACGGTCACGCATCCCGACATGGTTCGCTACTTCATGACCATCCGCGAGGCCTGCGATCTCGTCATCACGGCGGCAACGCATGCGCTCGGAACGCGGCGTTCGGACGTGTCGGTCTACGTGCTCAACATGGGCCAGCCGGTGAAGATCGTCGATCTCGCCGAGCGCATGATCCGTCTCTCGGGCCTGCAACCTGGTTACGACATCGAAATCGTGTTCACGGGCATGCGACCGGGCGAGCGCCTGCACGAAATCCTGTTCGCCTCCGCGGAGCCGACTCGCGAGATCGGAGTTGCTGGGATCATGGCGGCGCAGCCGAACGAGCCGCCGATGCAGACGCTGCGCAAATGGATTGCGACGCTTGAGCAAGCGATCGTGCGCGACGATCGCGCCGCCATCCGAACCATCCTGAAGGATGCAGTTCCGGAATTTGGCTCGACCGCGGCTTGATGTCCTTCAAGACGCCGGACGGCGCGAGAAGCGCCGCAGCACGACGCCGATCGCGATTGCGCCCCCCAGCAGTGCGATCGGCGTGATCGTCACCGAGCCGGCGCGAGCGGTGACGATGGCAAGCCCCGCGAGCACGAGATTGAGTGCGAACACCTCCCCGATCACGCGGGAGACCGTGAAGCCGTGATCGGTGGCGCGCTGGTAGAAATGCGAGCGATGCGCCGACCAGAATTGCTCGCGCCTTGCGATGCGCCGGAACAGCGTGATGGTCGAATCCACGAGGTAATAGGCCGGCAGCAACAGCGCCGCGGCGGGCTGCCCGCGCCAGGCGAGCTCGAGCAGGCACCAGCCGAGCAAAAGGCCGATCGGCAGGCTGCCGACGTCGCCCAGGAAGACTTTTGCGACCGGCTTGTTGAACGGCGCAAAGCCGAGCACGGCGCCGCATAGCGCCGCGGCGATCAGCGCGGCCGGCCACGACAAATCGCCGAGCAGTCCCAGCAGCAGCAGCGCCGCGCTGACGGGCACGACTTCCGCCACCGTCATCAGATCGAGCCCGTCCATAAAGTTGACGAGGTTCAAGAACCACACGCCCGCCAGCAGGATGAGTCCGCGCTCCAGCGCGAGCGGCAGCGCCGGCACGATGCGCGCGGTCTCGGGCGTGGTGAACACGACGGCGCCGACCGCTGCGGCCTGCAGCACGAGACGCACGAGCACCGGCAGCGACTTGACGTCGTCGGCAAATCCGACCGCGGCAATCAACACCGTCGCAGCGATCAGCGCCGGCGGAATCGCGACGTTCGCCCAGGCTGCCCAGGCTGATGCGACCAGCAGCGTCGCTGATATCACCGCGATGCCCGCACCCTGCGGGGTCGGGATACGGTGAGAGGACCGCGCGTTGGGCCGTGCCAATGCGTAACGCTGGAGCAGGGGGCGGCTGGTCCAGGTGATGACGCCCGACACCAGCGCGGCAATCGCAACGGCAAGCAGCGATGGTATCGCGCCGAGCGCGTCGACGGACCCGTTCACTCCGGCACCCCGAGCGGCGCCGATCCCTGCGCGGCTTTCTCGGCGCTCAGGATCCAGACCAAGCCGCCGATCGCGCCGACGATGAAGTACACGGCGCCGAACAGCAGCGAGACGTTGACGCCCTCGTTGGCGGCCAGCCCCGCGAAGCCGAACGCGAGGCTCATGGTGGCTTCACGCACGCCCCAGCCGGCGATCGAGATCGGCATCATCGTGATCAGCATCACCGGCGGCACCAGCATAAAGACGTCGCTGAAGCCGACCGGCGCCGCGATCGACTGCACGACGCACCAGGCGACCACGACGGCCAGCACATGCACGGCGAGCGACAGGATCACGACGGCCGGTCCGCGCGAGCGGCTGAAGATCACTCGGTTGGCGATCACCGCACAGGCGTGAATGTGATGCGTGGCCCACCAGGTTTTCAGCCAGCGCCATTGCAGCGCGCCGAAGACCAGGAAGCCGAGACCACCCGCAAGCGCGGCGAAGTCGACGAGCAGCAGGGCGGAGCGCCCGTGCGGATCGGAGATGAGGGCGTAGCTCCACGGCAAGCTTGCCACGATCATGATCGCGAGCGCGATCAAACCGATCGCGCGGTCGACAAAGATCGAGTAGGTCGCAGCGCGCCAGCCGGCGCCGGCGCGCGCGACGAGCCACAGCCGGACCGCATCGCCGCCGATCGCCGAGGGCAGGGTCTGGTTGAAGAACGATCCGATCACGTTGTAGCGCATGGCGCGGCTGAGCTCGAGCGGGGCGCCGCATGCGGCGCTGATCTCGCGCCAGCGCAACACGCCGACGAAGATTTGCAGGAACGTGACGGCGATCGCCAGGCCGATCCAGAACAGGCTGGTCACGGTGAAACGCGAAAACAGTTCGGACAGATCGACCTTGCGCAGCGCCAGGTACAGCAGCGCCCCGGAAATCAGGATCTTGGCCGTCGACAGCAGGATTCGGCGCATTTCGCCCGCATGAACAAGGGTTTTGAAGCAACCCGACGCAAGGCGCCGAATTCGGCCGCTTTGGTATGGTTTTGGCGCCGATCTTGCAATAGCGGTGATCGGGAGCCCTCATGCAGGGCGGTGGGGCTGTTGCGACCCGGTCGACGCGGCGGCTAAAGAGGCGCCTCGGGCGAAAGATCGAGCGACAGATCGGGCCAAGCAGTCCTTGGGAACAGGATGGCGGATCATGCGATTTTGGTCACGTGTGCCGCCGATTTCATCGGCTTGGTGCCCGCGGATGACCCGGCTGCCGCAAATGCGCCGTCTAGGGTCTACAATGTCGGCAACCACCATCCGGAAGAGCTGACGCACGTCGGAGTTCTGGAGCAGGAGCTGGGTCGGACGGCGATCAAAGAATTGCTGCCGATCCAGCCGGAAAACCTTTTGGAAACGTTCACGGATGTCGATGATCTGATGCGGGACGCCGGCGTTGCACCGTCAACGCCGATCGCGCACGGAGTTCATAATTTTGTCACCCGGTATCGGGACGAGTTCAAGGTTTGAAATGACGATGGACAAACGCATTATCCCCCTGATCATGTGCGGCGGTGCCGGAACGCGGCTGTGGCCGGCTTCGCGCGAGGTGCGCCCCAAGCAGTTCCTGCCGCTGTTCGGCGCGCGCTCGACCTTCCAGGACACGCTGTTGCGCGTCTCAGAGGCTTCGCTGTTCGATCGCCCGATCGTCATCACCAATGCCTCCTACCGCTTCATGGTGCTGGAGCAGCTGGCCGAAATCGGCATCGAGGCCGACGTGATCCTCGAGCCGATGCGGCGCGATTCCGGCCCGGCGATCGCCGCCGGCGCGGTGTTCGCACAGAACCGTTCGAGTGAGGCGATCGTGCTCGCGCTCGCCGCCGACCACGTGGTGCAGGACAATGCGGCGTTCGTCGCGGCGTGCCGTGAGGGCCTCACCGCCGCGAGCGCCGGGCGCATCGTCACCTTCGGCGTCAAGCCGGAGCGGCCTGCGACCGAATACGGCTATATCAGCCCGGGCGAGGTCATCTCCGGCGAGGTGCACGCGGTCGCGCGCTTCGTCGAGAAGCCGGATGCGGTGAAGGCGGCCGACTACCTCAATTCCGGCTATCTCTGGAACAGCGGCAATTTCATGTTCCCGGCCAGCGTCCTGCTCGACGAATACCGCAAGGTCGATGCGGCAAGCGTGGAGGCGATTTCCAATGCTGTCAGTAACGCCGGCCGCGATCTCGGCTTCGTGACGCTGGAGCCCGAGGCGTTCGGCGCGGCCAAGGCGATCTCGATTGACTATGCGGTGATGGAGAAGACCGCGCGCGCCGCGGTGGTGCCGGTGTCGTGCGGCTGGTCCGACGTCGGCTCCTGGCACGCGGTGTGGGAATTGTCCGACAAGGACGCGCAAGGCAATGCTTCCCATGGCAGTGCGGTTTTCGAGGATTCCCGCAACTGCAACGTCACCACAGACTCTGCGCTGGTCGCACTCGAAGGCGTCGATGATCTCATCGTGGTTGCGACTGCCGATGCGGTTCTCGTCTCGCGCCAGAAGGATGCCAACGGGCTCAAGCGGCTGGTCACAAAACTCAAGGCGGTCGCACCGAAGGTCACCGAGGAGCATCTCAAAGTGCATCGGCCCTGGGGCAGCTACCAATCGGTCGACAATGGCGAGCGCCACCAGGTCAAGCGCATCGTGGTCAAGCCGGGCGGACGTCTGTCGCTGCAGAAGCACCATCATCGCGCCGAGCACTGGATCGTGGTCCGCGGCACGGCCCGCGTCACCGTCAACGAGACCGTCAAAAGCGTGCACGAGAACGAGTCGATCTACATCCCGATGGGCGCGGTGCACCGGATGGAGAACCCCGGTAAAATCATGCTGGAGCTGATCGAGGTCCAGACGGGAAGCTATCTCGGGGAAGACGACATCATCCGGATTGAAGACGACTATCAAAGGTCGTAACCAGCACACTCCGAATCACGCGACCCGGGCCAAAAGGATGGTCTCTTTCAGAGGCTTAAGGCCCGGGAAACGTGTAACTTTTTGAATCAAATCGTGTCCGGACCGCTAGCTCCGCATTCGCCACAAATGTGGCGTCCGTGCTAGAAGCGCCCTGGGGATTTGCGTTGAATCGGGGTTTGCTCAAATGAGTTCCACAGGATCTGCACCGGCAAAGGCCGGCTTGCGCGTCGGCGTCATTGGTGCCGGCGTGATGGGCAGCAACCACGCGCGCGTGCTTGCGGGTCTTCCCGGCGTCAGCCTCGTCGGCGTCGTCGATCCTTCGCCGGCACATCGCACGCGGGCGATGGAGCTTGCCAATTGCGCGAGCTTCGAGACGCTCGACCAGCTGCTGGCCGAAGGCGTCGATGCCGTCACCATCGCGGCGCCGACCCATCTGCATCACGAGGTCTCGCTCGCCTGCATCGCCAAGAACATCCACGTGCTGGTCGAGAAGCCGATTGCGTCCACGGTCGCGGAAGGCCGCGAGATCGTCACTGCTGCGCAAATGGCCGGCGTGACGCTGATGGTCGGCCATGTCGAGCGCTTCAATCCGGCTGTGGCCGCCGTCAAGCAGGCGATCGCCGGCGAGGATATTCTGTCGATCGCGATCACGCGCGTCGGCCCGTTCCCGCCGCGCATGTCCAATGTCGGCGTCGTCATCGATCTCGCCGTGCACGACATCGATCTGATCCGCTGGTTCACCGAATCCGACATCGTCGAGGTGCAGCCGCAATTGTCGAGCGCGGTCGCCGAGCGCGAGGACATCGCGCTCTTGCAGTTCCGCACTGCCAACGGCGTGCTCGCGCACATCAATACCAACTGGCTGACGCCGTTCAAGGCCCGCAGCGTCACGGTCGCGACCCGCGGCAAATACGTGATGGGCGATCTCCTGACGCGCCAGGTCACCGAATGCTTCGGCTTCAAGCCTGACGGCAGCTATTCGATGCGGCATCTGCCGGTCGGCCATGACGAGCCGCTCCGCGCCGAGCTGATCGCGTTCCTCAAGGCCGTGCGCAACGGCGAGACGCCGGCGGTCACCGGCGACGAAGGTGTCGCCAGCCTCGAGATCGCGACGCAGTGCTTGGAAACGCCGTCGCGGCCCGCGGCCACGTCGTCGGCCCGCAAGGGTCCGCGCCGCGTCGCGGGTTGATTCCTCATCCATGCCGACCACTCAAGAAGGCGCCAAGAACCAGGCCATGAACCAGCATCTGCGTTCCGAACCCATTCCATTCATCGATGTCGCCTCGCAGCGCCGCCGGCTCGGCGATTCGCTCGATGCCGCCGTGAAGCGCGTTCTCGATCATTGTCAGTTCGTCAACGGCCCCGAAGTTGCCGAGCTCGAGAAGCAGCTTGCGGTCTATTCCGGCGCCAAGCACGTCATCGGCTGCGCCAGCGGCACCGACGCGATCCTGATGGTGATGATGGCGAAGAATGTCGGGCCTGGCGACGCCGTGCTGTGTCCGTCCTTCACGTTCATCGCGACGGCTTCGCCCGTGGCGCGGACCGGCGCGACGCCGGTTTATGTCGACGTCGACGAAGCGACTTTCAACATGAGCCCGGAATCGCTCAAGCGCGGTATCGCAACCGCCCGCAAAGCCGGCCTCAAGCCGGTCGCGATCATTCCGGTCGATTTGTTCGGCCAGCCGGCCGATCACGACGCCATCGCCGAGATCGCCGAGGCCGAAGGCCTGTTCGTACTCGACGACGCCGCGCAAGGTTTTGGCGCGAGCTACAAGGGCCGCAAGCTCGGCACCTTTGGGCTCGCCACCGCGACCAGCTTCTTCCCCGCAAAGCCGCTCGGCTGCTTCGGCGACGGCGGCGCGATCTTCACCGATGACGACGAGCTCGCGGCGACGCTGCGCAGTATCCGCGTGCACGGGCAAGGCGTCGACAAATACGACAACGTTCGCCTCGGCCTGACCGGCCGGCTCGACACCATGCAGGCCGCGATCCTGATCGAGAAGCTGAAGATCTTCGACGACGAGATCGCCGCCCGCAACAAGGTCGCCGAGCGCTACGCGCGCGGTCTCTCCAACGTCGTCACCGTGCCGCGTCTGGCGCCCGGCAACAGTTCGGTCTGGGCGCAGTACACGATCCGCCTTCCTGAGGGCACCGACCGCGACCGCTTTGCCGCCGCGCTGAAGGCCCAGGGCGTGCCGACCGCGATCTATTACGGCAAGTCGATGCATCAGCAGACGGCCTACAAGCAGCACCCGGTCGCCGAGGGCGGCCTGCCGGGCTGCGCGAGCCTGTCGCAGGACGTCATCAGCCTGCCGATGCATGCCTATCTGACCGAAGCCGATCAGGAGCGAATCATCGCGGCCGTGCGGGGCGCGCTTTCAACCTGATTTCGCCGTGCTCACCCTCTCCCCTTGCGGGAGAGGGTGGCTCGCCGCGATAGCGGCGAGACGGGTGAGGGGTCTCTCTCCGAATCGAAAGCTGGGAGAGAGACCCCCCACCCCAATGAGCTTGTGTCTACTTGCGGCGCTGCCCTCTCCCACAAGGGGAGAGGGCACAGCAATGCGCATCGCAAGATGCAATCGACCTCTGTTCGATAAGTCTCTAAAACAGACGCATGCTCGGACGTATCTTCACGGTTGGTGGTTACACGCTGCTCTCGCGGCTGACGGGATTTGCCCGCGACATCATGCTCGCGGCGATTCTCGGCGCCGGCCCCGTGGCCGACGCCTTCTTCGTGGCGCTGCGGCTGCCCAACCATTTCCGTGCGATCTTTGCCGAGGGGGCCTTCAACGCGGCCTGGGTGCCGGCCTATGCGCACGTCCACGGCGAGCGAGGGGAGGGGGCGGCAAGGTTGTTCGCCGACCGCATCTTCACGCTGCTGCTGGCCTCGCAGGTGGTGCTGCTGATCGTCGCCTGGCTGTTCATGCCGCAGGCCATGAGCATTTTGGCGCCCGGCTTTTCCGAGGACGCCGAACAGCGCAAGCTCGCGATCGAACTGACCCGGATCACCTTTCCCTACCTGCTGCTGATCACGCTGGTGACGCTCTATGGCGGCATGCTCAACGTGATGCAGCGCTTCGCGAGCGCCGCAGCCGCGTCGATCTTCCTCAACATCTCGATGATGATGACGCTGGCGCTCGCCGCCTGGTTTCCCAGTGCGGGCCACGCCGCCGCCTGGGGCGTCCTGATCTCGGGCTTCCTGCAATATGTCCTGCTCGCCGGCGATCTCGCCCGCCATGGCGGCCTGCCGCGCTTTGCGCCGCTCAAGCTCGACGAAGACGTCCGCGCATTCTTTAGGGCGTTGGGACCCGCGACGCTGGGCTCGATGGGCACGCAGCTCGCGCTCTTTGCAGACACCATCATCGCGACCTTCCTGCCCGCCGGCGCGTTGTCGGCGCTCTATTACGCCGACCGCCTCAATCAGCTCCCGATCGGCGTCATCGGTATTGCTATCGGCACGGTGCTGCTGCCGGAGATGTCGCGGCGGATCACGGCCAACGACCATGACGGCGCGATGAAGGCGCAGCGCCGTGCGTTCGATTTCACGCTGCTGTTCTCGGTGCCGTTTGTCGCCGCCTTCCTCACCGTGCCCGACGCGATCATGCGCGCGCTTTTCGCCCGCGGTGCGTTCTCGAAGGCCGACGCCGCCGCTGCCGGCGCCACGCTCGCGGCCTATGCCATTGGCCTGATCCCCTTCGTGCTGATCCGCAGCGCGGTCGCGACGTTCTACGCGCGCAAGGACACGGCGACGCCGGTACGGGCGTCGCTGACCGGCATCGCGGTCAACGTCGCCTTGAAAATTGCCTTAATGGGATCGCTGGCCCAGATCGGCCTTGCGCTGGCAACCGCCGTCGGCGTCTGGACCAACCTGCTGCTGGTGCTGTTCTTCGCCGTGCGGCGAGGCTTTCTCGTGCTGGACCGCGCCTGGCTGTTGTCGCTCGCCAAATTCCTGCTGACCGGGCTCATCCTGGCCACTGTCTTCTGGCTCATCGCGCGCTTCGGCGGTCCTTCGCTGGGCGCGATGCACTTCCGGGACGAATTGACGCTGCTTCTGCTGGCCGTCGGGGGCACGATCGTCTATGCGCTCGCCATCCTCGCGCTGTTCGGCCGCCGCTGGCTGGTCTCGCTGGTGCGGGGTTAACTTTTTCATATTTTCTACGCATTGACGGCTCGACCTTGTCGGCACGGGCCAGTCTCGATCGTCCTTGGATGGACACATCTCGGAAGTGCGGTGGATGGACCCTGCACAATTGACGTGATGCCGTCATCTCGAGCCGGCAAAATCGAACCAGGAGCACTGTTTATGAGGATCACCGTCGAAACCAACGTAGCAGCCCCCATCGATCAGGTCTGGCGCGCTTATACGACGCCGGCCGACGTCATGAAGTGGAACGCCGCGTCCGACGACTGGCATACGACCAAGGCGACCGTCGACCTGCGAGAAGGCGGTGTCTTCTCGTCGCGCATGGAGGCCAAGGACGGCAGCATGGGCTTTGACTTCGCCGGGACCTACACGAAAATCATCGAGCACAAGCGGATCGAATACGCGTTCGGCGAGCGAAAAGCTGAAGTCGAGTTTGTGCCCGGCCCGAAGGGCGTTCTCGTCCGCGTGGTCTTCGATGGCGAATCGACGCATTCGGTCGAGCAGCAGCAAGGCGGTTGGCAGGCAATCCTCGACAACTTCGCACGATACGTGGAAGCGAAACAGAAGAAGTCGTGAAGGGCGTTGACGGGCGTCGTCGGCTTCGGCGCCCGGCACCCTCAGGTAGGGACTCGCCTCCAGGATGCAGCGAACCTCCACACATCTCTTGATTTTGGGCGATTGCTGTGGTAATCGCAGCGCATGATCAAATCAGTGCGCAAACTCAACTGCATTCACATGACCCGCTTCGGCTGGGCCGTGGAAGGAGTCGCGCGCTAAGAATTCGACGACGACATCTTTCCACCAGGCCCCGCCGGCATCGGACGGGGCCTTTTGTTTGGCCACGCTCCCTGCCGGCACAACAGCAGGAGCATGCGATGCCACCCCAACAGACGAACATCCCATCCGAGGCCGAGGGGCTTCCCCTCGAACTTGCATCGACGCGGAGCACCCTAGGCTCGCTCGCGCAATACTGGCGTGCGCTCCAGGACTGGCGTGGGCGGCAGGGTCCACAAATCGCCTTGCAGGACCTGAGTGACAGGGAGCTGATGGATATCGGCCTAACGCGTGGCGAGATTGACTACATCTCGCCGGAACGGGCTGTCGATAGGCTGAGAGACAATGCGAGGACCCTGTGGGGCCGCGGTGGGATGTGACAGACCAGCGGTCCTGCCGACATTCGCAGCGACTAGGAGAGGAGGCGACGATGATGTCGCATGCGCCGGGTGCCCCGGCGGACTTGGAAATCCGCCGATTGACTGTCGATGATCTCGACCTCTTTCGTGACATTCGCGCGGAGGCGCTTCGGACGCACCCTCAAACGTTTGGTTCTGCCGAAGAGGACGAGGGCGGAGAGGCGATGCTGACTGCCTATCGGCATTGGCTCAGCGGAGCGATCCTTGGCGCCTTCTGGCGGGGAAATCTGATCGGAGTCGCGGGCTTCTACGTGTCGCCAGCTCTTCGGTCGCAGCCCAGGGGTCACATCTTCACGGTTTACGTGAGGGAAGATGGCCAAGGTAAAGGAATCCGAAATCGACTCGTCAAGGAGCTTCTTGACCATGCCGAGGCACGCGTCGAGCAGGTACATCTTGAGGTCCTGCTCGAAGCAACCGTTGCGATCAGGACCTACAAGCGCAATGGATTCGAGGTCTACGGCACGGATCCCGCTGCAGTCCGCATAGGTCATATCACGTATGACAAATATCTTATGGTCAGGAAATTCGGCCATTGAGGGGCAGCTGCGCGTCAGGGTTGCCCGAAGGCCCGAGGGCGGTTCGAATCATCGGCCTTGACAGGCGTGGCCCGCCGAAACCCGTTTGCCTTGCCAGTTTTTCCACGGCAATATGCCGGCAAAACAACCATGAGAAACGGGACGAGAAAATGGCGGCTCCCATCAAGTTCGGCGTTGGCCAAAGTGTGTTGCGCAAGGAGGATGACGCGCTGATCCGCGGCAAGGGCCGCTATACCGACGATTATGCGCCGCAGGCCGCTTTGCGCTGCCTGATGCTGCGCTCGCCGCATGCGCATGCCAAATACACCATCGATGCGAGCCGCGCCCGCGGCTTGCCCGGCGTTGCGCTGATCCTGACCGCGGCCGACGTCGCCGATCTCGGTGACCTGCCGTGCCTGTTCAATCTCGAGACCGACCCGTTCAAGGGCCCGCCTTACCCGATCCTCGCCAAGGACGAGGTTCGCCATGTCGGCGATTCCATTGCCTTCGTCGTGGCCGAGACCATCGACCAGGCCCGCGACGCGATCGAGGCGATCGACGTCAAATGGAGCCCGCTGCCGGCGGTGACCGGGGTCGTCAACGCCGTGAAGAAGGGCGCAGCCTTGGTCTGGCCGGACAAGCCCGGCAACGTGCTGTTCGACGTCTCGATCGGTGACAAGAAAGCGACCGAAGCGGCGTTTGCCAAAGCGCATACGGTGGCCGAGATCTCGATCGTCAATCCGCGCGTGGTGGCGAACTTCATGGAAACGCGCGCGGCAGTGTGCGAATACGACGCCAAGCGCGACCATCTGACGCTGACGGTCGGCAGTCAGGGCAGCCATCGCCTGCGCGATATCCTCTGCCAGAACGTGCTCAACATCCCGACCGACAAGATGCGGGTGATCTGCCCCGACGTCGGCGGCGGCTTCGGCACGAAGCTGTTTCCCTATCGGGAATACGCCCTCCTGGCAGTCGCCGCGCGAAAGCTGAAGAAGGCGGTGAAATGGGCGGCCGATCGCACCGAGCATTTCATGGGCGACGCGCAGGGCCGCGACAACGTCACCACCGCGAAGATGGCTCTGGCCGACGACGGCAAGTTCCTCGCGATGGATTGCGACCTGATGGGCGACATGGGCGCGTATCTGTCGACCTTCGGGCCCTATATCCCGCATGGCGGCGCCGGCATGCTGCCGGGCCTCTACGACATCCAGGCGTTCCACTGCCGGGTGCGGACCATCTTCACCAACAGCGTGCCGGTCGATGCCTATCGCGGCGCGGGGCGGCCCGAGGCTGCTTACGTCATCGAGCGTCTGGTGGACGCCTGCGCGCGAAAACTCGACATGACGCCAGATGCCATCCGCCGCAAGAACTTCATTCAGCCGAAGGCGCTGCCTTACAAGACCGCGACCGGCAAGGTCTACGATTCCGGCGACTTCGCTGCGCATCTGAAGCGCGCGATGGAGATCGCCGAGTGGAAGGAGTTTGGCAAGCGCGCCAAGGCGGCCAAGAAGAACGGCCTGATCCGTGGCATCGGACTTGCGAGCTATGTCGAGGTCTGCGGCACCATGGGCGAGGAGACCGCCAATGTGCGGATGGACCCCAATGGCGATATCACCGTCCTGATCGGCACCCAGTCGAGCGGGCAGGGCCATCAGACCGCCTATGCGCAGATCGTTGCCGAGCAGTTCGGCGTGGCGCCCGAGCGCGTGCACGTCCACCAGGGCGACACCGACATGATCGCAACCGGCCTCGGCACCGGCGGCTCGGCTTCGATCCCGTCAGGCGGTGTCAGCGTCGAGCGTGCGACCCGCGAGCTCGGCGCGCGGCTCAAGGAGATCGCAGCGCAGGCGCTGGAAGCCAGTGCCGGCGACCTCGAGATTACCGATGGGCTGGTACGCATCGCCGGCACCGACCGTTCGATCTCGTTCGCCGATCTTGCCAAGCGTCCCGGCGTCGATCCGTCGAAGCTCAATGCGAGCGCGACCTTTGCCAGCGCCGACGGCACCTATCCGAACGGCACCCATGTCGCGGAGGTCGAGATCGATCCGGCCACCGGCATCATCAAAATCGTCAACTACGTGATCGTCGACGATTTCGGCATGACGCTCAATCCGCTGCTGCTGGCGGGCCAGGTCCATGGCGGCGCGATGCAGGGCATCGGCCAGGCGCTGATGGAACAGGTGGTCTATGGTGCGGGCGACGGCCAGCTCGTCACCGCGACCTTCATGGACTATGCGCTGCCGCGCGCGGCGGACGGGCCGGACTTCGTGTTCGAGACGGCCAACGTCCCCTGCAAGACCAATCCGCTGGGGGTGAAGGGCGCGGGCGAGGCCGGTGCAATCGGGTCCTGCCCGGCCGTCGTCAATGCCATCGTCGACGGGCTCTGGCGCGAATACAAGATCGACCACATCGATATGCCGGCGACCCCGGAGCGGGTGTGGATCGCCGTCAACGAGCACCATCGCCGTCACAGCCTGTGACAATTTTTCACGGAATGAAGTCTGCCAAGCGGTGTTGGCCCCATTGAGGGGTCGGCACGATCGTGCAGCACGGCGATCCTGCATCAAGGCAATTCTGCATCAAGGAAAGGGACTTTGCGAATGAAGCGAGTGTTGGTTGTTGGGGGCGCGCTCCTGCTCGGCATGGGCGCGGTTTGGGCACAACAGGACTCCGTCAAGGAGGTCCAGACCCTGATGAAGGGCAACGGCAAGAACGCCGGCGCAGTGGCGGCGATGGTGAAGGGCGAGAAACCCTACGACCAGGCCACGGTGGACAGCGCGCTGGCGCAGTTCGAGGACACCGCCAAGAAGCTGCCGAACCTGTTTCCGGCGAGCGCAAAGGGCATGAAGCCCGAGGGCGACTACAGTGCCTCGCCGAAGATCTGGGAGGACAAGGCCGGGTTCGATGCCAAGATCGCGAGCTTCGCCAAGGTCGTCGGTGAGGCCAAGGGCAAGATCAAGGATATCGACTCGCTCAAGGCGAATTTTCCCGCGGTCGGCAAGGAATGCGGCGGCTGCCACGAGACGTTTCGCGTGAAGAACGGTTGACGGAAGGAAAAGATTCGTAGCCCGGATGGAGCGCAGCGCAATCCGGGAATCCACACGAGCTGACAGACTGCCCCGGATTGCGCTTCGCTCCATCCGGGCTACTGGGAATCAAGAAGGGCGGCCCTGCGAAAGCAGCCGCCCTTTTTATTGCGTCGCGTGTCGCCGCTGGAAATTCTATCCGCAAGGCCTGACGGATCGCTGCCGGAGCAGCTATCTTTGCTCCAGCCGCCGCGGCATTGGCGTGAGCTTTTGACGCCGACGCATCCCGCTCCTGACTCATTCAGGACATCAGGAGTTCCAACCCGCGGCGAGCACCTCAAATCAGCAACAGCGAGACAAGCCATGGTCAAACCGTTCCCGTCGAAGACGCACATCGGCAACCATATGCTGCATCCGGAAACGCTGATGCTGACCTATGGCTACGATCCGCAATTGTCGGAAGGCGCGGTCAAGCCGCCGGTGTTCCTGACCTCGACCTTCGTGTTCAAGACGGCCGAGGACGGGCAGGACTTTTTCGATTTCGTCTCCGGCCGGCGCGAGCCGCCGGAAGGGATGGGCGCGGGCCTGGTCTATTCGCGCTTCAATCATCCCAACAGTGAAATCGTCGAGGACAGGCTCGCGATCTACGAGCGCACCGAGAGCTGTGCGCTGTTCTCATCCGGCATGGCGGCCATCGCGACCACGATCCTGGCGTTCGTCCGCCCCGGCGATGTCATTCTGCATTCCCAGCCGCTCTATGGCGGGACCGAAACCCTGCTGACGAATACGCTTGCGCGTCTGTCGATCGGCGCCGTCGGCTTCGCCGATGGCGTTGACGAAGCTGTGGTCAGCCAGGCCGCGGAGGAGGCCATGCGCAAGGGCCGGGTTTCGATGATTCTGATCGAAACTCCGGCCAACCCCACCAACGGGCTGGTCGACATCGCGATGATGCGGCGTGTCGCCGAGACCATCGGAAAGACCCAAGGACACGTTCCGATCATTGCCTGCGACAATACGCTGCTCGGACCGGTGTTTCAGCGGCCGATCGAGCACGGCGCGGATATTTCGCTGTACTCGCTCACGAAATATGTCGGCGGTCATTCAGATCTGATCGCGGGCGCCGCGCTCGGGGCGAAGGCGGTCGTGAAAGGCATCAAGGCGCTGCGGGGCGCCATCGGCACCCAGCTCGATCCGCATTCCTGCTGGATGATCAACCGGTCGCTCGAGACGCTGAGCCTGCGCATGGAAAAGGCCGATGCGAATGCGCGCCTCGTGGCGGACTATCTGCGCGATCATCCAAAAGTGGCCAAGGTGCACTATCTCGGTCATCACGAGGCGGCGTCGCCGGATGGACTTGTGTTTGCGCGGCAATGCACAGGGGCGGGGTCCACGTTCTCGTTCGACATCGTCGGCGGCAAGGCCGCCGCCATGAAATTCCTCAATGCGCTGCAGATCCTCAAGCTGGCGGTGAGCCTCGGTGGAACGGAGTCGCTTGCGAGCCTGCCCGCCACCATGACCCACTCTGGCGTTCCCGCCGACATCCGCCGGAAAATCGGTGTGCTCGATTCCACGATCCGGCTGTCGATCGGCATCGAACACCCGTCGGATGTGATCGCCGACCTCGCGCAGGCGCTGAACGCAGCCGAACCTGAGGTGTGATGTCTGCGCCAGGGTTACGGGGAATCGAAAAGGGCGGCTGCTATGGCGGCCGCCCTTTGCTGGTCTGTGCGAAGTTTACTTCGTCACCTGACCGCGGATCTCGCCGCCCGGATTGGCCGCGGTGTGGATGTTGACGTAGAGCTTGCCGCCGAGCAGATCGGCGGCCTGCGCGTCGGTCAGAGTCGCCGAGCCTTCGGCCGGGCTGGTGGCAGCGCCTGGGATCGGGATCGCGACGCCGGCGTTCTTGCCGGGCTCGGCAGGTCCGTGGAAATGCGCGGCGGTGGCAGGGCCGGACAGGCCGGAATAGGTGACCTTCCAGGACAGCTTCTTGCTGGCGGCGTCGTAGTCCAGATCAGCCGTTCCCGTGCCGCTGCTGGTCGTTGCGGGGACCTCGGACTTGGCGTCGAGCGTTGCTTTCAGCTTTTCGGCGCTGGCCGAACCCGCAAAAGCAACGGCGCCAAGCACTGACATGGCGATGACGATCTTGTTCATGATTTTTCTCCCTGCTGAACCCGTTTGGGCTGCCAAACTTCCAACAGCCGGCATTTCAGTTTATTCCCGTTTCAGGCCGCGGTGGGCTAAATTCTTCGTGGCTGGAGCCGCGAGGGCATCGGTCATAAGCTTCGCCGCGACGACGAAAGGACCGCATGTTGCGACGAACAATCTCCGTGGCGCTGCTCGCCGCACTCGCCGCAGCGGGCGTCTATTGGTGGCTCAGCGCGCCGGTGGTGGCGGCCGCCGGCACCGCGCCTGCCCGCGTCCCTGATCTTGCCAATGGCCAGGTGATGTTCAACGCCGGCGGCTGCGCCTCATGTCATGCCGTCCCCGACCAGCCCGATCGTCTCAGGCTCGGCGGCGGCGTCGCGATCAAGTCGCCGTTCGGAACGTTCTACGCGCCGAATATCTCGTCCGATCCGACCGACGGCATCGGCAAATGGAGCGACGCAGAATTCGTCAACGCGGTGATACACGGGGTCGCGCCGGACGGACGGCATTATTTTCCGGCCTTTCCCTACACGTCCTATCAGCACGCCAGGCGCGAGGACGTGCTCGATCTCTTTGCCTACCTGAAAACGCTGCCGGCCGTTGCAGGCAAGGTGCGCGACCACGACGTGCGCTTTCCGTTCAACATCCGGCGCAACGTCGGCATCTGGAAGTTCCTGTTCATGGACGGCGAACCCTTCGTCGCCGACAGCGCGAAGTCGCCGCAGTGGAATCGCGGCGCCTATCTCGTCAACAGCTTTGGCCATTGCGCGGAGTGCCACAGCCCGCGCAACGCGCTCGGCGGGATCATGGCCGGACAACGCTTCGCCGGCGGTCCCAATCCGGAAGGCGAGGGATGGGTGCCCAACATCACCCAGAAGGGCATTGGCGAGTGGAGCGCGAAGGATATTGCCTATTTCCTGAAGACCGGCGAATTGCCCGACGGCGACAGCGTCGGCGGCGCGATGACGCGGGTGATCAAGAACACCTCGCAATTGCCGGACGACGATCTCGCGGCGATGGCAGACTATCTCAAATCGCTGCCGCCGGTGGACGGTCCGCCGCGCCCCAAGCGCAAGGAGGGCGGCGCCTGATCAGGCCCGCCCTTTCCGGACGGTCAACTCGCGCCAAAGGCCTTGAAGGTGATGATGGTGAGGGTGTCCTGGATGCCGGGCAGCACCTGCACCTTCTCGTTGACGAAGTGGCCGATATCGGTGTCGTTGTCGACGTAGAACTTCACCAGCAGGTCGTATTGACCGGCCGTGGAATAGATCTCGGAGGCGATCTCGGCTTCGGCAAGCGCATTGGCGACCACATAGGATTGGCCGAGCTTGCATTTGATCTGGACGAAAAAGGGAACCATCGCGGTCACTCCGAAAGCATATCTGGCGGCTAATAGGCCAAACCCGGCCGGATTTAGCAAGCGAACTTGCTGGGTTGAGGCAGGCGCGCTAGGACGGGCCATGGCTTCGAAAACGCGGAAAATCGCCCCATGACGACGCCCGTCGCGCTGACCATTGCCGGCTCCGATTCGAGCGGCGTCGCCGGCATCCAGGCCGACCTGAAGACCTTTGCTGCGCTTGGCGTCTTTGGCGCTTCCGCCATCACGGCGCTGACCGCGCAGAACACCCGCGGCGTCACCGGCATTCACGCGGTGCCCGCCGAATTCGTCACCGCGCAGATCGACGCGGTGTTTTCCGATCTCGAGGTCGGCGCGGTCAAGATCGGGATGGTGGCGCAAGCGGCCAGCATCGATGCGATCGCGGCCGCGCTGTCGCGCTGGGCACCCCGGCATGTCGTGCTCGATCCCGTGATGGTGGCGACATCGGGTGATCGCCTGCTCGCCTCCGAAGCCGTCGACGCGCTGCGCATCAAACTGATGCCGCTGGCCTCGGTGATCACACCCAATCTGCCCGAGGCCGCGGCTCTGCTCGACGAACCGGTCGCGGCCAGCGAGGCTGAGATCGAGAGCCAGGGGCGCCGACTGCTGGCGCTCGGTTGCCGGGCAGTCCTGATCAAGGGCGGGCACGGCGAGGGCGCCGAGAGCATCGACTATCTCGTCGATGCCAGCACCACGATCGCGCTCGCCGCGCCGCGCGTTGCCACTCGCAACACCCATGGCACCGGCTGCTCGCTGTCCTCGGCGGTCGCCGCCGGGCTCGCCAGGGGCGAGGATCTCGAGCACGCCGTGCGCAACGCCAAGACCTGGATCAGCGCGGCGATCGCGGCCGCCGACCGCTTCAGCGTCGGTCACGGCCACGGCCCGATCCATCATTTCCACAAATTTTACTGACGCCGCTCGCGAGCGCGCCGCAGTTCCGGGTTCTTGCGGAGGGCGCTGAGGCGCCATGTCGCCTGATTGTCGCATGCGACTGATATTCGCGGGGTGGGCGAGGCAAGCGCGATTCGTATCCGAAGGTGCCTCAAAGGTTCAATTGGTCATCCCCCTGTCACGGGACATTGTTACAGGCTGGCGCATGGGAAGTTACGATGTGAGTGACGAGAGCCCGAAGCGGCGCTTTCGCACGTTGTTCATCTCCGACGTTCATCTCGGAGCCCGCGGTTCTCAAGCCGACCTTCTGCTCGACTTCCTGCGTTTCCATGATGCCGACACGATCTATCTCGTCGGCGACATCGTCGACGGCTGGGCGCTGAAATCGAGCTGGCATTGGCCGCAATCGCATAACGACCTGGTCCAGAAGCTTTTGCGCAAGGCGCGCAAGGGCGCCAAGGTGATCTACATCCCCGGCAATCACGACGAGTTCCTGCGCAACTATTACGGCACGCATTTCGGCGGCATCGACGTGGTCGAGAACACCGTCCACACCGGTGCGGACGGCAAGCGCTATCTCGTCATCCACGGCGACATCTTCGACCTCGTGGTGCAGAACGCACGCTGGCTCGCCCATCTCGGCGACAAGGCCTACGACTTCGCGATCCAGCTCAATCGCTTTGTCAACTTCTTCCGGCGCATGTTCAAGGTGCCCTATTGGTCGCTGTCGCAATGGGCGAAGCAGAAAGTCAAGAACGCCGTCAACTATATCGGCGCGTTCGAGCAGGCGCTCGCCGCCGAGGCGCGGCGCCACGATGCCGACGGCGTGATCTGCGGCCACATCCATTACGCGGTGATCCGCGACGAGGGCGGTATCCGCTACATGAACTGCGGTGACTGGGTCGAGAGCTGCACGGCGCTGGTCGAGCACGACGACGGCCATTTCGAGATCATCACCTGGGCGGACCAGGCCGAGAAGCCGGCACAGGTCCCGCAGGTTGCAGCCAGAGCTGCATGACAAGGGCAGCCTGATGCGCATCCTGGTCGCGACCGACGCCTGGCACCCGCAAGTCAACGGTGTGGTTCGGACGCTGACCAAGCTTGCCGACGCCGCCAAAAGTCTCGACGTCGAATTCTCGTTCCTGACGCCGCAATCGTTCCGCACCTTTGCGATGCCGAGCTACCGCGACGTGCGGCTGGCCATGCCGCGCCCGGGCAGAATCGCGAAGCTGATCGAAGAGGCGCACCCCGACAGCATCCACATCGCGACCGAGGGGCCGATCGGCCTGATGGTCCGGCGCTATTGCCGCCAGCGCAAGCTGCCCTTCACGACCAGCTTCCACACCCGCTTTCCCGAATATGTCCGCGCCCGCGTGCCGGTGCCGGGCTCGCTGATCTGGCGGGCACTGCGCCGATTCCACAGCCCCAGCCGCGCCGTGATGGCGGCAACGCCGGCGCTCGCCAGCGAGCTGACCGAGCGCGGCTTCGACAATGTCGTGCTGTGGCCGCGCGGCGTCGATACCCATTTGTTCCATCCCCGCGCGATCGATCTCTGCTTGCCGGCACCGGTGTTCCTCTCGGTCGGCCGGGTCGCGGTGGAGAAGAATCTCGAGGCGTTCCTCGACCTCGACCTGCCCGGCACCAAGGTGATCGTCGGCGATGGTCCGGCGCGTGTCGCGCTGGAGGAGGCCTATCCGGATGCGATCTTCCTCGGCGAAAAGCATGGCGAGGAACTGGCGGACATTTACGCTGCCGCCGATGTCTTCGTGTTTCCGAGCAAGACCGACACGTTCGGCCTCGTTCTGCTCGAGGCGCTGGCGAGCGGCCTGCCGGTCGCGGCGTTTCCGGTGAAGGGGCCCCGCGACGTGATCGGCGATGCGCCGGTCGGCGCACTCGATCACGATCTGCGCAGCGCCTGCTTCGCCGCACTCGACATCTCCCGGCAGGACTGCGTCGAATTCGCCGCCAACTACACCTGGGAGGCCTCGGCCCGGGCTTTTATCGACAGCATTTTGGCGGTCGGTGCCGTGATGCCCGGCCGGAACGGGGCAGAACCGGCGCGATTCGTCGCCTGAGGGGACGAAATCCTCGCGCGGAGATGTCTTGCTCGCGCCTCATCCGCCGCGATAACATCAGGCATGACAGAACAGCTCCTCCCGATCGGCCCTGCCGATATCGATGCCGCAGCCCGCGTGATCGCACCCTTCGCCGTCCGCACCCCGCTGTTGTCCTTTCCCGTGCTCAACGAACGCGTCGGCGCAAAGGTCTATCTCAAGCCGGAGATGCTCCAGCGCACCGGCTCGTTCAAGTTCCGCGGTGCCTTCAACAAGGTCGCCTCGATCCCGCAGGACAAGCGAGCCGGCGGCGTGGTCGCGTTCTCCTCCGGAAACCATGCCCAAGGCGTGGCGGCGGCGGCAAAGATCCTCGACATGCAGGCGACCATCGTGATGCCCGCGGATGCGCCGTTGTCGAAGCGCGAGCGCACTAAATCCTACGGTGCAGAGGTCGTGCTGTACGAGCGCGACCGCGACGACCGCGAGGCGATCTCGCGCGGCATCGCCGAGAAGCGCGGCGCGACACTGGTCAGGCCCTATGATGATCCCTTCGTGATCGCCGGCCAGGGCACCGCCGGCCGCGAAATCGCGGAAGACATGGCGGCACTCGGTCTTGCCCCTGACATCGTGGTAGCGCCGGCCTCCGGCGGCGGCCTGATCGCGGGCGTCGCGACGGCCGTGAAGGCACGCTTTCCGCTGGCCCAAATCGTTGTGGCCGAACCCGAGGCGTTCGACGATCACGGCCTGTCGCTGACTGCGGGTCATCGCGAGCCGCACGGGCCGGCAGGCCGCACCATCTGCGACGCGCTGATGGCCCTGATCCCCGGCGAGATGACGTTCGCGATCAACAGCAAACTGCTCGCACGCGGCGTGACAGCGTCGGACAAGGAAGTCGGCGCGGCCGTCGCGTTCGCCTATCGCGAGCTGAAGCTCGTAGTCGAGCCAGGCGGAGCGGTCGGCCTGGCCGCGTTGCTTGCGGGACGACTTGATGTTGCCGGCAAGAACGTCGTCATCGTGCTCTCCGGCGGCAATGTGGATGCGGATTTGTTTGCCGAGCTGGTGGCCTGATAATCTAATTTTCTGACATGAAGAAGGGCAGAGCGTCACCGCTCTGCCCTTTGTCGTGTGTGGCCGACCGCGATCAGTGCATGAAGCCGCGGTGGTTGTTGCCGCCGTTGCCACCCTGGCTCTGGTTCATCGACTGCCGAAAGTTGTTGCCGCCATTGTTGACCATGCGATTGGTCTCGTTGAACTGCGGGTGGTTGTTGTTCTGCACCTGCACCTTGTTCACGGGGTTGTCGCTGATCTTGGCGCCGTTGTTGATGCGGATCGGGTTGTTCTGCGTCTGAACGTTGACGGGCTTCGTGTCGATGGTCGTGCCGCCCTTGCCGACATTCACCGGCATGCTCACGATCTTGCCTGGATTGCCACTGATTGTGCCGTTGCCAGTACCGTTCGGCGTCTTGTTGGTCGCAGGCAGCGTCACGATCTTGCCGATGCCGCCATTGTTGTTGGTGGTGTTGGTCGGCGCGGGCAGGGTGACGATCTTGCCCGGGGTCTGCGACGGCGTGCCGTTCTGCTGGTTGGGCTGGTTGTTGCCCGCCGGCAGGTTGACGATCTGGCCGCCATTGCCGAGCTTGCCGATGCCGTTGTTGTCGCCCGACTTCTGCACGATCGGCAAATTGCCGTTCACTTGCGCACCGCCATTACCCTGCTGCAGCGGCATGTATTTGGGCTGGCCGAGATTGCCAATCTTGAAGGTCGGGGCGATATTCTGCGGCGCCAGGAACTTGGTCGCCTGCATCAAGGGGATCTGCTTCGGCTGCATCTGGAGCTTGAGCGCGACCTGCGCATAGGGCGTGTTGCCGTAGCTGTCGTAGAAATTCTTGTATCCGAGCGGCGAGTTCGCGAGCACCGCCTTGTGCCAGGCCTGCGTGAGCAGCAGGTTGTTGAGCAGCCAGCGGACGTGGTCGCACAGCGGGTCGTGCGGATACATCGTGATGAACTCCTGATAGTACTCCGGCCGTGCTTCGGACACCACGTAGTCATAGGCCTGGCGGGTCGAGCGGCTCGGCAGGTTGGAGGCCATCTGCACGACAGGCGCATTCACGGGCGCGCGGTTGGCGGCGACAGCTGTGTCGCCGAAGAAGGTGAAGTCCGACGTCAGCGACGAGCTCTCCCACGGGATCTGCGCGCCGCTGGTGGTCTGGTTCACTTCGAGGCGCACGCGCTTGAACAGTTGCTCGATCGGCACGTTGGGCTCGCGCGCGACGTTCAGGAAGGCCTGCGTGTAGGGGCTGTGACCGCCGGTGCCGTCCTGCGCTTCCGCGCCCGGCGCGGTCGAGTAACCGACGATCGAACCGTTCGGCGCATCGACGATCGCCAAGCCGCGGCCGGCATCGTTCACGTTCGGAAACGGGTTGTTGCGGCAGGCATCGAGGATGACGATGCGCATGCGGCTCGGGATCGTCTCCAGCGTCGACATCACGTCGACCAGACGGACGGAGTTGTTGACGAGCTCGGTCTGGCTCGAGACCTTGGCGTCGACGGGAACGAGGTAGTTCTCGCCGGCGAGCTGCACGCCGTGACCGGCGTAGTAGACCATCGCCACCGTGTTCGGACCGCGCGCCGACACTTTGGCGGAGAAATCCTGCACCACGCGAAGCATGTCGTTCTGGGTCAGGTCGGTCGCGGCGACCACTTCGAACCCGGCCGAATTCAGGAACTTCGCCATCGAGTCCGCGTCATTGTCGGGGTTGGCGAGCTGCGGCGCGTTCTGGTAGTTCGAATTGCCGATCACCAACGCGACGCGCTGTTCCGGGCCTTGCAGCGCGGTGGGGGCCGGCTCGACCGGGGCGACTTGCGCGGAAACAGGGCCGGAGGCGAAGCCGAACAGACTTCCCAAAAGGCCTGCAGTCATCAGGAAAGATTTTAGGCGGAACATGGCGTGCTCCTTTGGCACTGATCTCGATACGAGATTGGTTGCCGGCAAGCTTGGCCGCGTTCGACTTTGAGGTCCGTGATCGCCATCACCATGGTAGGCTGCGTGATCTGAATCACGCTTGGAACCCGCCAAGGTGGGTGCACGATGGGAGGACAGTCCGTCACATGCTGAAATCGATCGATCCGATCCTCACGCCAGATCTGCTCTGGCTGCTGGCGTCCATGGGCCATGGCGACGATCTCGCTTTCGTCGATGCCAATCACCCCTCTGCGCGCATCGCGCAGAGCACGCATTCGCAGCGCCTGATCCAGTTGCCGGGCATCAGCATGCAGACCGCGATTCGCGCCATCATGTCGGTCTATCCGCTCGACGATTTCGATCCCGATCCGGTCCGCGTGATGATGCCGGTCGACGATCCCAGCCGCGTCCCCGACGTGCAGCGCACGGTGCTCGCGGAGATCGAGCGTGCCGCCGGCCGGCCCGTCACGCCCGGAAAACTCTCGCGGCCGGATTTTTATCGCGCGGCGGCGGCGAGCTTTGGCGTCGTACAGGTCGGCGACAGCAGCAGTTACGGATGCTTCCTGATCAGGAAGGGTGTGATCAGCTAGCAGCGCGCGATCGAATGATGCGGGACGGCGTCACGCGTGCTCGAATGGTCCGACCTCGCGGATCACCTTGCAGATCTGCAGGAAGCCGCTGGCGTAGAACTCGGCATGTCCCCGCTTCATCGTCTCGACATGTTCGGGGTGAGTGCGCCAGGCTTCGAGCGCTTCCTCCGAGGCAAAACGGAACACGGTGAGCTCCTCGCCGTCCTCGGCCTTGAACGACTTGACCGACACAAAGCCGGGAAGACGGCTGACGATGTCGTACATGCGCGCGCCGAGCCGGTCGTGTTCGTCGACAGAGGCGCCGTCACGCAATTGCAGATCGCCAATGACAATCACTTCGCCAATCATGTTTCCTTGACCCTCGGTGATGGATTTCCGTTCCCGATCTCTTCGGTTTCGCGATGGGCTTTGTTACATCGCCCACCCGAATTTTGAATGGCCTGCCGGCATCCGACTGTCTATGGTCGGTCCATGTCGCGCTTTATGTGTCTATCTGTCGCTATCGTCCTATCGCTGCTGCCGGCTGTCGCGCCGGCTGCTTCAATCCAAAAGCGTCCCAAGCAAGCCTGGCATGGCTACGGCTTCCTGCCGGGCTATCGCCAGCCGCTGAGCAACAGCATTCCGCTCTATAAGCAGAAGGAAGCGATGCGGCGGATGTCGCCCAGCGACCGACGCCATTGGTACATCGATCCAGTTCCGCAATATTACGGCTGGGATGGTGAGTGGCGCTATTTCGGCCGGCCCGGCTTCGGCGGCGGCCGCTACAATGGCGGCAGTTTTGGCCCGTGCTGGACGCGGACGCCGATTGGCGCGGTGTGGAATTGCGGATGAGGGGCTGAGCGCGCAGCGGCTAGGGGAAGCTGCGGACGACCTCGATCAGGCCGACGATTGCGGTATTGAAGGCATCGAGGTCCTCGGCCGGAATCCAGTACTCCAGATGTGAGCGGCCGCCCGCCTCCTGCACGTCGTACTTCGCGATGAAGCTGCGCTCGACCTCGAAACGTGTCACAAAGCCCGAGCCGCTCGCCGGGACATTCCAATTGCGCGCGATCTTGATGGCGTAGTCTTCCGTCAGCACCGGATAGTAGATCGGCTGGTCCGGCAGGCGCGGCGGAAACGCGCGCATGCCGGATTGCTGGATCAGCTCCAGGTCTTTCGGTCCGACGGGACGCCAGAGGGTGAGGGTGTCTTCCACGGAGGACATAGCTGCGCCCCCTTACGAGAAGAACGCGATCTTCTCGGCCTGGGTCATGCGGCGGATTGGCGCCATGGGGTCGTTTGCGGCGGCGCGGGGCTTTTGCAGGATGCCGCTGGCGAGGATGGTGGCGCCAAGTGAGGCTTCCGGAACCGGCGACGTCATCGGCAGCGTCGTGGCCTGCGCCGCGCCGAATGTCGCGGTGGCCGCCATGACCGGCGCCGGCTGCTCCATCACTTCGGCGGCGGCTTCCGCAATGGCGTTGGTGAGGCGCGCCAGCGATTCCATCGCGATCGGCGCTTCCTCCACAGGCTCCTCCACCACCGCTGCGGCGGAGACTGGCTCGGCTGCGGCCGGCTCCGGTTCGATCGGCTCCGGTATCTCGGCTGCGATGGGCGCTGCGGCCTCCGCAACCACCGGTTCCGGAACGGTCGCTTCCATCTCGACCGGTTCGATGATCTCGTCGAATTCCGGATCGGGTGCGGCCATCTCCAGCGCGATCGCGTCGAGTATGGCTTCGTCCTCGGCTTCCGCTGCGGCATCGAGCGAAAATTCGTGCGTCACCTCCGCGAAGGCCTCAGTGGCCGGCTCTTCAAAAGCGGCGGCTTCAGGTGCGATCAGGTTCTCGCCGACGGTCTCCGGCTTGAGCGCGGCGTCCATCGCCTGCTCGGCAACGGAGAAGGCCTCGGCGACGCCGGCCGCTTCCACGGCGGCTTCGGGCTCGATCACCTCTGCGATGTCCTGCGGCGCCTCCGTAAAAGCCACGGCTGCTTCGCTGGCCATCGCCGCAGGCGCGGCCTCCGCCAGCGGAGCTTCCGCAACGGGCGACGGTGCCTCCTGCACCGGAGCCGGCGAGGGGCGCGCGGCCTGCGGCGTTGCGTCAGCGTCGGTCTGGTCGATCCGGTCCTTGAGCAGGTCGAATGCGGCCTTGAGGTCGGCGCGGGGATCGAGGGTCGAAACCTGCGCGCAGGCCGCCTCGATGGAGGCGAGCTGCGAATCAATCAGGTCGCAGATTCGCCCGTCGGCGCCGATCTCGCGCCAGCGCCAGGAGATCTCCTTGATGATGCGCAGGCCGCGCGGGATCGGTGCGAGGCTCGCCTCGATCGCGCCGGGATCGAACGCCGCGATCGCGATCGTCTCGGCTTCGCGGATCGCGTGCCGGATCGCGACCAGCGCCTCGGGCAGGCGGTCCTCGACGACGGCTTGGCGCTCTGCCGCAAGGGTTTCTTCGATTTTCGCGACCGCGTCGAGCACCATGCGGGTATCGGCATTGCGGTTGCGCTTGGCGTATTCGCCGAGGAACCAGCGGCCGCGCGCGGTCTCCAGGAAGGCTTCGCGGATCGCGTCGTAATCCTGCTCGTTCGGCTCGGCCGCACGGGCAGACATAGGCGAGAGGGCGAATGCTTCGTTGGCCATGTCAATCTCGTCGCGCAAATCACCGCGCGTTACAGTAACGATCACCACGATATCGACCGAATCGCAATTGGTTTGATGGCAGGCGAATCACAAATCCCCATCGCAGCAGCTCGGAAGCGGCGATTCGCCGTGAGCCTCGCGCTGTTCTACTCGGCCGTGTTCGCGGTCTCGGGGACGCATCTGCCGTTCTTTCCGGTCTGGCTGAAGGCGATCGGCATCGACGCGGCCTGGATCGGCCTCATCAACGCGCTGCCGGCGATCACGCGCTTCACCACGCTGCCGCAGATCACCGCCTTTGCCGAAAAGCGACATGCGATTCGCGCCGGCATGATGATCTCCGTGCTGGCGACGGCGATCGGGTTCACGGCGGTCGGCTTGCAGCAGCAGCCGCTGGCGCTGTTCCTGATCTATGCGCTGACCTGCATGATGTGGACGCCGACCATGCCGCTGACCGACGCCTATGCGCTGCGTGGCGTCGCCCGCTACGGGCTCGATTACGGGCCGGTGCGGCTGTGGGGTTCGGCAGCCTTCGCGGCCGGCTCGCTCGCCTGCGGCTATCTCGTAGACCACATCGCGGCGCGCGATCTGATCTGGATCATCGTCGCCTGGGCCGTGATTGCGGTCGCCGCCGGCATGCTGCTGCAGCCGCTGGACGATGTCAGGCGACGGGCGATTGCGGTGCACGCCGGCAAGGCGCTGCTGCGCGATGCCGGCTTCTGGGCCATCATCGTTTCGGCTGCGCTGATCCAGGGCAGTCACGTCGCGTATTATACATTCTCGGCCATCAATTGGCAGGCCCAGGGCCTCGGCGGGCTGACGATCGCGGGCCTCTGGACGTTAGGGGTGATCGCCGAGATTGTCATCTTTGCGCTGTCGCCGCGCTTCTCGCTGCATCCGTCCTCGCTGATGGCGATCGGGGGCGCGAGCGCGGTCGTGCGCTGGGTCGTCACCGCGCACGATCCGCCGCTCGCGCTATTGGCGATCGTGCAGCTCGGCCACGGCCTGAGCTTCGGGATGACCATTCTCGGCACGATGAGTCTGCTGGTGCAGCGCGTGCCGTCGCATCAGATCGCGCGGGGGCAGGGTTATTACGCGGCGTGCAACGGGCTGCTGGGCGCGACCACCTCGATCGCGTCAGGCGCGATCTACGCCCGCATCGGCGATGGCCTCTATTACGTGATGGCCGCTATGGCCGCTGCCGGCGCGCTTCTGATCTGGTCGACGCGGCACCGGCTGAAAGCTCATCCCCACAGCGAGGCATCAGGCGGATAGATCAGGCTGTCGTCGTAACGAAGGCCATGATCGCGATCGTGCGCCAGCAGCAGCGGACCGTCGAGATCGACGAAGCGCGCCTGCGGCGTCACCAGCATCGCCGGGGCCATCGAGAGCGAGGTCGCGACCATGCAGCCGATCATGATTTCGAAGCCGAGCGCCTGAGCGGCGTCGGCCATCGCCAGCGCCTCGGTGAGGCCGCCGGTCTTGTCGAGCTTGATGTTCACGGCGTCATAGCGCTCGCGCAAGGGAGCGAGCGAGTTGCGGTCGTGCACGCTCTCGTCGGCGCAGACCACGAGCGGCCGCTTGATCCGCGCCAGTGCGTGGTCTTTGCCCGCGGGCAGCGGTTGCTCGACCAGGGTGACGCCGACGGCCTCACAGGCCGCAAGATTGTGCTCCAGATTGGCCTCGGTCCAGGATTCGTTGGCATCCACGATCAACTCGGATTCGGGCGCCGCCTCGCGCACCGCCATGATCCGCTCCGGATCGCCGTCGCCGCCGAGCTTGATCTTGAGCAGCGGCCGGTGCGCCGCTTTGGCGGTCGCCGCCGCCATGGCCTCGGGCGTGCCCAGCGAGATCGTGTAGGCCGTGGTGCGCTCGCCCGGCGACGGGCGGTCGAGCAGGCTCCAGGCCCGCAAGCCGGCCGCCTTGGCTTCCAGATCGATCAGGGCACAATCCAGGGCGTTGCGGGCCGCTCCGGGCGGCATGGCGGCCTGCAGGGCCTGGCGGGTGAGGCCGCCGGCCACGGCCTCCCGCATGGCCTGGATGGCGGCAAGGGTCGCCTCGGCCGTCTCGCCATAGCGGGAATAGGGCACGCATTCGCCGCGGCCGGTCAGGGCGTCCCGGCTGACCTCGGCCACGACGGTGACGGCCTCGGTTTTGGCGCCCCGGCTGATGGTGAAACTGCCCGCAATGGGGAAGCGCTCGATTCGCGAGGCGAGGGCAGGAACTTTGCTGGAAGTCATTTTGAACTCTGGCGAAATCTGAACCTGCTGGTTACCTCTAGCAACTAAGGTTAACCAGTTGGGGATACCTTCTCCGGGTAAGGGCGCGTGCGCAACCATCTGATTTCAACCGTTTCTCGCGCCCCGGCACGGGAGCGGACGTCTTGAACGGCGATCCGAAGCTGGAACGGATTGCGAAGGGCAATGCGCTGGCACTCTGCGCCACCGGAACCTGGACCGCGAGCTTCGCGCCGGTCCTGGAGCGGATGGTGGCTGACGCCGAGAAGCTTGCCGGCGGCCCGCAAAGCATCTTCATCGACGTGTCCGAGGTCACCAAGCTCGACACCTTTGGCGCCTGGCTGATCGAGCGGCTGCGCCGCAGCCTGACGCAGGGCGCCGTCGAGGCGCAGATCGCCGGCCTCTCCGCCAATTATTCGAGCCTCGTGGACGAGGTGCGACGGGTCAGGGCGCCGCCCGTCGTCGACACCAGCACGATCACCATCACCGGCATGCTGGAGCAGATCGGCCGGACCGTGGCCGGGGTTGCCGGCACCGTCGCAGGCCTGATCGATATGCTCGGCGCGGTGCTCGCGGCGGTCGCGCGCACCCTGATTCACCCGCGCTCGTTCCGCCTGACCTCGACCGTGCACCATCTCGAGCAGGTCTGCTGGCGCGCGGTGCCGATCGTGGTGCTGATCACCTTCCTGATCGGCTGCATCATCGCCCAGCAGGGCATTTTCCATTTCCGCAGGTTCGGCGCCGACATCTTCGTCGTCGACATGCTCGGCGTGCTGGTGTTGCGCGAGATCGGCGTGCTGCTGGTCGCGATCATGGTCGCCGGCCGCTCGGGCAGCGCCTACACGGCCGAGCTCGGCTCGATGAAGATGCGCGAAGAGATCGACGCGCTGCGCACCATGGGGTTCGATCCCATCGAGGTGCTGGTGCTGCCGCGCATGCTGGCGCTGGTGCTGGCGCTGCCGATCCTGGCCTTCCTCGGCGCGATGGCCGCGCTCTATGGCGGCGGTCTCGTCGCCTGGCTCTATGGCGGCGTCGATCCCGAAGCGTTCCTGCTGCGCCTGCGCGACGCCATCTCGATCGACCATTTCATCGTCGGCATCGTCAAGGCGCCGGTGATGGCCGCGGTGATCGGCATCGTCGCCTGCGTCGAGGGTCTCGCCGTGCAGGGCAGCGCGGAATCGCTCGGACAGCACACGACGGCGTCGGTGGTGAAGGGCATCTTCTTCGTCATCGTCATGGACGGCGTGTTCGCCATCTTCTTCGCCTCGATCGGGATGTGACCGATGGCGGGCGAGATCCAGAACCCCATCATCCGCGTCCGCGACATCACCGTGCAGTTCGGCGCGACGCGCGTGCTCGACGGGCTCGACCTCGACGTCAAGCGCGGCGAGATTCTTGGCTTCGTCGGTCCTTCCGGCGCGGGCAAGTCCGTGCTGACACGCACCATCATCGGCCTCGTGCCGAAGGTCGCAGGCAGCATCGAGGTGTTCGGCGTCGACCTGGATGCCTCCAATACGTCGCAGCGTCGCAACGTGGAGCGGCGCTGGGGCGTGCTGTTCCAGCAGGGCGCGCTGTTCTCCTCGCTCACGGTGCGGCAGAACATTCAGTTTCCGATGCGCGAATATCTCCGGGTGTCGCAGCGGCTGATGGACGAGATCACCGTCGCCAAGCTCACCATGGTGGGTCTCAAGCCCGAAGTGGCCGATCGCTTTCCCTCGGAACTGTCGGGCGGCATGATCAAGCGCGTGGCGCTGGCGCGCGCGCTGTCGCTCGACCCGGATCTCGTGTTCCTGGACGAGCCGACCTCGGGCCTGGATCCGATCGGCGCCGGCGACTTCGACGAGCTGGTCAGGACGCTGCAGCGTACTTTGGGGCTGACCGTTTTCATGGTAACCCACGACCTCGATAGCCTTTACACAGCATGTGACCGCATCGCCGTTTTAGGCAACGGTAAGATCATTGCGGCAGGTTCGATCGCCGACATGCAGGCCTCGCAGCATCCCTGGCTGAGGCAATATTTCCATGGCAAGCGCGCACGCGCGGTGATGGGCTGAGGTGCCGGAGTAGCTGATGGAAACGCGCGCAAATTACGTGCTGATCGGGTCGTTCACGCTGGCGGTGATCGCCGCCGCGATCGGCTTCGTGCTGTGGTTTCAGTCGCTGCACACCACCAAGCAGCGCAGCCCGCTGCGCGTCGTGTTCGAGGGCCCGGCGGCGGGCCTGCGCAACGGTGGCAGCGTCAATTTTAACGGTATCCGGGTGGGCGAGGTGGTCTCGGTGAAGCTCGACAACCCGCGGCGGGTTGTCGCACTCGCCATGGTCGAGAACAACGCCCCGATCCGCAAGGACACCCTGGTCGGCCTCGAATTCCAGGGCCTGACCGGCGTCGCCGCGATCTCGCTCAAGGGCGGCGAGGAGGCAGCGCCTGCGCCGCCGCTCGACGAGGACGGCATTCCGACGCTGACGGCCGATCCCAACAAGCTCCAGGACGTCACCGAGGCGATCCGCGGCACGCTGCAGAACATCAACAAGATCGTCGCCGACAATCAGGAATCGGTGAAGAACTCGCTGAAGAATCTCGAGACCTTCACCAACTCGCTCGCCCGCAACTCGGAGAAGATCGACGGCGTGATGGCCAAGGTCGACGGCGTCATGCTCAAGGCCGACAGCCTCATGCTCGGCCTCAACACGCTCGCCGGCGGCAAGGACGGCGGCGAGCTGTTTCTGGCGGTGAAGTCGATCCGCGAACTGGCCGACGATTTCGACAAGCGCTCCGGCGCATTGATGACCGACGGCCGCCGCACGCTCGGCGATATCAGCCGCGCCGTCAACAATTTCGACCGCAACCCGACCCGCGTCCTGTTCGGCGCCAGCAACAACGCACCGGCGGCTGCGCCGCCACCGCCGCCCGAGCCGCCGAAGCCCGCCGTGCCGGAGCGCAGGCGGCAGTAGGCGTCCCAGATGTCGTCCTGGCGAACGCCAGGACCCATACCGCGAGGTCCATCGATTGCGGTCGATGGCAGTACCGTACGACTGGTCTTCGCCAAACTCCTCCCTGGGATAATGGGTCCTGGCGTTCGCCAGGACGACACCGAGTGCTTGGTCGAACGCTTCGTTCCTAATGACGCCCAAACCTAATGACGCCCCAAACAAAACGGAGGCCGTGAGGCCTCCGTTTTCATTCGTCATGCGTCTTGGCGACTGACCGCTTATCCCAGCCGGCCCGCTGCGTGAGCAAGCAGCGTGTACACCAGGCCCGTCTCGGAGGTCAGGTGGTTGCGCAGCTCCTGCGGGCCGCGGCCGTCGCGGGCGACTTCGTCGAGCAGGCGTTCGAACTCGGCGACATAGCGGTCGACCGTGGCCTTGAAGTTGCGGTCGGATCGATACTTGCGGGCGACCTCGTCAAAGGCCTTCTGGCCCGCGGGCGTGTAGAGGCGCTTGGTGAAGGCCTTGTTCTCGCCGCGCTGGTAGCGGTCCCACATCTCGGACGCGAGGTTGCGGTCCATCAGCCGGCCGATGTCGAGCGACAAGGATTCCAGCGGATTGCCGCCACCTTGCGGGGCCTGCGGCTGCGGCGCCGGTGCAGCCTGGCGGCCGCGCTGGGGCTCACGTCCGGTGGGCGCACCCTGGTTGGCGTCCGTGCGGCTCAAGAGGTCCGACAGCCAGCCGTCACGGCCCTGGTCGTTGCCGGCCGGTGCAACCGGCGGCGCTTCGGTGCGGCGCGAGGAGGCGGGCATGCCGAGGTCCGGCGGCGGCAGCGTCGAGGCGCTGGCGCTCTCGCGCATGCGCGTGTCGGTGCTGCGCGCGCCGACGGCCGCCAGCATCGGCTCTTCCTGGCGCTGCACGCTGGCGCGGCCCGTCGTGGAGACGTCGAGGCCACGGCCGTGCTGGGCCACGATGCGGTTGAGCTCGGCGAGGGCCTCGATCTGGTCGACGATCACCTTGCGCATCTGCGCAGTGCTCTCGGCGGCCTCCTGGGGCATCTCGAGCACGCCGCGGCGCAGCTCGTTGCGGGTGGCTTCGAGCTCGTTGTGCATCTCGAACGCCATCTGCTTCATGCTGGAGACGAGGTTGGTGAACTTCTCCGTCGACTGCTTGAACATTGCATCCGCCTCGTCGGTGGTCTGGCGGTAGATGTCGTGCATGGCCTCGACGGTCTGCCGGTGCTCCTCTTCGGAGGCCGACCGCACCGCTTCGAACTGGCGGGTGATCGCGGCGGAACCTGCGCCGGCGGTCTCCGCGACGACGCGGGCGATGTCGCGAGCCCGCTCTTCGGCGGCCGCCAGCGATTCATCGAGCAGACCGGTGAAGCGCGACAGTCGCTGGTCGAGATCGGCCGTGCGCAGGTCGATCGTGGTGACGAGCGATTCCAGCGCCTCCTTGCGTTCGGCGAGCGAGGCGGTGGTGTTCTTGTTGCTCTGCTCGACGACCTGCGCGGCCTCGACCAGTGCCTTGCCGTGCGCGTCGAACTGGGTCGAGAGCTCGCCGAGATCCTGGAGCGCCCGCGTGGTCTTGCTGTTGAAGACGTTGAGCTGGTCTTCCAGGTTCTGCGTCGCAGCGCCGTTGCGCGAGGTGACGTCGTTCATCGCCGAGACGAAGTCGGCGACGCGCGTCACCAGCGCCCGCTCGAGCGAGTTGAGGTTGTCGTGCGCACCGGTCAGCACCTCCTGAAGCAGGATGTTGCCTTCGCGCAGGCGCTCGAACAGGGCGACCGTGTCGGTGCGCAGGATCTTGCTGGTCTCCTGCATCTCGGTGACGGCCGCGATCGAGACCTGGCGCGACTGGTCGATCGCCGCCCGCGAGGCCTGCTCGAGATCCTTGAGCGACTTGTTGACGGCACCCGTCGCCATTTCGCTCGCCGAGTTGATGGTTCGCGCCACTTCGGAGCCGTTGCCCATCATGGTCTGGGAGAACGCGTGGCCGCGCGTCTCGATCGACTTCAGCGCGTCGGACGTGACGCGGTCGATGTCGAGCGTGAGCTGGCTGGTCTTCGAGCCGATCGCGTCCACGAGCGAGCCGCGCTTGGCGTCGATCATGTTGGCGAGACGGTCCGACTGCTGCTGCACATAGGTGACGATCTCGTCGGTCTTGCCGGTCATGGCCTGGCCGAAGCTGCTGCTGGCGGCGAGCACCGAGCGCTCGACGTCCGCCGAGCTCGATTTCACCCGCGAGCTCGCCTCGTTGGAGGCGTTGATCAGCGCGTTCTGGGCGTTGAGCGCGCTGGTCTGGATGTCGTTGGTCGCGTTCGCGGTGGCCGTGCTAAGCGTGCGCTCGATCTCGCTCGAGATCGTGCGGATCTGGCTTGCGGCATCCGCCGAGGTCGAGGTCAGCGAGGTCTGCGCCTCACGCGCGCTGTTGAGGATGGTCGAGGCGGTGTCGGCCCCGACCGAGGTCAGCGTGCGCTCGATGTCTATGGTCAGCAACTTGATCTGGCCTGCTGCGTCCGTCGAGGCGGAGATCAGCGTGCCCTGGGCTTCGCGTACGCCGCTGGTGAGCGCCTCGATGGTGGCGCCGCCGGCGGTCGCCAGCGCGCGCTGCATCTCGGCCGCCAGCGAACGAACCTGGCCGGTCTGTTCGGCGGAGACCGCCAGCAGGGTGCTCTGGGCATCGCGGGCGCTGGTCGTGATCGTCTCGGCGGTCGACTGGCCGACCTGCGAGAGCGACCGATGCACTTCGGCGGCGAGGGACTTGACCTGGCTCGCCGCATCCGAGGATGCGTTGACGAGCGTGCTCTGGGCTTCGCGGGCGCCGGTCATGATGGTCTCTGCCGTCGCGGTGCCCGCCATCGAGAGCGAGCGCTGCACGTCGGAGGACAGCGCCTTGATCTGGTTGGCGGTCTCGCTCGAGGCCGCGATCAGCGCGCTCTGCGCATCGCGGGCGCCGGCGGTGATCGATTCCGCCGTGGTCGTGCCGGCCATCGAGAGCGAGCGCTGCACGTCGGCGGTGAGGGTCTTGACGTGGTTGGCCGCATCCGAGGACGCCGTGACGAGCGTGGTCTGCACCTCGCGGGCACCGGCCAAGATCGAGGCGGCGGTCGCCGAGCCTGCCGACGACAGCGTGCGTTCGACGTCGGCCGCGAGCCCCTTGATCTGGTTGGAGGCATCGCCCGACGCGGCGACCAGCGTCGACTGCGCTTCGCGGGCGCTGGTCAGGATCGAGTTCGCGGCACCGGTGCCGACAGCGGTCAGCGCGCGCTCGACCTCGGCGGAGGTCATCTTGAGCTGGGCGTTGACGTCGGAGGAAACCGTCATCAGCGACTGCTGCGCGGTGCGCGCACCGGTCTGGATGGTCTCGCTGGTGTTGACGACGAGGTTGGTGAGCGAGCGCTCGGCGTCCTCGACGTGCGAGCGGATCGCGGTCGAGATCATCTCGGCGCGGGACATCATGTCCTCGCTGGCCTGGCGTCCGCTGCTCTCGATGCGGCCGGCGACGGCCTCGACGCGCGAGCCGAGCAGGTCCTCGAACTGCGCCACGCGCACGTCGATGTCGCTGGCGACCGAGCCGACCTTGGTCTCGATGGCCTGCTGGATGTCCTGGAAGCGCGCCGTGACGGTGTCGGTCAGGTGCATGCTGCGGCCGTCGATGATCTCGGTGACGCCGGTGATGCGGCGGTCGACCGCCTCGATCGCCTGCGCGGTGCCGTCGGTGAGCGTCGAGGTCAGGAGGGTGAGACGGGTATCGATCGACTGCACCGCCTGCGAGGCGCCGTTCGTCACCGCGGTGGTCAGGTAGGTGAGGCGCGTGTCGATTGATTCGAGCGCCTGCGACGCGCCGCCGGTGAGGGTGGTCGTCAGATGCGTGAGGCGCGTGTCGATCGTCTGGATGGTCTGCGATGCGCCATCCGTCAGCGAGGTCGTGAGGTGGTTGAGACGGTTGTCGATCGTCTCGATCGCCTGCGATGCGCCATCGGTCAGCGACGTCGTGAGATGGGTGAGGCGGGAGTCGATCGACTGGATCGCCTGCGCGGCACCGTCAGTCAGCGACGAGGCGAGCGTGTTGAGCCGTCCGTCGATGGTCTCGGTGACCGACTTCGCACGGGTATCGAACGACTGTTCGAGCGCGGCGACGCGGCCGACGAGCTGCTCGTCGAAGGTCTTGATGTGACCATCGATCGTCGAGTCGAGACCCGAGATCTTGCCGTTCAGCGAGGCGTCGAGGTTGCTGACGCGCTCGCCAACCGTGGTCTCGAACTGCACCAGGCGCTGGTCGAGCACAGCCGTGATCGCGCCGCCGTTGGAGGTGAAGCGGGTGTCGAAATTGTCGACATAGGTCTTCAGCGATTCATGGATGTCCTGGGTGCGCTGGCCCATCCGATCGACGATCTCGCCGCCGAAGGTTTTCACGGTGCGGTCGAACTCGGAGATGTGGCGGGTGATCAATGCGCCCAGCGTGCCGGAGTCGCGGGCGAACTTCTCGACCAGCTCGGTGCCCTGGTTCTTCACCAGCTCGTCGAAGGCGCTCATCTGCAGCGACAGCGAATCGTGCGCGGTCTCGGTCTGACTGACGACCTTGGCGACCAGCGTGTTGACGGTGGCGTCGAGCGCTTCGCTCGCCTTGTCGCCGGAGGTCATGATGTGGCCGGCGAGGCGGTTGCCGGCGTCGTCGATCTTGGCGGAGAGGTCGTTGGAACGCAGCTCGAGCTCGAGCAGCAGCGAGTCCGACGAATTCTTCAGGCTGTCGTGCACCTGCTCTGTGCGCTCGGAGATGCCGTCGACGATCGCGGCGGAGCGCTGCTCGAACTCGCCTGTGATGCGGTCGATGCGCTCGTTCAGCATTTCGTGGACGCGGTCGGCGAGGTCGACGAACTCGTCGTGGACATGGCCGGTCTTGAAATTGAGGCTGGTGGTCAGTCGCTCGCTGGCGTCGAGCACGGCGCGCGTGGTCTCGTTGCTGGCCTCCTCGAGGCGGTCGAGGAGGTCGCCGCCGCGCTCGCCGAGCGCGAGGATCATGTTGTCGCCGGCGTTGCTGAGCGCACCGGTGATGTGGGCGCCGCGCTCTTCGAGCGCGCCCGTGATCGACTTTGCGACCTCGTCGACGCGCGAGGCAATCGCGTCCGAGATCAGTGCGATGTCATGGCGCAAATCGATCTGCACGCCGGAGATGGCGCTGCGGACCTGCTCGGCCTGGCCGACCAGATTGTCGCGCTGATGCGCGATGTCCTGGAGCAGGGCGCGGATGCGCACTTCGTTGTCGGAATAGGCGCGTTCGAGCGCCGCGACCTCGTTGGCGACCAGCGTCTCGAGCTCGCCGGCGCGCGCGATGGCGCGCTCGATGCCGTCGCCCATCGCCGCAACCTCGCGGCGGATGGCCTGGCCGACGGTCACCATCGAATCCGAAGCCGAGCCTTCCGGCTCGGAGAAGCGGATCGCAACCTGCGCCATCGCCTGCGCGACCGAGCTCATTTGCTGGCCGCGCCAGACGAGGCTCGCCAGGAAGAAGAACAGCATGATCGGCGCGAAGAACATCGTGACGAGGCCGGCAATGGCCAACACACCGCCGCTCTGGCCCATCGCCGCCTGGACCGAAGGCAGGAAACCGACCGTCAGCGCGGCGCAGGCCGCCAGCCAGATGACGGTGAAGATGGTCGCGCCGGTGTAGATGTTGCGGGTCGGGCGTCCCGTCTGCAACGTCTGCAAGAGCTGGCCGATGGTCGCACGGTCGTCATTGGCGGCGCGGCGCGAGGAGCGCGGCTCCTCGATCTGGTCGAACATCGCGCGTTCGTTCGCGGCAGGACGCGCGTCGAAGCTCGGTTCGTCGAACATCGGGGGAGCCGGTGGCGCGACCGGAGGCGGCGTTTCGCTGCGCATCGAGGCGTTGCGGCTGGTGTCCGCAGCCGTGTCGCTGATGTTCAGGGCTTCCTGGATTGCAGAAAGCGCATCTTCTGTGGGGTCTTTGACCTTTTTCGGAGTGTTTGCCATGTTCAGTCCGAGCCCTCGTTACTTGTACGCGTCCCCCCGCGAGCTCTGCGCGCTACGCAAGCCCACAGTCCGGATCATGCCGCTTGCGCGGATCTCCGAGCCATCCCCACCCGGACGGCTTGTCCGCCAATTTCTCCAACATCCTATTGGCAGAGCGTCGCGAATGAAATGCCCGCGATTAAGACATTCTTAATCATCGTTAACAGGATCGCGCCGTAAGGCCTTAGCAATAAATGCAATTCTCCACCGGACTCGCCGGATTGCGGCAACTTTTCGTCGATAAACAGGCAGATTTGCGTAAAACGGCCGGAACATTTCGTTAACCATTTCCGTGCTTGGGTGGAGGGAACTTGACCGCCGGACCGGCGGACATCGCGCGATGCCGGGGCCTGCGCCATGACTCCTGAACTGCAACGGATGGACTGGATGCCCTCGCCCCCGCTTGCACCCATCGACAGCCCGCTCGACCTCGATCATCTCTCCCGCATGACGCTCGGCGATTCCGAGCTGGGACAGGAAGTGCTGGCGATGTTTGCCGAGCAGGCGGTGCGCCTGATCGCGGCGATGGCAGCGCTCCCGGCCGAGGCCGGCGCACTCGCCCACAAGCTCAAGGGCTCGGCGCGCGGGATCGGCGCCTTGGCGGTGGCGGACGCCGCAGCCAGCCTGGAGACCGCGATCCAGACCGGCCAGGGCCGGCCTCACGCCTTTGCCGCGCTGAAAGAGGCGGTGACCGAGGCGCGCGCCGCCATCGAGGCGATCCTCAACACTTAGGGCGACAACACCAGACCCGTACTCTAGTCTTTTGTTTTGACGGGTTTTCTTCCCGCGAAGCGGTATTCGCGACTTCATCAAAACGCTATGGCGCCGGGCTGACCGACCCGTTATAGGACAGCCCGGACCCTCCTTCATTCCCTAGATCGCGGCAGCACGAGCACACATGGCCAAAATTCACTTTGTCGATCACAAGGGCGAAACCCGTACGGTGGACGTCGAGAACGGCGCGACTGTGATGGAAGCCGCCATCCGCAACAGCATTCCCGGCATCGAGGCCGAATGCGGCGGCGCCTGCGCCTGCGCCACCTGCCATGTCTATGTCGACGAAGCCTGGCGCGAGAAGGTCGGCAGCCCGACGCCGATGGAAGAGGACATGCTCGACTTCGGCTTCGACGTGCGCCCGAACTCGCGCCTGTCCTGCCAGATCAAGGTCTCCGACGATCTCGACGGCCTCGTGGTGGCGACGCCGGAACGCCAGGCCTAACGCTGTTAGCTATTCATGTGCTCGGCGGCGCGACCTGGATGCCGCGCTTGTGCCAGGGTCTGAGCTTCTCGAGCACTTCCGCGATCAGTGGCGTTGGCCGGCGCGACGCTTCGTCGATCATCACGGCGACGGATGTCGCCGATGCAATGCACTTCCCTTCCGAAAACACCACCTGCTCGAACGTCACCGACGTTCGTCCAAGCTTCGCGACGCCGAGGCCGAGCTCGATTGTGTTCGGCCAGTGCAACTCGGCGCGGAAATGGATGTCGAGCCGTACCATGATCCAGGCAAGTCCCGGCGGCGTCAGGCCGTATTCCGGAAGCTTCATCAGCGTGACACGGCCGGTCTCGAAATAGGTGGCGTAGACCGCGTTGTTGACGTGCTGGTTAGGGTCGAGATCGCCGAAGCGGACATTGTCGCTGAGGCGAAAAGGGTAGTCCTCCAGGCGCGGCGTCGTATCGAGGCGGCTTGGTGCGTTCACCGGTTGATCTCCGTCATATCGTTGCTGGTTACAGCCAGTTAGCCTGACCCGGCAAGTGGGCGCGGCTGCGGGGCGCTCCCCCTTTTATGCCTTCCCTGATCCATCCCCGTTGGCTAGACAGGCAGGGTCACCTCGGCCCACAGGGCGCCGTCCCACCGAACGACCGATAACGATAAAGAGACGACATGAGCGACGCGATCAAAACCGATGTGCTGATTATTGGCGCCGGCCCCTGCGGTCTGTTCGCCGCTTTCGAGCTGGGCCTTCTCGACATGAAGACGCATTTCGTCGACATCCTCGACAAGGTCGGCGGCCAGTGCGCAGAACTCTATCCGGAAAAGCCGATCTACGACATTCCCGGCATTCCGCAGGTTTCGGGGCAGGGCCTCACCGACGCGCTGATGGAGCAGATCAAGCCGTTCCATCCGACTTTCCATCTCGGCGAGATGATCGAGACCGTGGAGAAGATCGGCGATCCCCTGTTCCGCTGCACGACGGACGCCGGCAAGGTGTTCGAATGCAAGGTGCTGGTGATCGCTGCCGGCGGCGGCTCGTTCCAGCCCAAGCGTCCACCGGTGCCGGGGATCGAAGCCTATGAAGGAAGTTCGGTGCACTACGCCGTGCGCAAGATGGAGACGTTCCGCGACAAGAACGTGCTGATCGTGGGCGGCGGCGATTCCGCGCTCGACTGGACGCTCAATCTGCATCCGATCGCCAAGCGCATCACGCTCTTGCACCGTCGCGACGATTTTCGCGCCGCCCCCCACAGCGTCGAGCAGATGCGCGCGCTGGTCGCGGCCGGCAAGATGGATCTGCGCCTCGGCCAGGTCACCGCGCTGTCAGGCAACGAGGGCAGGCTGAGCGGCGCCACCGTCAAGGGCAATGACAACAGCGTCAGCGAAATTACCTGCGACACCATGCTGCCGTTCTTCGGGCTGACCATGAAGCTCGGTCCGGTCGCGAACTGGGGCATCGCGCTGGAGAACAATCTGGTGCCGGTCGAGACATCCGCGTTCGAGACCAACGTGCCAGGCATCTTCGCGATCGGCGACATCAACACCTATCCCGGCAAGATCAAGCTGATCCTGTGCGGTTTCCACGAGGGCGCGCTGATGTCGCAAAAAGCCCATCGCTACGTCTATCCGGAGAAGCGGCTCGTGTTCCAGTACACGACCTCGTCCTCCAGCCTGCAAAAGAAGCTCGGCGTCAACTGACGGCGGCGGGCGATGCCCCATGTTTCTGGTGCTGGAACAGTTCGCGAAATCGCCGTAGTCTGCGGCCATTGCAGTTGGCGGCTTAGCAAGGCGATTGGCTCAGCAAGGTGATGATAATGCGGACTCTCTTTTCCAGCTTTCGGCTGTTCTCGATCCTCGCGCTCGCGATGTCGCTCGGTGCGGTGAGCCCGGTTGCGGCGCAAGTGCAGCAGCCGACCGCCGCAGGCCTCTGGCAGAAGGTCGAAGACGGCAAGACGGTGGGATGGTTTCTCTTCATCGACCACAACGGCATCTTCGAAGGCGTTATCGCAAAAACCTTTCCGCGGCCTGGCGACGACCCGAACGAGATCTGCGCGAAATGCACGGACGATCGCAAGAACGCGCCGGTGCTCGGCCTCTCCTTCATCCGCGACATGAAGCGCGACGGCTTGAAGTATGACGGCGGCAACGTGGTCAATCCGCGCGACGGCAACATCTGGAAGGCCAAGATGACGGTCAGCCCGGACGGACAGACCCTGACGATGCGCGGTTTCCTCGGCATCTCTCTGTTCGGCAAGGACGAGACTTGGACGCGTCTTCCCGACGCCAACATCGCGCAGGTCGATCCCGCCATCGTCGCCAAATATCTCCCGGCGCAAGCGACCGCCGCGACCAAACCCGCGCCCGTGCCCGCGGCGAAGAAGGGCGGCGCGATGATGGCGCCGGCGCCGAAGCAGTAGGGTCTACGTCGGGGCGCCATTGGCGCCCGAACTTCCATAGCTCCACACACCGCTGTCATTGCCCGCCAAGGCGGGGACTCCGGTACGCCGCAGCCTCTCCGCGTTCTTGCGCGGTGTCACCGTGCGCAATCGCGCATGCGGCCGGCTGAGACAGCGGAGATCTTGGCGCGCGAGTAGCGGTCATACCCCTCGAAAGACGAACGCCTGCCGGACCCGCGCCAGTAGTTCCCCGGAATGCGCGGTGGCGCCGGATTTGCATAGCTATCCGCAAAGCTGCTGGGGGAATGAGTCGCCGTCCCTGACGCCTTCGCCGAGTCGCGGAGGCGAACGGCAACTATCGCCCCGCGGCGATGACCTCGATCCGCGGAGACGACATGAGACGTGCAATATCGTGTGCCGCCATGCTGCTGGTCCTGACGGTGCTGCCGACCGCCCCGACGCTGGCGCGGGACGACGGCCGCTACGCCAACTCGCCGTTAAAACCCTGGTTCGAGAGCCTTCACAGCGAATACGGCCAATGCTGCTCGGATGCCGACGGCTATGTGGTCGCCGATGTCGACTGGGAGTCCGAGAAGGGCCGTTATCGCGTGCATCTCGACGGCGAATGGATCGTCGTGCCCGACGGCGCCGTCATCACCGAGCCGAACAAGATCGGCCGCACCATGGTGTGGAAGCACTATATCGACGGCCATCCGCGCGTGCGCTGTTTCATGCCGGGCAGCATGACGTAGACCAAGGCGTCATCCCGCGCGGCGAGGCAGCGTCCGCGCGCGGCGCTCAGGTCACTGGCGCCGGATTGAACAGCGTCAAATCGTTGTGGATGCCCCAGCGATCCGACCACGGCTTGGTGCGGCCGCTGGCGACGTCGAGGATCAGGCGGAACAGGTCCCAGCCGGTCTCCTCAATGGTCTTCTCGCCGGTCGCGATGCCGCCGGCATCGAAATCGATCAGGTCCTTCCAGCGTCGCGCGAGCTCGCTGCGGGTCGCGACCTTGATCACGGGCGCAGCCGCAAGGCCGTAAGGCGTGCCGCGGCCGGTGGTGAACACCTGCAGCGTCATGCCGGAGGCGAGCTGGAGCGTGCCGCAGATGAAGTCGGATGCCGGCGTCGCCGCAAACAGCATGCCCTTCTGCGTCGCCTTCTCGCCGGGCGAGAGTACGCCGGTGATTGCGCTTGATCCGGACTTGACGATCGAGCCCAATGATTTCTCGACGATATTCGCCAAGCCGCCCTTCTTGTTGCCCGGCGTGGTGTTGGCGCTGCGGTCCGCGCCGCCGCGGGCGAGATAGGAATCGTACCAGGCCATCTCGCGGACCAGCGCGCGGCCGACGTCCTCGTTGATGGCGCGTCGCGTGAGCAGCTGGATCGCGTCGCGCACTTCGGTGACTTCCGAGAACATCACGGTGGCGCCGGCGCGCACCAGCAGGTCGGCGGCGAAGCCGACCGCAGGGTTCGCGGTGACGCCGGAGAAGGCGTCGCTACCACCGCATTGCAGGCCGATGACGAGATCGGCGGCCGGGCAGGTCTCGCGGGTGCGCTTGTTGAGGATCTTCAGGCGGGCCTCTGCCTGGGTCATGATCGCGTCGACGATGGCGCCAAAGCCGTCGAAGGCTTCGTCCTGCATGCGCACGATGGCATTGCTGACGCCTTCCGGCACCAGACGCTCGGGCGCGAGCTTTTCGCATCCCAAGCTGATGACCAGGATCTCGCCGCCGAAATTCGGGTTCTGCGCGATGTTTTGCAGCGTGCGGATCGGAATCACTGCATCAGGCGCGTTGATGGCGACGCCACAGCCATAGGCGTGCGTCAGCGGCACGACGTCGTCGACATTCGGATATTTCGGCAGCAGCTCGGCGCGGATGCGCTTCACCGCGTATTCCATCGTGCCCTTGACGCATTGCACGGAGGAGGAGATGCCGAGGATGTTCTTGGTGCCGACCGAGCCGTCGGAATTGCGAAAGCCTTCGAACGTGAAACCATCGAGCGGCGGCAACGGCGCGGGGACGGCGGTCGAGATTTCCAGCTTGTCGAGGGCAGGGGCCTCCGGCATGCGGATGCGCGCTTCGTCCACCCATTCGCCGGCCAGGATCGGCGCGAGCGCATGGCCGATCACCTCGCCGTAGCGGATGATCGGGGCGTCCTGCGGGATGTCGACCAGCGCCGTCTTGTGCCCCTGCGGCACGAAGGCGCGCAGCGTCAGCCCGCTGGCGAAGCGGGAGCCGGCGGGAAGGCCGAAATCATTGACAACGATCGCGACGTTGTCGCGATCGTTGAGCTTGATGTAGCGGGGCTGCTCTTTCGCTGCGACTGACTGGTCCATCTGCGCTTTGCCTCCGTAGTCGTAGGGTGGGCAAAGGCGCAACGCGCCGTGCCCACCATCTTCACACCGAACGTAAGTGGTGGGCACGCTTCGCTTTGCCCACCCTACGAATCTTCCCCGTGGCTAGCCGGGGAAGGTATAAGCCGTCTTCACCGTGGTGTAGAACTCGCGCGCGTAAGAGCCCTGCTCGCGGGCGCCGTAGCTCGAACCCTTCCGGCCGCCGAACGGCACGTGATAATCGACGCCGGCGGTCGGCAGATTGACCATCACCATGCCGGACTCGCTGTTGCGCTTGTAGTGCGAGGCGTATTTCAGGCTGGTGGTGCAGATGCCGGAGGCAAGGCCGAACTCGGTGTCGTTGGAGATCGCCAGCGCCTCCTCGTAGTTTTTGGCGCGAATGACGGTCGCGACCGGCCCGAAGATTTCTTCGCGCGCGATCCGCATGTTGTTGTTGGCTTCCGTGAACAGCGCCGGCTGCAGGTAGTGGCCGGGCGTTTCGCGCTTGAGCAGCTCGCCACCCCAGGCGAGCTTGGCACCCTCGTCCTGGCCGATCTTGATGTAGCGCAGGTCCTGGTCGAGCTGGCTCTGGTCGACCACGGGGCCGATATGCACGCCGGCCTTGAGCGCGTCGTCGACCGTCAGGCCTTTCAGGCGCTCGGTCATCGCCGCAACGAAACGGTCGTGAATACCTTCGGTGACGATCAGGCGCGAGGACGCGGTGCAGCGCTGGCCGGTGGAGAAATAGGCGCCGTTGACGGCGACTTCGACGGCGGTCTTGAGGTCGGCGTCGTCGAGCACCACCAGCGGGTTCTTGCCGCCCATCTCGAGCTGGAATTTCTTCATGTTGCTCGAGGTCACGCAGGCCTGCGCGATCTTGCGGCCGGTCTGCACCGAGCCGGTGAAGGTGATCGCGGCGACGTCGGGATGCTCGATCAGGGTCTGGCCGACCACGGAGCCCGAGCCGACCACGAGGTTGAACACGCCGGCGGGAATGCCGGAACGGGTGATGATCTCGGACAGCGCATGCGCGGAGCCCGGCACCAGTTCGGCCGGCTTGAACACCACGGTATTGCCATAGCAGAGCGCCGGGGCGATCTTCCAGGCGGGGATCGCGATCGGGAAATTCCAGGGCGTGATCATGCCGACGACGCCCATCGGCTCACGGGTGAGTTCGACGTCGATGCCGGGACGGACGGAAGCGCCCTTCTCGCCGATCATGCGCAGCGCCTCGCCGGCGAAGAACGCAAAGATCTGGCCGGCGCGGGCGACCTCGCCGATGCCCTCGGGCAGCGTCTTGCCTTCCTCGCGAGCGAGCAGGCGACCGAGCTCTTCCTTGCGGGCGATGATCTCGAGCGAAATCTTGTTCAACGCGTCATAACGCGCCTGCGGTGTCGATTGCGCCCAGGCGGGGAAGGCGGCCTTGGCTGCTGCGATCGCCTTCTCGGTCTGCGTCTTGTCGGCCTTGGCGTATTCGCCGACGAGATCATTGGTGTTGGAGGGATTGATGTTCTTGGTGACGCCGGAGCCGTCGACCCATTCGCCGCCGATGAAGTTCTTCAGGATCGCAGTCATAGCTTCCTCCAGAGTTTTTAACGAACCAGGCAGGGACGCTTGTCGTCGAAGGTCCAGCCGGGGATCAAGTCCTGCATGGCAATAGCGTCATCGCGGGCGCCGAGTCCATGCTGCTTATAGAGGTCATGCGCGGCATCGATGGCGGCCCTGTCGATTTCGATACCCAGGCCCGGCCTCTCAGGCACGGCGATCTTGCCGGCCTTGATCTGGAGCGGCTCCTTCGTCAGGGCCTGGCCGTCCTGCCAGATCCAGTGCGTGTCGATCGCGGTGACCTTGCCTGGGGCGGCGGCGCCGACATGGGTGAACATGGCGAGCGAGATGTCGAAATGGTTGTTGGAGTGCGAACCCCAGGTCAGGCCGTTGTCGCGGCAGGTCTGGGCCACGCGCACCGAGCCCTGCATGGTCCAGAAATGGGGATCGGCCAGCGGAATGTCCACCGCGCCGAGGCGCAACGCATGGGACAATTGCCGCCAATCGGTCGCGATCATGTTGGTCGCGGTCGGCAGGCCCGTTGCACGGCGGAACTCGGCCATGATCTCACGGCCGGAGAAGCCGCCTTCGGCGCCGCAGGGGTCCTCGGCATAGGCGAGGATGCCGTGCATATCCTTGCAGAGGCCGACAGCCTCGTCGAGCGACCATGCGCCGTTCGGGTCCAGGGTCACGCGCGCATTCGGAAAGCGCCTGGCGATTGCGGTGACGGCCTCGATCTCCTGCTCGCCGCGCAGCACGCCGCCCTTCAGCTTGAAATCGGCGAAGCCGTAATGGTCGTGGGTGGCTTCCGCCAGCCGCACCACCGTTTCCGGCGTCATCGCCTGCTGATGGCGGAGGTTGAACCATTCGGGCTTGCCGCTCTCGCCGCCGACATAGTCGAGCTTGGATTTGCGCCGGTCGCCGACGAAGAAGAGATAGCCGAGCGTCTCGACGCTGGTGCGCTGCTGGCCTTCGCCGAGCAGGGCTGCGACGGGCAGGTTGAGATGCTGACCGAGCAGGTCGAGCAGGGCGGACTCCACAGCCGTGACGGCGTGGATCATGACGCGGAGATCGAAAGTCTGCTTGCCGCGGCCGCCGGCATCGCGATCGGCGAAGGCTGTACGAACGTCGGCGAGGATGTTGTTCATCGCGCCGACGGTCTTGCCGATCACGAGATCACGGGCGTCCTGCAGCGTCTGCCAGATCTTTTGGCCGCCGGGCACCTCGCCGACGCCGGTGTGACCGGCATTGTCGGTGAGGATGACGATGTTGCGGGTGAAGAACGGCGCATGCGCACCGCTCAGATTAAGGAGCATGCTGTCACGGCCTGCGACCGGGATCACCTGCATCGCGGTGACGACCGGTGCGCCAGTGATCTCGGTTTTGGCCATCGCAGGCTCCTCCCTGTGCCGCTGTTATTCTGCAGCCTGTTGTGACGATCGGATGGCGGGCAGATTCTTCACCAGCGCCGTGACCTCCGCGATCTCCTGCTCGGTGAGATCGGTCAGCGGCGGACGGACTGGGCCGGAATCGCGGCCGATCACCTTCATGCCGGCCTTGATGATCGAGACCGCATAGCCCTTCTTGCGGTTGCGGATCGCGATCAGCGGCAGGATGAAGTCCTTCAGGCCGGCGTGGATCGTCGCGTGGTCGCGCTTGCGTACGGCGGCGTAGAAATTGGTGGCGAATTCCGGAACGAAGTTGAACACCGCCGAGGAGTAGGTGGTCACGCCCATGTCGAGATAGGGCAGCGCGAACGTCTCCGCGGTCGGCAGGCCGCCGATATAGGTCAGGCGGTCGCCGAGCTTGGTGTAGACGCGGGTCATCAGCTCGATGTCGCCGATGCCGTCCTTGTAGCCGACGAGGTTCGGGCAACGTTCGGCGAGGCGGGCGAGCGTATCGGGCTGGAGGATGGCGTTGTCGCGGTTGTAGACGATGACGCCGATCTTCACGGAGGCGCAGATCGCTTCCACGTGGGCAGCAAGGCCGTCCTGCTCGGCATGGGTGAGATAAGGCGGCAGCAGCAACAAGCCGTCGGCGCCGGCCTTCTCCGCGCCGATCGCGATCTCGCGCGCGGTGGCGGTGCCGTAGCCGGTGCCGGCGAGCACGGGCACGCGGCCCTTGGTCTCGTCCACGGCGATCTTCACGACCTGCGGAACCTCGGCGGCCGTCAGCGAGAAGAATTCGCCGGTGCCGCCGGCGGCGAACAGGCCTGCGACGTCATAGCCGCAGAGCCAATCCATATTGGCGCGGTAGGTCGCCTCGTCGAAGGAGTAATCCGCCTTGAACGGGGTGACGGGGAAAGACAGGAGGCCGGATCCGATCTTCTGGGCCATTTCCTGCGGGGTCATCTTGCTCATGGGCGCTGCTCCCTGGTCTCGTGTTGTGGAGGACGCAAAGGCTGCGCGTCCATGCGCCGTGGTTTAGGAGACCGTTCGATGCGGGTCCAAGCCAAAGCCTATATCGACCGATGCGAATTCAGCATCAATCTTCCATCACCTCCGCCGAGGACAATTCGCTCGCGATTTTGACGAGGGCCGAGAGCAGCGGATTTTCGTCGTCGCGGCGCCAGACCATGAACAGCTCGACCGGGACGCGGGTGCGCAGCTTCAGTGGCCGCAGGCGGACGTCCGCGATCTTCAAGCTCGCCGCCGCCGCCGGCACGATGGCGAGGCCGAGGCCGGCGCGAACCATGGCGAGGATGGAGTGGATCTGGCTCAGGTGCTGGACATAGCGCGGCAGGATGTCGGCGCGGGTGAACAGCGCCACCAGCACGTCGTGAAAGTAGCGGCTCTCATAGGGCGAATACATCACGAACGGCTGGTTGTCGAAATCCTTGATCGTGACGCTCTCGGCATTCGCCAGCGGATGCTTTTTCGGGATCGCGGCGAGCAGGGGCTCGGCGACGACGCGGCGGCTGGCGATTTCCGGGCGCGCGATCGGGGGCCTGAGCAGGCCGGCATCGATCTGGCCCGAGGTAAGGGCCTCGAACTGGTCGCCCGACACCATCTCCTTCAGCGAGAAGTCCACCTCGGGCAGCTTGGCGCGGCAGGCGGCGACGAGCTCGGGGAGAAAGCCGTAGGCGGCGGCCGCGGTGAAGCCGATCTTCAGCGAGCCGGACTTGCCGAGCGCGATACGGCGGGCGACCTGCGAGGCGCTTTCCGCAAGCTTCAGGATGCGCCGCGCTTCCGGCAGGAAGCTGCGCCCGGCCGGCGTCAGGCGCACCGAGCGGCTGGTACGCTCCAGCAGCGGCGCATCGATGATGTGCTCGAGCACCTGGATCTGCCGGGACAGCGGCGGCTGGGTCATGTTCAGCCGCGCGGCGGCGCGGCCGAAATGCAATTCCTCCGCCACCGTGACGAAACAGCGGAGCTGGTTGAGGTCGAACATCGATACATGCCTTAGATGGATAAGGCTTTTCCCCGGCGCTTCTAGCATCGATTACTCCCAAAACAAAGACGGCGGCCGTGAAGCCGCCGTTAAGTTGCCTGCTCAAGCTCCCATGGGAGCCCTCAGGAGGAACGTTTGAGCACCACGCGCTCGATCTTGCCCACGACCACGAGATAGGCGAATGCAGCCACCAGCGCATTGGCGCCGACGAAGATCAGCGCCCCGTTGAACGAGCCGGTCGCGGCCAGGATGTAGCCGATCACGATCGGAGTGCTGATCGAGGAGAGATTGCCGAAGGTGTTGAACAGGCCGCCCGAGACGCCGCCGGCTTCTTTCGGCGAGGTGTCGGAGACGACAGCCCAGCCGAGCGCGCCGATGCCCTTGCCGAAGAAGGCGAGCGCCATGAAGCCGACCACCAGTGCCTGGCCGTCGACATAGTTGCAGGCGATGATCGACATCGACAGCAGCATGCCGCCGACGATCGGGATCTTGCGCGCCATGGTCAACGAGCCGGTCTTGCGCAGGATCGCGTCGGAGATGACGCCGCCAAGCACGCCGCCGATGAAGCCGCACAGCGCCGGCAGCGTCGCGACGAAGCCGGCTTGCAGGATCGACAGCCCGCGCTCCTTGACGAGGTAGACCGGGAACCAGGTCAGGAAGAAATAGGTCAGCGTGTTGATGCAGTACTGGCCGAGATAGACGCCGAGCATCATGCGGTTGGAGAGCAGCTGGCGGATGTGGTCCCACCCGGAGCCGGCCTCGGCCGCGCGCTCTTGCTTCAGATCGTCTTTGGGCGCGTCGAGATCGACCAGCGCGCCGCCGTCCTTGATGTAGTCAAACTCGGCCTCGTTGACGCCGGGATGCTCTTTCGGCCCGTAGACAGTCTTGATCCAGACCAGGCCCATGATGATTCCGAGCGCGCCCATCACGAAGAACACGTAGCGCCAGCCGTAGTCGTGCGCGATCCAGCCCATCAAGGGTGCGAAGATCACGGTGGCGAAATACTGCCCGGAATTGAAGAACGCAGAGGCGGTGCCACGCTCGTTGCTCGGAAACCAAGCCGCGACGATGCGGGCGTTGGCGGGGAAAGACGGCGCTTCGGCGATGCCGACGAGGAAGCGCAAGCCGAACAGCACGGCGATCGCGGTGCCGGCGCTGAAGAAGCCGACCCAGCCCTGCAGCGTCGTGAACAGCGACCAGACGATGATGCTGAAGGCATAGACGAGGCGGGAGCCGTAGCGGTCAAGCAGCCAGCCGCCCGGCACCTGCGCGATCACATAGGACCATCCGAACGCCGAGAAGATGTAGCCCATCGCGACCGGATCGAGGTGCAGCTCCTTCGAGAGCGCGGGGCCCGCGATCGACAACGTGGCGCGATCGGCATAATTGACGGTCGTGACCAGGAACAACATGGTCACGATAAACAGTCTGACGCGAGACCTTCTCACGTCCGCTGCGGACATCACTGCGCTCATGACGCGCCTCCTTAGAACTCGAAACGTTTCCCCACTGCGACTCCTAGAGGTGCGCGCGGCAAACTGTCCAAGTTCAAGGCAGTATCGATCGATGCCGTTTTTGGATGGATGGAACGGCAGGTGGGAGGAACGGTTGAGCTGATGGCGAACGTGCTCACCACGTACTCAACTGTCATTCCCCGCGAAAACGGGGAATCCAGTACGCCGCGGCATCTCGATTCAGTCACGTCTGTCACGGCGTACTGGATCGGCCGGTCAATCCGGGCGATGACACCGAGAGTGTAGTGAGCGCTCGCTTTTGCTACTACTGCTGCGCGCCCGGCAGTAGCGGCGCGAGCAGCCCGCGTGTCACGCCCGGCGGTGCCGCATCGAGTCCCAGCACGGCGCTTGCGGCCGGCAGCGCCGCGTCCGCCATCGCGGCGTGGCCTTCGGCGCTCGGATGCACGGCGCCGCCATAGACAGCGGAGAGCACGCCCCAGGTCGCGTCATGAATGTCGGTCGGCTGGCTTGCTGCCGGCAAGCCTTGCGGATAGGTCATCGCAGCGAAATAGCTGTCATTGGCGTCGCGGATCCAGCGCGCGCGCGGCAGATAGGCGCGGAATTCGGAGGCGCCGCGGCCGCACAGCATCGGCTGGCTCGCCGCGCTCACGATGTCAGGATTGAAGCTCTGGCCGTTCTCGGCAAAGCAGGTGCGGTCGAATTCGGGATCGTTGCCCGAATGCGCGCAGAAGCCGTGATCGGCGAACGCCGCCTGATGTGAATCCACGAAGGTCATGCGGTCGGCCTCGGGATCGCGGCACAGCGCGCCGCGGGTGCAGGTGGCGAGCCCCTTCAGTTGCGGCAGGAATTCGGTGTCGACGAAGGTCGAGACGCGGGCGAGGCGCTGCGGGTCGGCGTTGAAGGACGGATGGATGTCGAAGCCGGCGCGGCCGCCGCGGCAGGGCACGCCGCCATCGGCGAGCGCCGGATTGGCATAGGAGACGTAGACCACATGCGAGAGGTCGCCGCCGACCAGCGGCTTCAGCGCCTCGCGCAGCTTGACGAAATTCTGCGGCAGCTCGCGCGCCAGCGCATCGCGTGAATCATCGACGCTTGCCATCACGCCGGAGCGCCGGAATATCGCGCGCTCGGTTGCGGTCTCGACGATCACGTCGGCGACGAGGCCGGAGAAATAGACGTCGTTGGCGCCGACCGAGAGCAGCACGAGGTCGAGTGTGCGCTCGGGCTGGCGTTTCCTCGCGGCGGTCAGCGCCTCGCGCAGCTCGGCGACCTGCGCGTTCACACTGATGTTGCAGACGCCGGTCTTGCCGGGCGGGCATTCGCGGGCGCGCTGCGAGCCGAGCAGGCCGTCGCTGATGCTGGCGCCGGTGCAGGCGAGCGGCAGAAAGGTTACGGCGACGTGGGTGTAGCGTACCGCGAGCGCCAGCGCGGTGCGGGCCTGGTAGCTGTAGAGCGATCGGTGGCAGGGCGAGTTGAACCAGAGCGCGCTGTAGCGCTGCCAGTTGGCAAGCGTATCCGGCGCTTCGCAGGCGCGGCCGCCCTTGAAGCCGGCCCGGCTCGGCCGGTAATACTGCGCGCCGGCGGTGCCGAGATAGGAGCGGAAGCAAAAACCTTCGTCCGACAGCGCCAGCGGTCGGTCCGGATTGCCTTCGCCCGAGGCGATGCTGTCTCCGAGGCCAGCGACGAAGATGTCGCGGACCTGGATCTCGGTCTGGACGCGCTGGGTCGGATCGGAGCCGGAGGAGACGTCGACGCTCGCGACCGTCTGCTTGCCGTAGCGTACCCGCAGATTGACCGGCTCGGCGCAGTCGAAGGTGGATTGTTGCGGTCCGTCGCCGTCGTCGAACGACCAGGCGCAGGTGGCGCCGACCGGCACCGCGCCGGCGAGGCGCACGGTGACGGGATGGTCGAGGGGAGTGAGGTAGTTTTCCTTCGTGTTGTCGCGGGTGCAGGGCTGGTTGACCCGGCCCTGGAGGTCGATGCAGAGCCGGTTGACCATGTTGCGGGCCCAGCCGCGGCCCTCGCTCTGGAGCTCCAGCGATTGCTCGGCGGCGAGGATGCTGCGGTTACGCGCGTTCTCGACATGGAGCAGGAAGTCGCGCTCCTCGCGGAACAGCCGGAAGCGGTTGCGCACCTCCCAGCTGATCTGCATGGCGCCGGCGTCCTGCGCGGCCGCCCGCTCCGGCGGCAAGGCGGGGAGGAGCCCGGCGAGCAGCAGGGCACCGGCGAGGAAACGGCGAAGGAATACAGGGATCATGGCCCGCGTTTTCAACGGCAAAGTTGAGGCGGAAATAAGAGAGCTGCTCTCCGCCTGCAACATTGGTCTGACGGTTTTGCCGGCCGCCGTCTAGCGGACTATCGATGGAGCATGATCTTTTCGGAGAGCCACTTCGCACTTTTCCGGATCATGCTCAGCGTTTGCTGGCCTGCCGCAGCGACCGCTCGCGCTCCATCGCTGCCACCTGCTTGGGCAGGTTGGCCTGCGCGCAGGCCTCCGCCAGCCGTCGACGCTCCTGCCAGGGCTCCACCACATTCATCCAGAGCTCGCGTGTGCCCATGATGGAGATGGCAAGACCGAACGGGATCACGAAATAGAGGATGCGGAAGACGAGGAGCGTGGCCAGAAGCTGCTCGCGGCCAAATTCGGGGAGCGCCACCAGCATGGCGGCGTCGAACACGCCGAGCGAGCCGGGGGCGTGGCTGGCGAAGCCGAGCAACGTCGCCAAAATGAACACGACGGAGAGCGACAGGAAGTCGATCTGCGGAGTGGCCGGCACCAGAAGGTACATCGCCAGCGCGCAGAATCCGAGATCGACGACGCCGATCAGGATCTGCACCAGCGTCAGCGGCGCTGACGGCAGCACCACCTTCCAGCCCTTCTGGCCGAGCTCGCGGCGCTTCTCGCCCATGCACAGCCAGACCAGATAGGCGCCGATCGAGGCGAGGCCGCCGATCGCAATCAGCCGGTTGATCGACGACGGCAGCTGATCCATGTAGGAGGCGGCATCCGGATGGATGGTCATGCCGATCGAGAGCACGAAGATGTTACCGAGCCAGAAGGTCAGGCCCGACAGGAAGCAGATTTTTGCGACGTCGATCGCATTCAGCCCGTAATCCGAATAGATCCGGAAGCGGATCGCGCCGCCGGTGAAGACTGTGGCGCCGATATTGTGGCCGATCGAATAGGACGTGAAGCTGGAGAGCGCTGCGATGCGATAGGGCACGTGCTTCTTGCCGATCGTTCGCAGTGCAAAAAAGTCGTAGAAGGTCAGCGTACAGAACGCGAAGCATACGCAAATCGCCGCCAGCCCGATGTTTTCGCGGGGGATCTCGGTCAACGCGGTCAGGATGACCCCGGTGTCGATGCCCTTGAGGGTGCGCACCAGCGTGGTGATCGCGAACGCGATGATAAAGACGCTCGCCGCAACGCCGAGTCGCCGCCAGCCGATCCATCTCTTGAAGCCGCGCTTCAGCGCGGTCAGCAGTCCGTGCATTCATCCTCCCGGCGGGGGGCAAGACCGACCAGGCCAGACATTGGCCGGTCGGATGCGATCAGTGCCCGATGTGGGCTTGGATCGCTAGACATGATGTAGCTCATTTAAGGCAAAAACAGTGACTTGTGCAGCCCTTGACAAGGATAGGTTCTGTCTTGGACCAGCCACTTTGTCATACGCGGTTCACATCGGACGCGCGTTAAGCATATGAGTCGTAGGACCGGTCGCGTCCGTCCGTGACATGATTTCAGATCCTGCACGGCCGGCATTGTTCCAGCGCAAGGGATGCGGGCTTTTTTGGAACGACGATGCCGTGCGCTGGTTAGTGCCGCATCAGCAATCGAACATGGCGGAATAACCGGCTTCTCCTGAACGCCGGTGCCTCCGTGTTCCCACAACCCGAGAGGATCGGACCGATGGGATTGTTCACAAAAGACATCAAAACCATGAACGACCTGTTCGTGCATCAGCTCCAGGACATCTATTACGCCGAGCAGCAGCTCACCAAGGCACTGCCGAAAATGGCGGATAAGGCGACCGATCCGCAGCTGAAGCAGAGCTTTTTGACGCACCTCGAAGAAACCAGGGAGCACGTCAAGCGGCTCGAGGAAGTGTTCAAGATGCACGGTGCGCAGGTGAAGGCGGTCGATTGCCCCGCGATCGACGGCATCATCGAGGAAGCCGACGAGACGGCCGGCGAAGTCGCCGACAAGGCGGTGCTCGACGCCGCGCTGATCAACGCGGCACAGGCGGCGGAGCATTACGAGATCGTCCGCTACGGCAGCCTGATCGCCTGGGCCAAGCAACTCGGCCGCAACGACTGCGCCAGCATGCTCGCCAAGACGCTCGAGGAGGAGAAGGCCACCGACAAGAAGCTGACCACGATCGCCGAGAGCAAGGTGAATCTGCGCGCTGCAAGCTGAGGCCAGGCTTAGCCAGGATAGAGCGTCGCGCGGTCATCCGCGCGACGCTCGCACGTTACGCATCCATTAGGCATGCATCATTCGATCGTTGTCGTAACATGACGGCGAGCGGGAAGTGTATCATTCGCATGGGGCTGCAACCGAGATGGCAGCATGCGAGTAAGCACCGCCAGATACGAAGCCTTCGAAGCCGGCGCGCCGCATTCCGGCTCCCGCCTTGCGACGTCTCTCACCCTTGCCGCGATGAGCCTTGGTTATGGCGTGGTGCAGCTTGACGTCACCATCGTCAACACCGCGCTCGACGCCATGGGCAGGACGCTCGGCGGCGGCGTCGCCGAGCTGCAATGGGTGGTCAGCGCCTACACCATTGCGTTTGCCGCCTTCATCCTGACGGCCGGCGCACTCGGCGACCGCATCGGCGCCAAGCGCGTCTTCATGGCGGGCTTCGCAATCTTCACCGCGGCCTCGCTCGCCTGTGCGTTGTCGCCCAATGCGACCGTGCTGATTGGGGCGCGGCTGGTCCAGGGGCTGGCGGCGGCGATCCTGGTGCCGAATTCTCTTGCCCTGCTCAATCATGCCTATCCGGATGACCGCGAGCGCGGCCGCGCCGTCGCGATCTGGGCGGCCGGTGCGAGCCTCGCGCTCACCGCGGGCCCCTTCGTCGGCGGCGCGCTGATCACAGTGGTCGGCTGGCGCGCGATCTTTCTCGTCAACCTTCCGATCGGCCTCATCGGCCTTTGGCTGAGCTGGCGCTATGCGACCGAGACCACGCGCGCGCCCTCACGCGAGATCGATCTGCCCGGCCAGCTCGCGGCGATTGGTGCGCTGGGGGCGCTCGCCGGCGCGATCATCGAGGGGGGCGCGCTTGGCTGGCAGCATCCGGCTGTGCTCGCGGCGTTCGCTTCAGCCGCTCTCCTGGCGGTGCTGTTCGTCTGGCGCGAGAGCCGCGCGACGCAGCCGATGCTGCCCCTGTCCCTGTTCGATCACCGGCTGTTCAGCCTGACCGCACTCGTCGGCCTGCTCGTGAACGTCGCAATCTACGGGCTGATCTTCGTGCTCAGCCTGTACTTCCAGAGGATCAACGGCCTGTCGGCGTGGTGGACCGGTCTCGCCTTCGTGCCGATGATGGCGGTGGTGCTGCCGGTCAATCTGCTGGCGCCGCGCCTCGCCGAGCGTATCGGCCCGTGCCCTACCATCGTCGTCGGCGCCTGCGTCTCGGCGCTCGGTTGTCTCGGCCTGCTCTGGATCGAAGCCGGCACGAGCTATTGGGCGATCTTTGCGCAAATGATCGCGATCAGCAGCGGACTTGGGCTGCTGGTGCCGCCGCTGACCTCGACCTTGTTGGGCAGCGTCGAGAAGGCGCGCTCCGGCATCGCGGCGGGCGTCCTGAACGCGACGCGGCAGACAGGCAGCGTGCTCGGCGTTGCGCTGTTCGGTTCGCTGGTGGCCTCGGAAGGCGCATTCATGACCGGCCTGCACGCATCGCTGGTGGTCTCGGCCACGGTCCTCGTACTCGCTGCCGCCGTGATCGGGATCGGCGCGCCGTCGCGCGGATGAACTGTGCGGAGGAATTAGCCGCGGCGCAGTGCGAAATGCGCGCCGCAGAACGCCATCACGGCACCGAGGCCCAGCGCGGCAATTCCGGCCAGCACGCCCGAGACCGTCGGGACCGGGCTCGGCGCCGAGGCCACCTGGCCCGCACCCGCAAGCAGCAGCACGCCGACCGCGATCAGGAATTGCCGCATCCGTTGCGGGATCTGGCCCGAGACGGCGCTCTGCATCAATGTTGCCGTGAAATAACCGCCGGAGAAGCCGACGGAGGCGATCAGCCACCAGGCGATCGCCGCGCCCGCCGGTATGAACTCGTGCGTGTCCGAGTGCCAGAGGCCGCCGAGGTCGAGCCCGTAGCGCGCGCCCAGCATGTGCACGGCGAGCGCGAGCAGCACGCCGGAGATCACGGCGGCGCCGAGAATCAGGCGGCGCGGAAAAAAAATCGTCTCAGCCATGTCCCGCTTGTAGGATGGGGCAGGGCGCTCACGCAAGCGGATCGCAGATGGGATCGCCCGGATTGGATTGTTTGTGAAGATGCAGGATTCGGGAGCCGAGGCGGCTGCGGGCGCGAGCTATGCCTACAAGGCGTCGCTGATCGGCTCGGCGCATCGCTTCGAGCTGACGGAGGAGGGGCTGTCCTGGCACATCGGCGGCCGTTCGGGCCTGTGGCGTTACGACGAGATCAGTGCAATCCGGCTGTCGTTCCGCCCCGTCTCGATGCAGCAGCATCGCTTTCGCGCCGATGTCAGCCATGCCAGTGGCGGCCGCATCAGGATTCTGTCGACGAGCTGGCAGACCGCGGCCTTGATGGCGCCGCAGGACAATGGCTTTCGCAATTTCATCGTCGCGTTGCACGCGCGCATGGCGCAGGCCGGCAGCCAAGCCGAGTTGACCGCGGGCCTTGGCCGCAGGACCTACGCGACAATGCTGGCTTTTCTTGCGGCGCTTGCGGTGGCGATGACGGGGCTCCTGGTCCGGGCGCTTGCGATCGGCGAATTCGCCGGGGCGCTGTTCATCATCGGCTTTGCCGCGCTGTTCGCCTGGCAGATCGGCGGCTTCGTGCGGCGTAACCAGCCGCGGAGCTACAGCTTCGATCGCGTGCCGAGGGCCTTGCTGCCCTAAATGGCCGTGTTGCCTCAGATGCAATGGGCCGCAATCAAACGTGACTTCGCGCCGTTGCGGCGGTGTCGCATCGTGCTGCCATGTCAACCCTGGAACGCAGCACGCGGAGGCCTTCGGCAGATGAGATCTCCGAGATCAACCGCGTCCATCTGGTCGATACGCCGCTGCAGCCGGCGGACCTCCTGTTCATGTTCGGCACCCGAGAGGACGTCACGCTGCGGGCCGATACGGCGGGGCGACTATGGCGCCAGGGCTATTTCCGCTGGTCGATTGTCAGCGGCGGCGCGACGGCGGGCTCGGAGCAATCCGAGTGCATGATCATCAAGGCGGCGATGGTCGCGGCGGGCATTCCCGCTGACCGAATTCTCGAGGAACATCATGCCCAAAACACAGGCGAGAACGTGATCCTCTCGCTGCCGATTATCGACGCGACGCTCGGGTTGCACAATGTCCGCAGCGTGATCTGCCTCGGCAACACCTGGACCGCGCGGCGTTATCCGATGACGCTGCACCGGCATTGGCCGGAGGTCGAGAAAATGCTGCTCACGGTCGACAGCTTTGCGACGCCGCGCGCGCTCTGGCACACCGATCCCGAATTTCGTCGCCGCATGCTGCATGAATGCGACAAGATCGAGCCTTACAAGGCGAAGGGCTTCATCGCGGAATGGCCGGAGGCCTGAGCGGGGAACGGCATCAGATTATTGTTTGACGCGTTTTCTTGACGCGAACCGGTATCCACTTCGCTCGAAGACGCTTTAGCTACTCCGTCGAGTCGAAATCCTCTTCCTTGGTGCCGAGTAGCGATGCGATCGTGCGCAGGCCGGAATCGAGCTGCTCGAAGGACGGTGGGGCGAGCGCGAGCCGCACTGCGTTCGGTGCGTGGCCATGGGCGATCGCGAAGGTCGAGGACGGTGTCAGCGCGATGCCGCGCCGGGCTGCTGCGGCGACGAAGGTCTGCGAGCGCCAGTGTGCCGGCAGCGTGAGCCAGAGGTGATAGGAGCGGGGATCGGCGGAGAGCTGGTAGCCGGCGAGCAACCTTGCCGCGGCCTGCTGGCGGCGCGCAGCGTCGATGCGTTTCAGCCGCGTCAGCTCGGCGACGGTGCCGTCTGCCATCAGCCGCTGCCCGGATGCGAGCGCGTGACCGGAGGCGATCCAGCCGCCGGTGCGGACCGCGCTCATCACGCTCTCGCGCAATCGCGGCGGCGCGACCAGGATGCCGAGCGCGAGGCCCGGCGCGACCTTCTTGGACAGGCTGTCGATCACGATGCAGCGGTCGGGGTCGAGCGCGGCCAGCGGCGTGTCGTCGGCCAGAAAGCCGTAGACGGCATCCTCGATGATGGTGAGATCAAGCTTCTCGGCAACGCGCATGATGTCGGCGCGCCGCGTCGCGTTCATGGTGACGCCGAGCGGGTTCTGGATGATGGGCTGGAGATACAGCGCCGACAGATGTGCCTCGCGATGCGCCTTCTGGATGGCGTCGGGGCGTGCGCCAAATTCGTCGATCGGTATCGGGACCAGCGTCACGCCGAGCCGCGCGGCGATGCTCTTGACGTACGGATAGGTCAGCGCCTCGACGCCGCAGCGGCCGCCGGTGGGAACGAGGGCTGCGAGGGCGGCCGCGAGCGACTGCTTGCCGTTCGCAGTGAAGATGATCTGCTCGGCTTGCGGTGCAAAATCCTTGCGCGCGAGATAGGCGGCGGCCGCATTGCGCGCGCTCTTGGTGCCGGTGCTGGTGGAGACGCGCAGCGCGGATTCGAGCGCGTCAACGCGTTCGAGGCCCGCAAGGCTCTTGGCGATCATCGCCCATTGCTGCGGCAGCAGCGGATAATTGACCTCGAAATCGATCCGCGCGTCGCGCGGCTCGCTCAGCGCCTCGACCTCGCGCCTGATGTCGCCGGAGATGAAGGTGCCGCGGCCGACCTCGCCAACGACGAGGCCGCGGCGGAGCAACTCCGTATAAACCCGGCTCGCGGTCGAGACCGCGATGCCACGGTCATAGGCAAAATTGCGCTGCGGCGGCAGCCGGTCGCCCGGCCTTAACGTGCCGTTAGAGATATCGAGAGCAATGGCATCGGCAAGCTTCACGTATTCGAACTTGGACATTATTGCACCGAGAGCAATGTTTCACTTGCTCCGAGTAGTGTACTGGAGCATTTAAGTTCCATCAAGCTTCACGATTGAGCCGAGGAGAGCGAGAGCAATCCGACGGCAAATGAGGTGCAGGCGCTCGGGCGCTTGCGCCAACGGCATCCGCATCGCCGCGTGGACAACAGGCCGGAGAAGGACAATGACCACGATCTCGCAGACCGCCGGGCGGAGTTTACGCTCATCCTCGTCAGACGGATTTTTTCGCAAGCTCGCCCACGGCGCCTATGCGCTGTTCGACGCCCTGGAGCGCCGCTCCGCCGTCAAGACGCTGAACGACCTCGATGACCGCGCCTTGCGCGACATCGGTATCACGCGCAGCCAGATCGAGGATGCGGTCTACGGTCAGGCCAAAGCAGAGCTGACGCGGTTTCTGTAAGCGCTTCGCTCTTGTCCCGGACGCGCTGCGTCCGGGGCACCAGACTGAGTTTTCAGGTACATCTGCTTCGATATCGTCATTGCGAGCGCAGCGAAGCAATCCAGAAACCCACCGTGGAAAGACTCTGGATTGCTTCCGCCTTCGCTAAAGCTTCGGCGGACAAGTCGCTGCGCTCGCAATGAAGGCGTTGGTGGGTAGCACTGTCGTTCCTTTAACTCGTACTTTTATCGTAGACACAGCTTCGCATCCTCGCGGCTTGTTTCGCCCGAGCTTTGCTTCGTCGCCTCACCCTCTAACGAAAGAGGGCGCAGGGAAGACCGGGCGCCGGCTGGCACCCGCGGTCCACTGTGCGAAATTGCAGTAAGAAAATCTGCACAGTGGCATACAGGTGAAGCCTGAACATCCGGCCTTCCCTGCGCAGTGGCTTTACGGCTTATGTCGCGCTCTCCCCGGGGAGCGATGCACTATTGCCCCCGTCGCCTTGCGGATGGCTGATGCGGATGCCCGGTCGGGCAACCCACATCACCGCAACACTTGGCGCACAGACCCCGGGCGCCAGGACCACACGATTTCGCCGTACGCCGATCACACCGGTCGAGTGCGCGGCGCCTTCGCTCACGGTTGCCCGCCCTGCAAAGCCGTTTGCGCCGATGTGGCCAACGTCCACCGCCGTCCGGCCCGCGTTCGTGACGATCGCGATACGCCCCTCTTCCTTGGGCCGGAGTGAGGCGGAATATACGCAATTCCGAAATTCGGTAAAGTGGAATATTTTTCGTGGCGCGCGTTGACCGAGAGCTTGGGTGTTTTGCCGGACGGGCAATGCAAGGGCTAGTAGCCCGGATGAGCGAAGCGCTATCCGGGAATCGTGACACGAGCTGTCCCGGGTATCGCTTCGCTCACCCGGGCCACGAGCTTGTATATGGTTCAGGCGAAGGCGGCCTGGCCCCAAAAACCGCCGAGAGCTCGATCGCCTTCGGAGCGCTCGGGCTTTCGGCGAGGTCGTGTCGCTGCGCCGCGTTGGCGCCGATGCCGGACATCCCGGCGCGGCAAATGTGCAGCGACGTTGCCCGCGAACCTGGCGATACGTGCGGCAGCCTGTTTAACGACGAACTGCATCGTCGTGACGCGGCTGAGCACGCCGAGCAGGATCAGCACCGAAAAGATGTCGATATAGGCGAGGAAGTCGCCGACCAGCATCAATTCCGGCGGGATTGGGATCCCGTGGTAGTAAGCCAGTATGAGGATCACGACGGGGATGAAGGCGATCACCTTCCGCACCGTCAGCCTGTCCAGCAGTGCGGCCAGTTGCACGACCAGCACCTCCCATAAAGCATCGCCGATCGCGAGCGGGATCTCGTACGTCCATCTCCGCCACCATTGCTTCACGACATTGCTCCGAGCTCAGTGCCTCACCACCAACACAGAGCATTTTGCGTAGCGCACGACATGCCCGGCATTGGAGCCGAGGAAATAGGTGCGCATCGCCGGCCGGTGCGAGGTCATCACGATCAGCTCGGCCTTCATGTGCACGGCTTCCTCCAGGATCTCGTGATAGATGCCGCCCTGGCGCACCACGCTAGAGATGCGGGAAGGCTCGATGCCGGACTCGCGTGCGACGATGGCGAGGGCTTCTTCCGAGGTCTGGCGCTGCTGTTCGTCGAAATCGGCCGGCACGTATTCGGCCAGCATCACCGGCGTCATCGGCAGCACGTTGAGCAGGCGCACCACCCCGCTCCAGGTCTGCGACAGCGTTGCCGCGGTCGCGATCGCCGGCTTGGCCAGGTCGGTGTCGGCGAGGTCGATGGGCACGAGGATGGACTTGAACATCTGCGCCTCCAAATCTTTCAGTCAGGACGTCTTGCCGGCACGTCACGCGATCAACCCGATCGAAGCAGCGTTAACTTCGAAGCAGCTTTGGACTGACGAACAACACCAGCTTGCCGCGGCGGTAAGCCACGTCACCCCAATCCTTGACGTCAAAGTCGAAGATCGCAAGCCCCGACGTGGGCAGGTTGTCGGCGAGCGCCTTGGCGGCGGCCGGATCGCCGCCGCCCGTCAGCATCAGGGCGATCTCGTGCATGCCCGGATTGTGGCCGACCAGCAGCAATTGCCTCGGATCAGCCGGAATGGTTGCAGTGCGAATGGATTCCAGGATCTGGGCGGGATCGGCGGCGTAGAGTTCCGGCAGGACCTCGACCTGCGGCGCGGCGACGCGGTCCTTCATGGTCTCCCAAGCAATGTCCCAGGTCTGCCGGGCCCGGACAGCATGCGATACCAGTACGGCCTCGGGAAAGGGGGGATGGCAGGCCATCCAGTCGCCGATCTCGGCGGCATCCTTGTGGCCGCGGTCGTCGAGGCGGCGATCCTGGTCACGGCCGCTCGGCGCGTCGGTCTCGGTCTTGGCGTGACGCAGCAGCATCAAACGGCGCATGGCACTCTCGAATCGTTACGCGTCCAGAATAATCTACAGGTGCCGCTTGAGGGCAAGGTGACAAGGGCCTGCACAGTCCTCTAAAGCGCGATGAGATTAGGACAAATCCCCATCGCGCTTTAAATTTTTGTTATGAGCATGATCTTTTCGGAAAACCGCTGCACACTTTTCCGGATCATGCTCTAAGAAACGACATGAGCGAGACTTTCACAAGCGTGTCCCAGGAAGAAGCCGGCTTTCGTGAACGCGCGCGACTGTCGTTCGATCTCGACGCCGACATCTGCGTGATCGGGGCGGGGCTTGCAGGGCTCTCCATTGCGCTCGAGGCGGCCCGGCTGGGCGCCAGCGTCGCGGTGCTCGAGGGCCGCCACATCGGCTGGAACGCTTCCGGCAATCAACTCGGCACCGTGATGCCGGGCTTCGCGCTGCCGCTCGCCGAGCTGATCGAGCGCATCGGCTTCGAGGACGCGCGGGAATTGTGGACGCTGTCGAAAGAGGGCGCCGAGTTTGTCCGGGCCAACGCCACGGAAGAGAACATGCCCGGGATCGGCCCGACCGACGGCGTGCTCGAGGTCTCCAACGTCGATGCCGGCGACCGGCTGATCAGCCGCTTGCAGATGTTGAACGAGGATTTCGACACCGAGGCCGAGGGCTGGCAAGTCGATCGCGTCCGCGAGGTGCTCAAGACCGATCACTACTTCCATGGCGTGTATTATCCAAAGGCGTTCCAGGTCGACGGCCGCAAATATGTGCACGGCCTCGCGGCGTTGGCGCGGCGGGCGGGGGCGCGCATCTTCGAGGATACGCCGGTCGTCAGCATCGATCATTCCGGCATCCGCAAGCGCATCGTCACGCCCTCGGCGCGGCTGCGCGCCACCCATATCGTGCTCGCCGGCAACATCCATCTCGGTGCGCCGTTGCGGCGCCTGTCGGAAACGCTGCTGCCGGTCTGGCGCTATGCCGGCATCACCGCGCCGCTCGGCGAGCGCCTGCACGAGATCATCGCCTTCAAAGGATCGGTGATGGATTCCGACGGCGTCGACCATTTCCGGATCGTCGAGGGCGACCGCCTGATGTGGGAGAGCCCGGAGACCACCTGGGCGGCGCGACCGCAACGCTTTGCGGGCGCCGTCAGGCGGCGGATCCGGTCCATCTTTCCCCAACTCGGCAATGTCGAAATCACCGAAATGTTCGGCGGCGCCACCGGCCAGACCGTGCATGGCATGCCGCAGATCGGCCAGTTGCGCAAAGGCCTGTGGGTGGCCAGCGGGTTCGGCCGCCAGGGCATGAACACCTCGGCCATGGCCGGGCAGATGATCGCCCGCAGCATCCTGTGGGGCGACGAGCGCTGGAAGCTGTTCTCGCCGTTCGAGCTGGTCTGGGCGGGTGGAACGACGGGGCGCGTCGCCGGGCAACTGGTCGGAATCTGGGGCAGGGCGAGTTCCGCCGCCGCAGGCTCGCTTGCCCGCTATCGCGAGCGTGCCAGGGTCAAGGACCGGGAACGCGAGGCGCGGCTGGCCGAAGCCAACCGGGCCGCCGGGACCGGTCCGCGCCGTCCGCTGCCCAGGGTTCGGCCCCGGCCGGCCCCACCGCCGAAGCCGGTGGCGGAAGCCGTGGAACCGGTCCCGCAGGACGACGGCGCCTCGCGATAAGGTGAGAAAAACTCCGCCCGGAAGTGTAACGTCGGCCGTGAGAGCCCGTATCTCAGGGCGTAGACGCTCCCGCATGGAGAATGAGATGTTTGACCGCCGCATCCTGTTGACGACTGTCGCCGGCCTGTTCGGCCTTGCGGCCTTCCGCTGGCTCAGAGCATCGCCCGCGGAGGCTGGAGAGAAAGCCGCGCAGAAATTCGAGATCGACAAGACGGACGCCGAATGGCGTGCCCAGCTCACGCCGCAGCAATATGAGATCCTGCGCAAGGAAGGCACCGAGCGGCCGGGCTCCAGCCCGCTGCTCAAGGAGCATCGCAAGGGCATCTTCGCCTGCGCCGGCTGCGACCTGCCGCTGTTTGCGTCCGACACCAAATTCGAGAGCGGCACGGGATGGCCGAGCTTTTACCAGCCGATCGAGGGCAATGTCGGCAAGACCGAGGATCGCACATTTGGCATGCTCCGCACCGAGGTGCATTGCCGGCGCTGCGGCGGCCATCTCGGGCACGTCTTCGACGATGGTCCGAAGCCGACCGGATTGCGCTACTGCATCGACGGTTTCGGGCTGGTCTTCCATCCCGCGGCTGCGTCGGCGACGTAAGGCGTCGCTGGAGCATTCCGGAGCGATGCATGAGCATCGAATTATGGTGCGCAATTGCGCACCTGAGAATCTCGAGATTCCGGGTTCGGTCTTGTGGACCGCCCCGGAATGACAGGCAAGTACCGGCAATTGTTGCCGGTCCCGGCAATTGTGCCCCGGTCATCAGACTGGGGCTTTTTCGTTAAGCCATTGATTTCATGAGAAAACCCGCATTGGCATAGCCCTTGCGACAGTCTCCTTCGACTGCGGCCATGGTCGACCGGCCGCCGAGATCGGATCTGGAGACAAAGTTATGGGTATCTTCGATGCAATGAACACCTCGGTGGGTGGCCTGCAGGCGCAGTCCTACGCGTTGCAGAACATTTCCGGCAACATCGCGAACTCATCGACCACCGGCTACAAGGGCATCGGCACCAGCTTCGTCGATCTCATTCCGGACGCCTCAGTGCCGAGCAAGCAGGTCGCCGGCGGCGTGACCGCCAACGCCAAGGCCACCATCACCACGCAGGGTACGATCTCGGGCTCCAGCGTCGCCACCAACATGGCGATCACCGGCGACGGCTTCTTCTCGATCCAGAAGGCGACCGGCGTCGTCGACAACGTTCCGGTGTTCAGCGGCGTCACCTATTACACCCGCCGCGGCGACTTCCAGCTCAATGCCAACGGCAACCTGGTCAATGGCGCCGGCTATTATCTGATGGGCACCACGGTCGACCCCAAGACGGGCAACCCGACCGGCAACGTCGCGACCGTCCTGAAATTCCAGAACAACTTCATCCCGGCGCAGGCGACGACCTCGATCCAGTACGCGGCGAACCTGCCGAGCGTGCCGAACACGGCGGCAAGCTCCACCGCAGCGAGCAAGACGCTGCTGGCAGCCGGCGGCCTGAACCCGTCGGATTTCGCCGCCAACCCGCTGATCGTCGGCACGCCGCCCCCGCCTTATGTGAACGCGACGGTCTCCGGCGGCGCCGCTACCGGCAATCTGCGCTCGGCCTACACGTCGACGACGGTGACTGGCTCGGTGGCGCTGCTAAACAGCGCCTCGGCAGTAGCGAACAGCGGCACGTCCCTCGACCCCACTGCTGTCCCGCATCTCGCTGCCTCGCTGGCTGGCCAGACGCTGTCCATCAACAATGGCGGTGGCGTCTATACGATCAGCTTCGACAACACCATTACGGGCATCACCACGACCGCCACCGGCACCGTGATCGGCGTGAAAAACGGCACCACGAACACCGTCAACGATATCCTGACTGCGATCGCAACAGCCGGAGGCGCCGGCAACGGCGTCACCGCGCTGGTCAACACGAGCGGTAACATCCAGATCTCTGGCGGCGTTAATGTCGATCTCGCGATCAGCGGTAACGCGGCCACCACGCTCGGCCTCAGCAACGTGACGCGCGGGGGCAACGTGTTGTCCTCGCCTCCGATCACCGGCAACACGCTGCTCAGTGGCGCTGCCACGGCCGGCAGTTCGGAAGTTCTTTCATCGGGCTTCTCTGCGGGCCCCCCCGCCGATACCATCACCGTGAACGGTCAGGTGCTGACTTTCGTCTCCGCGGCCGGTCCAATTGCCAACCCGAATCAGATCAGCGTCACTGACGACGTCTCGGTCTTGCTTCAGAAGATCGACTTTCTCAGCGGCACCTCGGGCTCATCGATCACTAACGGTGTGATCACGCTGAATACCGGTATCGCCAGCCCCGCCCTGCAGGTGTCCAGCAGCAACACCAGTGCCTTCGCCGCGCTTGGATTCACGTCGGCCATCAACAAGCCCCGCGGCGGCGGCGGCACCGCTGGCACCGGCACCGTGATCGGCAACGACATCGCCACCTTCACCAAGGAATCGATCAGCGGCGGTGCAGTCACCGCCTACAACGCCGCGGGCACGCCGGTGAACCTGCAAATGCGCTGGGCCAAGACCGACAGCGCCTCGCTGGGCAACGGGCATACCGATAGCTGGAACCTGTTCTACCAGACCGATCCGAGTGCGACCGGCACGGCGGTCGGCTGGGCCAACACCGGACAGACGTTCACCTTCGCGGCCGACGGCTCGCTGGCCTCGCCCAGCGGCTCGGGCATCACCATCAACAATGTCAGCGTCGGCGGTCAGTCGCTCGGTGCGCTCTCCTTCAACATCTCCTCGGGCGGGCTGACGCAATATGCCAGCACCAGCGGCGCGGTGACCATCAACACCATCACCCAGAACGGCTATGCCGCGGGCCAGCTCCGCTCGGTCTCGGTCAACAACAGCGGTCTCGTGGTCGGCACCTTCTCGAACGGCCAGAACCTCGACCTCGCCCAAGTGACGTTGTCGCACTTCAACGGCACCAACTACCTCAAGGCGCTCGACGGCGGTGCTTACGCTTCGACTGAGCAGTCGGGACCCGCGATCGACGGCGCTTCGGGCTCGATCAGCGGCTCGTCGCTGGAAGGCTCGAACACCGACATCGCCGACGAGTTCACCAAGCTGATCGTGACCCAGCAGGCCTACTCGGCCAACACCAAAGTGATCACGACGGCGAATTCGATGGTGCAGGACCTCTTGAACGTGTTGCGCTGATCCGCGCGTGACGTAACCAAAGGCGGCAAGTCAACATGGGTTTGAGTTCAGCCCTCGCCAGTGCGATGAGCGGTCTGCGTGCCAACCAGGCCGCGCTCTCGATCGTGTCCTCGAACGTCGCGAATTCGCAGACGCCGGGTTACATCGTCCAGACGCCGAACCAGATCGAGGTCACCACCGGCGACTTCGGCTCAACGGTGATGACGACCGGCGTCAGCCGCGAGCTCGACACCTATGTGCAGAACCAGCTGCGCACCGAGACCGGTGGCAGCGGCTATGCCGACCAGATGGCCAACATCCTGAAGCAGCTTCAGAATGTCTACGGCACGCCAGGCAATAGCGGCACGCTTGAAACAGCCCTGAACAATTTCACCACGGCGCTGCAGGCGCTGTCGACCAACGCGGGCTCGTCGTCGGCGCAAACGGTTGCGCTCGGCGCCGCGCAGACGCTGGCGCAGCAGCTCAACCTCACCACGAAAGGCATCCAGTCGCTGCGCTCCAACGTCGAGCAGGATCTCGGCACCTCGGCGCTAGCCGCCAACGCGGCGATGCAGCAGGTCGCCGACATCAACGGCAGGCTCCAGGGCCTGTCGGCAAACGACCCCTCGGCCGCGACGCTGATGGACCAGCGCGACCAGGCCATCAACACGCTGTCGAAATATGTCGACGTCCACGTCACCACCGACGGGTCGAACCAGGCCAACATCTACACCACCACCGGCATCCAGCTGGTCGGCGCCGGGCTGGCCTCGCAATTCACCTTTGCGTCCGCCGGCGCGCTGTCGGCGACCTCGCTCTACAATATCGATCCGGCCAAATCCGGCGTCGGCGCGTTCAACATCAAGCTCCCGAACGGATCCTCGGTCGACGTCATCGCCAACAACGTGGTGTCTTCGGGCCAGATCGCGGCCGATCTGAAGCTGCGCGACCAGGCGCTGGTGCAGGCGCAGAACCAGATCGACCAATTCGCCGCGACGATGTCGAGCGCGTTGTCGGACAAGACCACGGCCGGCGGGCCGGTGACCGTGCTGCCGGCCGGCTTCGATCTCGACCTTGCCGGGGCGGCGCCGGGCAACAGCGTCAACTTCACCTACACCGACACGACCACCAACACCAAGCGACAGGTCACGCTGGTCAACGTGACCGATCCGGCGGCGCTGCCGCTCCAGAACCCCACCAACGCCAATCCGATGCAGATCGGGGTGAACTTCTCCGGCGGCATGGGCGCGATCGCCTCGGCGCTCAACACCGCGCTTGCCGGCTCGCATCTGTCGTTCGCCGCCGCGCCGCCGCCGGCGATGGCCACCACCTTGCGGGTGACCGACGACAACAGCGGCCTCGCCAAGGTCAATTCGGCCTCGATCACCAAGACGATCTCGTCGCTGACCTCGGGCAATCCGCAACTGCCGCTGTTCACCGACGGTGGGCAGGCGCTCTACACCGGCGCGATCACGGCATCGGGTTCGCAAATGACCGGCCTTGCCGGACGCATCGCCGTGAACACGCAGCTCGCCACCGACCCGACCAGGCTGTCGGTCTACAACACCTCGCCGGTGACACCCACCGGCGACACCACGCGCTCGGACTATCTCTATTCGCAGCTCACCTCGGCGGTGTTCTCCTATTCGCCGCAATCCGGTCTGGGCTCGGCGAGCCAGCCGTTCACCGGCAGCGTCTCGAACTACCTCCAGCAGTTCCTGAGTGTTCAGGGGAATGCTGCGACCCAGGCGACCCAGCTCCAGCAGGGCCAGAGCGTCGTGGTCTCGACGCTGCAGGCCAAGTTCAACTCGACCTCCAGCGTCAACCTGGACGCGGAGATGTCGAACCTGATCCAGCTCCAGAATGCCTATGCCGCCAACGCTCATGTCATGTCGGTGGTGCAGAGCATGATGAATACGCTGCTCCAGGCTCAAGTGTAACAAGTAACAGGGCTCTGAAACATGTCGATCAGCAGCATCAACTACTCCTCGTCGGTTCTCGGCTCGCAGATCCGCAACATCAACCAGCAGCTCACCGACCTGTCGACGCAGCTCTCGACCGGCAAGCTGTCGCAGAACTATTCCGGGATGGGCACCAACGAGGGCTTTGCGATCGCCGGGCGCGCGCAGCTCTCCAACATCGCGGGTTATAGCGACACGATGACCAACGTCAACGTCAGCATCAACCTCGCCAATACTGCGTTGCAATCGCTGACCACGATCCGCAACACGGTGCAGACGGGCTCGGCCAACACCGCGCAGGATCTCAACGTCAACGGCCAGACGGTTGCGCAGAACACTGCGGCTGCGCAATTCGGCTCGATGGTCGGCGTTCTCAACACGCAGTCTGGCAACCGCTATCTGTTCTCCGGAACCGCGTTCAACACCCAGTCGGTCGCCAATGCCGGCGACATCATCAACGGCACCACGACGCAGGCCGGCTTCAAGACCGTCATGGCGGAGCGCCAGGCCGCCGACCTCGGCGCCAACGGCATGGGCCGGCTGGTGCTGGCGACGCCACAGCCGACGCCGAGCTCGGTAAAGGTGTCGGAGGACTTCGCGGCCTCGCCGTTCGGCCTGAAAATCGCTGCAGTCTCCTCGACGCTGACCGGCGCGACGGTCACCGGCCCGAGCGGCTCGCCGGTGTCGTTCTCGGTCGACCTCAACGGCGTCAATCCGAAGAATGGCGACAAGCTCAGCGTGCAGTTCACGCTGCCCGATGGCTCGACCGAGCAGATCGAGCTGACGGCGTCCAGCGCGACGCCGACGCCCGACGGCAGCTTTGCGATCGATCCGGGCAAGCCCAATGCCGTTCCGGTGGTTCCTCCGGACCCGAACATCACGGCGACGAACCTCAACACCGCGCTGAACACCGCGATCAAGAAGCTCGCCGGCACCTCGCTGGTGGCGGCGTCCGCTGTCACCGCCGGCGACAATTTCTTCAATACGGCGGGATCCGCCACTGCGAATGTGGCGGCCACCGGCAATCTGCGCTCCTATACCTCGACGACCGGGACGGGCTCGGTCGCGTTGCAGGACAGCGCATTGGCGATTGCGTCTACGACCACGTCGCTCGATTCTTCGGCGACACCCAATCTCAACGGAGCCATTCTCAACGCGCTCGCCAACGCTCCGACCGGTACCACCCTGACCATCACCGGCGCGAGCGGCGCCCATACCATTACCTTCGACCCTACCGTCACCACGGTCACGACGGCCAGCGGCAATACCACGATTGGATTGGCTTCGGGCAGCACCGCAAAGATGTCTGATATCTTGAATGCGATCGCGGCCGCGGCCGGCATCCCCGCCGCCAACGTGACTCTGAGCGCCACCGGCAACGTTCAGATCGCGACTGGCACGGGCACAGACGTGGCGATCACCGGCGGCCCGGCGGCCACAGCGCTCGGTCTCAGCAGCGTGACGCGCGGCAACGTGCCGTCGACGCCTCCAATCACCGGTTCAACTGTGCTGAGCGGCACTGCGACCGCTGGCGGCCCGGAGGTCCTCTCAGCGGCGTTCCAGGCGGGGTCGGCGGGGCCGCCTGCCGTTAGCCCCGATACGATCACGGTGAACGGTCAGACGCTGACTTTTGTCGCCTCGGGCGCCACCGGCCCAAACCAGATCAACCTTACCGACAACATCACAACTCTTGTGAGCAAGATCGATCAGATCACCGGCACTACGAAGCCGTCGACCATCCAAGTCGGCGTGATCACGATCAACACGGACGATCCCGGGAGCCTCAACATCACGAGCTCGAACAGCACGGCGTTCGCGGCGCTCGGCTTCACGACCTCCCCGGTCACGGCGGCAAAGCCTCCGCTGCGCGTCGGCTCTTCGCCGCTCGGCTCGGCGACGACGCTGGTGAACGGCTCGGCCACCACCGTGCAATGGTATCTGGGCAATGACGGCCCCGGCTCGCCGCGCTCCACCGCGATGGCCCGGGTCGACGATTCCGTCACGGTGCAGTATGGCGCGCAGGCGAACGAGGACGCCATCCGCAAGGAGCTGCAGGCGGTCGCCGTGTTCGGGACGTTCTCGACCTCGCCGACCGGCCAGTATTCGGGCGGGCAGGTCGCCGCGCTGAGCCTGCGGGTGACGCAGGCTCTGACCAAGCAGCCCGGCCAGCAGCACATAGAGGACATCCAGACCGACCTCGCGATGGCCCAGAACACCATGAAGGACGCAGGCACGCGCCAGACCCAGGCCAAGGCGCAGCTCCAGACCATCATCGACCAGGCGGAATCGGCCTCGCCGGACCAGGTCGCGAGCGAGATCCTGTCGCTCCAGAATGCGCTCCAGGCCTCCTACCAGGTGACCTCGAACCTCTCGCAGCTCTCGCTCGTCAAGTTCCTGTAAGGATGCGTTAAGGCGCCGTTAACCATGCCTCTTTACCTCTTGGTGAGGATTGGAGCGGGGCGGAGCCGTCAATGTCGGAAACGATGCAGCTGGTGGTGGCGACGCCCTGTTTTGGCGGGCAGGTGTCGAGCATCTACGCGAGCTCGATCTTCGCGCTCCAGCGCGCCGTGCATGGCGTGCCCAATCTCGAGCTCACGGTGCTGCTGCGCGATGGAGACGCGCTGATCACGCGCGCGCGGGCCAACCTGGCCGCGATGTTCCTGGACGATGCCAAGGCGACGCATTTCCTGTTCATCGACGCCGATATCGGGTTCAAGCCCGAGCAGGTGTTCCGGCTGATCGAGTGCGGAGCCGACGTCGTTGCCGGCTGCTATCCGATCAAGCGGGTCAACTGGGACAAGGCGAAGCGGGCGATCGAGGCCGGCCGGGCCGATGTGCCGGCCGCCTCGCTCGACTATGTGCTCGAGATCGAGGACCCCGACCGCATCGTGGTGGTCAACGGTTTTACCCGCGTTCGCTACGCCGGGACCGGTTTCCTGATGATCCGGCGTCACGTGCTGGAAACGATGTGCCGTCATCCGGACTATGCGGCCCTGCAGTTCTTCCGCGAGCATTCGCACGATACCCTGGCGGGGAGCCGCAACCGCTTCGCGCTGTTCGAGTGTATGATCGACCCCGCCACCGGCACCTATCTTTCCGAGGACTTCGCCTTCTGCAAGCGCTGGACCGATATCGGCGGCGATATCTGGGCCGACATCCAGAGCTCGCTCGATCACGTCGGGCCGTCGGTGTTCCGCGGCGACGTCGCTTCGCAATTCGCAGCCGCGCCGGCGGCGGCCGATGCGGCGTGAGCCTTCCGGGATGAGCGTCGGCGCCTCCCGTGTGTCAGGCACGGAGCGCGCCTTCGACGGCGGCTCGCGCTATCGCCTGCGCGATCTCTTCACGCCGCTGGATACGTTGCTGATCTCTGGTGGAGACCTGCGGCTGGCGCTCGACCCGAGGGATCGCGTCAACGCCTATGGCTGTGCGGCCTCGCCGAAGCCGGAGATCTGGAATTTCGCCTCCTCGACCGCTTCGACCATCTCGCAAGCCGCCTATGACCGCGCCGCTCTGGCGCGCGAAGAATTGATGCACAGGTGTCTTTTCGACGAGGTCGAGATCGCGTTCGACGCGCGCTGCGAGGACATGCGCGAGAAATTGCGCAGCCATCTCCAGCTCGCGCCGCGTGTCGATATCGTGTTCTCGCCGTCCGGTACGGATTCCCAGCTCCACGCGTTGTTCCTGGCGCGTGCGGTGCTCGGCGCCTCGCCGGTGACGATCGTGGTCGGCGCCGACCAGACCGGCAGCGGCACGGTCCATACCGCGCGCGGACATCATTTCAGCGCGATGACGGCAAACGGCATTGTCGTGCGCAAGGATGCCGCGGTCGCGGGCCTCGCCGGCGACAGCATCGCGGTGCCGCTGCTCGATTTCGCGTCCGGCCTCGCGATGCGCGCCGATGCAGATGCTGCGGTCATGCGTGCCGTCGAGAACAGCCTCGCGCAAGGCCGCCGCGTTCTGTTGCAGATCATGGATTCGTCAAAACTCGGCTGGCGCGCGCCGAGTGCTGCCTGCCTCGATGAGATCGCGCGGCGCTGGCCGCGCAAGGTTCAGGTGGTGGTCGATGCCTGCCAGGCGCGGCTCGGCCGCCGCCGGCTGCGCTGTTATCTCGATCGCGGCTTTATGGTGTTGATGATCGGCTCGAAGTTTTTCGGCGGGCCGGCCTTCAGCGGTGCGCTGCTGGTGCCGAAAGGTCTGTCGCGGTCACTCGGCCGGATCGGCACGATTGCGCCCGGCATCTTCGACTATGCCGGCCGCTGCGATTGGCCGATGGCCTGGACGGCACTGCGCTCGCGCTTCGAGCGCCGGCCGAATTTCGGTCAATGGCTGCGCTGGGAGGCGGCGCTTGCGGAGATCGGCAGCTACTACGCCGTGCCTGGGGCTTCCCGCGCCAGGGCGCTGGCCGAGCTTGCCGCCGGGATCGACAGCATGATCGCGTTGTCGCCGTCGCTTCGTGCCGTTCCAAGCGCAATCGAGACGAGCGCCGCGGACGACGAGGAGTTCGCGCAACGTACGATCTTTCCGTTCACGCTGCTGCGCGAGGGCAAGCCTGTCTCGATCGCCAAGACCGGCGCCGTTCATCGCGCGCTGGAGCGCGACATCAACCTGGAGATCGGCGGCAGCGCGGCGGACCGGCAAGTCGCCGCGCAACGTTGTCTGATCGGCCAGCCGGTCAGGCTGGAGCGGCCGGACGATGCGCCGCAGGCCGTGCTGCGCCTCTGTGTGGGCGCGCGGCTCGTCACCGAAGCCTGGTCCGCCGACGCCGCACAGGCGCAACACAATTTGCAGCACATTCTCGATCATATCGCTCACGTCCTGGCGAAGATCGAACTGCTGCTTGACCGTGCCGCGGCTGCGGCCATGCCGGAAAAATCCGCGTTCGAGGTTTGAGATGCAGCATTCCGTTTCCACGCCGAACTATTCCGACCGCATCGGCTTTGCGCAGTTGACGCGCCGGGCCTTCGAGGGCGGCGATTTGCACCCGCTACGCGAACATCTTCTGGCGCGGATCGCGGAGGGGACGGCCGAGGCCGGCGAGGGCCTGGATCTGTCGCTGATCGCCCAGCTCCTCGGCGAGAAGGAGGCCGGGCTGGTGATCCAGAGCGAGGTGCTCTCCTTCCATCAATTGTTTCGTACCCCTTGCGCGGTTCCGAAGCCCCGCCTGCGGGTGCTCGCGCTCGCGGCTGACATCGACATGGGCGGCAATACCCCGATCGAATTCCTGCTCGAAGGCTCCGATATCGAGCTGCTGACGCTCTACGTCATCAAGGGCGTCGGCCTTCCCGAGACGTTGCCCGAGCACGACGTCGCCATCGTGGTCGCCTCCGATTCCGAGGAATGCCGTGAGACACTCGCCGCCATCGAGCAGGCCGCGCCGCGCTGGCCGCGGCCACTGCTCAATCGTCCAGAGCTGATCGGCAATCTCGATCGCGACAAACTGTTCCGGTTGCTGGCGGGCATCCCCGGTCTGGACATTCCCGTGACCGCACACGCGACGCGCGCGCAATTGTTGGAGCTTTCGCAAGGGAAGATCGCCTGCGAGAGCATCACGGGGGAGCTGCGCTTTCCGATGATCGTGCGGCCACGCGGCACGCATGCCGGCGTCGGGCTCGCGAAGATCGACGATGCCGCGGCGCTCAAAGCCTATCTCGCCGAGCGCGAGGAGCAGAACTTCTTCGTCGCGCGCTTCGTCGACTATGCGAGCCCTGACGGGCTCTATCGCAAGTATCGCCTCGCCATGGTCGACGGCAAGCCTTACGCCTGCCACATGGCGATCGCCGACCGCTGGGACATCTGGTATCTCAACGCCTACATGGCGTTCAGCGAGGAGAAGCGAGCCGAAGAAGCCGCCTTCATGCTCGACTTCGACGGCGCTTTCGCTGCGCGTCATCGCAGCGCGCTCTACGAGATGAGCAAGCGCGTCGGCCTCGACTATTTCATCGTCGATTGCGCCGAAAACAGCAACGGCGAACTTCTGGTGTTCGAAGCCGACAACACCGCTGTCGTGCACAACATGGATCCGCCCGCCGTGTTTCCCTACAAGCAGCCGCAGATGCGCAAGATCTTTGCCGCGTTCACGGCGATGCTGTCGCGGCATGCAAGAGTGGGTGAGGAGAGTGCAGCATGAACGAGATCATCCGCAACACGCAAAGCTACGTCACGCACACTTCGCTCGATCCGCAGGACTGGAGCGAGTTTCGCGCGCTCGCCCATCGCATGCTCGATGAAGCAATCGACGGCATCGCCAATGTTCGCGCGCGTCCGGTGTGGCAGCCGATTCCCGATGCGACCCGCGCGGCCGTGAAGACGGATCTGCCGCGCGAGGCAAACGATCTCGCCGATGTCTATCGCGAGTTCGCCAATCATGTTGCGCCCTACGCGACCGGCAACGTTCATCCCGGCTTCATGGGCTGGGTGCATGGCGGCGGCACCGCCGTCGGCATGCTCGCAGAGATGCTCGCGGCGGGCCTCAACGCCAATCTCGGCGGACGCGATCACATGCCGATCGAAATCGAGCGCCAGATCGTTGAATGGATGCGTGGGCTGTTCGCTTTTCCGGAGAGCGCGAGCGGCATCTTCGTCACGGGCACGTCGATGGCCAACCTGATGGCCGTGCTGGTGGCGCGAACTGCTGCCCTCGGCACGCTGGCGCGGCAGCACGGCATCGGCAACGACGGCGCACTGCTCACGGCCTACACCTCGCAGGCGGCGCATGGCTGCATTTCACGGGCGATGGACATGGCCGGACTTGGGACCGATGCGCTGCGCAAGATCGGCATGGATGCCGATCATCGCATCGACGTCGCGGCGCTGCGCGCGCAGATCGCGAGTGATCGCGAGGTCGGCTTCAAGCCCTTCCTCGTCGTTGCCTCCGCGGGCACGGTCGATATCGGCGCGGTCGACGATCTCAAGACGATCGCAGAACTGTGCCGCGAGGAAGGAACCTGGTTTCACGTCGACGGCGCTTTCGGTGCGCTCGCGATCCTGTCGCCCGAGCTTGCGCCGCTGCTCGGCGGCATCGAGCTTGCGGATTCCATTGCGCTCGACTTTCACAAATGGGGACAGGTGCCTTATGACGCCGGCTTCCTGCTGGTGCGCGACGGCGAGCAGCATCGGCAAGCCTTTGCGCAGCCCGCGGCGTATCTGCGCCGCGAGGCGAGGGGGCTTGCGGCCGGCGCGGTCTGGCCCTGCGATCTCGGCCCCGATCTGTCGCGCGGCTTCCGTGCGCTGAAGACGTGGTTCACGCTGAAGACGTTCGGCACCGATCGGCTGGGTGCGGGGATCGCGCGTAGCTGTGCGCTGGCGAAATATCTGGAGACGCGCGTTCTCGCCGAGCCGCGGCTGGAATTGCTGGCGCCGGTGAACCTCAACATCGTCTGCTTCCGCTACCGCGCCGGCGACCTGGTCAACCGCGAGGTCGTCGCGGACATCCAGGAGTCCGGCATCGCCGCGCCCTCAAGCACGACGCTCGATGGCAAGTTCGCGATCCGCGCTGCCATCGTCAATCATCGCACCGAGGAGAGGGATATCGATGCGCTGGTCGCGGCCGTGCTGGAGTTCGGTGGACGGCGCAGCGGCGGCGTGATCGAGGTCGAGGCGCCGCCGCTCGCGGCACGGTGATACCGGATCCTTCAAAACAAAACCGCCCCGGACCTGGTCCGGGGCGGTTTTGTTTTGGGTGTCGCGAAGTGCTCAGGCGGCCGAGCTGACGTCGCTCTTGGGATGACTGGCTTCGTACTGGTCGCGCAGCTTGTCTTCATAAGCGATCAGCTTGCGAGCCTCCTTGAGCGCCCGGTAGAGGTCGCCGCTCATGATGTAATTGTTGATGCCCTCGATGATCGGCCAGGAGCTGGGCACCGCGGTGACAATGTCGCGCACGAGGTTGAAATAGGTGCCGTGCTGGGTCTGCGGGTCCGGCGAGATGTACATGAGCTGCACCGCCAGATAGACGAGCTTGGCCGGCGTATCGGCGGTCTCCGGCGTGAGGATGTCGCGCTCGCGCAGGATCGGCACGTTCTCGCCGTCGATCAGAAGACGCGCGCGCTGGTCGGTGTTGGTTATCACGCAGTTGCCGACGATGATGCGTTCGTGCGGTCTGAGCTCGACTTTAAGGGCCATGCCTGTTCTCCATCAACCTTTTGTAACGAGCGGCGCGCGTGTCCCGTCGATGATGGCTGCCTGCTCCGATTTGGGTCCAATCCTTGCGCAATGTGGTTAACGGGTCGTAAACATCGGCGATCGCGCCAAAATATGAAACAACTTCAGCATCTTGCGTAATGACGAGGACGCGGCTCGAAAGTTTGCGGGAGAGCATTTTGGGCGCGAAGCAGACAAACCCGGGGTTTCATTTCACGGATTGTTAGAGGCTTGGACGCAACCGTCCGCCCGTCGTTTGATCAATCTCGATCAGACAGGACGCGTAGCTACCAGAAAGGTAACAGTATGTCCGGTATCGTTCTCTCCTCCTCGGTTCGCCAGAACCTGCTCTCCCTCCAGTCCACCGCCGATCTGCTCGCCACCACCCAGTCCCGCCTCTCGACTGGCAAGAAGGTGAACTCGGCGCTCGACAACCCCACCAACTTCTTTACCGCACAGTCGCTCGACAATCGCGCCAGCGACATCAACAATCTGCTCGATGGCATCGCCAACGGCGTGCAGGTGCTCCAGGCTGCCAACACCGGCATCACCTCGCTCCAGAAGCTGCTGGATTCCGCAAAGTCGATCGCCAACCAGGCGCTGCAGACCACGGTCGGCTATTCGACCAAGTCGAACGTCTCGACCACGATTGCGGGTGCGACGGCCTCCGACCTGCGCGGCACCAC
>NZ_JBEPRY010000024.1:0-134307 GCF_040548605.1 Bradyrhizobium sp. JR4.1
AAGTGCAAATACGTAGCCCAAGACCAGCATCCGGATCATGAGCACCGGATCAATCGAAGGCCGGCCAGTGTGGGAGTAGAATGGAGCGAGCTCGTCGTGCACCCAACTCAGGTCCAGAAAACCGTCGATTTGCCGTACCAGGTGATCAAACGGCACCACCTTGTCGAGATCAAAGGAGTAAAAGAACTGGCCCTGACCGCTCTCCTGCCGACCTAACATCCGCTGCTCCCGCAAATGCCGCCTCACACCAACGGAATCACGGTTCGCGAGTCGTCTCAACCGGAGTTTTGCAACACAATCCGTCGGTGAGCCGACATTTATGAGCACCCTCAGCCGGAGGGGTTCATCAGGCTAGAGATCAGATTGATGTTCCTCACAAGGCCTGATTGTTCCATCGGCGGAACATAGGCAACAACTTCAGGCGACGACCTCGCGCTTAGAATGGCGGGCTCGTTCGAGATTGTCCCCCGCTTGTGCGGTTGATCTACACACTTACTCTTTAGAAAAAGGCAGGAACATTCCTGCGATTGCCAAGTTTTCCCGATGCCCTTCCCCAAGGGCGACCCCGAGTGGCCCCAGCTCCATGCCCCCCAACATCCCCGCGAGCTGGGGCCCGTTTTTTCTCGAAATTTGGGCTGATAACGGGAACCAAGAACCACTTGTTGAGTTGGGCACCATTCGCCACCGCGCCTCAAATGACGTGGTGCCGACACACGAAGGACCTCAGCTGGCCCAGCTCCGAGCTGAAGTCCTTTCTGTGTCGTGCGCGCATTTTTAAGCCGAATTCGGAACAAATATTCGACCCTTGAATCATTCCATGTCAGCTAAGTGTCGGATGTCCAACCGTGTCGCGCTTAAATCAGTTCGCCCGTGAGGCCGCAGCGGCATTGCTGCGCATGGCAAAAACAACAAAGGATCCCACGGTCGCTGCTGGCTTGGTACAGCGTGCGGCAGACCTGAAAGACCGCACCGGCGAGCTTCCTGCCATTGATGTCGAGGCCATGGCCGAAGAGCCGCCCAAGCCCTTGACGAAGAACTAAGGCTGCCTCGGTGGATGGCGTAGCTGAACAGGCCGCTCTCGACATTGCATAGTCTCGGCATAGTCTCGCCGCCATCTTGGCGCCCAGCTCCTTCTCGACGATTTCGACTGAGTTATCCCACTGCGCGTTCCTGCTCTCCGCCAAGGAGCCCGTCATGTCGAGACTAGCGATCGTATTCGTGTCGGCACTTTCTGTGACCTCTGCTACCGCGCAAAATACTGCGTCCGGACGATCGCACGAGCCGGCCGCTGCCAGCGCGTATGAAACACAGCCTTTCCTATTTGATGGACGGATGCGAGGCGACGGCATGAGGCAGCGAGGGCGTGCCGACAATCGTCACCCCAACGTCGGTGCCATTGACGTGCAACCGAAAGCAAACCAGCCAGGGCGCGAACGATGAGCCCGCGTGCCCGCTTTGATCTGCCCGCCCAGCTGTTCGCCCTGGACGAGGTGATCAGTTGCGCCGGCAATACCTCCAATCGGCCGCTTCCGTTGACGCGATGCAGCTACGTGTTGGTAGATGGGGCCACCGCGGAAATTTGCCGCTGAGCACCGAACCGACGCCTGTGACCCAAGCGGGCATAGCGCACTCCGGCGCGACGTCTGCACCTTAACTCATGGGGAGGTCGATCTCACGCGGCTTGCACTGTCAACTCGCTGACGCGATCTGGTGCATCGAGCATGGCCATGTGCCCAATGTCCGGCAATTCGAACGTGGCCCACGATTTGTCGCTTTTGCAGTCTGCCAGTGCCCTGTCGAAGGCCGGCTGAGGAAATTTCGGCAGGCGGATGTATGTCTTCTTCGCCACTTTTTGGAGCGCTCCGGAAAGCTTGACCTGCTGGAGATAGGTGCCGATCGGATGCGGAGTAACCTTGGACTCGGCGAATACCCGATCGCGTTCGGCAACGACACTGGGCGGATACGTCGGCGATCCACGGACGCCTGCCTCGCCCTTGTCGATGGCCGCCTGTATGCCTTTGCGAACCGGCTCGGCTGCGAAGTCCGCCACCCTTTGTCCATCTGCGGGAATGTAGGCATCAAGCCATACAACCGAGGAGACGCGATCGCCGATGCTTTCGAGCGCGCCCGAGCCTACGAAGCCCGCGTAGGACCACGCCACAAGACAGACGTTGTCGAGACTTTCCCATTTGATCAGGTTGACGACGTCGGCGATGTGGGTGTCCAGATTGACGTCCTTGCTCAGCAAATGCGAGCGCTCGGCTAAACCCGTGAGCGACGGAGCGAACACTTTGTGGCCGCCCTGTTCGAGCCGGTCAATGATCCGGCGCCATATCCAGCCGCCGCAAAAAGCCCCGCTGACAAAGACGAAGGTCTTTCGCGCCGATTGGGCGCGGGCGGCACCAATCACGCTGGATGCCGCTGTTGCCATCAGACCGCTTGCTGCAGCACTGCGAAGCAAGCGGCGGCGACTAACGTGAATTCCTGCCACGACGCGTATCCCTCTCGTGAGGCAATCCGCTACTATGAGTTGTCGATCATAGAGAGTATCCGCCAAAGCGGCAAGGTGGCTCGTGGGGGCGCACCGCCCAGCTCAGAGAGGTCCGCTCAGCGATGCATGGTGCACGTGATTTGCTCAGGCCGAGTTCTTCGCTTCTTGACCCTGAGCGGAAGTCCGAGCCTCAGGATGCCGTTAGCTTGGCTGGGTCTCGGGAATTGTTCTAAGTTGCCGATTTGTTTTCAGGGAGCCTATTCGTGGTGTTTCAGAGCGACCAACTCCACCTGCGAACACTTGTACGGTACTTGCGGAATGAAATTTCCAAGCTTGTGTCGCGGAGGTTATCGTACTTCAGCACCTTCAAACTAGTCGATTTGTCCCGACTGACATACTTTCGTGTTTCACTCCCGACGGACGAGGTGTGGCTGATGTCATTTGGTGCCGGAGGCTCCGAGGTCATACAGTCGATGATGCTCTCGATCGATGAAACCAGGCAAATCTTCCGATCGATCGAGCGCGCGTATGATGATCAAGAATTGGTGGAGATCAAGCTTGGCGATTTGTCATGGAAGACAGACTGTCGGCTCCGGACGAATCCCGACAAAGTCACGATCTCTTTCAAACGTGGTGGGGAGCGAACGCGCGAAGACGTCAGGCGGCAAGACGTAGCCAGGGCACTCGCCGAGTTTCGCAGTCTATTTTGAGCCAAAGGGATGCTGCTAGTGCAGGTCAGCCCGTGGCCCATCAGCGAAGTAGCAGCGCACCTCGTTCAGGTCCACTAAGCGATGCATAGCGGACCAGGTTTGATCAGGTTGAGTTCTTCGCATTTGCCCCGAAGCGGACGTTAACGGTCAGTCTTTCATGCCATCCAGACCGGGATGATCTTTGTAAATGTTGTCCTGAAGCACGGCGTCTATCTGAGAGATGATATCGCCCACCGACATCCTCAAGCTCAGAAACTCATCTGCTGGAGAGGCCTCTTTAGCGAGCGTGAGCGCCAAGGATAACTCCTCAATGACCCGCTCTATGTGCCATTTAAATCGTGCGGCTGATTTCGCGTCCATAGAACCATCTCGCGGGAACAGGGTCTGCCTTGCAAATGGCAGCATACCCATCTCAGTTGTACCACTGAGGGAGCGAGGATCTCTACCATCAGGCGGCGCTCCGATCAGCGCTCCTCGATCGGATGCACTCATTTGCAGGGTGCGATGCTTTGCATCGCCGTCAGCTTGAATCATGTGGACGGGCGGCGCCGATCGTCGCTTTTGGCATGACCGGCACTTCAGCGACACCTTCAGCTTCCAGATCAGCGGATCGCTTGTGCGGCAAGGACGAGCATGATAGCAAAGGCCATCGGGTCAAACACAACCGCCCGACCAGCTTTCGAGCCAAGCGTTGTTTCGCTCCATTATGGAGGTGAAACATGTCTTGCGACAGCACCACTGGCTCAATCGGCACATCCAGCTCAGCCTTCGTTCCTTCTCCAAACCCTGGATGGTTCTGGAAACTCACGCTCGCACTGCTGGACGGCATCACACGGCGCCGCCAATACGACGAGCTTCTCGAACTGGACGACCGGCTTCTCGCGGACATCGGCTTATCGAGAACAATCGTTGGCGAGGCTCGACGGTGTTACTTCTCAGGTTGGCGCGACGATGGGTGATCGTCAAATCCTGTCAATGAGCGGCCACACCTGAGCGTGCGAAGGCGGCGCGTCTGCTTATCCCTGCGGATCAGACGGCCGCCAGGCTCGCGAAAAGGCTGAAGGACTTTTTGACCGCGATCTTTACGCCTCAGAAGTCCAGCTTGTCGCGTACGGCGTCAATTCCGGCTTTCGCGCACGCTTCGTCCGCGTCGCCGCCCGGAGCGCCGGACACGCCGATCGCGCCGACCAGGGAGCCGCCGGCTTCGACGATCAGTCCTCCGGCGATGACGACCGCTCCGGGAAGGTTGCGAATGCCCGCCTGCATCATGCCCGGCTGGCTGATCGCGTTCAGCTCGGTCGTGCTGGTCTTGAACGAGGCGGCTGTCTACGCCTTGCCTGCTGCCGTCGAGGGCGTGTGAGGACCTGCAAAGCGGTCGCGCAACATCACTTGCGTGACGCCGAAGCGATCGACGACGGCAACTGCAACCTGGTATCCACGGGTGCGGCAGTTCGCCAACGCAGCGCGCGCAAGATCGAGCGCCAGTTCCGGACCGAGCGATTTGTAGGCGACCAGACCTTCCTCCGCCCGCAGTGGGCAGATGGACACAATCAGCAGGGCCGTCGCGACCGACAGGCATCGAACGTTCATGGCAATCTCCGGCATAGGTGACCAAACGCCTATTTGGTCTCACCATATGTCAGATCATCGAACAGGGTCACGCTATCTGCCTTGGTCCACAGGCCGATCATGCCGGCGTCCAGAATGGTGGCGTCTTCCACCTCGAACAATTGCTTTCCGTCATAGCTCACCTTGAACCGACGTCCTGCGAAGTCGCAGCGCAGCACGTGCCATTGCCCGGATGACACCGGCGCGCTGACGCCATAGCCGCCTTTGCGACCCACGATCTCAAGCGACATTCGAACGCCCTTGATCGTCTTGTACAGCACGACATTGTCCTCCAGCGCGTTAGCCCGGACCACGTAGTAATTATCGGCATCCTTCGCACGCCAGATAACTCCCGCGGCGCGATCCTCGGAGCCGGCGACGGCCTTGAATTTCACCTCGACAAAGCCGTCGCGGATGGCCGTATCGCGCTTGATGGCGAGGGGAAACGTCGCCCGTCCCGATTGCTTGAGAACGTTCGGCTTGCTGGGCGCCGTCGCCTCGGCCTCCACGGTCCATTTCGGCTGTCCTTTGCCGGTCATCGTCAAGGTCCATCCGTCGGGCGACGTTCCGGCAGCAGCGTTGTCGAAATTCAGGGTCTCGGCCATGGCGTTCCCTCCCACGAATAAAACCAGCATGGATGCCAGCGCAAGCTTGCCCATGAGCTTGTTCATGTGCGTGTCCATGCATCAGCCCTTCGTGCTCGCCGTCTTGTCGAGCGCCGCACGGAGGCCCTCTGCGAGCTTGAGGGCATCGTCGTTGGCCCAGAAGTGCATGAAGAAGAGCCGCGGCTGTTCGTCCAGCATGTGGCTGTGCAGCGCGGTTACCTCGATTCCGTGCGTTCGAAGCGCCAGGATGACCGGGTTCACCTCGTCGCTGGTCAGCACGAAGTCGCCGGTGATGGCCGCCCTGCCCGTGCCCGTCGGTTGGAAATTGATGGCGATCGCGACGCCCATCGCGGCGACGGGAGTCAGCAACATGCCGTCTTCCGTGACGGGGTCGCGCCGCTTCACGTTGAACTGGTAGACGCCGCCATTCGCTTTCCCGTTCACTCCGATGATCTGGTCAAGTTTCGCCGTGTCGAGGTCGATGGCGGGCGGCGGGTTCGCCGGCGCCGTGACCGTCAGCGGGGTTTTGCTTTCGGCCAGGGCATCATGGAGCGCCGAGGCCAGTTTGACGGGATCGCCGTGTCCGGCGACGTGCATGTAGAACGTGGCCGGGCTCGCGCGCAGCAGATGATTGTGCACGGCTGTGATCTCGAGCCCGCTCGCAATCATTTTCGCCATCACGGGATTGATCTCGGTCTCGAGCAGCACGAGGTCGCCCATGATCATTGCGCCACCATGCGCAGGCTTGAACGCGATCCAGCCGCCAAGAGCCAGCGCCGGCTTGATCGCAACCCCGTCCAACGTCACGGAGAGATCGCTGCGGGGAAAGCCGTAACGGCGGACGTCGTCCGAGACGGCGGGCTTGCGGCCCAGGGTCTCGTCCACCTTCTGCCAGTCGGCATCTTGGGCATATGCCGGGACGAATGGACCGAAGCGAAATGCAAGAAGACAGATGCCAATGCCGACCACGGCCGAGATGATTCTTTTCATCGTGCTGCTCCCTAGGCTTAGTTTCGCTCTTTGACCTGACCGCTGCTGTCGACGACCAGCGTCACCGCCTTGCCGTTCTTCACCGCCTTTGCGGTGATACCCTCGGCCGTCGACTTGATGTCGCTGACTTGCGCGTAGCCGGCCGCCTGGATCCTGGCGACGAGTTCCTCCTGCGTCAGAGCGTGCACGCTCGACAGCCCGCCCGCGACCGCAAGCAGCAGAACCGTGCGGAAGATTGTTCGTGTTCGCATGACCATTCTCCTGGTTTGTCCTGCCCCAGGTGAAGTCCGTTTCGCGATCTTGCCCTACGCGATACCCACACGGCGCAAGAGGCGGCGGGCATCGATGCGCACAGCGATGCGACCGGCGCGGACGCCGTGCCGAAAAGTCGAGCCGCTCTGACGGATGAAATCGGGGGTATATGATGACATGCTGCGCCCTTGGTGATCAGGACGCGATGCTTGGGCATGTCGCCTCACGGGGAGATCGCATATCCCCGAGCCCCAAGTAAAAGCCCCCGGGCGGGAGCTGTCAACCGGCGGGAGCTTCGGGCTGCCCACCAAAGCCGCCGGCGAACGTCACGAAGAATTCACTGCTCCGCGGAACCGCGCCAGCCACATCTTGAAACTCGCGGACGGCCCCGCTAGTGTCCTTTGCGTGGGGACAAAGCAGACTCCCCGTGAGGCCTCGGTCCAAGCTCTGCGCAGCACGCCATTCGTGGAGCTTGCGCATGGACACCGAACGACACCCTTCTCACCAACACACCGTCGCCATCCTCTCACGCGGAGACGCTGCCGCGCGCCGCGACGCGACGGCACAAAACAGCCGCTTCGCGCAGCTTTTCGAAGCCCTCGCCGCCGTCGGTATCGCGGCGCGCCCGGCGATCTATGATGAAAGTTTCGCCGAGGACGTCCGTGAACAATTGCTCGGGGTGGACGGCGTGCTCGTCTGGGTCAACCCCATTCAAGACGGTCGGGATCGCGCTGGTCTCGACGCATTGCTGCGCGACGTCGCCGCACGGGGCGTGTGGGTCAGCGCTCATCCCGATGTCATCCTCAAGATGGGCACCAAGGAGGTTCTGTATCGTACCCGCTCGATGGGCTGGGGAAGCGACACCACTCTATATCAAACCGCTGCGGCGATGCGCGCCGAGTTACCGACGCGGCTCGCCGCCGGTCCGCGCGTGATCAAGCGCAACCGGGGCAATGGCGGCCAAGGCGTCTGGAAGGTCGAGAAGCTGCCGGCTTCTCCAATGATAAAGGTGCTGGACGCAACCAGGGATGGCTCCGAGGAACTGACGCTGGATGATTTTCTCCGTCGCTGCGCGGAGTATTTCGAGAACGGCAGCGTGATCGACCAACCATTCCAGCCTCGCTTGAGCGAAGGCGTGTTGCGTTGCTACATGGCGGGCGATCGCTGTGCCGGCTTCGGCTATCACAAGGTCAAAGCCCTGGTGGAGTCGCCGGCCGCGCGTTCCGAGGCCGGACCACGGCTCTATGCGTCCAACGCAGACCCGCGCTTCCAGCGGCTGCGTCGGTTGATGGAGGACGAGTGGACGCCGCAGCTGACGTCGTTGCTGGATATTGCGCAACTTGACCTGCCTGTGATTTGGGACGCCGACTTCATGCTTGGCCCGGTCCGTCCCGACGGGACCGACAGCTATGTCCTGGGCGAGATCAATGTCAGCTCGGTGCATCCTTATCCGGACGAGGCGCCGGCGGAAATTGCAGTGCGGGTTGCCGATCGGCTCCGGCGCAAGCTTTGACACATGCTCACGGTCCGCGCGCTCAAGCGCTTGCACATCTCCGTTTCATTCGACTTGCAGGACGGCGAATGCGTCGCCCTGCAAGGGCCCTCTGGCGTAGGGAAGACCCAACTCCTTCGCTCGATCGCGGATCTCGATCCCAACGAAGGAATGGTCAAACTGGACGGAACGCTCAGGGAGGCGATGCCTGCCCCGGCCTGGCGCAAGCGAGTGACCTATCTCGCCGCCGAACCGGGCTGGTGGTCCGACATCGTGCAAGACCACTTCAGCGGCTGGGATGATGCCTTACCGTTGGTCACGAGACTGGGGTTGCCGCGCAGTTGCGGTCCCTGGCCGATCCAAAGACTTTCGACCGGCGAGCGACAACGGCTGGGGCTGGTGCGGGCGCTGATGCTGAGGTCGCGGGTTCTTCTCCTGGACGAGCCGACATCGGCCCTCGATTCGGCATCGACGGCGGCCGTTGAATCCTTGATCGCGGAACGCATTTCGAATGGAACGAGTGTCGTTTGGAGCACTCACGACAACGCTCAGGCCCGCCGCGTCGGGTCGCGGGTCCTTGTGATGAATGCCGACGGTGGAATCGAGGAAAATCGGCCGTGAGTTACATTCATTTGGCATACGGCGATTTGGTTCTGCCCGCGCTCCTTGTCGTCATGGATGGCGCGCTCTCGCTTGCTCTCCGCCTCAAGCTTGAAAAGCAGCTGGCCATCGCCACCGTGCGGATGGTGCTTCAGCTGATACTCGTCGGATACGTATTGACGTTCCTGTTTGCCGTGGTCTCGCCGCTCTGGACCGCCCTCGCCGCCGTCGCCATGGTTCTCTTCGCATCACGGGAAATCGTCGCTCGGCAAAAGCGACGCCTGCCGGGTATCTGGAGCTATGGCTTAGGGGCGGGATGCATGTTGCTCGCGGCCGGGACCGTCACGATGTTCGCGCTTCTGACGGAGCTACGCCCGGATCCGTGGTATCATCCGCGCTATGCGCTGCCATTGTTGGGCATGATCCTGGGCAACACCATGACGGGAATAAGCCTGGGCCTGGACGTGCTGACGAATAGCCTGGTGCGCGAACGAGCCGCCGTCGAAGCTTGCCTTGCTCTTGGCGGTACCCGCTATCAGGCGTTGCTGCCGGTCCTGCGGGACGCATTGAGAAGCGGCTTCACGCCAATCATGAACAGCATGGCCGCGATCGGCCTTGTCTCTTTGCCGGGGATGATGACCGGTCAAATCCTTGCAGGCGTCGAACCGATCGACGCCGTCAAGTATCAGCTCTTGATTATGTTCTTGATCGCCGGCGGAACGGGATTGGGAACTCTCGCCGCCGTGACGGGAGGCGCTCGCCTTCTCACCGATCATCGACATCGATTGCGCCTCGATCGAATTCTCACTGCCGAGTAGAATTGCGCGACCTCACATCGACTTCGCGCCACCAAGCTGCACCCTCCGAGCCCACAGCAGCGCCAACGGCCCCAACGCAATTCCGGCCGCAAGAACACTGAACGCGAGCAGCCACCCGGTCGCGCTCTGCGGACCGCCGGCTGCGTCGAGCGCGGCGCCGGTTCCCCAGGCGCCGACGGCCGACAGGCCGAAGCCGACCGTCGAATGCAGGGCCAGGGTCGCGCCGCGATGTTCGGACACAGCCGCGGCCGACATGCCGGCGGTCAACGCGCCGGAATCCGCCGGCACGGTCAGGCCATAGACGAGCAGCAGCAGTGCGAGCACCCATGCCGGCGCCGTCGTGTTGAGGCCGATAACCAGCGCCACGCAGGCCGACGCGATCATCACGACCGTGATCGCGCGATGGCGGCCGAATTTCAGCGCGGCCTCGTTGCCGAGGATGCTGGCCGGCATCGAGATCACCGCAAAGCAGAAGCTCAACACGACGGGGCTCAACCACGACGGCGCACCTTGATGCGCGACGACGAAGGTCCAGAACCCGACCAGCCAGGTGCGGATGCCTTAGAGCTCGAAGCAATGGGCGCCGTAGCCGAAGATGTATCCGAGCGCCTCGCGGTTGGCGAAGACAGGCGCGAAGTTCAACAGACGTCCCGCCTTCGGCGCGGGCCGCTGCGCCTGCATCAGAAGGCACGCGACGACCATTGCGATAGGACCGAAGCCGGTGACAAGGAAAGCGGTCCGCCATCCCCAACGGTCGGCGATCACTTGCGCGACCAGGAACGAGAGGCCGACCCCGACCGAGAAGCTCGACGTGTACAGCGTGACGGCGCGCGAGGTGTCGCCAGCCGGAAGCCGGTCTGTCAGCGCCTTCAGGCCCGGCATGTAGGCGCCGGCAAATCCAAGCCCTGCCAGGGACCAGATCGCGGTCGCGGACCAGAATCCTTCCGCGAAGATTCCGAACGCTGCGGTCGCCAGCCCGCTGACGATTGAGCCCCAGATCAGGACGAGCCGTGCGTCGATCCGGTCGGTCAACGTCGTCAGCACGGGCACGGCGAGCATGTAGCCGAACGCGTAACCGCTTGCCATCAAGCCGCCTTCGGACGTCGACAGGCCCCACGCCGGCATCAGATGCTGCGCCAAGTTCGCGGAGAGCGTCACATGCGGCAGCAGATTGCCGACCTGGCCGATGCACATCACCGCGATCAGGGACCGGCCGCTCAGCTTACGAATGCTGTCCTCCCCCCAGCTCGACACGGCGTACCAACCACAATGGGCAACTCTCCGGCTTCTCCTGCAAGACCCAAATTCATGAACAACCGCACCCCGAAGCGCCGGCCTTCTTCGCCGCTTCGTCGGCGGCGCAACACGCCGTTGGTTCCTGCTTCGCCGGCCCACCGCAACATCCTGATCCGCCGGCGGCTTCGAGGCCACCGCGCGTGCAAACGCCGGTCTCCGGCAGCACGAGCTCCAACCTCGCGGCGGCCTCCTTGTCGCCGGCGAGATCGGCCGCGATCGAGCGCACCTGCTCATACCCCGTCATCATAAGAAAGGTCGGCGCGCGGCCATACGACTTCATGCCCGCCATGTAGAACCCCGGCTCATCGTGGGCGAGCTCGCGCGCGCCGTGCGGGCGCACCGTGCCGCAGCTGTGCTCGTTGGGATCGATCAGCGGCGCCAGGGCGACCGGCGCTTCGATGGCGGGATCGAGCCGCAGGCGCAATTCGGACAGGAATGAAAAGTCGGGACGAAAGCCCGTCGAGACGATCAGGTCGTCAACGATCACGCTCCGTCCGCCGCAGCCCGCGCCGGCCGCGATCTCGAGGCGGCCTTCGGAGTCCGACAGTTGCGTGACGACGAATTCGGTTTCGATCCTGATCTTCCCGGAGGCAACGAGCGCAGCGAAGGCGCTGCCGAGCTCGCCGCGTGCAGCGAGCTTGTCATTCCGGCCGCCGCCAAAAGACTTGGCGGGATCGGCGCCCCGCAACAGCCAGATAGCTTGCGTCCCCGGCACTTCCTCGGCGAGATGCACGAGCTCGATCAGTGTGCCCACCGCGGAATGACCGGCGCCGAGCACCGCAACGGTCTTGCCGGCATATCTGGCGCGACCGGCACCCCGGACATCGGGCATGCCATAGGCGATGTGGCCGGCGCATTCACGCTCGCCGATCGCGGGCAGACCATTACCTCCGGCGGGATTGGGCGAGAACCATGTGCCTGACGTATCAATCACGGCATCCGCGCGCAGCACTTCAGGACCTTTGCCGTTCTGGTAGCGGATTTCAAACGGCGCCTGCTCACGTCCCTTCGTCTTCGCCTTGTCGAAGCCGACGCGGCTGATGGCCGAGACGCGGCTGGATGTCCGGATCACCTCGCGCAGTGGCGTTCGCGTCGCAAGCGGCGTCAGATATCGATCGAGCAGTTCGACACCAGTCGGATAGGAGCCCGGGTCCGGCGAATTCCATCCCGTCGGCGCCAGCAGGCGCGCCGCGGCCTTGTCGATGTTATATTCCCACGGTGAGAAGAGCTGGACCTGCTGCCACTGGCGCACCGCGTGCCCCGCTTCGGATCCTGCCTCCAGCACGACGGGTGACATGCCACGCTCCAGGACGTGCGCAGCTGCTGCGAGGCCGACAGGCCCTGCCCCGACGATGGCGACCGTCTTAGCGTTCATTTGGCTTATCCCATATTTCTAGAATCATCGAATAATCTCAGCCAACAAAGATCACGCCGCCGTTTGCGTCGTCTTGCATCCGACTTCGTCTGCGCAGCACTCCGCCGCCAGGAAATCGACCAGACCCCGCATCGCGTCGAAGTTTGCGTGGCAGATCAGCGTCGTCGATTCCCGGACCTGACTGACGAGCCCGACCGAGACCAGGGTCTTGATGTGATGCGACAGCGTCGATGCCGGGATCTTCAGCTTGTCCTGCAACCGACCGACGGGCATGCCGGAGTGTCCGGCCCGGACCAGGGCACGATAAATCTGGAGTCGCGTCCGGTTGCCCAGGGCTTCAAGGCGTGCTGCTGCGTCATCGATCTTCATGCGTGCCACGATGTGCCGGCGGATGCCAAACTGTCAAACCATATTTCTGGAATGTTCGAAATACGGGCTGGGTCGCCCAGGGGGAATTCCGGATTGACGCGCTTCAATTATTTCCATAAGTCTGGATATATGGAAAGGGAAGAAGCTGTCCTCGCGCTCGCCGCCCTGGCCCAGTCGACCCGTCTGGAGGCCTTCCGCGCACTGGTCAGGCACGAGCCTGATGGTCTCGCTGCGGGCGATCTCGCACGGCTGTTGGAGGTCCCTCAGAACACGCTCTCGGCGCATTTGTCGATCCTGACGCGCGCGCGCCTCGTCACCTCCGAGCGGCACAGCCGTTCGATTGTCTACCGCGCCAACCTCACCGAATTCCGCGACGTTGCGGTTTTCCTGCTGCGGGATTGCTGCGGCGGGCGGCCGGAAGTCTGCGAGCCGGTCGTCGAAACCCTGCAAGCCTGCTGCAAGCCAAGACGCAAGGAGCGAAGCCGTGCCTGATCAATTCGATCTTCCGCGCCGCCTCGCGGCCGAGGCGCTCGGTACGGGCATTCTCGTCGCCACGGTGGTCGGCTCCGGCATTATGGCGGAATCCTTGACCAAGGATGTCGCGCTTGCGCTTCTCTGCAACACGCTGCCGACGGGAGCCATTCTGGTTGTCCTGATCACGGTGTTGGGCCCGATCTCCGGCGCGCACTTCAATCCGGCGGTCACGCTGGTCTTCACCGGCAAGCGCGAGCTCCCGGTTAACGAGGCTGGACTTTATGTGGCGGCGCAGATCGCCGGCGGCATTGCGGGAACGATGGCGGCGCATCTGATGTTCGGACTGCCGCTGATCGATCTCTCGACGAAGATGCGAACCGGAGGACCGCAATGGTTCGCCGAAGCCGTCGCCGCTTTCGGTCTGGTCGCGACGATCCTGGCCGGCATCCGGTTTCAGCGGACTGCGATCCCTTGGCTGGTGGGCCTCTACATCACCGCGGCCTATTGGTTCACGGCCTCCACGTCGTTCGCCAATCCGGCCGTGGCCATTGCGAGGTCGCTGACAAACACGTTCTCGGGCATACGTCCCACCGACCTGCCCGGATTCATCCTCGCGGAGCTCTGCGGAGCCTTTGCCGCCATGCTGTTGATGAACTGGCTGCTCGGACGGCCCCAGGCGCGAGGCCCCATCCCAATCGCGGAGACAACCCGATGAGCGTCACGATCTATCACAACCCCGCCTGCGGCACCTCGCGCAACACGCTGGCGATGATCCGGCAGAGCGGCACCGAGCCCGTCGTCGTCGAATATCTGAAGACGCCACCATCCCGCCAAACGCTTGTCGAGCTCATCAAGGCCCTGGGCATCTCCGCTCGCGCGCTGCTGCGCGAGAAAGGCACGCCCTACAAGGAGCTCGGCCTCGACGACCCCAAATGGTCCGACGACGAGCTGATCGACCAGATGCTCGCGCATCCCATCCTGATCAACCGTCCGATCGTGGTGACGCCTAAGGGCACACGCCTGTGTCGTCCCTCGGAAGCCGTCATCGATCTCCTGGACAACCCCGTCGGCCGGTTCGTGAAGGAGGATGGCGAGGTGGTCGAAGCGCGATGATTGCCGACATGGCCTCGCTCGCGTTTGCCTCGACTTAAAATTTCAGGGTCGTGCGCAATCCGAAAACCGAGGCATTTCGCAATGCCCTTCCCGGCAGCGGACTCGCCGGAGCCGTCGCGCCGCCACCGGGATGGACGATGTATTGAAAGTTCGGCTGAACGGTCCAGCCATCCTTGATCTGGTATTGATAGACGGCCGTGAGCAGCCCCTCGAAGCTTCGCACCGGCCAGCGCGGGTCGACCAACCTGGCATAATCGGCGTCGAGCGTCTGGGCCCGCTTTGAGACATGCGCATATCCGGCGGCAATGCCGAACTTGTCGTCGGGGCGCGCATTGCTAAGCCCGATCAGCTCGACGCCGCCATCTGCATAGACATCGACCAGATTACGGTCAGCCGGCGCGCCCGACACGCGTGCGAAAATGCCGATGCCCCGATCGTCGCTGTTCGGCACTCGATAAATCTGCTGCTCGAAGACCGCCCAGGCTCCAATATCGCCCGACAAGAGCCGTGGTTCCCCGCTGCTCATTGGCGCGGCCAGCGAGACGCCGTTGGATGCGAAGCGCTGATCCCCGAACGATCCGAAATGACGCCAGCCACCGACCTTGAACTGGCCGGTCAAGTTCGGGTCACCCTTCCTGTTGTTCCAGGCATATTGGACCTGGCCGAGCAGAAGCGGCGGATCGTTGATCCGGAAATTCACGCCATACCGGTTACGCTCCTGCGGATCGCCGGGACCGGGACCGGCCTGGTCGCCGTCGAAAATCGCGCCAAGGACGGACAACTGGTCCGTCACGTTCAACAGGAGGCGCGCGCCCACGGCCGCCAAGGGCGGCGACGGCCCGCCGCTTGGCAAAGCAAGCGACGTGATCGCCGGCCAGCCCATCGAGGCGTTGGTGAAAACATCCGTGTACTTGGTATTGAAGAACTCGCTGTCGGCCGCCAGCTGCCCGAGCTTGAGCGATAGTTTCTTGTCGCCCCACTGCTTCTCGAAATAGGCCTCGTAGAGTCGCGTTGAGGGCAACGCTTCGATCCCGCTGACGACGAAGAAATTCTGCAGATTCGAGCGCGAGAGGCCGTCGCCGTGGATCTGAAACATGTTGGCGTGAAAGGTCAGCTTGTCGATGCCGACTAGCTTTTCGAAGTCCAGATCGACAGCGAGATTGAGCCTGCCTTCGTAGACCGCACCTTTCTTCAGACCGCCGGTCGGATTTCCGAGCACCTCGCCGATATAGGTGGCCGCAAACTTCACCCCGTACTTTTGCCAGGGGTTCGGCAGCAGCCCGAGCGTTTTCTCCTCGACCGTGCTCTCGCCGGTGTCGGGATCGGCCGGCTTGTCGTCGTCGGTTTTCTTGTCTTCCTGAGCCGAGGACTGGGCAGCCGCGACCAGGCAAGCCGCAACGATCAACGCCCGCATCGAATGCCTGATTGCTTTGGCGGCCACGCTCACCTCCCGAGCAATCAATGACGCACGCCGCAGCCCGACATTCAAGCCGGTCGTCGACCAATGTGAGCCGGCGCGGCAATCCTGTTCCTGCGCTGTGAAGTACCGCAGGCTGAGGGCGGCACTATGTTCACTTTTGCACTTTCGATCGTCAGATCTTCGGGATCTTCGCCCGCTCCACCACGCCGGTCCATTTGCTGATCTCGGTCTCGATCAGCGTCTTCATCTCCTGCGGCGAGCTGCCGCGAACCTCGCCGCCGACGGCGGTCTCCAGACGTTGCTTGAGGTCGGGATCCCTAAGAGCGTCCAACGTCGCCGCATTGAGTGCGGCCATGATGGCAGTCGGCGTTCCCTTCGGCGCCAGCAGGCCGGCCCAGGTGCGCACGTCATATCCCTTGATCCCGGCTTCCTGAACCGTCGGCACGTCGGGCAGCAATGCGGTGCGCGTCGGCGAGGTCACCGCCAGGCCGCGGATCGCACCGCCCTGGATCTGCGCGGCGAGCAGGACCGGGGTGCCGACGATCACCGGAACCTCTCCGCCGAGCAGCGCGGTGACCGCTTGAGAATCGCCGCGATAGGGCACGTGCACGATCTCGACGCCGGCGGCTGCGTTCAACAGCTCTCCTGCCAGATGATGCGTGCTGCCGAAACCGACCGATCCGAAGGAGAGCGCGCCCGGCTTCTGCTTTGCCATGGCGACGAGCTCGCCCAGCGATTTTGCCGGATAATCGCTACGCACGGCAATGACGAGCGCGTAATAGACCAGCGTCGAGATCATCTCGAAGCTCTCGGCCGGCTGGTAGGCGAGGCTCTTGTAGGTCGCCGCGGAAATCGCGTGGGCGCCGGTGACGAGCCCGAGCGTGTAGCCGTCGGGCGCCGCTTTCGCGATGGCATCCGCGGCGATGTTGCCGCCGGCACCGGGCTTGGCCTCGACGATGATCGGTTGTCCGAGCTTCTTCGAGAGCCCGTCGGCGATGATGCGCGACAGCGTGTCGGCCGCGCCGCCGGCGGCAAATCCATGCAGCAGCCGGATCGGGCGCGACGGATAATTGTCCGCCGACGCCGAAGTGATTGCTAAAAAACCGCCAAACAGAAAAATCGCCGCAGCAAGCCGCTTCATCCGTCGCATGAATGCGTCCTCCCTTTTGGATTATTCTATCGTTGGCCGCGACGAGGCGGCGTTCTTCAAGTCGAACTCGAATCCGCTAGCGGGCGAACTCCGTGCATTCAGGCGATGGCGGCATGCCCCAGACGTCGCGCGGCAGGCCGACCCAGACTTTTGGCCGCTGCGGTCGATCGCGATGCCAGGGACGCGGCTCGAAATAGCCGAGCGCCTCGTCGGTCATGCGGTCGAGATCGAAGAACAGCTCGACCACATGCCCGTCGGGATTGCGGTGATAGATCGCCGTGTTATGGCCGGGGCCATGACGAACCGGCCCCCAGAGAACCGGCAGCTTGTGTCGCGCAAGATGATCGCAGGCTTCGTGCATATGGGCGGCACCACGCAGCTCGAACGCGATATGATGCAGGCCACGGACGGGCGCGCGGGCGAAGTTCAGCGTGTGATGTTCGAAGCCGCTGCGCATGAAGACGAAGCGATCCTCGATCCAGTCGGAAACCCGCAGGCCCATCATGTTCGCGTAGAACTCAGAGGCCGCGCGCGGATCGGGCGTACCAAGCGCGACATGGCCGAGCTTGCTGACGGCAAGCGCTCCGATCCGCTCCTGCGCGGGTGTCGGCGTCCAGCCCTGGATCAGCTCGAAGCGCGTGCCTTCGGGATCGCTGAACGATAGCCGCCTCGAAACGCCAGGCAGTGGATCGCTCTGAAGTTCCGGCCGCAGATCGGCCTGCTTCAGCGCGGCGCCGAGCGCCTCGATCTGGACATCAGGAGATATCTCGAAGGCGATGCTCGTCAGTGCCGGGGCGCCGGGTTCGATCACCAGCAAAAGCTGCTCGGAATCGTTGGCGAGGAAGATGCGGCTGCCGTCGCGGCCGACGAGGCCAAGACCGATCACGGCGCGGTAATAGTCGAGCAGCCGCTCGGGATCGGGCGAGGCAAAGCTCGCGTGCCGGAGCCGGGTGAAACGTGCAATGGGTGCTTGTGTCGTCATCGTGCAATCCACCCCCTCATGGCGTCATGATTATCTTGCCGAGCGCCGAGCCCTGCTCGAGCAGCGTGTGGGCCTGCCTGACCTCGTCGAGCTTCACGACCGCCGAGATCGCGGGCTTGATCGCATTGCGGCTCAGCGCATCGATCACGCTGCGCATGAGCGCGCGACGCTCGTCGCGATCGTGGTCGTAGATGTGGAAGGAGAAGCAGCGTATCGCCGGGCAGATGTCGAGATGGTCGCGCATCGCCGCCATCAGGTTTTCCTCCGGCAATCCGGCGAAGGCGTTGTACGACAGCAGCGTCCCCCATTTGCCGAGCGCGCCGAGATAGCCGGTGAACTCGGGCCCACAGACGTGATCGAGCACGAGGCCAACGCCCTCGCCATTGGTCAGCTCGCGGGTCCGCGCCACCACGTCTTCGCGGCGGTAGTAGATGACATGATCGGCGCCGTTGCCCCGCGCAAATGCGGCCTTCTCTTCGGTGGAGACCGTGCCGATGACTTTCATCTGCGCGAGCTTGGCGAGCTGCACCAGCGCGGTACCGACACCACCCGCCGCCCCGATCACCAGCACGCTCGCCGGTGCGCGCGGATGGCGGCACTCGTGCAGCAGCGCGTAGGCGACCTGGTAGTTCGACAGGCACACGGCCGCTTGCAGATCGACATTGTCGGGCAGCGCATGAATGGCGTCGGCGGGCGCGACCACATAGTCGGCGTAGCAGCCGCCGCGCTGCGACAGGTCGCGTGCGCTCAGCAGCACCTTCTGGCCGACCGCAAACCCCTCGACGCCAGACCCGAGCGCGGCAATGCGGCCGGCGACGTCGTTGCCGGGATTAGCCGGCAGCGGCGGCATCCATTTGTAGACGCCACGCCGGATCAGCACATCGGGCTGCCCCACCCCGAATGCTTCGGCGCGGATCTGCACCTGGCCGGGTCCGGGCATAGGCACCGGAAGCTCGACCAGTTCGAGTGCATCCGGCCCACCCGGCTGACGCACCAGCACCGCTCTCATGATGTCACACGCCTCCCAAGCCATATTTTCGAAAATAATACCGTTTACGAAAATTATTGCAAGATGGTCGTTGGCGCGGCATGTTGAGCCATCGATTCAATGACAGAAACCATGTCCGAAAGCGCCATTCGCCCCCGCAAGGAATTCGGAAAGACCGTTGCCGCCGACATCACTCATCGGCTGCGCGAGGAGATCATTGCCTGCGGCCTGGCGCCGGGCGAGCCGCTGCGATTCGACGTGCTGCGCGAACGATTCGGCGTCAGTTTCACGACGCTGCGCGAGGCACTGACGGCGCTTACCGCCGAAGGTCTGGTCGACGCGCAGGAGCAGCGCGGGTTTCGCGTGGCGCCGGTCAGCCGTCAGGACCTGGTAGAAGTCACCGATGCGCGGGTGCTGATCGAGGTGGAATTGATCCGCCGCGCGATCGAGAGGGGCGACGACGACTGGGAGATCGCCGTCATCTCGACCCTCCACAGATTGAAGCGAATCGAGCAGCGCGATCCCGAACATCCGTTGCGCGATCCCGAATGGAAGATCGCCCACCGCCAATTCCACCAGGCGCTGGTGTCCGCCTGCGGCTCCGCGACACTGCTCGCCATTCGCGCCGATCTGTTCGATCGCGCCGAGCGCTATCGGCATCTGTCGGCCAATTTCCGGCCGCGCCCACGTGACAAGGCCGGCGAGCACCAGGCGATCATGCAGGCCGCCATCTCGCGCAATCCGGATCTCGCGGTGCAACTGATCGAGGCACATATCCGCTCGACCGCCGACAACGTCGCGACGTACGCCGCGCACCTGCTCGATACCGAATAGGCTGCACCGGCTTTTTATCGCCCTGGGCTTGCGTCACGACGTATTTTCGAAAATAATAGATAAAATCGAAAATGCCAACCTTTGGGGCGAAACCATGAAACTACTGTCATTTCTGGACGGAAATCGGGAAAGCTGGGGCGCCGTTGTCGAAAATGGCGTCGTGGATCTCGGCCGCGCCCTGCCCCAATACCCTGTTCTCGCGGACTTCCTCGGCAGCGATGATTATGCGCGGCGCGAGGCCATCGTCGCCGGGCACAAGCCCACGATGGCGCTCAGTGACGTCAAATATCTGCCGGTGATCCCGCGTCCGGAGAAGATCGTCTGCGCCGTGCGCAATTATCTCGACCACCACAATGAAGCCGTGGCGTTCGGGATGAAGCGTGAGATCACGGAGTTTCCGCCGATCTTCCTCCGGGTCTGGCGCTCCCAGGTCGCGCACAACGCGCCGGTAGTCCGGCCAAAAGTCTCGGACAATTTCGACTGGGAGGGCGAGCTGGCCGTCGTCATCGGCAAGGGTGGCCGTCACATCAGCCAGGCCGACGCCTGGGATCACGTGGCGGGCTATTCGATCTACAACGACGTCAGCGTGCGTGACTGGCAGCGTCACGCCCAGCAGATCGCCTCCGGCAAGAACTTCGTCGGCACCGGCCCGTTCGGTCCCTGGCTGGTCACGCCGGACGAGATCGGCGATCCCACCAAATTGAAGCTCGAGACGCGCGTCAACGGTGCGGTGGTGCAATCCTCCGACACCTCGATGCTGATCTTCTCGATCCCGCGGCTGATCGAGTACAGCTCGACCATCTTCGACCTCGTCCCCGGCGACGTCATTGCCACCGGCACGCCGGCCGGCGTCGGCTTCACCCGCAAGCCGCCGGTCTTCCTCAAGCCCGGCGACGTGGTCGAGGTCGAGATCGAGAACATCGGCGTGCTGCGCAATCCCGTCGTCGACGAAGCATAGAGCCAGCGCATGTCGTCCCAAGATTTGTCGCCTCAAGACGCGTCCCAAGACATCTCCCATGACATCCGCAAGACCGCGCTCAGCGTCGAGACGATCTGGCACGAGCGCGGCCCCCGCCTGGAGAAGCCGCTGCTGGTCGGAACGGCCATCGCGGTCATCCGCAATCCGTTTTCGGGCCGCTTCGAACCCGACCTGATGCCGTTTCAGGCATCCTTGCGCGAGCTCGGGCGCGAGCTCGCGACACGGCTGATCGCGCAGCTCGGCGGTGCCGCGCAGATCGAAGCCTATGGCAAGGGCATCATCGTCGGCGAGGATGGCGAGCTCGAGCACGGCGCGGTCTGGCACGAGGCCGGCGGCCAGGGCATGCGCGAGGTGCTCGGTCAGCCCAAGGCGATCGTTCCGGCGGCGAAGACCATCGGCGGTCCGGGCACGCGGCTCATGGTTCCGCTCGGGCACATTCACGCCGCCTATGTCCGCAGCCATTTCGGCACCGCGGAGATGACGCTGTGGGATTCATCACGGCGCGACGAGATCGCCTTCGGGCTCGTGATGGCGACCGGCGGCCGGCCTCACGCGCGCATCGGCGGCCTTGCGGCATCCGCGATCTCCGTGCACGACGGACAGCGCTGACGGGCGCACGATGCGCTGAAGGATTTTGTCGGCAACCTGCCGAAGCAGCGCGCTTGACCGACGCAATCAAGGGCCGGCGCGCTGCCGTAAAACGATCAACCCTTGAAACGATCAGCCTTTGGAGACGACCGCGCGGCCGTAGGGCGGCTGACCCGCGACCGGCGGGTTGGCGGTCTGGGCGGCGAGCTCGCCGATGAGGCGGTCGGCATCGGCGGCCATGCCGTCGGGCGCCTGGATCACCAGCCGCTCCAGACCCCAGCGATAGGATGAGACGCGCTGCTCGAGGCACTGCTGCACCCACTGGATGATCAGCGAATTCTCCTGCATGCGCTCGATCGCGTCCTCTTTCTCCTGCGGCGAGAGGGAAGAGACACGCGCCATGCTGGCATTGCGCTTCTTGTCGAGGTCGATGACGCGGATCGCGGAGGCGAAGAACGGCTCGAAGCGGGTGATGTCGTTGCGCACGTCCTCCATCAGCTGTGTATAGCGCGAAGAATGCGAACGGTGCGGCTCGTCGATCAGCGTGCGACCGTACATGGTGCGGTCGAACACGATCTTTTGCCGCCAGGGCGAGGGCAGCGCCTTGTAGTCGCCGAACACGCTCTTCCAGGCGGGCCGCGACAATGGCGGCTCTATCAGGGGATAGGCGAGGTCGCGAAGCTGGCGCTCCTCGTCGGTGAGCTGGAATTGGGATGGCTTCAGGCCAACGCTGGAGGTGACTTCCGCGCCCAGCCAGCGATGCATGTCGTCGCTGCGCATGTCGGCGCGGGTGCGGCCGAAATCGCCGCCGCTACAGGCGGCAAGCGTCGCACCCAGCACTGCGAGCATGATGGCCGTTACGACGGGCCGGATCTGGCGGAGGTTCTCCGGCATTACAAAGGCCGAAGGCTAACGGCGACGACGACGGCGCCCCGGCGCTGTGCCCTGCTCCGGCCCGTGATCGCCGCTTGGCTCGTCGCTCTCGCGCTCGATGCGGATCACGGGAAGGATCAAAATCGTGCCCATGTCCGCGCGCGGAGCCACGTCCCCCGACGCGCTCACCCGGCGACCGGCCGGAAATTCGATGATGGTCCCCATATCAGCTCTCTTCAATTGCCGCGCGACCCGGCGCGCCTCTGCAACATGCATTCATTAAGATCAGTTCATGGTTAACGGGGTGTAAACGTGCCGGCGGGACCGTAACCGCACGGGCGCGACCCGCCGTCCCGTTGCGGCACGAGAACGCTTCAAAGCAAGCGTTCGGCTTCACGCCTCGTTTTCCTTAACGAGCCTTTAAAGGAGCCCGCGATAGGCTGGCGGCGAGTATCTCTTCCAGGTCGCGTATCTCTCCATGACCAAGTCGTTGTTTCCAGGATTCGACGGGCTGATGACCCTCTCCCGTCGCGAAGGCGTCGATGTTCGTCCGACACTGCTGCGCGTGCTGACCGACCTCTATGTCCAGTCGAGCACCCATAGCGACGACGAGCAGCGCCAGTTCGTCGAGCTCGCCACACGACTGATCGACCAGGTCGACGACGCGACGCGCGCGGCCGTCAAGGCCCGGCTTGCGATCTATCCGTCGACGCCCGCCCCGATCATGCAGAAGCTCGGACTGTCGGCCGCGCAGGAGGGCCGCAGGGTTCCGCTCGCGCGCGAAATCCCGGCGCCCGCCGCTGCCCCGCCTCCCGCCCCCTTGCCGGTTCGCACGCCAACCGACGCCGAGCTGCGCATGGCCTCGAACATGGCGATGCAGCCAAAGGACGCGGCCGAGATCTACGACATGTTCTTCCGCGCCGGCACCGCCGAGCGCGCGCTGATCCTGCACAATCTGGCGGAGACCCCGCTGAAGGCCGCGCCGCGGATTCCGACCGTGCGCGCCAAGCGCGCGATCCAGATCCTCGAGATGGCGGCGATCGCGGGCGATGTCGAGAATTTCAGCTTCGAGCTCGGCGACAGCCTGATCCTGCCCTCGCGCGTCGCAGCCCAGATCGTCGACGATGCAAGCGGCGAAGCGCTCGCGGTCGCCGCGCGCGCGCTCGATATGCCGAGCCCGGTGTTTCAGCGCATCCTGCTGTTCTTCAAGCCGGAGATCGGCAACTCCGTGACCGACGTGTACCGGCTGTCGCGTCTTTACGATCGCCTCAGCGACCGCGCAGCGCTGGTGATGCTGGCTGCCTGGCGCGGCTCGACGCTCGCCGTCACCCGCGCCAAGTACCAGCCGTCGCTGCATGACAGCGAGCGCCAGCGCGCGCGTGCGGGCGCAAGCCAGACACGCCCGGGCGTGCAGCCCGGCTCCGCGCCTGCGGTGCGGACGGGGACTGACGGATCGGATCGTTAGGTCTTCGCCAGCTCGAGAAAATGCCGCCCGGCGCGGTCTTCGGTCTCGACGATCCAGATGTCGGAGTCGAAGCGGATCTCCTTGGTCAGGCGCTCCTCCACCGCAGGCTCCGGCATCGGCTGCGGCGCAAACGGCACGAAGAAGCGATCGACCGGCCGGCCGTCGTCATAAGAGGTCTGCGGCGCCGGCACATAGAGCATCGCATTGCCGTCAAGCAGCGAGATCTTCACGAACACCGCACCCGCCTCCTCCGCACCGCGACGACGCACCGCGCCGTACACGCCCTCGGTCTGGCACCGGCGCAGATAGGCTGAGACCCAGATGTTTGATTTCAAACGCATGGTGGCCACGATAGGACAGCGCTGCAATCAGCACCAGCCTTCGCACAACAGCAACGACTATTCGACGGGGTGGCCGATCGCGGCGCCGAGCTCGCGGAGCAGGCGGTCGGACAGCTGGCCGGTGACCTGCATCTTGTGCTCGCGCTCGAATTTCTGGATCGCGGACTGGGTCTCGCCACCCATCGCGCCCGTGATCTTCAAGTTCCCGTAGCCATATTCGGACAGCGCGCGCTGCACGCCGGCGATGCGCCGCGCCGCCGCGCTCTGCTGCACGGGGATCGGCGCCGGCGGACGCGCAACGGAGGGCGGCGCCGAAATCGTTTGCTTGACCAGATTGGTCATGGGATCGCCTGAGCGCGGCGTCGATGCGGTCGCCTCGACAGGCCTCTCCGGCGGCTTGTCCGCAGGTCTGGGCTCGGCACGAAACTCCGTCGCTCTCGGCTCGAGCGGCGAGGTATCGGCCCCGACCGGACGCGAACGGGGCAAGGGGTTCGACAGCGGCAGGGACGAGGGCGCGGGAAGATTGATCACGGTGCCGAACATCGGCGCCGGATGCCGCCCGGTCTGGAGGAACAGCGCGTTGGCAACGATCGCGCCGATAGCGGCCACGGCGACGAAACCGGCGAGCGTATCCTTGGGGCTATGCAGCAGCACGCGCAGCACGAGATTGCGCTCGGTCTCGACATCGATGACTGCGACCTTGGCGCCACGGCGGCGCGGCGCGGCTTGGTCCTTGGCAGACTTCTTAGGCACTTTTCTTCACCAAAGCGGGTTGGTCCTGAACTTGGTCGTGAGGATGGTCCTGCAGTTCCTGGTGCTGAAGTTCCTGGCGCAGCACCGGCGTCAAGGTCGCGATCTTGCTCTCGCTCGCCTTGCTGTCGGACATCTTGGCCTCAGAAATCTTGGTATCAGAAGTTTTGGCATCAGAAATCTTGGCCTGCGGCGTGTAGACGAGCGGCAGCTTGACGGTGACGGCAGTTCCCTCGCCGAGCCTGCTTTGTACCGTCAATTCGCCGAGATGCAACGCCACGAGGCTCTTCACGATCGAAAGTCCGAGGCCGGTGCCTTCGTGACGACGCTGATAGGTTTTTCCGGCCTGGAAGAATGGCGCGCCGATGCGCTTGAGATCGTCAGGTGCGATGCCGATTCCGGTGTCGCTGACGCGTAGCGCAAGCTGCGAGCCCGAGACCGCCGCTGTTACAGTGACCTGACCGCCGCGCTCGGTGAACTTGACGGCGTTGGCGACGAGGTTGAGCACGATCTGCTTGAAAGCGCGCGGATCGCCGGTCATCACAGGCAGGTCCTGCGGCGCATCGGTGACGAGATCGACGCCGTTCTCCCGCGCCTTCAGCGCCAGCAGATTGCAGCAGTGCATCAATGATGCACGCGGCGCGAACGGTTCCGACGCCATCTCGAAATTACCCGATTCCATCTTGGACATGTCCAGGATGCCGTTGACGACCGAGAGCAGATGCTTGCCGGAATCGTTGATGAGCTGGGCGTATTCCCTCCGCTGGGCCGCGCCCAGCATCAAGGTCTGCTCCTGCGTGATCATCTCGGAGAAGCCGATGATGGCGTTGAGCGGCGTGCGCAGCTCATGGCTCATGGTGGCAAGGAAGCGCGTCTTGGCGGCGTCGGCCGCCTCTGCAGCGCTGCGCGCCTGATCGAACGCCTGCTCTCCGAGCTTGCGGTCGGTGACATCGCGCATCACGGCGACAACATCGGCCTCGCGCGTGGTATCACGGCCCATATCCCGATCGAGCGGGCGGCAGCGCATCTCGACCCAGATGAAATCAACCTGGCCGCGCTCCGAGCCGGCACGCTCCCGGCGCAACCGGAACTCGACGCTGCGCACCTCGCCGCGCGCGGCATCGGACAGCGCCGTCAGATACGCCGGGCGATCCGCGACATGGACGCGATCGAACAGGCCATGGCCGAGCAGTTGCGCGACGGGCACACCGAGCATGGCTTCCACCGCCGGTGAAATGAACTGCACCGCGCCGTTGCGCTGATGCCGCGAGATGACGTCGCTCATATTCCGCGCCAGGAGACGGTAACGCTCTTCCTCACGCGACAGCAGCGCAACGCTGGTGCGCGCGAGCGATTCCGCACCGAAGGCCAGACCTGCCGCATAGAGCGTCGCCGAGGCGACGCCGAACGCCATCAGCACGCCGCGTTCCGCAGCGCTGGTGTCGCCAATCGGCAGCCAGCCGAGCTGGCTGACGAGGATGAGAATGCCGGCGCAGGACAGCGCCAGCAGCGATGCAAAGGCCGCGACGCGGCGCGAGGCCGACAGCGCAGCTTCGAGGGGAACCACGACCAGCCAGATCGCGGCGAATGATTCGATGCCGCCGGTCGTCACCGCAACCGCCATGATCAGGCCCGTGAGCGCCAGCGACGACAGCACATGCGCGCCTTCGTAGCGGCCGGTGCGCGACAGGAACCAGGACAACAGGATCGGCGCAATCAGCCAGGCGAAGGCAGCGACCTCGATCGCGCTCGGCGCGCCGCGCATGGCGAGATAGACCGGGAATGCGGCGAAGGCGGCCAGGCTGCCGAGCAGCCGCGGGGCCATGAAAGCACGATGGCGCGCTCGCGTCAGCGCGTCGTAACGCGCGGAGGGATGCAGCAGCGCATCGAGACAATCGCGGATGATACTCAAAACTGTCACGGGTCTCGCGCTTCGGCTCATTCGTCGGGAAGACGCGCCGGAACGCCTCCTTATCGTTGAGCCACCGTGTCAGAGCGACCTTAAACGAACACTAAGGCAGCGCGGCGCGCCGCCGGACGCGGTGTCATCGCAGGGCTTTTTAGGCGATTTGACGACGTCATCGGCGAGGATGGTGAACACAGGGTTTCACTGCGATCCGCATGGTTTCGAAATGGTGGACGGGCGCGGCGGCAGAATCACGGCGCGTGGACGTCAATCGAAAATTTACGAGACCGTCGATTGCGAAGATTCTTGCGTCAATTTTCCGCGAATTAAGCGGAAGGCAATCACTTGCGATTTATCGAGAGTTGCTAGGTCCGACATCCGCGGAGATCGCCGCGGCGGGATCTAACATACAGGTCGCAAGATGCGCTTTCTGCTTCGCATCACATTCTGGCTCGGGCTGGTGCTGGTGCTCCTGCCGCGAGACAAGACGCCCGAATCGGACAAGCTGCCGCAGATCGGCGCTGCCGACGCGGTGCAGGCTGCGACCGCGGCTGTTTCCGACATGACCCAGTTCTGCAAGCGCCAGCCGGCGGCTTGCGAGGTCGGCGGACAGGCCGCGACCATCATCGGCCAGCGCGCGCAGGACGGCGCGAAGAAGATCTACCAGATCATCAACGACAAAAAAGAGCAGCTCGAGAAGCCCGACAAGAAGGCGCCCGACCACACCGGCTCGATCGCGCTGGCCGGTGAAGGCGACACCGCAACCAGCGAGGCGCCGCGCGACACCCTGTCCCAGGACGACCTCGCGCTGGAATGGCGCGGTCCGGCGCCCGCGACGGCGAATTAGCGCCCAAACCCTATCGATTTCGGCGCTTTGCGTCCCTATATTGGCCTGAACGGGAACTTTGGGCCAGCATGACGACGATCGACGAAATCAGGGCTAATTTCGAGATTCTGGACGAGTGGGACGACCGCTATCGGTACGTCATCGAGCTCGGCCGCACCCTGGAACCGATGTCCGAGGCGGAGCATTCGGCCGAGAACAAGGTGAATGGCTGCGTCAGCCAGGTCTGGCTTCAGAAGCTGATCGATCGTCGCGATGGCGGGCCGCCGGTCCTGACATATCGCGGCGACAGTGACGCCCACATCGTGCGCGGGCTGGTCGCGATCGTGCTGTCGCTTTACTCCGGCCGCACGCCGCAGGAGATTCTTGCGACCGATGCCATTGCCGTATTCGACGAGTTCGGCTTTCGCGATCATCTGACGCCGCAGCGTTCCAACGGCCTGCGCTCGATGGTCGAGCGCATCAAGACCGACGCGAAAGAGGCGCTCGCGGAAGCGTCGTAGAAACTCTACTTCCGCTTCCGCTGCTGCTGTCCCAGTCCCATCTGCTTCGCAAGCTGCGAGCGGGCCACCGCATAGTTCGGCGCGACCATGGGATAGTCGGCCGGCAGGCCCCATTTCTCGCGATATTGCTCCGGCGTCATGTTGTATTGGGTGCGCAGATGGCGCTTCAGCGACTTGAAGCGCTTGCCGTCTTCCAGACAGACCAGATAGTCGGGCGCGATCGACTTCTTCAGCGAGACCGCCGGCTTCGCGGGCTCGAGCGGCGCCGTCTCGGTGCGGCCTGACGAAACGCGCACCAGCGCGCCATGCACCTGGCTGATCAGGTTCGGAATCTCAGCCGCAGGCGTTGGATTGTTGCTGAGATAGGCCGACACGATGCCCGCCGTCAGCTCAACGAAATTCTTAGCCCCAGCATCCGACATCGGCCCCGCCTTTCTCCACCTTGCCTCTCACGGGAGAGACGACGTCAGAGTATTCCGTGTCAACAATACGTTCGGCTGAATGGAATGACTGAGGAGTATCGGCTGATTTACTGACGAAGCAACAAGAACGCCAGCGCTTTACTTTGCCTGCGCCAGCTTTCTCAGGCCCCACGCTGGTCGAGGTGGGAGCGCAGCTCGTCGATCGAGGCAAAGCGCATCATCCCCTCCGGCATCTGGGCTTCGATCGAGCCATCGGAGTAGAGCGAATAGGCCATGCCGTCGACGATGCCGGATTTGAGCACGGTCACGGGCGCCTGTTCGGCCGAGGCCGCCGGCTCCGGTGCGGGCGGCGGAGCAGTCTCCGCGAAGGTCGACGGCGAGCGCGGCGGCGGGCGCCGCGAGGCGGCCGGCGCCTCCGGAGGCCTCATACGGTCCGGCTTCGGCCAGGCGTCGTCAAAGCTCGCAGGCGGCGTCTCCGGGGCGGCAGGCTCCGCCGACGGCTCGGCATGCGGCAGCGGCGGCAAGCCCTCGCCGGTCTTCGCCTCGGCGCGCTCGCGCTCCTTGCGGGAGGTCGAGGCGAACATCAGGTTGCGCCGGCGCGGCGGTTCCGGAACCTCCGGCGGGCTCGGAGCTTCCGGCGGTGGCGGAGGCTCGGCGCGCGGACGCTCGCGCGCGGCTGCTTCGTTCTGCCAGGGCGGCGGTCCTGCGGCCGGCAATGGCGGCGCCGGCTCGATCTTCTCTGCGCCCGGCTCAGGCGCGGGGCCAGGCGTTCCAGCCATCCCGAGACCCGGCAGCACGGGCCTGACCCGAACGTCGGACGGTGCGATGGATCCAGCCAGCCGGCGGGCCATGCCCTTCAATTCCGCGACCACGACGTAGAGGCCGGCCAGTAACATTCCGGAGCAGACGCCGATGGTACCGGCGATTATGAGGGTACTGCCGAGACTGAATTCCCTGACGGTGAAGCCGAACAGGATCGCAAGGAGGCCCGCCAAAATGGCGAAAATCCCCGCGATCAACAATGCCAACGCCATCGAACTCACCCCTGGCCGCGCAGCCACACGCGACCCTCGTCACGCCACGATACCGTCATCCGGTGTTCCACGCCAACGTCGAATTATAACCTGCGTTCCTAAAGGAAAGGAAATCAGGGACTTATTCACATTCCCTTCAGCTACGGCTCGCTACTTTAGGCCGCTCTCAAGTTTGGCCGGATTTGCTGCGTCGCATCAGGAATTAGCCATAATGCCCAATTACTTGCTAATGGAACTGCGCTATAGGGATTCCGGGGAGCAGGCCCGCGCGCACCAGCAGGGCCAAGAGGGGATTCCGGGTCACCAATAGCCATGACATCCATCACGACTTCGGCGATCGACACGCCTCTGCGGCGCTCGGTTGAACGGACTTGCGACGATCTCGCCATGCTGGTGCTGGCTGCGGTCGCCGTCATTGCAGGCTTGACCTTCCGCGACTACGGGCTCGGCTGGGACGACTACACCCACGCCGAATACGCCGATCTGCTGCTGCGCATGTTCGGTTCCGGTTTCAAGGACACCGCGGCCCTCTCCTTTGCCAACCTCTACATGTATGGCGGCGGCTTCGACATGGTCGCGGCCCTCCTGCACAAGGTGATTCCGCTCGAGCTGTTCGAGACGCGCCGGCTGCTCGGCGCCGTAGTCGGCGTGATCGGACTTGCGGTGACGTGGCGGCTTGGCCGCCGTGTCGGTGGTCCCCTTGCGGGACTTGCCTCACTCTTGCTGCTCGCGCTCTGCCCGATCTTCTACGGCCACATGTTCATGAACCCGAAGGATGCGCCCTTCGCGGTGGCCATGATCATCCTGATGCTGGGCCTCGTCCGCCTTGCCGAGGAATATCCGCAGCCGTCGCCGCGCACGATCCTGATCGTCGGCCTTGGCGCCGGCCTCTCGCTCGGCACCCGCGTCCTCGGCGGCCTTGCGCTGGTCTATGCCGTGATCGGCTTCATGCCGCTGTTCCTGGAGGAACTGCGCACCGAGGGCCTGCGTGAATCGGTCCGACGCTTCGCTTATGTCGTCTACGTGCTGTTGCCCGGCCTCGTGCTCGGCTATCTCGTGATGGGGCTGATCTGGCCGTGGTCGATCATGGAGCCCGGCAATCCCTTCGAGGCGCTGACCTACTTCTCGCACTTCTTCGAGAAACCCTGGAAGGAGATGTTCGACGGCGCGATCGTTTCCGTGCCCGACATGCCCTGGTCCTATCTGCCGACGCTGTTCGCGCTTCAGTTGCCCGAGGTGATGCTGGTGCTGATGTTCGGCGCCGTGATCGGCACCTTCGCACTGCTGCCGCGCCGCGAGGTTCCAGCCCGCCGCAAGACCATCCTGCTGATGCTCACGCTCGCCGCGACGCTGCCGCTCGCGATTGCGATGGTGAAGCGCCCGGCGCTGTACAACGGCATTCGCCATTTCGTCTTCGTGATCCCGCCGATGGCGGTGCTCGGCGGCGTCGCCTTTGGCTGGGCCATGGAGCGCCTGCGCGCCAATCACCGCACCTGGCAGCCGGTCGTGCTCGCCACCTTCTGCTTTGGCTTGGCGCTCTCGCTCGCCGAGATGATCCGCCTGCATCCCTATCAATACACCCACTTCAACCACATCGCCGGCACCGTGCGCGGCGCCGACGACCGCTTCATGCTGGATTATTGGGGTCTGGCGCTGAAGCAGGCCTCGGACGAATTGCGCGAGCAGCTGGTCGAACGCCAGGAAGTGCCGCCGCGAAACCGCAAATGGAAGGTCGCGGTGTGCGGTCCGCAGCGCCCCGCCCAGGTCGCGCTCGGGCCCGACTTCACCATCGGCTGGGATTCCAATGCCGCCGATTTCGCCATGACTCTCGGCGAGTTCTACTGCAAGGGCCTCACCGCGCCCGTGCTGGTCGAGATCAAGCGCGACGACGTGGTGTTCGCCCGCGTCTACGACATCCGCGGCAGCAGCATTTCGAGCCTGCTCTCGATCCCGGCGCCGTAGTAAATTCCTCCGGACCGTAGCCCGGATGAGCGCAACGACATCCGGGGCCGATCAGGCAGCCCCGCATGTCGCTTCGCTCATGCGGGCTACGCTGGACTGCCGCGCTTTGTGTGCCTTGCTGGCAGCTCGCGGCAGGACTACGCTCCCTCCCCGCAACAACGATGTTCGGAGAGATCGACCATGTCGCCAGCGGAAGCGCGCCTGAAGGAAGTGCCGTCGAACATGACGGAGGCCGAGTGGCAGCAACGGGTCAATCTCGCCGCATGCTATCGTCTCGTCTCGCTCTACGGCTGGGACGATTTGGTCGACACCCATATCTCCGCGCGCGTGCCCGGCCCTGACCATCATTTCCTCATCAACCCCTACGGGCTGATGTTCGACGAGATCACGGCGTCGAGCCTGGTCAAGGTCGATCTGCACGGCAACCAGCTCTCCGAGAGCGAGTACAGCATCAACCCCGCCGGCTTCACCATCCATTCGGCGATCCACGAGGTGCGCGAGGACGCCATCTGCGTGCTGCATCTCCACACCCTCGACGGCACCGCAGTCTCGAGCAGCGCCGAAGGCCTGCTGCCGCTGAACCAGACCGCCCAGCTCGTCACCCACGACCTCGCCTATCACGACTACGAGGGCATCGCGCTCGACCACGACGAGCGGCCGCGGCTGCAGAAGGACCTCGGCGACCACAACCACATGCTGCTGCGCAACCACGGCACGATGACGGTCGGCCGTTCGGTGGCCTCGGCCTTCGAGCGCATGTATCACCTTGAGCGCGCCTGCTCGATGCAGGTGCGTACGCGCGCGCTGGGCACGCCGGTCTACCCGGTCGACGATGTCGCGATCGACAAGAATACCGAGCTGCTCGCCAACCGCGACCGCGCCGAGTTGCGCGCCACCAACCTCGTGTGGCCGCCGCTGCTGCGCAAGCTGGACCGCGAGCTGCCGGGCTACCGGTCTTGAAATTTTCGAGATTTGGTGTAGGGTAGCGTTCAACGAACCTCTACGCCTTTTGGAATGAAACGCCGCCCAATTCCGGGCGGCGTTTTTATTTGTAAGGTCTCGTAGGGTGGGCAAAGCGAAGCGTGCCCACCATTGCCGATCGCGATCCGGGACAGATGGTGGGCACGGCGCTTTGCGCCTTTGCCCACCCTACGCACTCGCAACGACGAGGATAAAGAGCGCCCTACTTCACCTCCGCCAGCGCCGCGAGGATGCGCGCCCAGGAACGGATGCCTTTCTGGAAGCTGCGGAGGTCGTACTTCTCGTTCGGCGAGTGGATGTTGTCGTCGTCGAGGCCAAAACCGACGAGCAGCGAATCCAGCCCCAGCGCGCGCTTGAAGTCGGCGACGATCGGGATCGAGGCGCCCGAGCCCATCAGCACGGTCTCCTTGCCCCATTCCTCGGTCAGCGCGGTTTTGGCCGCGGCGAGCGGCTTCATGTTCCAGTCGAGCGCAATCGCAGGCCCGGCAGAGTGATCGCCGAACTCGACCTTGCAGTCTCCCGGAATGCGCGCCGTCACGTACTCACGGAAAGCCTTGCGGATCTTCGCAGGATCCTGCCCTTGGACCAGCCGGAACGAGACCTTGGCCGACGCGTGCGACGGGATCACCGTCTTCGAGCCCTCACCGATATAACCGCCCCAGATGCCGTTGACGTCACAGGTCGGACGTGTGGAAGCCTGCTCGACCAGGAGCCTGCCCTTCTCGCCGGCCGGTATCGATAGCCCAACGGGCTTGAGGAACGTGTCCGGCGTGAAGTCGAGCTTCTTCCACTGCGCGAGAATGTCCGGCGGCGTGTCCTTTAACCCATCGTAGAAGCCCGGAATGGTGATGCGATTGTCGTCGTCGAACAGCCCGCCGAGAATTTTGGTCAGCACCCGGATCGGGTTCATCGCGCTGCCGCCGAACACGCCGGAATGCAGGTCGCGATTGGCGGCGGTGATCTTGAGCTCCTCATAGAGCAGACCGCGTAGCGAGGTCGTGATCGCCGGCGTGTTGCGGTCCCACATGCCGGTGTCGCAGACCAGCACGTAGTCCGCCCTAAACTCGTCCTTGTTGGCTTCGATGAAGGGCACGAAGTTCTTCGAGCCGACTTCTTCCTCGCCTTCGATCAGGAACGTGACGTCGATCGGCAGTGACCCCGTCACTTTCTTCCAGGCGCGGCAGGCCTCGACGAAGGTCATGACCTGGCCCTTGTCGTCCTCGGCGCCGCGCGCCACGATGATCTTGCGGCCGTCGGCATGGTCGGTGACAACAGGCTCGAATGGCGGACGGTGCCAGAGTTCGAGCGGATCGACCGGCTGCACATCATAGTGGCCGTAGAACAGCACATGCGGCCGGCCGCCCGCGACGCTCTTGCCGACGACCGCGGGATGGCCGGCGGTCGGCCTCACTTCAGTCGCAACGCCGAGGCTCGCGATGTCCCTGGCAAGATGCTCGGCCGCCGCTTTGCAATCGGCCGCGAAGGCCGGATCGGCGGAGATCGACTTGATCCGCAACAGCGAGAACAGACGCTCCAGGCTGTTGTCGAACTCCTTGTCGATGTGGTCGAGCACGGATTGAAGCTGCGCATTTGCCATTGGTCGTATTCCCTGCGTTCGAATCCCAAGACGTCGGGACTCAAAGATGTCTTCTCAAGAACTATCGGCTTTTAGCGCTGCCGCGGCGTCGGGGCCAGCCGCAACCGGCGGATGCCGGATGTGCCATGCGAGACTAGCTGCGAGGATCGCCGTGGCGACGAGGTTATTGCCCCAGGCCTGGAAGACATTGGGAAACCACGGCAGCGCCAGCAGCATGAGGATGCCGGCGGCGCCAAGGGCGAGCCAGGTTCCCAGGCGTACGTTCGCCCGCTCGTCGAAGGCGGCACGATGCATCAGCACCGTCATCGGGAAGAACAGCCACATGAAATAGTATTGTCGCGCCAGCGGCGATGCCACCGTCATCAGGCAGAACAGGATGCCGAGCTCCTCGGCGTCCGAGCGCGCCGTACGCCGCGCTCGCCCTGGCATGACCGCGACGAAGCCGAGTCCAAGCAACGCCGACAGCGCCAGCACGATCCAGTTCGCCGTCCTGTAATCGACGTCGATGACATTCATCGTGCGCGGCGGCTTGTTGGGATCCTCCTGATTGTAGTTGATTGGCCGGACCAGCCGGTGCGTGACAGCAATGAGTGACTGGTTCACCCACGACCAGTTCTGCTCGTCGCGTTGGCCAAATCCTTTTTCCGAGCTCGACCCGACCATGCCCTGATACCAGGTCTTGACCTCGGCGGCGTTGCGCTCGAAGCCGCGAATGGGAGCCGGCACGATGTAGAGAAGTATGCCGGTGAAGGCGACCGTAGCGACGGCGGCTCCCCACTTTCGCCGCCAGACCAGATAGGGCAGCACCGCAATGGGAAACACCTTGATCGCGGTGGCGAGCGCGAACATGAAGCCTGCGAGCCAGGAGCGCTGATGCTGCAAGCTCCAGAAGCCGTAGAGCATGATCGCCAGCAGGACGAGGTTCGGCTGTCCAAGATCGAACATGTCAAACACGAAGGTCACGGTCACGGCAGCTGGTAGTGCCTCCAGCCAGGGGCCAGGCGTGCGGCCCGAACCGGTCATGGCATTGGAGAGCATCCCGGTGTACCACCACGCCGCAATATTCAGGACCGACAGCACGCTGTAGAGCGCGATCTTGCCGAACCAGCTCGGGACTGCCAGCAGGATCGCCGGCAGCGGTGGGTAGATGAACTCGAAGTACTGGTGGATGTCGCCGGGATAGAGCGGCCCACCCTTCAAGACCTGCTGCCCGGCCCAGTACCACAGGCCGTAGTCCTTGGTTTTGCCGTGCCCGAAGATCTCGGGACCAAGGACATCGGCAGCCAGGATGAAGCAGCAGAGCAGGAAGAGCAGGTCGAGCGGCGCACGTAGCGACAGTCTTCGGAATGTGCCGGGTCGAACGAAAGATTCAGGTGAGGTCACGGTGTGGTCCAGTCAGGGGCCATAGCACCTAGCAGACCGACGGACGCTTGGAGAGTCCTGATCACCCGAATTTGTACCCACCGCGCACAAGCGGCGGGTTTGCGGAGGAATTGCCTCAAACGAGGCTTTCTGCCTACCTGCGCAGCAAGCCGCCGAGCGCGCCGCGGACCAGCGTGCGGCCGATCGAGCCACCAAGCTGGCCGGCGACCGACTTGCCGATATTGGCGGCCATCCCCCCGATCACCTGATTGGTGACCGATCGGGTCATGTCGCGCGCGATGACCTGGCCCGTCGACAGGCGGCCGCGCTTGACGTTGGTGCCAAAGATGGTGCCGACGATCGAGCCGATCTGGCCGAGGATGCCGCCGCCTCCGCCGCCCGCCGAAGCATCCACAGTCGCAGCCGTGCCGGCAATGCGCTTCTGGATCATCTCGTAGGCGGACTCTGCATCGACGGCGGTGTCGTATTTGCCCTTCACCGGGCTTGCATCCATGATCGCCTTGCGCTCTTCGGACGTGATCGGTCCGATCCGGGCCGATGGCGGCCGGATCATCACCCGCTCGACCATCGCCGGCGTGCCGTTGCCTTCGAGAAAGGACACCAGCGCCTCGCCCTTGCCGAGCTCCATGATCACCTTGGCGGTGTCGAGTTTCGGGTTGGGACGGAAGGTCTGGGCCGCGGCGGCAACCGCCTTCTGGTCGCGCGGGGTGAAGGCGCGGAGCGCGTGCTGCACCCGGTTGCCCAATTGTCCGAGCACGCGGTCGGGCACGTCGACCGGGTTTTGCGTCACGAAATAGACGCCGACGCCTTTGGAGCGGATCAGGCGCACCACCTGCTCGATCTTGTCCATCAACCCCTTGGGCGCGTCGTTGAACAACAGATGCGCCTCGTCAAAGAAGAAGACCAGCTTCGGCTTGGGCAGGTCACCGGCCTCGGGCAGTTCCTCGAACAGCTCCGACAGCATCCACAGCAGGAATGTCGCGTAAAGCCGTGGGCTCTGCAGCAGCTTGTCGGCGACGAGGATGTTGATCATGCCGCGGCCGTCGCGGTCGGTCTTCATGAAGTCTTTCAGCGTCAGCGCCGGCTCGCCGAAGAATTTGGTGGCGCCCTGGTTCTCCAGCACCAGAAGCTGGCGCTGGATGGTGCCGACCGTGGCCTTGGTGACGTTGCCAAAACCCTGCGCCGCCTTCTTGATCTCGGCAAGCGGACTCTCCTCGGCATCCGCCCCCTTCTTGCCGGCATCGGGCACGATGGCATCGAGCAGCGCGCGCAGATCCTTCATGTCGATCAGCGTCAGCCCGTTGTCGTCGGCGACACGGAAGGCGACGTTGAGCACGCCTTCCTGCACGTCGTTCAGGTCGAGCATACGTGCGAGCAGCAGCGGGCCCATTTCGGTGACGGTCGCCCGCACCGGGTGGCCCTGCTCGCCGAACACGTCCCAGAACACCGTCGAGAACTGGTCGGGCTCGAACGTCAGTCCCATCTCGGTGGCGCGCTTGACGATGAAATCTTTGGCTTCGCCGACCTCCGAGATGCCCGAGAGGTCGCCCTTGATATCGGCCGCGAAGACCGGAACACCGGCGCGCGCAAATCCTTCCGCCATCACTTGCAGCGAGACCGTCTTGCCGGTTCCGGTTGCACCCGTGACGAGGCCATGGCGATTGGCGAATGCCAACGTCAGCCATGCCTGCTCGTTTCCTTTACCGACGAAGATCTTCTCGTCGGTATCACCGAGCTTGCTGTCCTGTGCGGTCATTATTCCCTGATCTCTCTGCCCTGTTTCGCATATCGAAACTCGAATGCACCAGTTCCGTAGTTTAACGCATATCGCGCGCTGATTGAAACCATTCAACGCACTCCGGGCATGCGACATCGTCGGAAACATGCGGGTGACATCCGCCGAAAGTAGGAACGACGCATTCGCATCGCGGCATTTTTTTGCCGATTTCATCTCCGCTCTTGCATCGCTGCAACACTTCTCGCGCGTTCGAACTGAATCGGAACGTTGATGGCGTTCATCGCTTGTATTTCACATCACACCGGCTCAAGATCATTTTCGAAAGCAATACTCCGGCATGTGAACCGGCTGAGGGGCGGCCATATGGACGAGCTAATCGGGCGGCTGGCGACAAACGCCAGCATAGATAGTGCTGTCGCTGAAAAGACCGTCGGCATTATCCTGGGCTTCCTCCGCAACGAGGGTCCTTCCGACAGCGTCCAGGTACTCATCGACCAGATTCCAGGTGCAGAAGCGGCAATCGAGGCATCCCGCAGCGGCGGAGGACTGTCGCGGCTGATGGGCGGCGGCCTGATGGCGGTCGGCACGCGCCTGATGGGCATGGGACTCGGCATGTCCGAGATTCAGAACGTCGCCCGTGAACTTTTTCGCTTCGGCCGAGACAAAATCGGAGCGGATCAGATGAGCAAGATCATCGCGGGGACCCCGGGCCTCAGCCAGTTCGCCTGACGCCTGCGCATTTCACATCGAGTATCATGACATATCCGATCTCCGAGATTGAGGGCCTGTCGGCCTTTGCCGCCAACAAGTTGAAGGCGCACGGTATCCGCACCACCGATGCGCTGCTCGAGGCGGCCTCGACCGTAAAGGGCCGCAAGGCGCTCTCCGCCAAGACCGGCATCAGCGAGCAGTTGCTGCTGGAATGGGCCAACGTCTCCGACTACATGCGCATTCCCGGCATGGGCAGGGCCAAGGTCGGCCTAGTCCGCGCCGCCGGCGTCACCACCGTGCGCGAGCTCGCCTACCGAAATCCGGCAAGGCTCGCCCAGAGCATGCGGGACGCCAACGAGAAGAAAAAGCTGCTCCGCATCCTGCCCTCGGAGAAGTCGGTCGGCGACATCATCGCCAAAGCGAAGAAGCTGCCGCCTAAGATTTCGTATTAGGGTTGCCCCTCTCCGCATACGGAGTGGGCGCTACTCTCTCGGCATCGTTTTGCCCGATGGGCAACGATGCATCCCCCAACTCCGCCGTCATACCCCGCGAAAGCGGGGTATCCAGTACGCCGCGGCTCCTCCGTATCGCGGTGCTGTCACTGGAATACTGGATTGCCCGCCTTCGCGGGCAATGACAGCGAGGGTGTGCGACGCCCTGCCCAACGCTGGCAACCCACGCCTTCCCGTCTTGACTCCCCCTCCCCGACCGCTAAAGCGGGCCGCATGAATGCCTCGCCCTCCCCATCCGTCCCGGCGGCCGGTTCAGTCGGGCCTGACGTGCTGCGGACGCTGCTGGAGCGGCCGATCCCGGCGGTGATGGGCGTGCTCAACGTCACCCCGGATTCATTCTCCGACGGCGGCGAATTCATCGCGCCCGAGCAGGCGCTCGCGCGGGCACGGGCGATGATCGAGGCCGGGGTCGACATCATCGATATCGGTGCCGAGTCCACCCGGCCCTACAAGGGCGCGCGGCCGGTCACGGCGGAAGACGAACTGGCGCGGCTGAGGCCGGTGCTATCGGACATCGTGGCGCTCGGCGTGCCGGTCTCGATCGACAGCATGAAGGCGGAGGTGGTGGCCTTCGCGCTCGCCCAGGGTGCGGCGATCGCCAACGACGTCTGGGGCCTGCAGCGCGATGCCGGCATGGCGCCGACGGTGGCCGCGAAGGGCGTCCCCGTCATCGTCATGCACAACCGCGACAACGTCGATCCCGCCATCGACATCATTGCGGACATGAAGGCGTTCTTTCAGCGTTCGCTGGATATCGCGGCACAAGCCGGCATCGCCCGCGACAAGATCGTGCTCGATCCCGGCATCGGCTTCGGCAAGACGGCCGAACAGAGCATGACCGCGCTAGCGCGGCTGCGTGAATTCGACATGTTCGGCCTGCCGATCCTCGTTGGTGCCTCGCGAAAACGCTTCATCGCCTCGGTGTCGCCGTCGGAGCCGACAGAGCGGCTCGCCGGCTCGATCGCCGCGCATCTGATCGCCGCGCAGCGCGGCGCGAAAATCATCCGCACCCATGACGTCGCCGAGACCTTGCAGGCCCTGCGAGTGGCGCACGCAATCGAGAGCAAGCCATGACCGATACGATCTTCGTGAGCGGCCTGTCGATCCATGCCCGCCACGGCGTGATGGAGCACGAAACGGAAGTCGGCCAGCGCTTCGTCATCGACCTCGAGCTCTATACCGACCTGTCGGAGCCTTCCCGCAGCGACCGGCTCGCCGACACCGTGTCCTACGCCGACGTCGTGGCGACCACCACCGCGGCCTTCAAGAACACCAACTACAAGCTGCTGGAGCGCGCGGCCGGCGCGGTCGCCGACGCCATCCTGTCGCACTTTCCGCGCATCCGTGCGGTCAAGATCACCGTGCACAAGCCGCATGCGCCGATCGCCGCGATCTTCGACGACGTCGGCGTCATGCTGACGCGCTCGCGGCACCCCTGACATGGCAAGCGTCCTGATCGCGCTCGGCGGCAATGTCGGCGATGTCCGCGCGACCTTCCAGAAGGCGATCGCCCATATCTGCGGCATGGCGCAGGCGGCGTTGATCGCGCGCTCGTCGGACTATGCGACGCCGCCCTGGGGCGACGAGGACCAGGCTCCCTTCATCAACGCCTGCGTCGAGATCGAGACCGATCTCGATCCGCATGCGCTGCTGTTCGTGATGCAGAAGGTCGAGCAGAAATTCGGCCGCATGCGCGATAAGGAGCGGCGCTGGGGCCCGCGCACGCTCGATCTCGACATGATCGCGTATGACGACGTCTCGATGCAGAAACCCGATCTGACCCTGCCGCATCCGCGCCTGTTCGAGCGCGCCTTTGTGCTGGTGCCGCTGGCCGAGATCGCGCCCGACCGCGTGATCGCAGGCATTCGTGTCCATGACGGTCTCGCCAGCGTCTCGACACAAGGCATTGAGCGGCTTCCGGATACCGGTTAACCAAAAACAACCGTTTGCAGGGACGGCCGGCCGTGGCAATTTCGCCTGCGAACAACAAGATTTTCGGGAGCCCCTCGCCGCATGACCTCCGCGACTGACGACCTGCCGCTGGCGGCGGATTTTCCCAAGGCGACCGTCGAAGACTGGCGCAAGCTGGTCGATGGCGTGCTGAAGGGCGCGCCGTTCGAGAAGCTGGTCGGCAAGACCTATGACGGACTCAAGATCGAGCCGCTCTATCCGCGCGCCAAAGGTGTTGCGCCCGTGGTGGGGCGGCCGGCGGCGGCGCCCTGGCAGATCATGCAGCGGATCGACCATCCCGATGCAAGTGCGGCGAATGCGCAGGCACTGACCGATCTCGAAAATGGCGCGACAGGGCTTGCGCTGGTGTTCGCCGGCGGCAATGCCGCTCACGGTTTCGGGCTGGAACCGACCGCGGACGCAGTCGCAAAGATCTTGAAGAACATCCATCTCGATGCCGGCATCGGGCTGGAGCTTGAGATCGGTCCGCAATCGCGGATGGCGGCGATCCACGTCGCGGAATATGTGAAGAGCAACGGCATCGATCCCGCCGCCTGCGACATCCGCTTCGGCCTCGACCCGCTCGCGGCCGCCGCGGTGTGGGGCCACAGCCCCTATACCTGGGATGAGATCGTTCCGGCCGTCACCGGCGGCATCAAGGGCCTGGCCGCGCTCGGCTTCAAGGGTCCGTTCGCATCGGCCGACGGACGCGTGATCCACGATGCCGGTGGCTCGGAGGCGCAGGAGCTCGCCTTCGTGCTCGCCTGCGGCATCGCCTATTTGCGCGCGATCGAGAGCGCGGGCGTTCCGCTGGAGCAGGCGCAGGGCATGGTCTATGCGCGGCTTACGGCGGATGCAGATCAGTTCCTCACCATGGCAAAGTTCCGCGCCTTGCGGCTGCTGTGGGCGCGTATCGAGACGGCGTGCGGGCTCACGCCAAGACCGCTGTTCATCGCCGCCGATACCGCCTGGCGCATGCTGACGCAACGCGATCCCTATGTGAACATGCTGCGCGCGACCATGGCGACGTTTGCGGCCGGACTCGCCGGCGCGAACGCGATCACCGTGCTGCCGCATACGCTGGCGCTCGGCCTGCCCGATCCGTTCGCGCGGCGCGTGGCGCGCAATACGCAAGCCGTGCTGCTGGAAGAGAGCAATCTCGCCAAGGTCAGCGATCCCGCGGCAGGCGCAGGCGGCATCGAGACGCTGACCGCGCAGCTCTGCGACGCGGCCTGGGCGCTGTTCCAGGAGAGCGAGAAAGCCGGCGGCGCCTTCGCTGCGCTTCAGCAGGGCCTGTTCCAGAGCAAGGTCGCGGCCGCGCGAAAAGCCCGCGACGCCAACATCGCAAAACGCCGCGACGTGCTGACCGGCGCCAGCGAGTTTCCGAACCTGCACGAGAACGAGACGACGGTGCTGAAGGCGACCCCGATCGCGCTGGCGCCTTATGGCGAGCAAAAATACAAGTTCGACGCGCTGCCGCCGATCCGGCTAGCGGAACCGTTCGAGGCGCTGCGGGACAAATCCGATGCGGCCTTGAAGGCGCGCGGCGCGCGGCCGAAAGTGTTCTTGGCCAATCTCGGCACGCCCGCCGATTTCACGGCGCGCGCGACCTTTGCCAAGAGCTTGTTCGAGACCGGCGGCATCCAGGCCGTCGACAGCGAGGGCTTCGCCGATCCGGCCCAGTTAGCTGCAGCCTTTAAAGCCTCCGGTGCCGGGCTCGCTTGCCTTTGTTCCAGCGACAAGGTGTATGCGGAACACGCAGAAGCCGCGGCGAAGGCCCTGCAAACCGCCGGGGCCCGACTTATCTATCTGGCAGGCCGCCCGACCGATGCCGAGGCGGCGCTGCGTGCAGCCGGCGTCACCGGCTTCGTCTTTGCCGGTGGTGATGCGCTTGCGACGCTGCAAGACACGTATCGACGGATGGAGCAGCCATGACGGAAGCAGGCAAACCCGTTCTCACCGGCGGCTGCCAATGCGGGGCAGTGCGCTTCGGAGTCATGACGGCGCCGAACAGGGTTTCGATCTGCCACTGCCGGATGTGCCAGAAGGCCAGCGGCGCGCCGTTCGCCTCTTTTGCCGACATCAACAAGACGGACTTTGCCTGGACCAAGGGGAAGCCCTCGTTCTTCCGCTCCTCCTCCATCGCCGAGCGCGGCTATTGCGCCGCTTGCGGCACGCCGCTGAGCTTTGGCCGCATCGACGGCGACCGCATCGAGATCATGACCGGCGCGTTCGACCGCCCCGACCACGTGGTGCCGACGCGGCAGTTCGGCACCGAGTCCCGTCTCGGCTGGGTGGTCGGGATCGCCAATCTACCAAGCCAGACCACGCAGCAGAATTACGGACCGGAGAAGATGGCAACCATCGTCAGCCATCAGCATCCGGATCATGATTGAGCGCCTATGATATGGTTGAAAGCATGAGCCGCATCCCCAATTTCGCCGACGTCGCCTTCGAGCGCGCCGCCACCGGCGCCCCGACCGGCAGCGCCGAGCCGTGGCTGACGCCTGAGGGCATTCTGGTGAAGCCCGCCTATGGTGAAGCCGATCTCGCCGGACTCGATTTCCTCGAGACCTACCCGGGCATCGCGCCTTATCTGCGCGGCCCCTACCCCACCATGTATGTCAACCAGCCCTGGACTGTGCGGCAATATGCCGGCTTCTCCACGGCGGAGGATTCCAACGCGTTCTACCGCCGCAATCTCGCTGCCGGACAGAAGGGCCTCTCGGTCGCGTTCGATCTCGCCACCCATCGCGGCTATGACAGCGACCATCCGCGTGTCGGCGGCGACGTCGGCATGGCCGGCGTTGCCATCGATTCCATCTACGACATGCGCACGCTGTTTGCGGGCATTCCGCTCGACCAGATGAGCGTGTCCATGACCATGAACGGCGCGGTGCTGCCGATCCTCGCGCTCTACGTTGCGGCCGCCGAGGAACAGGGCGTCCCGCCGGAGAAGCTTTCAGGGACCATTCAGAACGACATTCTGAAAGAGTTCATGGTGCGCAACACCTATATCTACCCGCCCGCGCCCTCGATGCGGATCATCTCGGACATCTTCGCCTACACCTCGCAGAAGATGCCGAAATACAATTCGATCTCGATCTCCGGCTATCACATGCAGGAGGCCGGGGCGACGCAGGACCTCGAGCTCGCCTATACGCTGGCCGACGGCGTCGAATATCTTCGTGCCGGCCTTGCGGCGGGCCTCGACGTCGACCGCTTCGCGCCGCGCCTGTCGTTCTTCTGGGCGACCGGGATGAACTTCTTCATGGAAGTCGCCAAGATGCGCGCCGCGCGACTGCTCTGGGCGAAGCTCTTGAGGCCCTTCAACCCGAAGGACCCGCGCTCGCTGTCACTGCGCACGCATTGCCAGACCTCCGGCTGGTCGCTGACCGCGCAGGACGTCTTCAACAACGTGATGCGCACGACGGTGGAAGCGATGGCGGCGACGCAGGGCCACACCCAGTCGCTGCACACCAACGCGCTCGACGAAGCGCTGGCGCTGCCGACCGATTTCTCCGCGCGCATCGCCCGCAACACCCAGCTCTTCCTGCAGCAGGAGAGCGGCACCACCCGCATCATCGACCCCTGGGGCGGCTCGTATTATGTCGAGCGTCTCACGCGTGACCTCGCAGCCAAGGCCTGGAGCCACATCCAGGAGGTCGAGGAGCTCGGGGGCATGGCCAAGGCGATCGAGGCCGGCGTACCGAAGCTGCGCATCGAGGAAGCCTCGGCCAAGACCCAGGCCCGCATCGATGCCGGCAAGCAGGCGGTGATCGGGGTCAACAAATACAAGCCGACCGACGAAGCTCCGATCGATATTCTCAAGGTCGACAATACCAATGTCCGCCGACTCCAGATCGACAAGCTGACGCGGCTGAAATCCGAACGCAACCAGAAGGACGTCGAGGCCGCGCTCGCCGCGCTGACGCGCTCGGCCGGCGAAGGCAACGGCAATCTGTTGGCGCTCGCCATCGACGCTGCGCGCGCGAAGGCAACCGTCGGCGAGATTTCCGACGCGATGGAGAAGGTGTTCGGCCGGCACCGCGCCGAAATCAAATCCATCACCGGCGTCTACAAGCGGGAGGCGTCCAGCATGGGTAACCGGGTCGAGAAGGTTCAGGCGCTGATCGACGCCTTCGAGGAGGCGGAAGGCCGCCGCCCGCGCATCCTGGTCGCAAAAATAGGCCAGGACGGCCACGACCGCGGCCAGAAGGTGATCGCGTCGGCATTCGCCGATATCGGCTTCGACGTCGACATCGGGCCGCTGTTCGCGACCGCCGACGAAGCCGCGCGCCAAGCGGTCGAGAACGACGTCCACATCCTCGGCGTCTCCTCGCTCGCCGCTGCCCATCTCACAGCCGTACCGGAATTGAAGGCCGCGCTGAAGAAGCAGGGCCGCGACGACATCATGATCATCGTCGGCGGCGTGGTGCCGCCGCAGGATTACGACGCGCTCTACGCGGCCGGCGCCGAAGCCATCTTCCCGCCGGGCACGGTGATCGCGGACGCGGCCGAGGAGCTGATCCGCAAGCTGAACGCCCGGCTCGGGCATAGCGAGGCGGCGGAGTAGGTCGCCATCGATCTTCGAAAGGACAGTGCGTGATATTTTCCGCGCCAGCGTTGATGCGCGCGCTAACTTTGGTCGCAGCCTGCAGCGCGTTGTTGGCTACTGCCCATGCTGCCGACCCCAAGCCCGACGCGGTCATCAAGACCAAGAGCATCGAAGCCCGCGTCTTCCTCGACGACAAGGTCAAGGTCGATGCGGCGCTGGCGGCCGACTGCCTGATTGAAGGCAAGAAGTGGATCGACAAGAACGCGGCAGAAGCCGCCGCCTCGCGCAAAGAGGATCCGCAGTTATTCAAGGAAGGCGGCTGGGACTTCGAGCGCAAATATGCGATCCGCTCCGTCGTCGCCGACCGCTATGTCAGCATTCTCCGCAACGACTACACGGACACCCACGGCGCCCATCCCAACTCCGACGTGAACACGATCCTGTGGGACAAGGCCGAGAACAAGCGCATTTCCATCCGCCCGTTCTTCACCGAGACCGCCGACAACGGCGCGGCCATGAAGGCAATGGTGAAGGCGGTGATCGCATCGTTGAAGATCGAGAAGAAGAAGCGCGATACCAGCGAGACCGCGACCGACGAATGGTTCAAGAGCGTGGAGCCGAGCCTGCTCAAGATCGGCGCGGTGACGCTCGCGCCTTCAACCGACGCGGGCAAGAGTTCCGGCCTCACTTTCCACTACCCGCCCTACGCAGTCGGCCCCTACGCCGAGGGCGAATATGTCGCATTCGTGCCGTGGGAAACGCTGAAGCCTTATCTCAGCGGGGAAGGCACCCGCATCTTCGGTGGCGCACGGCCAAAGGGCGACGCGGACGAGCCGCAGTGATCCCGTCGTGAGCAACGCCGCGTAGCTCTCTAAGCGCTGGTCGCGTTGCCTTGCAGCCGCGCTGCAAAGCCGACTAGAATGTCGCCATTGACAAGAGCGCCTGACGTCATGGGCGCCGCTGGGAGGCATTGATGTCCAAGATTACGCGCCGCACCTTTGCGGCCTCTTCCGCTGCGGTTGCGGCATCCGCCGCATTCGGCCTCACACCCGCACTTGCACAAGCCTATCCGGCGCGGCCCGTCACCGTGATCGTGCCCTGGGGCGCGGGCGGCGGCACCGACGCGACTGCGCGCATTGTCGCAGCGCTGCTGGAGAAGGATCTCGGCCAGCCCTTCAACGTGGTCAATCGCACCGGCGGCTCCGGCGTCGTCGGCCATACCGCGATCGCGACCGCGCAGCCCGACGGCTACACCATCGGCATGCTCACCGTCGAAATCTCGATGATGCACTGGCAAGGGCTGACCGAGCTGGCGCCGAAGAGCTACACCCCGCTCGCGCTGATGAACGAAGATCCCCCGGGCATCCAGGTCTCCTCCTCCTCGCCTTACAAGACGGTGAAGGAACTCGCGGAAGCCATCAAGGCGGCCCCTCCCGGCAAGTTCAAGGCCTCCGGCACCGGCCAGGGCGGCATCTGGCATCTTGCGCTGGTCGGCTGGATGCAGGCGATGGGCCTGCCCGCCAACCAGGTCGCCTGGGTTCCGTCGAACGGCGCCGCACCCGCGATGCAGGACCTCGCCGCCGGCGGCCTCGACCTCACCACCTGCTCGGTGCCGGAAGCCCGCGCCATCATCGAGGCCGGTAAGGCCAGGAGCCTTGCCATCATGGCGCCGGCGCGCAATCCGATCTTCAAGGACGTGCCGACGCTGAAGGAGGCGATGGGCATCGACTACGCGACCGGCGCCTGGCGCGGCATCGGCGCGCCGAAGGACCTGCCGCCGGAGATCGCAACGAAGCTCACCGCGGCGCTGCAGAAGGTTTATGACTCCGCCGAGTTCAAGGACTTCATGGGCAATCGGGGCTTCGGCACCGTGTGGGGCGATGCCGGCCAGTTCGCAAGCTTCATGGACAAGGGCGACGCCCAGATGGGCGAAGCGATGAAGGCGGCGGGTCTGAGCAAGGCGTGATTTGTCACCTCTCCCCGCTTGCGGGGGAGAGGTCGATTTGAGCGCAGCGCAAATTCGGGTGAGGACGCGGCTCCGCGAGTCCGGCTTTCACCTCCATCGTGGACGCAGCCCCTCACCCCACCCCTCTCCCCGTAAGAACGGGGCGAGGGAGAAGAAATCTCATAGGATTCTCCCATGCGCCTTCCCGACTCCGTCACGGGATCGTTTCTCGTCGTGCTCGGCACAGCAGCCGCCTATGGCGGCTGGCTGCTGCCGCCGGTGCCCGGGCAGCCGGTCGGCCCCAACGTATTTCCGCTCGTGATCGGCATCGGGCTTGCGCTGTGCGGGCTCGCGATCGTGTTCGGGATCGGCCACACCTTCGAGGAGGCGGAAGAGCTGATCCCGCTCGAGGATGGCCAGGCAGCGGCTGCGCCGCCGCCGGGAAAGTTGTACGGCCTGCGCGCGCTGCTGCCGCCGGCGCTGCTGCTGTTCTACGTGGTGGCGGCCGACCGGCTCGGCTTCATCATAACCGCGGCGATCATGGTCTACGTCACCTCGACCGCGTTGGGGGCGAAGTGGAAGCTGGCGCTGCCGCTCGCAGCGCTGTCGCCGTTCGCTATCCACCTGATCTTCGGCAAGCTGCTGCGCGTGCCGCTTCCGGCCGGCTTGTTGCCGACGCCTTGGTGATCCCATGCTGAAAACCCTGATTGAAGCGTTCGCACTGATCTCCACCTGGGAGGTCATCATCGCGATGTTCGCAGCCTCGGTGTACGGGCTCGTGATCGGCTCGCTGCCGGGCTTGTCGGCGACGATGGCAACCGCCTTGCTCGTCCCCGTCACCTTCTATCTCTCGCCGATCGCGGCGATCGCGACCATCGTCGCCGCGTCCTCGATGGCGATCTTCTCCGGCGACATCCCCGGGGCGCTGCTGCGCATCCCCGGCACGCCAGCGTCCGCCGCCTATGCCGACGAGGCTTACGCCATGACCCGCAAGGGACAGGCCGAGCTGGCGCTCGGGGCCGGCGTGTGGTTCTCGGCCGTCGGCGGCATCGCCGGCGTGCTGTCGCTGATGATCCTGGCGCCGCCGCTGGCCGAGATCGCGCTGTCTTTCTCGACCTTCGAGTATTTCTGGCTGGCGCTGCTCGGCCTGATGTGCGCGACGCTGGTGGCGCGCTCCTCGCCGGTGAAGGCGATCGCCGGCATGTTCCTCGGCTTGCTGGTCTCCTGCATCGGCATCGAAAATCCGGGCGGTGTGCCGCGCTTCACCTTCGGCCTCACCGATCTGTTCGGCGGCATCGAGCCGATCCCCGCGCTAGTCGGCGTGTTCGCGGTGGCCCAGGTGATGCGCGCGATGCTGACGCCCGAACCTCCACCGCTGCCGCGGCGCAAATTCGGAAGCATCATGGCCGGCCAGTGGAAGCTGACCAAGAAATACCATTGGCAGATGACGCGCGGAAACATCGTCGGGATCATCATCGGCGTGCTGCCCGGGGCCGGCGCCGACATGGCCGCCTGGGTGTCCTATGCGATGTCGAAGCGCTTCTCCAAGGAACCGGAGAAATTCGGCACCGGCCATGTCGAAGGCCTGGTCGAGGCCGGCGCCAGCAACAATGCCAGCATCGCCTCGGGCTGGGTGCCGTCGCTGCTGTTCGGCATCCCCGGCGACACCATCGCCGCGATCGCGATCGGCGTGCTCTACATGAAGGGGCTCAATCCGGGGCCGACGCTGTTCACCGAGAAAGCGTCGAGCATGTACGCGATCTATCTGATGTTCATCATCGCGAACATCCTGATGATCCCGCTCGGCATCGCCATGATCCGGGTTGCCGCCTACATCCTGCTGGCACCGCGCTCCGCCATCATGCCGATCATCATGCTGTGCTGCGCGGTCGGCTCGTTCGCGATCGGCAACAACATGTTCGGCATCGTCACCGTCGCCGCCTTCGGCGTGATCGGCTATGTCATGGAAGCAAACGGCTATCCCGTCGCCGCGATGGTGCTCGGCATCGTCATGGGCACTATGGTCGAGCAGGCTTTTGTGACCTCGCTGATCAAGTCCGACGGCAGCATCCTGCCGTTTTTCGAGCGCCCCGTGGCCGCGATCCTCGCCGCCATGGCGATCGGGGCGCTGCTGTGGCCGGTGCTGGTCTGGGCGTGGCGCAAGGTGAAACCGGTGCGGACCGGGGTGGCGGCGACATCCCGGTGATATCGGGCGGGCGGCCCTCGCCTGCCCTGCGCGGGCGTTGTAAAGCAGGGCATGGTTGAGAAAAAGCCTTCACTGGACATCAAATCCCTCGCCCATGACCTCCGCGCCGGTAGCCGCGCGGCGCTGGCGCGGGCCATCACGCTGGTCGAGAGCCGGCGCAGCGATCATCAGGCGCTGGCGCGCGAGCTGGTGCAGATGCTCTTGCCCGATACCGGCAGGGCAGTGCGCGTCGGTATCACCGGCTCGCCCGGCGTCGGCAAATCCACCACGATCGACGCGCTCGGAACCCATCTCATCGAGCAAGGCCACAAGGTCGCGGTGCTCGCGGTCGATCCGTCTTCGGCGCGGAGCGGCGGCTCGATCCTCGGCGACAAGACGAGGATGGCCCGCCTCTCAGCCTCCGACGACGCCTTCATCCGCCCCTCGCCGTCCTCGGGCACGCTCGGCGGCGTCGCGGCCAAGACGCGCGAGGCCATGCTGCTGTGCGAGGCGGCCGGCTTCGACGTCGTGCTGGTCGAGACCGTCGGCATCGGCCAGTCCGAGACCGCGGTCTGCGACATGACCGATTTCTTCCTGGCCTTGATGCTGCCGGGCGGCGGCGACGAATTGCAGGGCATCAAGAAGGGATTGGTCGAGCTCGCCGACATGATCGCGATCAACAAGGCCGACGGCGACAATCTCAAGCGCGCCAACATCACTGCCGCCGATTATCGCGGCGCGCTGCATATCCTGACGCCGCGCTCCGAGCACTGGCATCCGCCGGTCGAGACCTATTCGGCGCTGACCGGTGACGGTATCGCAAAGATCTGGCAGAAAGTCCTCGATCACCGCAAGACGATGATTGCATCCGGCGACTTCGCCGCACGGCGGCGCGAGCAGCAGGTGAAATGGATGTGGTCGATGCTGGAGCAGCGCATGCTGGCGCGGTTGCGCAGCGAGGCATCGGTGCGGACCAAGGTCCGGAAGATCGAGACTGAGGTCGCCGACGGCCATCTCACGCCGGCGCTCGCCGCCGAAAAGATCCTGGAGTTGCTGCAATGAGCGACAAGCTCCGCATTCTCCTCACCGGCTTCGGCCCGTTTCCCGGCGCGCCCTACAATCCGACCCAGCCGCTGGTCGCCCGGCTGGCGCAATTGCGCCGTCCCGCACTCGACGATGCCGCGATCTCCAGCCACATCTTCCCGGTCACCTATGCCGCGGTGGACCGGCAATTGCCGGAGGTGCTTACGAAAGAGAAGCCGGATGCACTGCTGATGTTCGGCCTTGCCGCACGCACGCCCTATCTGCGCATCGAGAGCCGCGCGCGCAACGCCGTCACCATGCTGTGGCCCGATGCCGCCAACACCCGATCGAGCAAGCGCGGCATCGCCGGCAATGCGGACGCGATGATTTTCGGACCGCACACCGCAAGGCTGCTGCGCGCCGCCCGCCTCACCGGCATCGACGCGCGCCCCTCGCGCGACGCCGGCGCCTATCTCTGCAATTACCTGAGCTGGCGCGCGATCGAAAACGTCAGGGCCGGCGGGCCAAAGCTCGCCGCGTTCATCCATATTCCCCTGCTCGCGCGCAGTGGCGCCGTGCGCCGCAAGGGCGCGCCGCGGATCACGCTCGAGGAACTGGTGGACGCCGGGGAAGCGATGCTGATGGAGATGGTGCAGTTGGCACGGAAGGGGCGCAACACACCGACTTCGTAGGGTGGGCAAAGGCGCGCTTGCGCCGTGCCCACCAACTTGTTCCGATCTGCCGCTGAATGGTGGGCACGCTTCCGCTTTGCCCACCCTACGGACCGTCTCTCCGGTAAACATTTAACCCTACCGCGAACAATCCTCACGCAACCAGCGGCCCTGCGCTACCTAACCGCTGCGGACCCCCGCGTCCGCCGGAGGACGCATCCATGGACCTCAATCGCCGCCATCTCATCGGAGCTTCAACCGCAGGCATCGCCGGCGCGCTCGCGATACCAGCCGACGCCGCGCGTGCGGCGCCGCTGACGTCGCTGCTCGGCCGCGACGCCACGCAATATGGCGTGCGGCCCGGCAGCAGCGAGGATCAGACCCGAGTGCTCCAGCGTGCGATCGACGAGGCCGCGCGGGCGCAGATGCCGCTGGCGCTGCCACCCGGCATCTACCGCAGTGGGCTGCTACGCTTGCCAAATGGCGCGCAACTGATCGGCGTGCGCGGCGCGACCAAATTCGTCTTCACCGGCGGGACCTCGGCGATCCAGAGCGACGGCTCCGATGCAATCGGCCTTTCCGGCATCAGCTTCGACGGCGGCGGCATTCCGCTGCCGACGCGGCGCGGGCTGATCCAGATCCTCGGCGGACGCGACATCCGCATCACCGGTTGCGAGATCACGGGGTCCGGCGGCAGCGGTATCTGGCTCGAGCAGGTCTCCGGCGACATCTCGGGCAACATCTTTACCAACATCGCGGTGACGGCGGTGGTGTCGTTCGACGCCAGGGGTCTCAGCGTCTCCCGCAACACCATCACCGGTACCAACGACAACGGCATCGAGATCCTGCGCACGGCTATCGGCGATGACGGCACGCTGGTCACTGATAACCGCATCGAGGACATCAAGGCCGGCCCCGGCGGCTCCGGCCAGTACGGCAACGCCATCAACGCGTTCCGCGCCGGCAACGTCATCGTGCGCGGCAATCGCATCAAAAACTGCGATTACTCCGCCGTGCGCGGCAACTCGGCCTCGAACATCCACATCACCGGCAACAGCGTCAGCGACGTGCGCGAGGTCGCGCTCTATTCGGAATTCGCGTTCGAGGCGGCAGTGATCGCCAACAATATTGTGGACGGCGCCGCCGTCGGCGTCTCCGTCTGCAATTTCAACGAAGGCGGCCGCATCGCCGTGGTCCAGGGCAACATCATCCGCAATTTGATCCCGAAGCGGCCGATCGGCACCGCGCCGGATGACGATGCCGGCATCGGCATCTACATCGAGGCGGATTCATCGGTCACCGGCAACGTCATCGAGAATGCGCCGTCCTACGGCATCGTCGCCGGCTGGGGCAAATACCTCCGCGACGTCGCGATCACGGGCAACGTGATCCGCAAGGCACTGGCCGGCATCGGGGTGTCCGTCGTGTCCGGCGCCGGCACCGCGCTCGTCAACAACAACATGATCTCGGAAACCCCGCGTGGCGCCGTGGTCGGGCTCGATCACGCGCGCGCCGTGACGTCCGATCTGTCGGTGGACGGCGCCCAGCGCTTTGCGCAATTGATGGTCGGCGGGAATGCGGTGCGGCGGTAGCTGCCGTTCCTCGCCTCTGGCTTCCGAAAGCTAGAACGCGTTCCGCAGCAGCGGGTACTTCGCTTCGAGGCCGTCGAGGCTGAATGTGAACTCAACCAGGCGCTCGGGGGCTGCGACAATTTCGGCTGCCGGCGGAGAGAACTGCGGCAGAAGCGCTGCCATCGCAGCCAGCGCCTTGGGCGCTGCGGTCGCGGCCGGCACCTTGGGCCCTGTCATTGCCACGGGCGCGGTGGGTGGCGCCATGGCAGCCGGCACCTTGAGCGGTGCCATCGGGGCAGGCGCGGCGACCGGCGCGGTCGGGGCTTCGGAGATTTCGGCGAGAACGCCCGGCTTCGGGTCGAGCCTGACCGGCACGGCGGTCTCCGGGACGATGTGCACGGCCTTCGGTTGCACGGTCTGCGCCTGCTGCTCGCGCGGAAACATGCGGGGCATCGTCGCCGGCGACCAGCCGAATGCGGGCGACACGCTCGCGGCCGCCGTGGCGACGTCGGCGCCGGTGGCAAGCGCGCGCCAGGTCTGGACGGCGAGCTTGGCTTCCTGGATGTTTTCGAGAAATGCGATCTCGGAGTGATAGCGGCGCCAGCGTCCGGTCTCGAACATCTCGGAGAGATGCACCAGCCGCTGCTCGGCGAGAGCGCACCAGCGTGCCGCAACGTCGCGGCCAATAGCCACGTCGCGAATAGCCTCTTGGCGATGTGTCATAAATCAGCCCGTCAGGAGAAAATACGGACGCGACGCAACGCACACGAATCAATTTAGACGCGACGTGAATATTTTGTGGAAAAGTTTTGACTTGTCCAGCAACGACGATGTTTTCGTCGCCAAACTCCGTAGTCGTGCGGAGATTCAAGGCGTTTTGGAGTCAAGCTTCGCACAAGCATAGCGCGCTTGCGGCGTGCCGGCGGAGCGGTGGCGATGGGTGAACCACGATCTCCAACCGGAAGCTGATCTCGCGCAGGGCTTCGAGGAATGGGACGTCCAAAAAGAAAAGACCCGTCCGGGGGGACAACCGGACGGGTCGAGCCATATGGGCGCTTGGGGTGGATGGGCGCTCGCGCCTAATATGACTTATGGGGAGGGATAACCGCTCCCACATAATTTGGTCGTGGCAGCGGGCCGAACGTTCAATGCGGCGTTTGATTTTTCGACCTTCGCGCTGCGCGCAAAGTTGTCGCAGCCGCTATCGCGTCGTCGGCTTATCCGCCTGAGAAACCGTGGCTTTATCCTCAGTGCTCGACAACGAAGGTTGCTCTAATGCGCGGATGCCAGGCTCGTCGCGACGCTTCTCGATATCTTCACGTTTTGTTGTACCGGACGCGGCCGCGACCGGCGTCGCGCCGGCGGCGGGAACGGCCATGACCGCGGCAAACGCGTCGGCCTCGCCGTCGCCGAACAGATCATCACGGCCCGGTGAACCGAGGTCGCGCGCCGTCTTCGCCAGCGTCGTGCGCAGTGCTTCCGGCTTCAAGGCGTAGTTGCGCTCGAGCAGCAGCGCCGCGACGCCGGAGACATAGGCGGCAGAGAACGAGGTGCCCGACGTCATCTGATATTTGCCGTCAGGCGCCGGCAGGAAGATATCGACGCCGGGGGCCGCGACCGCGATGCAATTGCCGCGGTTGGAGGCGGTGAACAGCCTGTCCTGCTGGTCGGTCGCGCTGACCGCGATCACGTTGGGATTGGCGGCCGGATAGAGCGGCGGCGACTTCGCGCCGGCATTGCCGGCGGCTGCGATCAGCACCAGGCCACGCGCGGCGGTCGCCGCGATGGCCCGCTCGATCACCGCGTCTTTGGGACCGGCAAAGCTCATGTTGACGATCTGCGCGCCGTGCTCGGCGGCATAGTTCAGAGAGCGCAGGATGATGTAGGACGAGCTCTCGGCCCCGCCGGTGGTGCCGCCGAAGGCGCGGATGGCGATGAGGCGCGCCTCGGGCGCGCTGCCCATCAGCTTGCCATGCGCCACGATAGCGCCGGCAATGCCGGTGCCATGAATGTGCGGGCCTTCGGCGCTGCCGAGCGCATCGAAATTGTCGGCAATGGAATTGGCAAGTTCCGGATGCTGGGCGTCGATGCCGGAGTCGATCACGGCTACCGTCACATTGGCACCATGCGCCAGCGTATGTGCCTGCGGCAGGCGGAGCTTGGCCAGCGCATATTGCGCGGGATCTCCCTCGGTCGGCACCGACGATTTCTGATCCTGGAGCAGATAGCGGAAGTTCGGCTGGACCGAGCGCACGCTACCGTCCGCCGCGAATTCACGCCGCACCGTCGCGGAGGGCCGGCCGTCGGTGATGCGAAACAGTCCGAACGTCGACCCGATCAGCGGAAAGTTCTCGGAAGACACGCGGGTCAGGCCATGGCGGCGCGCAAGCTCGTCGGCCTGGGTCAACGACAGCCCGCCGTCGATCTCGGCGACGAATTCGCCGGCGAAGATGCGCAGATCCGCAGCGACCGGCGTGTTGTTGCCGCGCCCCTTTCCGGCGGTCTTGTTGCCCGATTTGCCCGAGCCATCGCCGCCTGCGTTCTGCTGCGCCAGGCATTCGCCGGCGGCGTCGCGATCGGTCGCGGTACAGGCGGGATAGAGGTTCGGGGAGTAGCGCGCATAAGGCAGCACCGGCGTCGGCCCCATCCGCGCCGAAATCCTGGTCGTCACGGTCGGACCCGGACCGCGGCCGACGGCCACCGCTCTGGCGGCAACACCGGGACTGACGCGTGCGGCGACGCCGGGAGAAATCGCGGGCATTCGGGAGGGGACGCTGATCGTCGGCGTGCGCATGATCGCCTGCGCCTGCGCAACCTCGACGCCGAGACAGGCGGCGAGCAAAAGCGCGGCTCCGACCGACGAAGCGCAGGCCCCGGCTCTTACTCCACTTTCGGACTTGCGCGTCATCGGCTTGGAAGCGCCTTATGGCGCCGCGACGGCGAGGTTGACGAACTTCTCGCGCTGCATCTTGCCGAGCAGCGAGGTGAGTTCGTCACGGCTCATCGCCTTGTCGAACTGGAGGCGGAACATGCCGCCCTTGGCATCACCGATGATCGAAGCCTGGTAGCCGTCGAGCAATGCCGTGATGTCGGCGACGCGCGCCTCAGGCGTGAAGCGTACCAGCGCGCGCGCTGGCGGCACGCTCGTGCCGAGGTCGCGTGTGATCGGAGCGCTGGTCGAGAGCGAAGCAGTCTGGAAGGTCGCAGTCTGGGTCTTCGTCAACACGGCGCCGATGATTCCGGCTTGCAGCACGAGCGCCATGGCGCCAAGGCTCGCCGACCAGGCCAGCGTGCGCGGCGACAGGCTCGCAAAGAAGGTGGCGATGCGCGCCGACAGCGGCAGCGAACCGGCCGCCCGCGCAGGCTCGGCGTCGATCGCGGCGAACAGCTTCTGCATCGCGCGCGCCGACGGAGCACCCAGGCTCTCGTTCAGATGGATGGTCTCTTCATACTCGCCGCGGATCGCGGCATATTGCTTCGCGAGCTCGGGATCGCGCGCCAGCGCCTCGTCGACGCGGCGCGCATCGCGCGGGTTCAGCGTGCCGGCGGCGTGCCACGGCAGCAGCAGTTCAATTTCACCGGGCTCTTGCTCCAGCATCTTCTTGCTCAAAGCCATCATGGCCAGCCTCGCTCAATGCCGGCTGCTTTCAGCAGTTCGGCCAATTTCTTGCGCGCATAGAACAAGCGCGTCTTCACAGTGTTCTCCGGGATGCCTACGATTTCGGCCACCTCTTCCACGGATTTCTCGTGGTAGTAGACGAGATCGACGATTTCCCGATGATCCGGCGAGAGACCCGTCAGACACTCCCGCAACGCTTCACTGGTATCCTTCTTCTGCACTGCCGTTTCCGGATTGTCGGACGTATCCTCGATCGCGTTCGCGGCGTCGTCGTCCAACTCAAAATCCTTCCTGCGCCGGAGCGCAGACAGGGCCTTGAATCGGGTAATGGCCAGCAGCCAGGTCGAAACGGCGGATCGGCCCTCGAACTTGCCGGCTTGACGCCAGACATCGAGAAATACCTCACTGATGAGGTCTTCCGCCGCCTGCTCGTCCCGCACGAGCCGGAGGCCGAACCGATACACCCTGACATGGTGCCGCCCGTACAGCACCTGCATGGCGAGCCGGTCGCCTTGAGCGATCCTGGCGATCAGGATCTCGTCCGAAGCCGCTTGTGTCACGCTCAAAGACCGTCTCGCAAGGTTGGTCGGGTGGATGCGGCAGACGGTTCGACGGGAGGGGTAAAATTGTTCAACCTACCGCAGTCGTACGGGAAGCTGTGTGATCTACCCCACAGACGCGAAATTTCCTGTTGCCACCCGCGGCTGGGCGCCTCGCTCAAGAACGGTAACATAGTAATGAAGCACTTTCCTGCGCAATGCCATCCCGCATAGACGGCCCCGACGTGCATCGAACCTTAGCAGCCTAGCACGACATATGTCTTCCGAAGCCCTGCTTTGGCTTGACCGCGTCGCACACGATGCCTAATCGCCGGCAAATTCCTGGAGCGGTCGACGTCCCGCGCTGCCGCGCAGTACAGCGTGGATTCGGTTTCGAAGGATACCAAACCTAAAGGCTTGCCACGTAGATTTTTGGGCTGACATCCACGATTGGCGGGACCATGAGCACGGCTGCGACGTCCTTTCCCGAGAGGAATGCCGCTGAGGCCGCGGATCTCGCCCTGACCACCGAAGCGGCGGCACCCGAAGTCCTGGCGCGCCGGATCCGGCAGCGGCGCCAGATGTATGTCGGCCAGGTGGCGAGCTACTCGCTCGGCGCCTCCGTCCTGCTGCTCTACGCCTTTGACGGCGTGATCTCCATGGGCGTTCCGTCACTGTTCTGGCTCGGCGGCCTTCTGATCATCGGGACCTTCACCGTGCTGTCGGAAGCGGGCTTCGGCGACCGGTTTGAGGATCATTACCTCACCGTCTTCCAGATCTCGGCGCATATGACGCTGCAGCTGCTATTCCTGCTCGCGGTGCCGACAGTCGGAGTTGCGTTCCTTGCCGTGCTGTTTCTGATCTTCGCCTTCGGCACGCTTCGTATGACCTCTAGTCAGGCGATGCTCACCTGGGGCCTTGCGACGTGCGGGCTCGCCTTGGTTTTCCTCGCCTCAGACTTGCCAATCGGACTGCCGGTTACGACTCAGCTGCAACGGGCCGCCTCGATGCTGTGCTTCGTGCTGGTGATCGGCCAGTGCGCCTTCCTTGGCCTGTTCGGCGCCACGCTGCGCAAGATCCTGTACCGGCGCAGCATCGAGCTGAAGGCCGCCTATCAGCGCATCGAGGAGTTGGCGGAGCTCGACGAGCTCACCGGCTCCTACAACCGCCGCTGCATCATGCGGCTTCTCGACGCCGAGATCGAAAAATCGCGGCAGACATCGAGGCCTTGCGCGATCGCGCTGATCGACCTCGACTGGTTCAAGCGCATCAACGACGCCCACGGCCATCCCGTCGGCGACGAGGTGCTGCGCACCTTCGCGATCACCATGTTCGCCAATATCCGCCCGGCCGACTGCTTCGGCCGCTACGGCGGCGAGGAATTCTTGCTGCTGCTACCTGGGATGGACGGCGATGCGGCGTCGCGCATGCTCGATCGCCTGCGCGGGATCGTCGCCGATCTGGACTGGAGCGCATTCTCCCCGGGCATGCGCGTGACCATTTCCGCGGGCGTCGTGACACTACGCGACAACGATACTGCCGACACGTTTCTCGTGCGCGCCGATAGCGCGCTCTATTCCGCCAAGGCACAGGGGCGCAACCGCATTGCAACCAGCTGACCAATCCATTTTCTCCCGGCGCGACAGAAGCCGCGGCCGGGCCGAACGCTCCAGGACAGGGCAATGAGATCCAAAGCCGTAAAATCATCCGAAAGTCTGCTCGAGGAATTGCAAACTGCGCTCTCGCACGGCACCGTCGCGCACCGGGTCGAGACGCTGCGCCGCGTCACCGATCTCTTCGTGGGCAACGCCTTGGACTATTCCGACGACCACGTTCGTGTGTTCGATGACGTGTTCCAATGCCTGATGGAGCAGATCGAGACGTCCGCCAGGGCGCTGCTCGCCGAACGCCTCGCACCGATCGCGGCTGCGCCGCCGAAGATCATCCGCACGCTCGCGCTCGACGAGGTGATCGAGGTTTCCGGCCCGGTGCTGTCGAAATCCGAACGGCTGGACGAGGCGACCCTGATCGAGATCGCGCGCACCAGGGGCCAAGCCCATCTCAAGGCGATCTCGCTGCGGCGGGTGCTGTCGGAAGCGCTGAGCGACGTGCTGGTGACCCGCGGCGACGAGGACGTGGTGCAATCGACCGTCAACAATCCGGGCGCGCAACTGTCGGAGGGAAGTCTCGCCGACCTCGTGACCCGCGCCGAACGTGACGACGACCTCGCCAGCTCCATCGGCCTGCGGGCCGACCTGCCCCGCCATCATTATTTGAAGCTGGTCGCGAAGGCCTCCTTGGCCGTGCGCAGGAAGCTGGAGGCCGCGCATCCGGAGCTCGCGGACGACGTGTCCAGCGTGGTCCAGGAAGCGGCGCAGCGGATCCGCGCCGCCAGCATGACCAGGCAGACCGAGAGGGCGCGCGCGCTGGTGAAGTCGCTGCACGAGGACGGCCGCCTCACCGAGCTCCAGGTCGCCACCTTCGCGGAGCAGGGCAAGTTCGACGAAACCAACGCAGGGCTTGCCGCGCTTGCGGGCGTCGCAGTCGAGACCGCCGAGACCATGATGATCGAAAGCCGGGTCGAGGGCGTGATGATCCTCGCCAAGGTCGCCGCCATGCAATGGTCGAGCGTCCGCGCCATCATCGCCCTGCGCGAGAAGCTCTCAGGCGGCTCGCAGACCGACATGGTGACGCTGCGCGACGCTTACGAGGCGCTGCGCAGTTCGACCGCGCAGCAGGTGCTGCGCTTCCACCGCATGCAGCAGGGCGCGACGCCGGCGGCGTGAAGCCGGCGAGCTAGTAGCGTAGGACCTTCGCCCCCACCAGCGCGCCAATTGCCGTCACCAACGCGGTCGCGAGCGTGTACCAGGTCGCGACGAACAGCGGCGAGTCATCGGTGCAGTGCGAGGCGTACAGCGTCGCGGCAAGGCCCGCCGACACCAGGCCGGCGAGCGCGCCGGCGAGCGCGGGGTGGGACGGCGCGCCGTGGCGCAGGCCGAACAGGGCCCCCGCAAGCAGCGGCAGCGACATCGCAGGGATTGCCAACAGGCACACCCTGGAATTCTTGCCCATCAATCGCATCGTCATCGGCATGGCCGGCGCCATCATCGCCTCGCTGCCGATCGCCACCGCGAGCAGCCCGACGGGCAGCAGCAGCAGCCAGCCCCAGCCACGCAGCAAGGCTTCGGGACGCGACAGATGCAGGCTGACGATGATCGCGGGTATCGCGAGCGACAGCGTGACCGCGAACTTCATGTCGAAGAACGGGTTGTGCATCGCGCTCATCACGTCGTGACGCACACCGAGGAAGGTGGCGAAGATCAGAATCGACAGGGGCGCGGCGACCAGCAGCGCCATGGTCAGCACCGCGCCGACGCGCGGCGGGCGATGGGCGTTATCGGCCGCGAGCGAGCGAATGAGTTGATCGGTGTCCATGACTAGTGGTCCCGCAGTTTGGCAGTCAGCGCCGCAAGTCCGCGATGCAGCGCCACCCGCACCGCGCCCTCGCTCATCGAATATTTCGCCGCCGTGTCCTTGATCGAGCTGCTGTCGACCGCGATCGACTGCAACACGTCGCGCTGGCGTTGCGGCAGCGTATTGAGCTGGCTGGCAACTTCGCCGGCCGAAGCCGTCTCCTGCGGCACCTCGCCCGGCAGGGTCTCGGCGAAATCGTCGATGTTGACGAAGATCCGCCTCCCGCGTCGCCGCAGCATGTCGATCAGCTTGTTGCGGCCGATCGCAAACAGCCACGGGGCGAAGGGGGCTTCGCTGTCCCAAGTGTGCCGCTTCAGATGCACCGCCAACAGAATCTCCTGCACGATATCCTCGGCCTGGTCGGGAGGCTGCCCGGCCCGCGCCAGGCCGCGCCTCGCGGCAACGCGCAGCACAGGCGTGACCGCCTTCAACAGGCGATGATACGCCGCGTCATCGCCTGCCATGGCCGACCGCATCAGGCCGGTCCACTCGTCCTCACGTCCGCGCACGCGCGCCCTCACCAAGCAATTCGGCCGCTCTTTCAGTTTGTTACGCCGGCAGCTGCACGATCACGAATTCGTGATCTATACTCGGCCACGCGACCTATACGGCCATCAAGTTCCGGGACGGCTCATAACACCGATCGGTCCCGTCCGCACCCCGTGGCCGATCGGGAAGGCAATCGTTTGCCGCGCTTTTGCCCAGTGTGGCCCGAAGATTCCCATTTTCTGCCCCGCTGTGGTCACGCCCCAGGGTTTCTGTTCGCTCCCGGGACGGGCGGACTTGGGGAGATGTCAACATGATGAAAGCCAGCGGGCGCGCGGCCCTGATTCTCCTGGCCGGGCTTTTCGTGCTGTTTGGGGGCGTTGCACAGGCGGCGCCGAGTTCAGCCGCTAGCAGCAAGTCGGACAGCGCAGGCAAACAGGCGGACGAGGTCAAGCCGAGCAAGCAGCGGCGTCACACGTCGCGCCACCGCGACAGCGCCAAGACGGCGCAAAAATCCGACGACAAGGCCGACAAGAAGGACGCTACGGCAACGGCCGACGAGGCGAAGGCCGACAACCGTGACGCGCCGGCCTCGAGCCAGATGCCGCCGGAAGTCGCCAACGCCAATGCGCAGCTCGCCGCCGCCGATACGCCGACCGCGGCGGCCGCCTCCGCAATGACGGGCCGGGCCAACGACAACGTCCAGGCCGCGGCCGATAATACCGCCGCCCCGAACGCCGAGAGCCAGGTCGTCCCACCCGATCAGCTCAACGACATCGACCGCGCCCTGCAACAGGACAGCGCGCCGGCACAGAAGGCGGTGATCGCCGCAACCGACGCGCAGCCGCGTCCGGCGCCGGTGATGGCAAGCAGCCAACAGAGTTCGGCCTGGGACCAGAGCTCCCTGATCGGAAAAATCTTCATCGGCGTCGGCACGCTGCTGACGCTGGCCTCCGCCGCGCGCATGTTCATGGCGTGACTTTGGCTTGATTTTGGCCTAATCGCCGACCCGCGGGACCTCGTCCGGAACGCGCATCTCGCCGCGTGTTCCGGCCGTTCCTGCTCCGGTGGCTTTGGCGCCTCTTGAAGCCCACCGCGTCAGCGGGCACATTGCCCGCTCAACCAAAAGCGTGGGTGGAGCATGAGCACGTTCGAACACATCATCGTCGAAAGCAAAGGCGCGGTCGGCATCATCAAGCTGAACCGGCCGAAGCTGCTCAACGCACTCTCCTTCGGCGTCTTCCGCGAGATCGCCGCGGCAGTGGACGATCTCGAAGCCGATGACGCCATCGGCTGCATCGTCGTGACCGGCAGCGAGAAGGCGTTCGCCGCCGGCGCCGACATCAAGGAGATGCAGCCGAAAGGCTTCATCGACATGTTCTCGGAGGATTTTGCCGCGATCGGCGGCGATCGGGTCGCGCGCTGCCGCAAGCCGACGATCGCCGCGGTCGCGGGCTATGCCCTCGGCGGCGGCTGCGAGCTCGCGATGATGTGCGACTTCATCATCGCCGCCGACACCGCCAAATTTGGCCAACCCGAAATTACGCTCGGCACCATCCCCGGCATCGGCGGCACCCAGCGCCTGACCCGCGCGATCGGCAAGTCCAAGGCGATGGACCTTTGCCTCACCGGCCGCATGATGGACGCAGCCGAAGCCGAGCGCAGCGGCCTCGTCAGCCGCATCGTTCCGGCCGACAAGCTGATGGAAGAGGTGATGGCCGCGGCCGAGAAGATCGCCGCGATGTCGCGGCCCGCGGTCGCGATGGCCAAGGAAGCGGTCAACCGCGCCTTCGAGACCACGCTCGCCGAGGGCATGAGCGTCGAGCGCAACCTGTTCCACTCGACCTTCGCGCTGGAGGACCGCTCCGAGGGCATGGCGGCGTTCATCGAGAAGCGCAAGCCGGTGAACAAGAACCGGTAAGGAGGCGAACGGTCAGGCTGGTGTAAGGCTCTGCCGCTTTCCCGCAGAATCCCTGTGATGTACCTGCAACAAGCACGGAATAGATGGGGGTTTCCCCCGCGGCAGTTTGCCTGCGGGACCTCGGCTGGTTAAACAGTTAAGAGAGCCGCCGTCGGCGGGGGCGGACAGCCGGGATTTGCGGGATTACATGATTGGGCGTGCCGCCAGAGCTGGTCACGTGATGACGCGGCATCGATCGGGCGTGGCTCCTGTGCTCGCGACATGGACCACGCTGGCACTCTGTTGCGCCCTGCCCTCCGCCGCACGGGCGGAAGCGCTGCCGGAGGCGCTCGCCAAGGCCTACCAGACCAATCCGCAGCTCAATGCCGAGCGCGCGCGGCAACGCGCCACTGACGAGAACGTGCCGCAGGCGCTCGCGGGCTACCGGCCACAGATCGTGGCAAGCCTCAGCGCCGGGCTGCAATCGGTGCGCAACCTGCTGCCCGACAACACCATCCAGACCGCCAATCTGAAGCCGTGGATCATCGGCGTCACCGTGACGCAGACCCTGTTCAACGGCTTCCGCACCGCCAACAACGTGCGCGCCGCCGAACTCCAGGTGCAGTCGGGCCGCGAGGCGCTGCGCAACGTCGGCCAGGGCGTGCTGCTCGACGCGGTCACCGCCTACACCAACGTGCTCGCCAACCAATCGCTGGTCGAGGCGCAGCGCTCCAACGTCGCCTTCCTGCGCGAAACGCTCTCGGTCACTCAACGGCGCCTCAACGCCGGCGACGTCACGCCGACCGACAGCGCCCAGGCCGAGGCGCGGCTCAACCGCGGGCTCTCCGATCTCAACGCCGCCGAAGTCGCGCTCGCGGTGAGCCAGGCGATATACGCACAGGTGATCGGCAATGCACCGTCGCAGCTTCGCGCTGCCGAAGTCGTCGACCGCTATCTGCCGAAGAGCCGTGAAGACGCGTTGACGATGGCGATCCGCCAGCACCCGGCAGTGATGGCCGCCGGCTTCGACGTCGATGTCGCTTCCACCAACATCCGCGTCGCCGAAGGCGCGCTGCTGCCGAGCGCCAGCGTCCAGGGCAGCGCCAGCAAGAGCCGTAACAACGACCCGACGCTCGGCACCTTCGCCGAAGATCAGGCCTCGATCGTCGCCAATGTCACCGTGCCGATCTACGACGGTGGCCAAGCCGCCGCACAGACCCGGCAGGCCAAGGAGATCACGGCGCAGAGCCGGCTCGTGCTCGACCAGGTGCGCAACCAGGCGCGCACGGCGGCGGTCAGCGCGTGGGTTGTCCATGAAGGCGCCAAGATCGCGGTCTCGGCATCGGAGTCCGAAGTGAAGGCGGCGACCGTCGCGCTCCAGGGCGTGCAGCGCGAGGCCGCCGGCGGACAGCGGACGACGGTGGATGTGCTGAACTCGCAGGCCGATCTGATCCAGGCCAAGGCCCGCCTGATCGGCGCCAACCGCGACCGCGTGATCGCGTCCTATACGCTGCTCAGCGCCGTCGGCCATCTCGACGTCAAGACCTTGAGCCTGAACACGCCGGACTATCTGCCCGAGGTGCACTACCAGCAGGTCCGTGACGCCTGGCACGGCCTGCGCACGCCGTCCGGGCAGTAGTTTCCGCAACGCCTTTGGGCTCTCCACCGCCCAGGCACGCCACCCTCCTTTGACATTTTGTAGCCCATGGGCTACATTTGCACCTCATGATCGAGGTGAGGCAAACCGAGCATTTTTCGGAGTGGCTGACCCGCCTCAAGGACGCCAGCGCGGTTGCCCGGATCACTGCCCGCGTTCGCCGACAGCAAGAGCGTCGGTCGCAACGTCCGGGAAATGCGCATCGACTACGGACCGGGCTATCGGATCTACTATGTGCAGCGCGGAACGCAGATTGTGATCCTGCTGTGTGGCGGGGACAAGCGCACGCAGCGACACGACATCAAGCTAGCCCAGCAACTGGCGGAGACATTGTGATGCCAAAAGCAGCGAAAACGACGGTCAAGGCGGCATCCAGGACGACGCGTTTCGACGCTGCCGACCATCTCAACACAGAAGAACGTCAGGCCGCCTATATTGCGGCCGCATTAGAGACCGGCGATCCTGATTTCGTGCGCGACGCACTCGGCCTTGTCGCTCGCGCGCGCGGGATGAGCGCGATCGCGAAGAAAGCCGGGTTGAACCGCGAGAGTCTGTACAAGGCGCTCGGAGAGACCGGAAATCCTGAGTTTGGCACGGTCATGCGCATTGTCGGAGCGTTAGGCCTGACATTGTCCGCCCAACCCGCGACAAGCGGGCGAATGTCGAAGCGCCGTCGAGCGGCGTGAGGGAGCGCGCCGCACCCGCGCAATCGGTTCGGGCAGTCTCAGGATCTGAACATGAAAAGCCGCCGCATCCATCTGATGGGAGCTTCAGGCTCCGGCGTGACGACGATCGGCCGCACGCTCGCCGGCCGGCTTGCACTGCCGCATCACGACACCGATGATTATTTCTGGCTGCCAACCGCGCCGCCCTACCAGACGACACGCCCTGCCGCCGAACGTTTGCGGCTGATGCGCGAGATGTTCTTGCCGCGGCTCGATTGGGTGCTGAGCGGAACCGTCACCGGTTGGGGCGACGAGCTCGTCCCATTCTTCGATCTCGTCGTCTTTGTGACGACGCCGCGCGAGCTCCGCTTGCAGCGCCTGCGTGGCCGCGAGGCTATGCATTTCGGAGCGGATGCCGTCGCACCGGGCGGCTGGCGTCATGAGGAGGCGGAGTCGTTCGTCGATTGGGCCTCGCACTACGAAGCCGGCGATCGCGGGGGCCGCAGTCTCGCAAAAGATGAGGCGTGGCTCGCGAGGCTGCCCTGCCCGGTCGTGCGCGTCGACGGCTCACGCCCGCTTGCAGACCTCGTCAAGCAGCTATGCAGCGAAGCGCAGCGGCTGCCAAGTTGATGTGATATTGTCGCGAGGCCACTGCCAAATAATAAAATAGGGGGAGAAACCATGCTCAATCGACGCAGCGTTCTGCTTGCCTCTCTTGCCGCCGGAGTAGCCATGACCAGCAAAGTCCACGCCCGCGCGGCGCAGCCCGCGACGCCGGTTAATTTCGACGTCCCGGCGCATGCCTGCGACTGCCACACCCACATCCATGGCGATGTCGAGAAGTTTCCATTTTTTGCCGGCCGCGTTTACACGCCAGAGCCGGCTTCGCCGGAAGAAATGGCTGCGCTGCACAATGCGCTGCATATCGAGCGCGTGGTGATCGTGACGCCGAGTGTCTACGGCACCGATAATTCCTCGACGCTGTTCGGCATGAAGGCGCGTGGCGCGGCCGCGCGCGGGGTGGCCGTGATCGACGACAAAACGACCGAGGCCCAGCTTGACACGATGCATGCAGACGGCTTTCGCGGTGTCCGCCTCAATCTCGCGACCGGCGGCGTCAATGATCCCAATGTCGGCCGGCCGCGCTTCACCGCCGCCGTCGAGCGCATGAAGGCGCGCGGCTGGCACGTGCAGCTCTACACCACGCTGCCCATGATCTCGGCGATCAAGGACCTCGTCGAGACGGCACCGGTACCCGTTGTATTCGACCATTTCGGCGGCCTCGAGGCTTCGCTTGGGCTGGAGCAACCGGGATTTGCCGACCTGGTCGCGCTGGTGAAATCCGGCAAGGCCCATGTCAAGATTTCCGGCGCCTATCGCTCCTCGAAGCTCGCGCCCGACTATCAGGACATGGCGCCCTATGCGCGCGCACTGATCGCAGCGAATGCGGACCGCGTCGTCTGGGGTACGGACTGGCCGCACCCGGATTCGAGCCGTGTCGAGGGACGCAAAGCCACCGACATCGCACCGCTCTACCAGATCGACGACGGCCGCCTGCTCAACCAGCTTCCGGTATGGGCGCCGGATGCGGATGTGCGCAAGAAGATCCTGGTCGACAACCCGGCGCAACTCTACGGATTCTGAGTCGCGACAGGCGCAATTCGGTTCAACGACCGCGACACGGTTCCATAGTGAGGCGTGGAACTGTTGTCGGCGAAGGCACAAACTCGTTGGACTCACACGAACGTGTTTGTGCCCTCGTTCGTTTCTCACCCTTCTGGTTGAGGCGGTGATTCTTTTTCGGGGCTACGCACACGCACAGATTTCATTTGTTCGTGCGGGTGCATGCCTTTATCGCATTATCTTGCCGCGCTTTTTTCCGGCATTGGAATTGGTTTCACCGTCGCCGCCCCCATCGGCCCGATGGGCATGCTGTGCATTCAGCGCACATTGGCATCAGGCATGGCCACGGGCCTCGCAACCGGCTTCGGCGCCGCGACCGTGCATCTCACCTACAGCGCCCTCGCGGTTTTGGGACTAGACTCACTGGCACAGCCCTGGGTCGAGGCCAATGCCGCCGGCTTCGGCATCGTCTCGGCGCTCACGCTGCTGTGGTTCGCGATCCGGACCCATCGCGGCTCGGTCGCGCTCCAGACGACCGACGACGTCGACAACGTACGTCTGGCGCGCGCCTATCTCAGCGCCATCGCGCTTGGGTTCACCAATCCGCTGACCGTCATCCTGTTTCTGGCTGCGCTGCACGCCTTTTCAATGCAAGCCGCGGCAGCCCCGTTGATCGCCGGTGTCTTCGTCGGTTCCGCGATCTGGTGGACCGTGCTCAGCACGATCGTGGCAACGGCGCGGTCACGGCTGACGCCGCGCATGCTGTCGATGAGCAGCCGGTTGGCCAGCCTGATGCTGCTGGGCCTCGGCACCATGATGCTGGTGCGGATCGCGCAGCGAATGCTGTGATTGGCGTCAGCGTGCGCGGCGGGAGAAGAAGGAGATCAGCACCGGCAGCGTCACCAGGATCACGATCGGCGCGAGCATCATGCCTGTCACTACGACCACCGCGAGCGGCTTCTGCACCTGCGAGCCGATGCCTTCCGACAGCGCGGCCGGCAACAAACCGATGCCGGCGACGACGCAGGTCATCAGCACCGGCCGAAGCTGCAATTCGCCGGTGCGTATCACCGCGCTCATGCGGTCCATGCCCTCTTCGATGAGCTGGTTGAACTGCGACAGGATGATGATGCCGTCCATCACGGCAATGCCGAACAGCGCGATGAAGCCGATCGCTGCCGAGACACTGAAGGCGGTGCCGGTGATCAAGAGACCGAGCACGCCGCCGAAGATCGCCATCGGGATCACGCTCATGGCGAGCAGCGTGTCGGTCATCGAGCCGAAATTGAACCAGAGCAGGACGCCGATCAGCGCGAGCGAGATCGGCACCACGATCGACAATCGCCGGATCGCGTCCTGGAGATTGCCGAATTCGCCGACCCAATCCATGTGCGCGCCGGGCGGCAGCTGCACCTGATCGGCGATCTTCTGCTGCGCCTCTCGGATCGCACTGCCGAGGTCGCGCTCACGCACCGAGAACTTGATCGGCAGATAGCGTTCCTGCTGCTCGCGATAAATGTAGGCCGCACCCGAGACGAGGCTGATGGTGGCGACCTCGCTCAGGGGGATCTGCGTGACGGTGCCGTTCGGTCCGGGCGCGCCGATCCGCAAATTCTGGATCGCCTCGGCGCTCCTGCGGAATTCCGGCGCAAGACGAACGATGATCGGGAAGTGGCGGTCGCTTCCGGCCTCGTAGATGTCGCCGGCGGTGTCGCCGCCGATCGCGACCTTGATGGTGGCGTTGATATCGCCCGGCGCGAGGCCGTAGCGCGCGGCCTTGGCACGGTTGATGTCGATCTGGATGGTCGGCTGCCCGAGTGAGGTGAACACCGCAAGATCGGTGACGCCCTGCACGGTTGCCAGCACCGACTTGATCTTGTTGGCGGTGTCGGTCAGCGCCTGGAGATCGCTGCCGAACAGCTTGATCGAGTTCTCGCCCTTCACGCCGGAGACGGCTTCGGAGACGTTGTCCTGGAGATATTGCGAGAAGTTGAACTCGACGCCGGGGAAGCGATCGTCGAGCTGCTTGAGCAGCTGCGCAGTCAGCTCTTCCTTGTCGCGGGTGCCGGGCCATTGGCTCGCGGGCTTGAGCGGCGCGAAGAACTCGGCGTTGAAGAAGCCGGCGGCGTCAGTGCCGTCATCGGGGCGGCCGTGCTGCGACACCACGGATTCCACTTCAGGCCGCGCGCGGATCACCTTGCGCATCTCGTTGACGTAGGAGTTGCCTTCCTGGAGCGAGATGGTCGGCGGCAGCGTGGCGCGGATCCAGAGATTGCCCTCCTCCAGCTTCGGCAGGAATTCGAGGCCAAGCAAGCGGCTGAGCGCAACCGTCATCAGCACAAGGCCGAACGCGCCCCCGAGCATGATGCCGCGGTTGGCGACTGCCCAATGCAGCACCGGCATGTAGATCCGATGCAGGATAAGCATCACCCTGGTCTCGGTCTCCCTGACATGCGCGGGCAGGATGATCGCGGACAGCGCCGGGGTGACGGTGAAGGTCGCAAGCAGTCCGCCGGCCAGCGCGTAGGCATAGGTGCGCGCCATCGGTCCGAAGATGTTGCCCTCGACGCCGGAGAGCGTGAACAGCGGCAGGAACGCCGCGATGATGATCGCCGCGGCGAAGAAGATCGAACGGGAGACATCGGCCGCCGCGCTGAGGATGGCGTGGCTTTTCATTCCGAACAGCGTCTCGGACGACATCTGCTCGGATTCCGACATCGGCGTCGTCTGCGTCAGGCGCCGGAAGATCGCCTCCACCATGATGACGGTGGCATCGACGATCAAACCGAAATCGATCGCGCCGACCGACAGCAGGTTCGCCGATTCCCCGCGCAGCACCAGGATGATCACCGCGAAGAACAGCGCGAACGGGATGGTGGCGCCGACGATCAGCGCACTGCGGAGATCGCCGAGGAAGATCCACTGCAACAGCACGATCAGCAAGATGCCGACCACCATGTTGTGCAGCACGGTGTGGGTGGTGAGCTCAATCAGGTCACCGCGGTCGTAGATGCGCTCGATGCGCACGCCGGGCGGCAGGATGCTGGACTCGTTGATGGTTTGAACGAGCTGGTGGACGCGCTTGATGGTTGGCGAGCTCTGCTCGCCACGGCGCATCAGGACGATGCCTTGCACGATGTCGTCGGCCTCGTCGAGGCCGGCAATGCCGAGACGGGGCTTCTGCCCGACGGTGACGGTGGCGACGTCCTTGACCAGCACCGGATTGCCGTTGGTCTGCGAGACCATCGTGTTGGCGAGGTCGTCGATCGAGCGGATCAGGCCGACGCCGCGCACCACCGCCGATTGCTGACCGATATTGACGGTGTTGCCGCCGACATTGACGTTGGAATTGCCGACCGCCTGGAGCAATTGCGGCAGCGTCAGGCCGTTGGCGACCAGCTTGTTGAAGTCGACCTGGAGCTCGTAGGTCTTGCTCTTGCCGCCCCACCCGGTGACGTCGATCACGCCGGGCACGGCACGGAAGCGCCGCTGGAGGATCCAGTCCTGGATGGTCTTGAGGTCGAGCACGCTGTAGTTCGGCGGACCGACGAGACGGTAGCGGAAGATCTCGCCAATCGGGCTGAGCGGCGAGATCTGCGGCTGCACGTTGCCGGGCAGCGGAGCGAGCTGCGCCAGGCGGTTCAAGACCTGCTGCAACGCCTCGTCATAAGTGTAGGCGAAGGAGAACTGCAGTTTGACGTCGGAGAGGCCGTAGAGCGAGATGGTGCGAATGGTCGTCAGGTTCTTCAGACCCGCGACCTGGGTCTCGATCGGAATCGTGATGTAGCGCTCGATCTCCTCCGCCGACAGCCCCGGACTCTGCGTCACGATGTCGACCATCGGCGGGGTCGGATCGGGATAAGCCTCGATGTTGAGCTGGTTGAACGCGATCAGGCCGCCGATGAGCACGGCGACGAACATCCCGACCATCAGGAAGCGCCGGTTGACGGCAAGGGCGACGAGGCGATCCATTCAGGTCTTCAGCTTGTCTTTTTCCGGCCCGTCAATCAGCTGCCGGACGCGGCGCGGTCGATGAACAGGCTGCCTTTGGTGACCACCTGCTCGCCGGGCTTGAGATTGCTGGTGACCTCGACGAGGTTGCCATTGATGAGACCGATCTTGATCTCGCGCAGCTCCACCGACTTGTCCTCGCGCGCGACCCAAAGGCGGACCTTGTCGGCTTCGTAGATCAAGGCCTGCTTCGGTACCGCCGGCGCGGCGCGGTCGCCGGACGAATAGATCGTGACGTTGGCGAACATCTCCGGCTTCAGCAGACCGTCCTTGTTGTCGATGGTGGCGCGGACCAGCAGGCGGCGGGTACTCGGATCGATCGCGGCGGCGACGTAGTTGACCTTGGCGGTCAAGGGGCGGCCCGGCAGCGCCATCACGTTGACGCTGATGTCCTGCCCGACGCACACGGCAGCCGCATCGCTCTCGCGCACGAAGGCGGTGAGCCAGACCGAGGAGAGGTCACCGACCACGAAGACCGGATCGCTGGCGCCCGAATTAACGTACTGGCCGGGGCCGATCTTACGCTGCACGACCGTGCCCGCGATCGGCGAATAGATCGTGACTTCCGGATTGATGACGCCCTTGTCCTGGAACGCCTTGATGGTCTCGTCGGTGAAGCCGAGGATCCGCAGCTTGTTGCGCGCGGCTTCCAGCGCGGTCGCCGAGGAGCGCATGTCGTTCTGCGCCTGAACCTGGGTCGCTTCCGCCTGCTGATAATCCTTCAGGGGGATGGCATGGCCCTCGTAGAGGTCCTTGGCGCGCTTGAACTGGATGTCGGCAAGATCGATCGCCGACTTCGCCTTGTTCTGCGAGCTCATCGCCGCAATGAAATCGTTCTGGGCCTGCACGGTGTCGGCGGCCTCGATTGTGAACAGCGGCTGACCTTGCTTCAGCACCTCGCCGGGCTTGGCGAGCAGCTTGGTCACCCGGCCCGCATAAGGCGAGAACACCGGCGTCGAACGGTCCTCGTCGACTGCGACCTTGCCCTCGGTGACATACTCGGCGCGGAAGGTCTTGGCCTTGACCGGCTCGATCGTCAGCGTCGCCCATTCCGACGGCGTCGGCGTGAAGTTCTGCGCATTCCTGCGCGACTGGCTGGAGATCTCGGAGTGGCTCTTCTCCTTGGCTCCCGCATAGAGGAAGCCGTAGGCCCCGGCACCGGCAAGAGCTAGTAAAACTACGGATGTAATCACCCGTTGTTTTGTAAGCACCTGCAATCGCTTGGTATTTTCAACTACCATGGGGCCCGGTCTTGTCTGCGATGATACCGGCGGATGCCCGCTTCATCGATCGCGCTAATAGTGCCGAATTGTGATTTCAAACAACCTAAAAAACGCCGGGCGCCTTTCGGTTTGCGTTAAAAATTTGCGACACGTCAGCTTCACGTCAGCTTGTCACCGGCCACTCTGCCGGATGACTGCCGAGCGGCATCGCCGGACGGCTCCATCGCGCCGGCGTCTTCGACAGCAGCGCTGAATGGCGCACCGCCTTCAACGTGCCGAAGCCAGATGGCATGCTCTCGATGAATGCAGCATGTACGGCCTCGCCCGTAATATCCGGGGTGTTCAGGCCATTTTCGAGCCGTCCGAGATTCCACAGCCAGCGCCCGGTCTGCGCCAGCGACACGCGCACGTGCCAGCTGCCGCCTTCGTGGACCTGGCGGGCCTTGGCCATCATCGCGCCGAACGCCATCAGATAGCCGGTGGCGTGGTCGAGCATCTGCGCCGGCAATTCCTTCGGTCCATCGATGCCGGCAGCCTGTCCCTCGGCGTGGTTGAAGCCGGTCGTAGTCTGCACCAGCGAATCGAAGCCGCGCCGTTCCGCCCAGGGGCCGGCATGGCCATAGGCCGACAGCGTCACGTAGACGATGCCGGGGTTGATTGTCGCCGCGTCCTCCGGCGTAAAGCCGAGAGCAGCAAGCGCGCGCGGGCGATAGCCTTGTGAGAAGATGTCGGCGTCTCTCAAGAGCTCGCGCAACCGCGCACGTCCGGCCTCGCTCTTCAGCTCGATGAAGGTGGTGAGCTTGCCGCGGCCGGTGTCGATGGTCAGCCACGGAATGGCCGGCAGCGCGGGGCCTGACACGAGCAGCACATCCGCGCCGTGCGCGGCAAGCGTGCGGCCGGCGACGGGGCCCGCGATGACGCGCGAGAGATCGAGCACGCGCAGACCTGCGAGCGGGCGATCGCCTTTTGGCGGTCGTTGCGGCCACGGCTTTGGCGGGGCCTCGCCGATCTTCTCGATCGAAACCAGCGGCAATTCAGCGAGCGCGCGGGCCTGCGGCAGCGTCGACCATTCGTCGTAGGAGCGCATCAGGGCAACGACGCCGCCCGCAGCGTAGGCCGCGGTCTCGAAATCTTCGCCTTTCCATTGCATCAATGCGGCCTGCACCTTCTCGCGCTCGGGCTCGGAGCCGAGGACCTTGCAGACGGCGTCGCGATGATGCGGAAAATTGGTGTGGCAGCGGACGAAGCGGTTGTCGCCGGTTCTGTAGACGCCGGCGATGGCGTCCCAGGCCGGCGGCGGCGGCCTGTCGTCGACGCGCAAGTAGCGCTCGGAGCGGCATTCGGCGACGGCATGGCGCAGGTCGACGCTAACGTCCTGCGCCTCGCCGCTGCGCAATCTCCAGATTTCGGCGGCAGCAAGGCCGGCGGCTGCGATCGTCGTTTGGCCGGCAATTGCGACGCGAAACGAGGACGGGATTTGCGGCTCCTCGCCCGTCAGCCGCACGCGCGCGAGCGCGGCGGCGTCACCGCCGGCGGAGGTCCAGATGCCACTGAGAATCTCTGTGGGGCTTTGCATGACCCTTCTCTCCCCTTAGTTTGCGATCATCGCATTAGCACACAAGGACATGCAATGGCCGCCATCGATCCCCTCACCGCAGGCGCCGTGTTCATCGCAACGGCAGCCACCGACGCGGTCTATGTCATGTTCACCTCGGCGGTGATCGCGCGCAAGCGCGTGCCCGCGGCGAACTGGAGCGCGGTCTGGTACATGCTCTCCTCCTACGCCGTGATCAGCTACACCGAAAATGCGTTCTATGTGGCTTTCGCGGCGATCGGCTCCTGGGCCGGCGCCTACGTCTCACTGACATTCCTGCATCGCCCGCCCGGCGGCCCACCGGTGGGCGCGGCACCGGAGTGAGGGTGATCGATTGAACGACGCAATCAAACGCACGCAGGACGACGTTGGAGAGGCACCCGCTTTATTCGCGACGACAGCGCGCGACCAACAACAAGGAAAACCAACAATGGATCTCGGTCTCAAGGGCAAGAACGCCGTCGTGCTCGGCGGCACGCGCGGCATCGGGCGAGCGATTGCGGCGACGTTGGCCGGCGAGGGCAGCAATGTCGCGGTGTGTGCACGCAACGCCGATCAGGTTGCCGCCACCGTTACGGAATTGAAAGCCAGCGGGATCCGCGCGGCCGGCGGCCCGGTCGACGTCACCGACGGCGCGGCACTGAAATCCTGGATCGAGGGCGCGGCAAAGGAGCTTGGCGGCATCGACATGCTGTTCTCCAACGCGGGCGCGATGGCGCAAGGCCATGATGCCGCGTCGTGGGAACAGAATTTTCGGCTCGACCTGCTCGGCGCCGTGCATGCGTTCGACGCCGCGCGGCCGTTCCTCGAGGCCAGCGGTGCGAGCAGCGGTGACGCCGCCTTCGTGATCATCTCATCGATCTCCGCGGCGCAAGCGGACACGGCGAGCTCCTACGGCCCGATCAAGGCGGCATTGATCCACATGGCCAAGGGACTGGCGCGGCAATATGCGAAGAAGAAGATTCGCGTTAACGTGGTCTCGCCTGGCACGGTCTATTTCAAGGGCGGCGTCTGGAATACCATCGAGCAGAACATGCCCGAGCGTTACAATGATGCGATGAAGCGTAACCCCACCGGCCGCATGGCCACGCCACAGGAGATCGCGAGCGCGGCGGTATTTCTGGCGAGCCCGGTGTCGGGGTTCACCACGGGCTCCAATCTGGTGGTGGACGGCGCGATCTCGAACCGGGTGAATTTTTGAGGCCACGCTGTCATCGCCCGGCTTGACCGGGCGATCCAGTATTCCGATGCGACAGAAGTTGAATCGTGAAGCCGCGGCGTACTGGATACCCCGCCTCCGCGGGGTATGACACCGAGAGTGTGACGCGCACTCGTCGCAACAATCTCGTGGCAGCAGAGTGCTCTACATTCTTCAATGGAAATCCCGCGACGGCGGCAGGATGCGAACGTTGCGGGGGTGGCGAAGTTTTTGCGCGGGCGCATCCGTGTGGGCGCGGGGGTCGTCATTGAGCGGTTCGATCAGATCGGCGCCTGCCGGCACCGGATGCTTGCGGGTCAAGGCATCGTTGGCAAGCCCGATCAGGTCGTGTGAACGGTCGATCATGCGCTGGGCGATAAGGTGCGTCACCTTTTCTGGGCTGCTCTGGATGTAGCCCTCGACCAGGATGAGGCGCGCGCCCATTACCTCTTTCCGGTACTGCTCCATGATCTTCGGCCACACCACGACATTGGCGATGCCGGTTTCGTCCTCCAGTGTCATGAACACGACGCCGCTGGCGCTGCCCGGCCGCTGTCGTACCAGAACGACGCCGGCACAGCGAACGCGGCGCCGCTCGTTGTCATGATTGATGTCCTTGCAGGCGATGATGCGCTCGCGCGTAAACATCTCGCGCAAAAATTCCATCGGATGGCCTTTGAGCGAAAGGCGAATGGTTTGGTAGTCCGCGACCACCTGTTCGGCGCGCGGCATCACCGGCAACGGCCTGGCGTGCTCGTCCGGCTGCTCGCGCGCGGTAGCCACCTCGAACAGCGGCAGCGGCACATCGTCGGGCAGGCGCCGCACCTGCCACAGCGCCTCGCGGCGGTCGAGCCGGAGCGAGCGGAAGGCGTCGGCATCGGCGAGCAGGATCAGCGCGCGCTTGGGCAGTCCGGTGTCGCGGGCGAAGTCTTCCAGCGAGGTGAAGGGCCGGCGGTTGCGGGCGGCGACGATGCGGTCGGCCCAGTCGGGCGCTCTCTCCACATGGTCATTCCGGGATGCGGCTCTTTTCAGCCTTTCCTCATCCTCGTCCAGCCAGTGGAAACCGTCGATCTGGCGGAAGCCGAGACGTACCGCGCAATACCCGCCATTTCCCTGCTCCAGCGTGCTCTGCGCAAAACTGTAGGACACATCGATCTCGCGCACCTCGACGCCGTTCTTGCGGGCATCGCCGACGATCTGCGCCGGCGCGTAGAAGCCCATCGGCTGCGAGTTCAGCAGACCACAGCAGAAGGCATCGGGATGATGATATTTCAACCATGAAGATATGTAGACGAGTTGCGCGAAGCTTGCGGCATGGCTCTCCGGAAAACCGTAGGAGCCAAAGCCCTTGATCTGGTCGAAGCAGCTCCTGGCGAAGTTCGGATCGTAGCCGCGCGCGACCATGTTGCCGATCAGCTTCTCCTCGTATTGGCCGATGGTGCCGACATTGCGGAAGGTCGCCATGGAGCGGCGCAGACCGTTGGCTTCCTCGGAGGTGAATTTTGCCGCCTCGATCGCGATGCGCATCGCTTGCTCCTGGAACAGCGGCACGCCCAATGTTTTGTGCAGCACATTGTAAAGTTCGTCCTTGTCGCCATGATCCGGTGACGGCGACGGATAACTCACTTTTTCCAGGCCGTTCCGCCGCCGCAAATACGGATGCACCATGTCGCCCTGGATCGGTCCCGGCCGCACGATCGCGACCTCAATGACGAGATCGTAGAAGGTCCGCGGCTTCAGGCGCGGCAGCATGTTCATCTGGGCGCGGCTCTCGACCTGGAATACGCCGAGCGACTCCCCATCGCACAGCATGTCGTAGACTTTGGAATCATCCTGCGGGACGCTCGCCAGCATCCAGCGTTCGCCCTTGTGCTGCTCGATCAGATCAAAGCACTTGCGGATGCAAGTCAGCATGCCCAGCGCAAGCACGTCGACCTTCATCATGCTGAGCGCGTCGACATCGTCCTTGTCCCATTCGATGAAGGTGCGATCATCCATCGCCGCATTGCCGATCGGCACATAGGTGTCGAGCCGGTCTTGCGTGAGCACATAGCCGCCGACATGTTGGGACAGATGACGCGGGAATTCGATCAACTCGGTCGCGAGCTCGACCGCGAGGTTGATCATGGAATTTTGCGGATCGAGGCCGGCCTGCCTGACCTGCATGTCGTTGAGGCCCTTGCCCCAGCTTCCCCAGACGGTGTCGGCGAGGGCGGCGGTGACGTCCTCGGTCAGGCCCAGCGCCTTGCCGACGTCGCGGATGGCGCTGCGCGGGCGATAATGAATGACGGTGGCGATGATCGCGGCACGATGGCGGCCGTAACGCCGATAGACATATTGCATCACCTCCTCGCGCCGCGAATGCTCGAAATCGACGTCGATGTCAGGCGGCTCCAGCCGCTCCTTGGAGATGAAGCGCTCGAACAGCAGATCGACCTTGGTCGGGTCGACCGAGGTGATGCCGAGCACGTAACAGACCGCCGAATTCGCCGCCGATCCCCGCCCCTGGCACAAAATGTTCTGGCTGCGCGCGTAATGCACGATGTCGTGCACGGTGAGGAAGTAATGTGCGTATTTCAGTTCGGCGATCAGCGCGAGTTCTTTCTTCAGGGTGGCGAGCAGCTTGTCGTCGATCTTGCCGCCAAAATATTTGTCGACACCGGCCCAGGTCAGATCCTCGAGATGCCCTTGCGCGGTCTTGCCCCGCGGCACCGGCTCGTCCGGATACTGATATTTGAGCTGGTCGAGCGAGAAGGTGACCTTGTCCGCAAAGCGCATAGTCTCTGCGATAGCCTCAGGGAAATCGCGGAATAGCCGCGCCATCTCCCTGGGCGTCTTCAGAAATCGTTCCGCATTGGCTTCCAGCTTGCGGCCGACCGCCTCGATCGTGGTTTTTTCCCGGATGCAGGTCAGCACGTCCTGGAGGGGACGGCGCGCGGGGTGGTGATAGAGCACCTCGTTGGTCGCAAGCAGCGGCACTTTTTCTTTTGAGGCGAGATCATCGAGCTGCGCGAGGCGACGGCGATCGTCGCCGCGATAGACCAGGCTCGCCGCCAGCCACACGCCCTCGGCGCGACTTGCCTTCAGCTTGGCGAGGATGTCCTGCGCTTGCGCCGTATCGAAGCGATGCGGCAGCGTCAGGATCAGGAGCTGGCCTTCGGAAAACGCAAGGAGATCGGCGAAGGTGAGATGGCACTCGCCCTTCGCGATCCGCGTGATGTCGTCGCCGCGCTTGCCCCTGGTGAGAAGCTGGCATAGCCGGCCATAGGCGGCGCGGTCGCGCGGATAGACCAGGATATCGGGCGTACCATCGATGAAGACGATGCGCGCGCCGATCAGAGGTTTTGGCTTGTGCAGCACCTCGTCATTGTCGAGCTCCTTGTAGGCGCGCACCACGCCGGCGAGCGTGTTGTGGTCGGCGATGCCGATCACGGGAATGCCGAGTTTGCTGGCCTGATGCACATAGGCGCGCGGATCCGAGCCGCCGCGCAGGAAGGAAAAATTCGTGGTGATGCCGATCTCGGCATAAGCTGGCGTAGTCATGCGAAGAGACCGTGCACATACCAACCGGGAGGAACGGGCTTGCCGTCGCCGTCGAAGCACTCCCCCTCGTAAAGACCATCGCGAAAGATCCAGAAGCGCAGGCCTTCGGCATCCTCGATACGGAAATAATCCCGCGTCAGTTGCTTGCCGTCCTGCCGCCACCATTCCATGGCGATGCGCTCGGGGCCTTCCACCCGCACCACCGCATGCTGCGCGCGGCGCCAGGTGAATTGATGCGGCGGGCCGTCGGGCACGGTCGCGAACGGCACATTGATCGGCTCAGGCTTGTCGAACAGCCGCAACGGACGCAGCGGCGGCTCACTTTCAGTGCGCGCGGGCCATTCGGCCTGCATGGCCACGGCGAGATGATGCTGGGCAGGCGCCGCCAGCACCGCACATTCGGGGATATGGGTATCCTCAGGCAGGTGCACGACGACGCGCTTTCCGCCGATACGCGCGGCGATGCGGTCGATCAGCGCAGCAAGCTCGTCATTGTCGTGGACATGGGCATCGAGATCGCGCTGCTCCTGCACCACGATCTCGGTGCGGCTTGCCGACAGCCGCACCATGTCGAAGCCGAAGCCGGGATCGAGCGGATCGGCGAGTGCATCGAGACGCTCGCGGAACAGCCGGTCGACGACCGCGCTCCGCGTCACGGGACGTCCGGTCTCGACCATGATCGCACGCACTGCGCCGTCGGTACGGAAGAAGGTGGCCTCAAGCCGGCGCGCGCCCTTGCCCTGCTTCTCCATCGACGCGATCAACGTGTCCGCCAGGCGCGACAGCGTCATCGCGATCATGGTGTCGGTCGCGATCGGCTCGGCAAAGCGTTTCTCCACGATGTAATCGGGCAGCGGCTTTCGTGGATTGATCGGCGCATCGCCCTGCCCCAGCGCATGCGCGAGCAGTGTGGAGAATCGTGCACCAAACCGCGCCGTGATTTCGCTCGGCGTTCGCGAGGCCACATCCCCGATGGTCTTCAAGCCGGCGCGGCGCAGGCCGGTGGTGATGGCCTCACCCGCACCAAGCGCGGACACCGGAAACCGGCTGATTGCCGCCGCCTCCCCGTCATCGGCAACGATGCTACCGGATGCCTGCCGCGTCAGCGTGCGCGCGCAGACCGAGGTGCCGGCGACCGCCGCGCTGACGGCAAAGCCCTGGCGATCGAGGGCACGGACAAGGGTTTGCAACAGCGCAGCCTCGCCGCCGAACAGATGCGCGCAGCCGGTGATGTCGAGGAACAGCCCGTGCGGCGGATCGAGCGCCACCAGCGGCGTGAAGCGGTCGCACCAGTCGGCGATGTCGCCGATCGTCTTGGCATCGGCCACGGCATCGGCGTCGAACACCTTTAAATCAGGACACATCGCCCGGGCATTGGCCAGCGGCTGGCCGATATGCAGACCGAGGCGCTCGGCCGCCTCGTCCAGCGCATGGATCACCAGCGCGTTGCTGTCCTTGATGACGACAATGCTCGGATCATTGGTTCTACCCAGCCCGACGCCGTCGAAGAACCGCTGGATCCGGTCGATGGGCAGGCGCGGCAGCCACAGGCTGAGGATACGCCGACGATTCAGAGAACTGGCACTCATCACATTTCCATTCCATGATCCACCGGCCACACGGGCCATGACGATTGCGCAGGAGCTCGGCATCGAAGCGCGGCGCGCCCCAGGCACTCCACATCGCGCCCGGCGGCGAATGCGCCGCGCGAAGCATCCATCTGGTCTCCGCGGTCGAGGGCAAAGGTTGCGCGGCCATCCTCAGCAACAGGCCGGTGACACCGGAAGATTGCGCAGCCAGCGTCAGCTTGCGGCTCGCCACGAGATCGAACTGCCTGGTCTCACCCCAGAGCTCGAGCACGACGGCACCCAGCGCGTCGCAGGCGAGCGCATCGGCCGAAGTCCTTAGCGCACTCTCCACGTCGGCGGCGCGCACCATCACCATGCGGCGCGGATCGAGACCGAGTTCGGCGAACCCGCTCATCGACAGCGCGCCGGTTTCAATTTCCGAAAAATCCTGCCGCACCCACAGCAGCGGTTTGCGTGCTGTCATGCGCCCCGCAAGTCCCGTGACGAAGCCGGTCGCGGCCGCCCCCTGACGTCCTTCGCAAAACACCTCGTGGATTGCCGCGCGCGCGAGCCCACCTTTCAGCGCGCTGTCGGCCTCGCTATGGCCGAGCGCGACACGGTCGCGATGATGCACGACCTCCGCCGTCTCGATGCGCTCGATCTGGCCGCGCAAGGCTGCAAGCGCGCTTGTTCGTGCGCCGCTCATATACGCCGCTCCTCAAGGGTGATTGCCGGTGGCTTTCAAAAAGAGAACCAGCAGCTAGCTCATTTGTTCATGATATGTTCTAATATAAAGCTAACGACGCCCCGGGAGTCAATCGAATTGGCGGGCCTTGGGATTCATGAGCGGAATCAAAGGGATTCAATATGGACGTGCAACGCAAGCTGGAGATCCTGGCGGACGCCGCCAAGTATGACGCGTCCTGCGCCTCCAGCGGCACCGAGAGGCGGGATTCCAGCGATGGCAAGGGCATGGGCTCGACCGCGCCCGGCATGGGCATTTGCCACTCCTACGCGCCGGACGGCCGCTGCATCTCGCTGCTCAAGGTGCTGCTGACCAACGCTTGCAATTACGACTGCCTCTATTGCGTCAACCGCGCCTCCTCCAACGTGCCGCGCGCCCGCTTCACTGTCGACGAAGTGGTCAAGCTGACGCTCGACTTCTACCGGCGCAATTACATCGAAGGGCTGTTTCTCTCCTCCGGCATCATCCGCAACCCCGACTACACCATGGAGCAGGTGGTGAGCGTCGCGCGCAAACTGCGCGAGGAGCATCACTTCCGCGGCTACATCCATCTCAAGACTATCCCTGAGGCCGACGATGCATTGATCTCCGAGGCCGGCAAATATGCCGACCGTCTCTCCATCAACATCGAGATGCCGCAGGAGACGAGCCTGCAGCAATTCGCGCCCGAGAAAGACGTGCGCGCGATCCGCCGCACCATGGGCCGGCTGCGGCTGAAGCTGGACGAGGCCGAGGAAAGCCGCAGCGCGAAGACGAAAGCCAAGCCGCAGCGCTTTGCGCCGGCCGGCCAGAGCACGCAGATGATCGTCGGCGCCGACGCAGCCTCCGACCACACCATCCTCCACACCAGCGCCAATCTCTACGGTTCATACCGGCTGAGGCGCGTCTATTATTCCGCATTCAGCCCGATCCCCGATGCCAGCCGCGCGCTACCTCTGCGCGCGCCGCCCTTGCTGCGCGAGCACCGTCTCTACCAGGCCGACTGGCTGATGCGGTTCTACGGCTTCGACGTCGGCGAGATCGTCGACGACAGTGCGATGCTGCCGCTCGACATCGATCCAAAACTCGCCTGGGCATTACGCCACCGCGACCGTTTCCCGCTCGACGTCAACCGCGCCAGCCGCGAGGAATTGTTGCGCGTGCCAGGCTTCGGCACCAAGGCGGTCGAGCGCATCATCGCGGCGCGCCGCACGACCACCATCCGCGTCGCCGATCTCGCGCGGCTGCATGTGCCCCGCAACAAGGCGCTGCCGTTCATCGTCCTCAGCGATCACCGGCCCACGCCGCATCGCCTCGACGAGGCACGGCTGATCGAACGGTTCAAGCCGAAGGCAACACAACTGGGATTTGGCTTCTGATGCAGTACATCACCCTCGAGAACGAAACCGATTTCGATGGCTGGCGTAAAGCCGCGCGTAGCCTCGTGCTTCACCAGGTGAATCCGGCCGACATCACCTGGGCCGTACAGGGCGGCGAAGCGGAACTGTTCGCGCCACTGTCGCCGGCACCGCTGCCGGCGGGTGGCGATGGCACCTTCAACGTGCCTGCAAGATTCGTCGAGCTCGCCAAGGCCGCGATCCTGCATCGCGATCCCGAGCGTTTCGCGGTCCTCTATCGCCTGCTGTTTCGGCTGAAGGACAATCACGACCTCATAGAGGTCGCGACCGATCCCGATGTCGCGCAAGTCACGGCCATGGCAAAGACGGTCTACCGCGACGAGCACAAGATGCATGCTTTCGTGCGCTTCCGCGAGATCGGCAGGGAACGCGAAGCACACTACGTCGCCTGGTTCGAGCCCGAGCATCATATCGTCGAGCTCGCCGCGCCGTTCTTCGCCAAGCGCTTTGCCGACATGCCCTGGTCGATCCTGACGCCGGACCTCTGCGCGCATTGGGACGGCCACGCGCTCTCGTTCACGTCTGGCGTCGACAAGAGCGAGGCGCCGGGCGAAGACCGGCTCGAGGAAACCTGGCGGCGTTACTACGCCAGCACCTTCAATCCGGCCCGCCTGAAGGTGAAGGCGATGCAAACGGAGATGCCGAAGAAATATTGGAGGAACCTGCCCGAGGCTTCGATCATTAAGCCCTTGATCGAGGACGCCGAGCGCATGACCGGCGCCATGATCGCCAATGCCGCAACCGATCCGCACAAGCCTCAAAGGCGGCCGGAGGCTCCGATGAAACGCAAGACCGCAGCCGACGACCTCGATGCGCTCCGCGAGGAGGCCGCCCATTGCCGCGCCTGCCATCTGTACAAGGACGCGACCCAGACCGTATTCGGCGAAGGCCCGAAGTCTGCCAATATCATGCTGGTCGGCGAGCAACCCGGCGACAAGGAAGACCTCGCCGGACATCCCTTCGTCGGTCCGGCCGGCCAGATGCTCGACCGGGCGCTGCAGGAGGCCGGCGTCGACCGCAAGAAGGTCTATGTCACCAACGCCGTGAAACACTTCAAGTTCGTGCCGCGCGGCAAGATCCGCCTGCATCAGAAGCCGAATACGCCGGAGATAAAGGCCTGCCGGCAGTGGTATGAGCGGGAAGTCTCCGTCATCCAGCCCGATCTCATCGTCGCGATGGGCGCGACCGCCGCGCAGAGCGTGTTCGGCAAGATCACCCCTGTAGGCAAGACCCGCGGCCGGCTGATCGACCTTCCCGACGGTCACAAGGCGCTGGTGACGGTGCACCCGTCCTATCTGCTGCGGTTGCCCGATCCGGAAGCCAAGGTGCTGGAATATCAGCGCTTTGTCGAAGACCTGAAGATCGCCGCCGGGTTGCAGAAGAAAGCCGCGCGCGCCGCGTAAATAACGGCGGGAAAACGGCTTTCAACCGCTGCTTGTCATCCAGCCTTCAAATCCATCGGGGACAATAGCCCTTACAGAAAGTTAAGGGGCGTCCAGACATGACCGATGTTGCATTCGACCGCGCGGTAGCCGATCCCGCGCCGATCCAGCCGGCCTCGCGGCCAAATCTCGACAAGGGCTTCAATCCGCTGACACTGATCCTGTTCTTCGGCATCCTGGCTGCGGGCCTGCTCTACGTGGCCTACAGCATCTATGCCGACGTCGATGCGACCGGCGCCAGGGTCACGAGCTACTTGCCCTTCATCCTTCTGTTCGTCGCGCTTTTGATCGCGCTCGGCTTCGAATTCGTCAACGGCTTCCACGACACCGCAAACGCGGTTGCGACCGTGATCTACACCCACTCGTTGCCGGCTGAAGTCGCGGTGATGTGGTCGGGCTTCTTCAACTTCCTCGGCGTGCTCATGTCCTCCGGAGCGGTCGCCTTCGGCATCGTTTCGCTGCTGCCGGTGGAGCTGATCCTGCAGGTCGGCTCGAGCGCCGGTTTCGCGATGGTGTTCGCGCTGCTGATCGCCGCGATCCTTTGGAACCTCGGCACCTGGTATTTCGGCCTGCCGGCCTCCTCCTCGCACACGCTGATCGGCTCGATCATCGGCGTCGGCGTTGCGAACGCGCTGATGCGCGGCCGCGACGGCACATCGGGCGTGGACTGGGGCAAGGCCACCGAGATCGGCTATGCGCTGCTGCTGTCGCCGCTGGTCGGCTTCGTCTGCGCCGCCGGCCTGCTGCTGCTGCTCAAGGTGATCGTCAAGAACCCGGCGCTCTACGCCGCCCCCGAGGGTAACAAGGCCCCGCCGATCTGGATCCGCGGCCTGCTGATCCTGACCTGCACCGGCGTCAGCTTCGCCCATGGTTCGAACGACGGCCAGAAGGGCATGGGCCTGATCATGCTGATCCTGATCGGCACCGTGCCGACCGCCTATGCGCTGAACCGCGCGCTGCCCGAGAGCCAGGTCGCCCAGTTCCAGAAGGTTTCGGAAGCCGCCTCCAAGGTGGTTGCCGCCAAGGGCGCCGGCCATGCGATCATCGGCGATCCCCGTCCTGCGGTGACGCAGTACATCACCTCGCACCACATCAGCGAAGGCACCTATCCCTCGCTGTCGGTGCTGGTGAAGGATGTCGGCGATCAGGTCGCGAAGTACGGCTCGCTCAACAAGGTGCCGGCAGAGGTGGTCGGCAACACCCGCAACGACATGTACCTGACCTCGGAAGCGATCCGCTTCCTGATGAAGGACAAGGAAAACGACCTCAGCAAGGAAGAGGTCGCGACCTTGAACGCCTACAAAGGCGGACTCGACAGCGCGACCAAGTTCATCCCGACCTGGGTGAAGGTCGCGGTCGCCATCGCGCTCGGCCTCGGCACCATGATCGGCTGGAAGCGCATCGTCGTGACCGTCGGCGAGAAGATCGGCAAGACCCATCTCACCTACGCGCAGGGTGCCTCCGCCGAGTTGGTCGCCGCCGCCACGATCGGCGCCGCCGACGTGTTCGGCCTGCCGGTCTCGACCACCCACGTGCTGTCGTCCGGCGTCGCCGGCACCATGGCCGCGAACGGTTCGGGTCTCCAGGTCGCCACCATCAGGAACATGGTGATGGCCTGGGTGCTGACCCTGCCGGTCGCCATCCTGCTGTCGGGCACACTGTACGTGATCTTCTCGCGGATCTTCTGAAAGATCTCTCCACTCCCTCTCCCCGTTCTTACGGGGAGAGGGTTCGGGTGAGGGGCCGCTTCCGCGATCACGGTGAGAGACGGACTCGCGGAGAGTCCCCTCACCCGGAATTCAAGCTGCGCTTGAATTCCGACCTCTCCCAGCAAGCCGGGCGAGGTGAAGTAAGAGTCTTACGATGCCGCGAGCGCTTCCTCGACCAGCTTGACCCAGTACGACGTACCGTAAACGATCGCCTCGTCGTTGAAATCATAGGCGGGGTGATGCAGGCCGGCGCTGTCGCCATTGCCGCAGAAGATAAGGGCGCCGGGCCGCGCTTCCAGCATGTAGGCGAAGTCCTCGCCGGCCATTTGCGGCGGCATCTCGTACACTTTGGCGTCTCCGACGACCTGTTTGGCGATCCGACGCGCCACCTCGGTCGGTGCCGCGTGGTTGTTGGTCACGGGATAACTGTTGTTGTAGCGCAGGTCGATCTTGGCGCCACTGATCTGGGCCACGCCGGCCACGATTTCGCGCACGCGCTTCTCCACGAGCTTGCGCGCCTCCGCGGTCAGCAGGCGGATCGTGCCTTTCAACTCCGCCGTTTGCGGAATGACGTTGCGGGTGTTGCCGGCGTGAAATTCGCAGATCGAGATGACGGCCGCGTCCAACGGATCGACGCTGCGCGCGACGATCGACTGCAGGGCCGTGATCACCTGCGCGCCGACCAGAACGGGATCGACGCAATTGTGCGGACGCGCCGCGTGGCCGCCGAGGCCCTCGATCCTAATGTCGACCGCATCGGTCGCCGCCATGATCGGGCCCTGCCGGATCGCGAACGCCCCGATCGGAATGCCGGGGGCGTTGTGCATGCCGTAGACCTGATCGATGGCGAAACGCTCCATGAGTCCATCCTTGACCATGGCCGCGCCGCCGGCACCGCCCTCCTCGGCGGGCTGAAAGATCACGATCGCATCGCCGGCGAAGTTGCGGGTCTCGGCCAGGTAACGGGCTGCACCCAGCAGCATCGCGGTGTGGCCGTCGTGGCCGCAGGCGTGCATCTTGCCCGGAATCTTCGAGGCGTAAGGCAGGCTGGTCTGCTCCTGGATCGGCAGCGCGTCCATGTCGGCGCGCAGACCGATCACCTTGATATCGGCGCTCGCCGGCCGCTTGCCCTTGATCACGCCGACGACGCCGGTCTGGCCGATGCCGGTCACGACCTCGTCGCAGCGGAAGTCGCGCAGGCATTCCGCCACGAAGGCTGCGGTCCGGTGAACGTCGTACAGCAGCTCCGGATGCTGGTGAATGTCCCGCCGCCAGGTCTGGATGTCGGGTCGAAAGTCGACGACGCGGTTCACGACGGGCATGGCTTTCCTGGATCCTGACTGACACCTCCCTCGGTGGAGCAGGCAAGAGCGCTGGCAATTTCGACAGGCCCACCAGAAGGAGATCTTTACAACGTAAAGATATCTAAGGGTCGGACAGGGGCATCGTCAAGCCAAATCTTGACAGTGTCAAAATTGAAATGGATGTGACGGATCAAGAAAAATGCCCGGGGCAAGCCCGGGCAACGAAGGGATGGACGGGAATGACCTCACGCCGCGAGTTGGCCCTCCACCAGCTTGACCCAGTACGACGTGCCGAAGACGATCGCCTCGTCGTCGAAATTGTAGGCGGGGTGATGCAGGCCGGCGCTGTCGCCGTTGCCGCAGAAGATGAAGGCGCCGGGGCGCGCTTCCAGCATATAGGCGAAATCCTCGCCGCCCATCAGCGGCGGCATCTCGAGCACATTGGCTTCGCCCGCAACTTGCTTGGCAATGCGCTTCGCCACCTCGGTCTCCGCGGCGTGATTGACCACTACCGGATAATTGCGCTGGTAGCGCAGGTCGATCTTGGCGCCGGTGATCTGCGCCACGCCCGCGACGACCTCGCGTACGCGCTTCTCGACCAGCTTGCGCACCTCCGGCGACAGCGTGCGGATGGTGCCCCTCAGTGTCGCGGTTTGTGGAATCACGTTGCGGGCATTGCCCGCGTGGAACTCGCAGATCGAGATCACGGCCGATTCCAGCGGATCGACGCTGCGCGCGACGATCGACTGCAGCGCCGTGATGACTTGCGCGCCGACCAGAACGGAATCGACACATTTGTGCGGCCGCGCGGCGTGGCCGCCGAGACCCTCGATCATGATATCGACCTCGTCGGTCGCCGCCATGATCGGACCCGGCCGGATCGCGAACGAGCCCACCGGAATGCCCGGACCGTTGTGCATGCCATAGACTTGCTCGATGCCGAAGCGCTCCATCAGGCCGTCCTTGACCATGGCCGCTCCACCCGCGCCGCCCTCCTCGGCCGGCTGGAAGATCACCACCGCATCGCCGGCGAAGTTGCGGGTCTCGGCGAGATAACGCGCAGCACCGAGCAGCATCGCGGTGTGGCCGTCATGGCCGCAGGCGTGCATCTTGCCGGGAGTCTTCGAAGCATAAGGCAGGTTGGTCTGCTCCTCGACCGGGAGCGCATCCATATCGGCGCGTAGGCCGATGGCCTTGAGGCCCTCGCCGGCCGGCTTGCTGCCCTTGATCACGCCGACCACGCCGGTCTGGCCGATGCCCGTCACGACCTCATCGCAGCCGAACTCGCGCAGGCGGTCCGCGACGAATGCTGCAGTGCGGTGGACGTCATAGAGCAGCTCCGGATGCTGGTGGATGTCCCGGCGCCAGGCCTGAATATCGGGTTGAAGGTCGGCGACGCGGTTCACGATGGGCATGGAGGGTCTCAAGCTTTGTTGAAAATGCAGGCCTGTCTACCATGCAAGCACCAGTCCACCCAACTGGCGCGGATCGGGGTGTAGCCCTGACTCACAGGCATGGCCGGACTTGTCCCGGCCATCCACGTCTGACTATTAGAACGGAAAGCTCGTGGATGCCTGGGACAAGCCAGGGCACGATTCCTGTTGGGTGGAAGAAGAATGCCAAGGCGGCTCGAAGGTGAGTTTGACTACATTGTCGTTGGGGCCGGCACGGCGGGCTGCATCGTCGCCAACCGGCTGTCGGCCGTTTCCAGCAATCGCGTCCTCGTCCTCGAAGCCGGCGGCGACGACAACTGGATCTGGTTCCACATTCCCGTCGGCTATCTCTTCGCCATCGGCAATCCGCGCTCGGACTGGATGTTCAGGACCGAGGCCGAGCCCGGCCTGAACGGCCGCTCGCTCGCCTATCCTCGTGGCAAGGTGATCGGCGGCTCTTCGGCGATCAACGCCATGATCTCGATGCGCGGGCAGGCCGCCGATTACGATCACTGGCGCCAGCTCGGCATGACCGGCTGGGGTTATGACGACGTGCTGCCGCTGTTCAAACGGCTCGAGGATCACTTCCTCGGCGCGAGCGAGCACCACGGCGCCGGCGGCGGCTGGCGCATCGAGGCGCCGCGGCTGTCCTGGGACATCCTCGATGCCGTGGGCGACGCGGCCGAGGAGATGGGCATCAAGCGCATCCCGGATTTCAATACCGGCGACAACGAAGGCACCAGCTATTTCCACGTCAATCAGAAGCGCGGCCGGCGCTGGTCGTCGGCGCGCGGCTTCCTCAAGCCGGTCCTGAACCGGCCCAATCTGCGGCTCGAAAAGCATGTGCTGGTTGATCGGCTGATCGTCGAACAGGGCCGCGCCGTCGGCGTGCGCTTCATCCAGAATGGCGAGATCGTCGAGGCGCGTGCGAGGCGCGAGGTGATCCTCTCGGCAGGCGCGATCGGCTCAGTGCAGGTGCTGCATCGCTCCGGCCTCGGGCCGGCCGACTGGCTGTCGCCGCTCGGCATCGATATCGTGATGGACAAGCCCGGCGTCGGCCGTAATTTACAGGATCATCTCCAGCAGCGCGCGATCTACAAGGTCGAGGGCGTGCGCACACTGAACGAGACTTATTACAATCTGCTCCGCCGCGGCCTGATGGGGCTCGATTACGCGTTCCGTCGCCGCGGGCCGTTGACCATGGCGCCGTCGCAGCTCGGCATCTTCACCCGCTCCGATGCGACGCGCGCACGCGCCAACATCCAGTTCCACGTCCAGCCGCTGTCGCTCGACAAGTTCGGCGATCCTCTGCACCGCTTCCCCGCGATCACGGTGAGCGCCTGCAATCTCCAGCCGACATCGCGCGGCACCTTACGTCTGCGTTCGGCGGCGCCGGACGAGAAGCCCATCATCGCGCCGAATTATCTTTCAACGGATGACGACCGCCAGGTCGGCGCCGATGCCATCCGCACCACCCGCCGCCTGATGCAGCAGAAGGCGCTGGCAAAATATCGCCCGAGCGAATATCTGCCCGGCCCCGCCGTCGGCGACGACGATGCCTCGCTCGCCAAGGCCGCCGGCGACATCGGCACCACCATCTTCCATCCCGTCGGCACCGCGAAGATGGGCGCGGTGAGCGATCCGATGGCGGTGGTCGACGAACGCCTGCGCTTCTACGGTCTCGGCGGCCTTCGCATTGTCGATGCCTCGATCATGCCGACCATCACGTCGGGCAACACCAACACGCCGACCGCGATGATCGCCGAAAAAGGCGCGACGATGATTTTGGAGGATGCGAAGTGAATGCGTAGCCCCGATGGGGCGTAGCGAAATCCGGGGAGTATCGTAAGTCTGGACCCGTATTCCGCTGCGCTCCATACGGGCTACGCGTCCCACCACCTCACGAAAACGTCATCGCGTCCGGGAATAAGACCCCCGCTCCCCCAATCACCTCCCCGAAGCCCAATTCCGGGCGAAGTGGAGCTGCGCGATGAGCGGACACGATCACGGCGAGGACGGCTTAAGCCGCCGCAAGGTGCTTGAATGCATGACCTGGGCCGGCACCGGGGTGCTTTGGACCATCACCGGTGGCGTGCCGCGCTCGCTCGGCATCATCGATTCCGCGCAAGCTGCGACCGCGGCCGCGCCCGGAATGACCTTCCTCCAGATCAGCGACAGCCATGTCGGCTTCGACAAGCCGGCCAATCCCAACGCGCTCGGCACGCTCGAGGAAGCCATCAACAAGATCAACGCGATGCCGGTCAAGCCGTCGTTCATGATCCACACTGGCGACATCACGCATCTGTCGAAGGCCGCCGAATTCGACAATGCCGATCGCATCATCTCGCAGAGCAAGCTCGACGTGCATTACGTGCCCGGCGAGCATGACTTCCTCGACGAGGAGGTGAAATTCTATCGCGAGCGCTACGGCCGCGGCACAAAGGGCGCAGGCTGGTATTCGTTCGACGCTGGCGGCGTGCACTTCATCGGCCTCGTCAATGTCGTCGACCTCAAGGCCGGAGGCCTCGGCAATCTCGGCGCCGAGCAGCTCGCCTGGCTCGAGGACGATCTGCGCGGCAAGTCGAAATCGACGCCGATCGTGCTGTTCGCCCACATCCCGCTCTGGACGGTCTACCCCGAATGGGGCTGGGGCACCGAGGACGGCGCCCGCGCGCTGGAACACGTGAAAGGCTTCGGTTCGGTCACCGTGCTGAACGGGCATATTCACCAGGTGATGCAGAAGGTGGAGGGCAACGTCACCTTCCACACCGCCCGCTCCACCGCCTTCCCGCAGCCGGCACCCGGGGCTGCCCCCTCGCCCGGACCGATGAAGGTCGAGGACACAAAGCTCCGCGCGATGCTCGGCGTTGCCAGCATCAACTTCAAGCAGAACGAGCAGCGGCTCGCGATCATCGACACGCCGCTCCAGGGTTGATGCAGGGCTAACGGAAGCTGACAATGAAGACACTCAATCGCCGCGACTTCGGTGTCGCTTTGGCCGCGGCCATGCTGTTGCCCGCCACAACCGCCCGTGCCGACGACACGGAGGTGCATATCGACAATTTCGTCTTCCAGCCGGCCGAGCTCAAGATCAAGGTCGGCACCACCGTGACCTGGACCAACCGGGACGACATCCCGCACACCGTGGTGTCGGCCGGCAAATTCAGGTCCAAGACCCTGGACACTGACGACAAGTTCTCGTTCACCTTCACCAATGCGGGCGACTACAAATATTTTTGTTCTCTGCACCCGCACATGACGGGGATGATCAAGGTTGAGTAACATCTCGAACCAAGGCATCAACGTCTTGCCCGGCCGGTGGTCCCACGCCGGCCGGGCTCGTGTGCCTTCGGTCACACACAGAGACAAAACGAGCAGGGACGAGACGAACAGCGACGACACGACTCAACGCGCAGAACAAGAGGCAAAGCGAGGAGCGATGCCCGCTAACGACGATTTGCAGAAGGCGCAACGCTTCCGCGAGGCGGCGCTGCCCTATCTCGACGACGTCTACACGCTCGCGCGCTATCTCTTGCGTGACGCCTCCGATGCCGAGGACGCGGTGCAGGAGTGCTATCTGCGCGCTCTGAAGCATTTCGATAGCTATCGCGGGCCGGCGATGAAGCCCTGGCTGTTCGCGATCCTGCGTAACGTCTGCAATGCCGAATATGCACGCCGCGCACACAGGCACAGCGCGATCGAGGATACCCCCGGCGCTGCCGAGCAGACGCCGATCTGGCAAGAGACCGAGGCAAGCCCGGAAACCGAAGTGCTGCGCAGCCGCGATGCGGGCGCGATCCGCAAGCTGATCGACGCGCTCGCCGAACCGTTCAAGGAAACATTCGTGCTGCGGGAGATCAACAACCTGTCTTATCGTGAAATCGCAGAGGCCGTCGGTGCACCCGTCGGCACCGTGATGTCCCGCCTCGCCCGCGCCCGCGCCATGCTGCGCGCGGCCTGGACGGCGGATGAGGAGCAAGCAAGATGACCTGCGACGAAGCAAGAATCCTGCTTCACGCGCTGCTCGACAATGAGCTCGATGCCGGCCACGCGCGCGAGGTCGAAGCCCATATCGCCAGCTGCCCGGCCTGCGCTGCGGAGTTTTCGGCCCAACGCGACATGCAGCGCGTGCTTGCGGATGCCGATTTGCGCTACACCGCACCGGCGAGCCTGCGTGCGCGTATCGAGGCTTCGCTGCCGCAGCCGCAGCGTCAACAGCCGAGCCGCCGCTCCGTGCTGCGCGGCTTTGCGATGGGCTCGGCAGTCTCCGCGCTCGCCGCCTCCGGCGTCGTCGCATTGGTGCTGCGCCAGGACGACCAGCAGCGCATCCTGTCGGAGGTCGTCTCCGCGCATCTGCGCTCGCTCCAGGCCGGCCACCTCATTGACGTGGTCTCCACCGACCAGCACACGGTCAAGCCGTGGTTCAACGGCAAGCTCGACGTCGCCCCGCCCGTGATCGACCTCACCGCGCAAGGTTTTACGCTGGTCGGCGGCAGGCTCGACTATATCGACGCCCGTGCCATCGGCGCGGTCGTCTACAAGCGCCGGCAGCACGTGGTCAATCTGTTCGTGTCGCAGACATCGAACGCGGAATACCGGGCGCCCAAGACCGAAACCATGCAGGGCTTCAACTGCCGGCGCTGGGGCAATCGCGGCCTGAACTTCTGGGCCGTCAGCGATCTCGGCGCAGACGAGCTCGCCGAGTTCGTCGACAAGTTCGAGGCGGCGATGAAGGCGAATGCGGAGGGATAGCGGCGCATCCCGCAAGTCAGACTCACAACTTTTGATTGCGAGCTCGGGAGAGCGCTGCTAATTCAAGCACCATGATGCGCCCTCTCGTTCTTGCCGCAACGCTTGCCTGGACGATCGCCGCTTACGGGCCGGCAGCAGCCCGCGACGGACTCGCCACCACGATGCGGGCCGTCCTCTACGAGGAAGACGTGAGCAACCCGAAGGGTGATCGCGCAGAAGGAAAGATCACTTGGCGGATAGAACCGACGACCGATGCCTCCGCACCATCAGGCGATGTTACGATACGCGGGAATGTCGAGGTGCCTTCGCGGAACCTGCAGATGACGCTCTCCATCCGGCGCAATTTCGACCCCGCACTGCCAGCCACCCACACGGTGCAGATCGATTTCGCCCCGGACTTCGCCGCCGGCAGGATCAAACAGGTCATGGGCCTCCTGATGAAGGCCAACGAGCAGGCCAAGGGAGCGCCCATTGCCGCGCTGTCGGTGAAGGTCGACGACACGCATTTCCTGATCGGCCTGTCCGCTGTGCCGCAGGACGCGGCAAACAATTCGCTTCTGATCCGAAGTAGAGCCTGGATGGACATCCCGATCGTCTACGCGACGCAACGCCGCGCCATTCTTGCGGTCGAGAAGGACGGCAACGTCCTGGCGCTCTTCAATACGGTGTTTGCCCATTGAGGCGGGCACCTCCCGCGGCCCTCGATCACATCGAAGTGGCGAACAAGATTGAAGCCGCCTGAGCGCCTCGGCCTTACGCCGACCGCCGCACCGCGTTGTCGACCAGCGTCTTGCCGAGCGACCAGATCGCGCCGGGGACCTTGTGGCTGCCGGCGATGACGTCGTCGAAAGCGCGCTCGATCCAGCCGCAATCTTCCTCGGTGATGGTGAGCGGCGGCAGAAGCTTGATGGTGTGGCTGCCATGGCCGGCGACCTGCGTGAGGATCTTGTGGTCCTTGAACAGCGGCACGGTGATGAGCTGGCAGAACAGGCCCTTATTGGCCGCCTCCAGCACGTTCCAGGACGCCCGCAGCCGCAGCGATTTGGGCGGGCCGAACTCGACGCCGATCATCAGGCCCTTGCCGCGGACTTCCTTCAACAGCTCGTAGCCGGGCACCATGCGCGTGAGCGCGAGGCGCAGCTCGGCACCGCGCTTGGCGGCGGACTCGATCAGCTTCTCGGACTCCATGATGTCAAGCGTGGCGATGCCCGCAGCCATCGCCAGGTCGTTCTTGGAGAAAGTTGAGCCGTGCACGACTGCACGGTCCATCTGGTTGAAGATCTTGTCGAAGATGCTCTTGCGCGTCAGCACCGCGCCGACCGGCACGTGGCCGCCGGACAGCGACTTCGAGAGCAGCACCATGTCGGGCTCGACGTTCCAGTGCTCGACCGCGAGGAAGCGGCCGGTGCGGCCCATGCCGGTCTGGATCTCGTCGGCGACGAACAGCGTCCCGTATTTCTTGCAGAGCGCAGCCGCACCCGGCAGGAACTCGTCGGTGGGCATGTTGACGCCCTTGCCCTGGATCGGCTCGACGACGAAGGCCGCCACCTCGCGCGAGGCCAGCGCCTTTTCAAGAGCGGCGAGATCGTTGAACGGGATCGAGGTGCAGCCCGGCAGCAACGGCTCGAAGCCGGTGCGGAAGTTCGAATCACCGGTCAGCGACAGCGCGCCATAGGTCAGGCCGTGATAGCCGTGGGCACAATAGACGATCCCCGGACGGCCGGTGGCGCCGCGGGCGAACTTGATCGCGGCTTCGACGCATTCGGCGCCGGAATTGGCGAAGAACGCCTTGTCGAGATAGGGGACGTACTTCAAAAGCCGCTCAGCGAGCACGCCGGCAAGCACCGAGACGTCGAATTGGACGAGGTTCGGCAGGTCGGCATCGAGCACGCTCTTGAGCGCCTCACGCATGACAGGATGATTGCGCCCGATCGCAAACACGCCAAAACCGGACAAGAGGTCGAGATAGCGCGCCCCGTCGCGGTCGTAGAGGTACTGCCCCTGCCCCTTCTGGAAGCCGACATCGTAGCCGATGGTCTTCAGAACCCGAACGAACTGCTCGTTCAGATGCCGATTATGCAGGGCGCTGCGCTGGGCCTGGCGGTCCGCGAACAGCTGAGACATGTCTGGATTTGGGCTGTGCATCCGCTACATACTTCGGTTGAGGGCCGTCTCGTCAACTGAAAACGGAACGTCGCTGAAAACGGTCTGTGCGGCCTTTTGCCCTTTTTCGGACCATCTTCGCAAGCAGAGCTTTAGACCATGTTGCACTGCCAAGGAACTATCATGCGTTTAGCCGTTTACACCGGACTAATACTGGCTGGCGGTTACACCTGCCTGGCCCCGGCGCTCGCCGCCGATCCGACCGGCGACTGGCGGGTTGCCGACGGCGTTGCCAACATTCGTGTCGCCCAATGCAATGGCAGCATGTGGGGCGCGGTTTCCTGGGAAAAACAGCCCGGCGGCCGCGACGAGAACAATCCGGACGCGTCGAAAAAGACCCGGCCCACGCTGGGCATGGCGACCCTGATCGACATGAAGAAAAAGCCCGGCGCCGAGCAGTGGGAAGGTCAGGTCTACAACGCCAAGGACGGCCAGCTCTACAGCGCGACCATCACGCCGGTTGGCACCGACCAGCTCGAGATCAAGGGCTGCGTGATGGGGTTCCTGTGCGGTGGCGAGACCTGGACCCGGGTCAGCCCCCCGATTCCCTTGAGCTCCGCCAACGCCATGGCCAAGGGCGCGCCGAAGCCCGCCGGCGCGGCGCCGAAAGCCCCGGGAACGACGGGCGCTACGGCGGCGCAGCCCGCGCCCGCAGCCCCGAAGGCCGCCGGCAGTGCCAAACCCGGTCAGAAGGGCGCCGCCGACCAGGTCGGCGACATCTGCCTACTCCCTGAGATTGCGGGGTTTGCCCATTAGGGCGGGCTGAAACAGCAGCACGGCGGCGAGCGTCGTCACCAGCGACAGCGCGAGCAGCTTGCCCATGCTGGACGTGCCGGGATGGCTCGACAGCCAGAGGCTGCCGAACGCGGTCGCCGTTGTCAGCGCGCTGAAAAAGATCGCGCGCGTCAGGCTGGTCTGGAGCAGGTTTGTCCTGCCCGAGCGCCAGGCCACGACATAGTAGATCTTGAAGGCCACGCCGACGCCGAGCAGCAGCGGAAACGCGACGATATTGGCGAAGTTGAGCGGCAAGCCGATCAGCACGCAGATCTCGAGCGTCACCGCGCCGGCCACCAGCAGCGGCACCAGCGTCATCAACACGTCGACGAACCGGCGCAGCGTGATCCACAGCAGCAGGCCGATCACCAGCAGCGCGTAGATTCCCGCATGGATGAACGCCTTCACCACGGTGTCGCCGGATTTCAGGATCGAGACCGGACCGCCGATCGCGGTCGGCTCGGCAACGAGCACCGCCGCCGCAAATTTGCGCAGCGTGTCGTTGTCGTTGGGATCGCCCTTCGGCAGCGCCTCGACCCGGATGATGCCGTCCTTGCTCTTCCAGGCGCTGACGAGATCTGCCGGCAATGACTTCAGGGTAACCGGCTCGGCTTGCATCGCGTTCCGGAGCTGGTCGAACACGATCTTCATCGGCGCGACGAACACGTCCTGCGCCTTGTTCCGCGTGGCTTCATCGCCATTGGCGAGCTTTTCCAGCGCGTCAGCGAGCCGACGCGAGGCGACCGCACCCGGGCCCTTCGCATCGCCTGCGGTCCGGCGCAGATTGTCGACCGAGGATTTCAGCGCATCGGCGTTTTCCTTGTCCGTCGGCGCGGCGTCGATCTGGTCGGGATTGAGCGCGGGGTTCAGCACCTTGGCGCCCTGCGCGATCAGCTTCAGCTTCGGCGCCTGGTCTTCGGGAACGAAGCTGTTGAGCGACATCACGCGCAACACCTCCGGCACCTTCTCCAGCTTCGCCTCCACCTGCCTCGCCTGCTCTTCCGACGTGGTCATCACGTTGATGGCATTGGCGCCGGTGTTGGGATCCTTGCGCAAATCGAGGAAGGTCGCGATCGACTCCGCCTTCGGGTTGCGCAGGTTCATCGGGTTGAAGTCGAACTTCATGTAATAGAGCAGCGGCAGGCCGGCGACCGCCAGAAACATCGTACCGCCGACGACCAGCACCCGGTGCTTCTCCAGGAAGTGATCGAGCGGCGCCAGGAAGGCGTAGCCGACCGGCTCCTTCTCGCCGGGCGGGTTCAACAGCTTCAGCATCGCCGGCAGCACGGTGATGCTGGTGACGAACGCGACCAGCATGCCGACGCCGGCGATCTGCCCGAGTTCGGCAATACCCTTGTAGTCGGTGGGGATGAAGCAGAGGAAGCCGGCCGCGGTCGCCATTGCCGCCAGCGACAACGGAATTGCCGAGCGCTTGGCAGCCAGGATCAGCGCGCCCGAAAGGTCGTTGTGCTTGTAGCGCTCGGAGCGATAGCGGACGCTGTACTGAATGCCGAAATCGACGCCGAGACCGACGAACAGCACGGCGAACGCGATCGACAGCAAATTGAGCGAACCCACCATCATCAGGCCGGCGGCGGTTGTCAGCGCAAGACCGACGAAGAGATTGACGAACACGGCGAAGATGATCTTCGCCGAATGCAGCGCCAGCCACAGGATGAGCAGCACGACGAGAACCGTGCCGATGCCGTTGACGACGGCGCCTTCCTGGACGGTTGCGTATTCCTCGTTGGCGATCGGGACCGGCCCGGTCAGCCGGACCCGCGCCTGGTATTTGGTGGCAAAGTCCAGATCGGCTGCGGCCTTGCGGATCGCGTCGGTTGCGCCCTTACCGGGCTCCAGCGCGTTGTAGTCGAGGATCGGTTTGAACTCGATGAAGGCGCGCTTGTCCGAATCCGTCAGCGGCTCGTCACTGACGAGCTCACGCCAGGAGAAGGTCGCATTGCCCTTGTTGAGCACGGTCTCGACCGTTTGCGCGATCTGGTTGAAGGGCCGCTCGGTGTTGTCGAGCTTGACCTGCCCGCGCTTGACGCCGGCAAGTCCCGTTTCCAGCGCCCCGGTCAGGCCGCGGATCGAGGGATCGCCTGCCATGATCTCGATCAGAGGCGCGGCGGATTCGAACTGGCTGGTGACCTTTGCGACTTCCTCTGTCGGCAGGAACAACAGGCCATTCTTCTCGAAGAACTCGCCGGTGCCGAGCTGCTGCACCGACTGGAAGTCTGTCTTGTTGTCCTTCAGCTTGGCATAGAGCGCGTCCGAGGCCGCGGTCGCCATCTCCGGCGTTTTGGCTTCGACCACCGCCGTAATCGTCGCATCGCGGTCGAAGGCGCGATCGAACTGCTGGTCGCGTTGGCGCCAGTCCAGATTTTGGGCAATCAGCGAATTGATATCGGTGTTGATGGCGAAATGCCGGGACGTGTAATAGCCCGCCCCCACCGCCAGCAGGAGCCCGAGAATGACGACGAGGGAGGCAAACCGGGTGCAGGCCCTGACGATGGCAACGACGACGCTTTGCAGCACTACTTTTCTTTCTGCGGTTAACAGCTTGCCGGAAACGCCCGCTGTTTAACGGAGTTCCCGGCCGAAACCTATTGCTGTTTTGAGTGGTTATCGCCGTCAGAAGGTTCGAGGTAAACGGCGGAGGACCATGGCGAAATCATGCGGGGCGGTCGGTATAGCCGGGGAGTTGAGGCGGGAAAGTGACGAAGGCGCAAACACCGATGTCACCGCTTTTCTGACCAAACATCCCTCTACTATAATACCGTAAAAGTGATCCCAGAGGAACCAAAGTCCATTCCACCTTTCCTTGCTGCCGATTTTTTGACACAAAGTATTGCGCCTCCATGCACGGGGCCCCGACAGGGGTGGGCGGCTACCGCGTGAGCGAAACCGGTGGTGCGGATATTGCAACTCATTGGTTCGTATCGGGGTGTCCCCTGAACTTGAGAGCGGATTGGTGCAACTTGCGTGATGGGCGTCCAATGGAAGTTTATCTGGCGCAACCGCGCGGCTTTTGCGCGGGGGTGGTACGTGCGATCGAGATCGTGGAGCGGGCGCTGGAGAAGTACGGCCCGCCCGTCTACGTGCGCCATGAGATCGTGCACAACAAGTATGTCGTCGAGAGCCTGAAACACAAAGGCGCGATCTTCGTCGAGGAACTGTCGGAGGTGCCGCCGAAGGCTGTGACGGTCTTCAGCGCTCATGGCGTCGCCCGCAGCGTCGAGGAAGAAGCGGCCGCGCGCGACCTTCCGGTGCTCAATGCCACCTGCCCCCTGGTCACGAAAGTTCACAATCAGGGGAAGCGCTACATCGCCAGGGGCCGCACCCTGATCCTGATCGGCCATGCCGGCCACCCCGAGGTCGAAGGTACGATGGGCCAGGTTCCCGCCCCCGTACTGCTGGTCCAAAGCGTTGAAGAGGTTAAGGCCCTTGAGCTGCCGGCGGATACGCCAGTGGCCTACATCACCCAGACCACCCTGTCTGTGGATGACACAAAGGACATCATTTCAGCCCTGCAGGCCCGCTTTACAGATATTCAAGGCCCGGATATCCGGGATATCTGCTATGCGACACAGAACCGCCAATCTGCGGTAAGGGACTTGAGCAAGCTGGTCGACGTGATCTTGGTGGTGGGCGCTGCCAATAGCTCGAATTCGAACCGGCTCCGCGAAATCGGCACTGAGGCCGGTGTCGCGAGTTATCTGATTGCCGACGGCAGCGCGCTCAATCCGGAGTGGTTGAAAGATGCCAGAACCGTCGGTGTCACGGCCGGCGCTTCGGCGCCCGAGGTACTCGTGGATGACGTGATCGAAGCGATGCGGCGGATCAGACCGGTCAAGGTCTCGGTGCTTCCGGGCCGCGAGGAAAACATCGAATTCCGGCTTCCGGCCCAACTGGCTGCGAGCTGACCCACCCGAATTTCAAGCCCAGAAAGAAACTTGTAATGGCTATCCCCTTCTTCAAGGAAATGCGTATCGGCGGCTATTTGATCAAGCAGAAGCTGCTTGGCCGCAAGCGCTATCCGCTCGTGCTGATGCTGGAGCCGCTGTTCCGCTGCAACCTCGCCTGCGTCGGCTGCGGCAAGATCGACTATCCGGATGCGATCCTCAACCGCCGCATGACCGCACAGGAGTGCTGGGACGCGGCCGACGAGTGCGGCGCGCCGATGGTCGCCATCCCCGGCGGCGAGCCGCTGATCCACAAGGAGATCGGCGAGATCGTGCGCGGCCTCGTGGCGCGCAAGAAGTTCGTCTCGCTCTGCACCAACGCTCTGCTGCTCGAGAAGAAGCTCGATCTGTTCGAGCCCTCGCCCTACCTGTTCTTCTCCGTGCACCTCGACGGCCTGAAGGAGCACCACGACAAGGCGGTGTCGCAGAAGGGCGTGTTCGACCGCGCCGTCTCCGCGATCAAGGCGGCCAAGGCCCGCGGCTTCACCGTCAACGTCAACGCCACCATCTTCGACGGCCATCCGGCCGAGGAGATCGCCAAGTTCTTGGATCTCACCGTCGAGCTCGGCGTCGGCGTCTCGATGTCTCCGGGCTACGCCTATGAGCGCGCGCCGGACCAGGAGCACTTCCTCAACCGCACCAAGACCAAGAAGCTGTTCCGCGACGTCTTTGCGATGGGCAAGGGCAAGAAGTGGAATTTCATGCATTCCGGCCTGTTCCTGGACTTCCTCGCCGGCAACCAGGAATACGAGTGCACGCCCTGGGGCATGCCGGCGCGCAACATCTTCGGCTGGCAGAAGCCCTGCTATTTGCTCGGTGAAGGCTACGCAAAAACCTTCAAGGAGCTGATGGACACCACCGACTGGGAGACCTACGGCACCGGCAAGTACGAGAAGTGCGCCGACTGTATGGCCCATTGCGGCTACGAACCGACGGCGGCGACCGCAGCCATCAACAACCCGCTGAAGGCGATGTGGGTGTCGCTGCGCGGGATCAGGACCACGGGTCCGATGGCCCCGGAGATCGACATGAGCAAGCAGCGACCGGCGCAGTACATCTTCTCGGCGGAAGTGCAGAAGCGCCTGTCGGAGATCCGCAAGGACGAGGCCGCCGCCGCGCAGGAGAAGGCGGCGCGGAAGGCTTCCACCGCCGCGTAAGCGCGACGCCCTGTAGCCCGGATGGAGCGCAAGCGAAATCCGGGACGGCCCCTCCGCTTTGAAGACGTCGGATTGCGCTCCGCTCCATCCGAGCTACGCACACCGAAATAGAAAAGGCCCGATCGCCAATGGCGACCGGGCCTTTTGTTTTTAGTGATCGCAGAAACCGCTCAGGCTGCCTCAGAGACCAGCGCCTCGCTCTCCACGAGCTCGGTACCAATCAAATAGTCGCGGCAACCGCGCAAGCTGCGCAGCGCGCGGTTGAAGTCGAGGCCGGTCGAGACCAGTCCATGCAGCGCGGTCGGATTGCGCACGATGCCGCGCAGCACGGCCAGCACGTCGATCTGGCCGTTCGGCTTGATGGCGGCGCGGGCGAGCGCCGGCAGCGCGCGATGGGCGGGATCGCTGATGACGCGGACCGCGGCGAACGGCAAGCCGGCTTCGGCGGCGTAGGCGGCCGCGATGTGGCTTTCCATGTCGACGGCGGCAGCTCCGGTCTCCGAATGCAGCGCCGCCTTGCAGGAGCGCCTCGTGACCACTTCCTCGGCACCGGCGAGGCTGCCGCGCACCACGCGGCGGCGGCCCGACGTCAGGCGGTCGATCAGGTCGTCGCCGAGCGAGAGGCCGGCGGCCCAGCGCGTGTCGCCCGCGAGCACCTCGGTCGCCAGCACGACGTCGCCGGAGCGCAGCGTCGGGTCGAGCCCGCCGGCCACGCCAAAGGAGATCACACCGCGAATCGTCTCGGGATCCAGCACCGTCAACAGCGCCCGCAACTGGGTCGGGCTGCTCGACGAACAGATCACCGCCATTCCGGGCCCGGCCGCGATGCGGGCCTCCTGAACCAATCCAGTCACGATCAATATCGGCCTCGGATCAACGGTTTGACCCGCGGTAAGATAGTCCCCCGTCCCCAAAGTCACATTCCGACCCCTACCACCCTGCTGTTGGTGTTCCGCAAGTTCCGATACCGCGCCAACGCCCACAGCGGGAAGAACTTCGGGTAACCATGGTACCGTAGATAGAATACACGGGGAAAGCCTGTGGCGGTGTACCGCTGTTCGTCCCACAGTCCTTTTTCGTTCTGTGTTGCAATCAGGTACTCCACCCCGCGGGCGACGGCCGGGTGATCAACCTCGCCAGCAGCCATCAAGGCAAGCAAGGCCCATGCCGTTTGCGATGCGGTCGAGGGGGCGGCTTCCCAGCCTCGGTAGTCCAGCCGGTAGCTGACGGCATCCTCGCCCCAGCCGCCGTCCTGATTCTGGATCGAGGCCAGCCAGCCGGCGGCTTTCCGGATCATGGGGTCGTCATGGCGGACGCCGGCCATGTTGAGGGCGCACAGCACCGACCAGGTTCCATAGATGAAATTCATGCCCCAGCGGCCGTACCAGGACCCTTCCGGGTGCTGGGTCTTGCGGAGGTAGGCGACGCCCTCGGCGACATGCTTGCTGGTGTTCGCGGTCTCGCCGAGCTGGGCCAGCATCGAGATGCAGCGCGCGGTGACGTCCTCGGTCGGCGGGTCGAGCAGCGCGCCATGGTCGGAGAACGGGATGTTGTTCAGATAATATTCGAGGTTGTTGACGTCGAAGGCGGCCCAGCCGCCGTCGTCGCTCTGCATGCCCTCGATCCACTCCCGGGCACGGTCGATCGCGGCGTCATAGCCGGTCGCACCGTGCTCCCGGCGCATCCGGTCCATCGACATCACCACCACCGCGGTGTCGTCGAGATCGGGATAATGGGCGTTGTTGTACTGGAAGGCCCAGCCGCCCGGGCGCACTTCGGGCCGCTTCACCGCCCAGTCGCCCTTCACCTCGAGCTCCTGCTTCGGGATCAGCCAGTCGAGACCCTGCTTGGCCGCGGGCACCGCTCTGTCACCGCCGGCTTCGAGCAGCGCGTGGGCGGTCAGCGTCGTGTCCCACACCGGCGAGACGCAGGGCTGGCAATAGGCCTCGTCGTCCTTGATCACGAGCAGCTTGTCGATACCCCGGCGCGTGATCGCGCGCGGCGGATAGGTCTCATCCTTGCCGAGCGCGTCGTACATCATGACGATGTTGGCCATCGGCGGATAGATCGCGCCCATGCCGTCCTCGCCGTTCAACCGCTCCTCGGTGAAGGCGAGCGCGGCATCGATCGCGCGCTTGCGCAGGCTCTTGGGAAACATCGGCTCGACCACGCGCAAAATGCCGTCGAGCGCGCGGAACAGCACGAACCAGGCCATGCTCTGGTGCGGCGCCTTGGCCGTCATGCCAATCGAGCGCGGATCCTGCAGGAACAGCTCGTCGATGCCGACACCCTTGGGATTCTTCGCCCGTGGCTTCAGCGCGGCGATGACCATCAGCGGCACCATGGTGGTGCGTGCCCAGTAGGAGATCTTGTTGATGTGGAACGGCGACCAGAACGGCAGCAGCACGATCTCGATCGGCAGCACCGGTACCGCGCGCCAGGTCACGACGCCAAACATCGCAAGCATGAAGCGCGTGAAGACGTTGCTGTGAATGGCGCCGCCGCGGGAATGGATCGCCTCGCGCGCACGCACCATGTGCGGCGCGTCGATGGAATCCCCGATCATCTTCAACGCGAAATACGCCTTCACGCTGGCGCTCATTTCGAACTCGCCATCATGCACCAGCGGCCAGCCGCCATGGACGCCCTGAACGCGGCGAAGATAATTGGCGATCTTGGCTTCGAGCACGGCATCGACCGGCTCGGCGAGATAATGGCGCAGCAGCACGTATTCGGCCGGAATCGTGCAATCGGCCTCGAGCTCGAACACCCAATGGCCGTCGGATTGCTGGAAGCCGAGGACGCCTTCGGTGGCCGACGCAATGCTCGATTCCAAGTTCCCGAATTCTTGGGCTTCGCGGCTGGTCGCGTTCACGGAATCCATCTCGCTCGATTGCTCCGATAGTCGATTGAATTGGCCGAAATTGACCGGGACAAATACCCGTCAGGGCCGCCTGTCACTATCCCTTGGCGGCCAGAACCAGATCGGCGGCGCGATCACCGGATCGGACCGATCCCTCGATGGTTGCAGGCAATCCCGTAGCAGTCCAATCGCCTGCAAGAAACAGGTTTTTCAGCGCAGTGACCGGCCCTGGACGCAGGGCATTCTGCGCCGGCGTCGCCGCGAATGTGGCACGGCGCTCGCGCACGATCTGCCAAGGGGGCAGCTCGCCGGACACACCGCCCGCCTTGCACACGTCGTTCCAGATCGCCTGCGCGAGTTCCTCGCGCGGCATCTCGACCAGACGGTCGCCGTTGCTGATGGTGACGGACAGCCGGTTCGGGAACGCAAACAGCCATTCCACGACGCCGCCGATCACGCCGAGGATCGGAGCCGATCCCGCTGGCGGCTCAACGCGGAAATGCGCATTCACGATGGCGCGGAATTCGGTCGGCGTCTTCAGGCCCGGCAGCAGGTTGGAGGCAGCGCGCGGCGGTACCGCCATCACGACGACGTCGCCCTCGCCGATCTGGATCACATCTTCGCCGCCGAAATTCAGCGCGCCGACCTTGCCGTCATGGGTCGCAAACGAGCGCAGCTCATGGCCGAGCTGAACGCTGTGCCCGCGCTCCTGCAGGAACGTCACGGCAGGCTCGATCAGCACCGCGCTGAGCCCGTCGCGCGCGATCAGGGGACGGCAGGCCTGCCCGCCGGCGAGCAGCGTCTCGCGCACGATCGCGCCGGCCAGCCCCGCCGAGCCTTCGGGTGGATCGACGTTGAGCGCCGCCAGCAGCAGCGGCTGCACCAAGCGCTGATAGAGCACGCCCTCGCAGGGAATGGACTTGCCGACCAGCGTCTCTTCCGATGCCCAGATCAGCGGCGCCAGCTTCAGGTAATCGGTCAACCCGGTGTCGGGGACGCGGCGGCTCTCGTCGAGCACCCAGGTCGGGAGCCGGCCGTCGCCGAGGTCAATCTGCCAGCGCTGCCCGGTCGTGAGGTCGACAAAGGGAAACTGCGCGCGCTCCGGACCGACGAGGCCCGCTTCAGTGCCGATCGAGCGCGCGTAGGCGCGCGCATGGCTGTTGCCGGACAGCAGCAGATGGTTGCCGTTGTCGATAGTGAGATTGGTGGCGCCGTCGAAATAAGAACGGCAGCGGCCGCCGGCCTGCTGGGTCGCCTCGTGCACGGCGACCTTGAAGCCGGCATTGGCAAGCCGCACGGCGGCGGAGAGGCCGGAAATTCCAGCGCCAATGATGTGAGCTGTTTTTTGCATCAGATGAGAGCGTATCGGAGCAGGATGGCGATGCGTGTGACCTTCGACACACGCACCGGCTCACGCGGCGCGTTGAACCCGCGCGCGATCAGAAGATCCAGAATGGCATGATAGTATTTCGACATCATGCGGGGCGCGCGCACCGCGCGGCGCCGATTGCGGTTCATGATCTCGTCCGACTTCTCGAAATACACCTTTGCGCGTTGCGCCAGCGGCAGGCAGACCTTCGGCAGCGCGCGCTCGACGATCACGCGGTCCGGATCGTTGGAGGTGATGCCGGCATGCAGCAGCGCTTCGCGCGGCAGATAGAGCCGGCCGAGGCCCGCGTCCTCGTCGATGTCGCGCAGGATGTTGGTGAGCTGGAGCGCGCGGCCGAGATGATGGGCGAGCTCGATGCCGTCTTCTTCCGGCAGGCCGAAGACGCGGACCGACAGCCGCCCCACGGCACTCGCGACGCGATCGCAGTAGAGATCCAGCGTCGCCATGTCGGGCGCGCGGATGTCCTGCGGCACGTCCATCTCCATGCCGTCGACGATCGCGAGGAAATCCTCGCGCTTGAGGCCGAAGGTCTTCACCGAGGCGACGTAGTCCTTCAGCCGTGGCGGCGGATTGCCCTGGTAGAGCGCATCGATGTCGTTGCGCCACGCCTGAAGGGCGGCGAGCCGCTCGTCGCGCGGACCGTCGGAATCGGCGATGTCGTCGACCTGGCGGCAGAAGCTGTAGATCTGGAACATCGCTTCGCGCTGGTCGTGCGGCAGGATGCGCATCGCGGCGTAGAACGAACTGCCGGATGCGGTCGAGCCATAATTGGCGCCGGGCGAGGTCGCCTCAAGCGTCATGTGCAGTCCCCGGTCTGGAAATGGCCTTGCGTCCGACCGCGCGGCGGCCGACTTCGCCGATCATGCCGGCGAGGCTGAAGGTGAGGAGCTCGAGCTTGTTCAGGTGCACGCGCTCGCGCAGGGGATCGCGCACCTTCAACAGGCGCACAATGCGGTCGGCATAAGCCTGGATCACCGAGACCTCGATGCCGAGGCGGAAATCCCTGATCTCCACAGCTAGCGACCTGCCCTCGTCGAGCAGCGCTTCGTTGCGCACGGCGAGAGCCTGAAGGCAGGCCAGCATCGCCGGTGGCGATTGCGCCTCTCCGAGCTGCTCGACCGAGGCGCCACTCGCAGCCAGCGCATCGCGCGGCAGATAGACGCGGTTGAGCTCGCGGAAATCCTTGCCGCAATCCTGAAGATGGTTGTTGATCTGCAGCGCTGCACAGAGCGCATCGGACGCGGCCCAGGTCGAGGTGCTCTCACCATGGACGTCGAGCATGAAGCGGCCGACCGGCATCGCCGAGTAGCGGCAATAATGGATGACCTCGTCCCAATTCTCGTAGCGCAACTTGGTCACGTCCATGCGGAACGCGATGAGCACGTCGAGCGCGTGGCGCGGCGCCATACCGCGTTCGGCCAGTGCGTGCCGCAGGCTGACGGCCTCGGCCTGGGTGTCGCCTTTGCCGAGCAATTCCGCCTCGAGCAGGTCGAGATAAGCGAGCTTCTCGTCCGGCGGCAGCGTGGCGTGGTCGGCGATGTCGTCGGCGGTGCGAACGAAATTGTAATACGCCAGGATCAGCGCGCGATGACGCGGATGAATGATCCAGGACGCGACGGGAAAATTCTCGTCGCGCTCACCCTTGCCGGATCGCAATTCGCTCGCAGAGGTCATCGAGGGCTGGTCTACAATCGTTTGGACAGGAAGGGCTTTTTCGCTCGCGCTAGCCCGTGCGGGCGATGCCGCCGCGGCCCCCATATAGGGGAATACGGCCGCAAAACCAATCCTGTCTCTCGATGGCTGCCCTTTGCGGATCAGGCCCGAAAAGGCGGCCCCGAAGGCCGCCTTTTGTGGGCCAGTGGCCGAGCTTACTGGTTGTGGTTCTTCAGGACCTGGTCACAGGCCTGCGAAATCTTGGCCCGGTTCTCCTTGAGGCAGGCCAGGATGGTGAAATCGCCCTGGTCGATGACCGGACGGCAGAGCTTCTGCACATCGCGCGAGCAGGCCTTCTGCTCGGCGTCCGTGCCGCGCCCTTGCTGGGCGAACGCTGCGGTCGAGAGGGAGGCCGACAGCAGGGTGAGAGCGACGAGAAGCTTACGCATTGTATTCCTTCATTCTGACGGCAGAATCGCACCAATCCCGGACAGCACAGGGCGACGACCGGAGCGGATTGTTCTGATGGGCAAGTCGCCGCGGGAGTAGCGGCCTCGGAGAAGGCACAAGCACTGGCAAATGCGGCCAAATTGGCGCCACGTCCACCAAATGAGGTCTTCCCTGCGCCTTCTGTGACAAATGTAAGAGACTGATACTACGTCATAATTCAGGTACGTCGCGTTTTGCTGCGCACCTGTTGCAGAGCTGCATCTCTACATCCCGCCATGGGCCCCAGAAACATGCCGAAACGCAGAGAATCCGGAGGCCGATCATGGCAAGTGCGCTTCGCGATGCCGACATGTGGGCGGCCGGCCATTGAACCTGACACAGGCTCGGAACACTAAACCTTCGATGTGGCGAGACGTCCTTGGTGACAAGCGGACGTCGTTCCAAAACGGGATATTTTGAAGATGAATTTTTTTGGGCGATCTGAACTGGCAATCAAGGCGGCCGGCATCGGCGCTGTGCTGCTCTTCTCGGTTTCGACAAGTCAGGCTCAGTCGTCCGGACCGTTTGCAGGTTTCGAGGGCGCATGGACCGGCACGGGTACGGTGTCGCTGTCCGACGGCTCCACCGAGCGCATCCGTTGCAAGGCCGATTACAAAGTTGCCGGCACCGGTCTCAGCCTCAAGCAGGCGTTGCACTGCGCGTCCGACAGCTACAAGTTCGACCTCACCAGCGACGTGACCAGCCAGGGCGAGCGGATCTCCGGCAATTGGAGCGAGACCAACCGCAACATCTTCGGCAATCTGCAAGGCACCGCCGGTGGCGGCCAGATCGAGGTGTTCGTCGAGGCCAACGGCTTTGCCGCCAATTTGTCGCTGCGCACCAACGGCACCAAGCAAACGGTGCAGATCTCATCCAAGGGCGAGATTCGCGGCGTCAACATCACGATGACGAAGGGCTGACGGCTCTTACCGCTTCGAAAGCAACAAGCCCCGGTTCTCGCGAACCGGGGCTTTGTTGTTTTCGGGAGACGCGGCGCAATCGCCCGGACCGCGCCGATTCGAGTGTCTGATGAACGAAGCCGTTCAGATCGCCGGCTTGTCGCCCTGAAGCTTGGCGTGCAGATTGATCAACCACATCGCCGTCGGCCGCAGGATGAAGAGGTCGGCGACGAGCGCCATCACCATCGAGAAGGCGCTGAGCCAGCCGAACAGCCGTAGCGACGGCAGGTCGGAGAACACCGTGACGACGAGACCGCAGGCCAGCACCAGCGTGGTCAGGATCAAGGCCGGGCCGACCAGCACGGTGGCGCGCTCCACCGCGAGCGCCGAGCCGACGCCCGGCTTGCTCTCGAGCCTGAGGCGGTTGAGGAAATGGATGGTGGCGCTTAAGCCGAGGCCGAACGAAACGGTCAGAGCCACGACGCTGGCGAATTGCAGTCCCTCACCCATCGCCCACAGCACCGTTCCCGACATCACAACGGGGAAGATGCCCGGCAGGATGCAGGCGAACATCACCACCCAGGAGCGGAAGGCCAGGCCGATGAAGATCGCGACCAGCGCGAATTCGACGGTCAGCCCGCGGTTGAGCTTCTCGATCATGCCGGCCGAGTTGCGCGCGGCAATCGCGGCAAGACCCGTGACCGCCACTTCATAGCCGGGATGCTTCTTGCGAACGGCGTCGAGCTCGGTATCGAGCTTGTCGACGATCGGAAGGAGCTGGCTGGAATCCTTGTCCGGCACGCGACCTGCGACCACCACGGCGTCCTGCTCGGCATCGATGAACCGGCGTACCAGATGCTCCGGAATGACGCTGACATATTCCTTCAGGGTCGCGACGTCGGCGCTGCCGGCCTTGTCCGCGAGCCAGCGGCGCAGGGTCTCGACCGACCAGACATTGCCGACACCGGCTGCCTTCTCCACCGTCGCGTGCACATCCGCGATGGTCTGCAGCGTCTCCGGCGAATAGAGCGATTCACCCTTGGGGAACTGGATCAGAACGTTGACCGGGTTGGCGCCGGTGAGCTTGGCGTCGAGCCGGTCGCTGGCGGCGACCGCCTGGCGCTTGTCCGGCACCTGGTCGGCGAGCCGGTAGCGCGGCTCCAGATTTGCGTAGATGACGCCGAGGCCCGCCACGAACACCACCGCGATCAGGCTGAACAGGCCAGGACGGCCCACCATGCGCACCGCGATCCAGTAGCAGAAATTACGCAGCGCCTGCACGCCGGCATCCGCGCTCTGGAACTTGGTCGCAAAGACCTTCTCGTTGCGCACCAGCAGCACGCCGAACACCGGCACCAGCGACAACACCGCGACCAGCGCGATGATGGTGGCGGCGAGACCCGCCTCGCCAAACTTGCGGATCAGATCGGAGTCGGAGAACTGGAGCGCGATGAAGGAAATGCCGGCGGTGCCGTGCGTCAGCACGCAGGCCGGTCCCACCACCAGCACCGCGTTCTTGAACGCGGTGAACTTGTCCTGGCCCGCGATCAGCCGGTCGCGCGCGGCGAAGGTGAGCTGCATCGAGTCCGAGAAGCTGATGACCATGATGAGCGGCGTCATCACGTTCAGGAACATGTTGAGGTTGAAATTGGCCCAGCCGAGCGCGCCGAGCGCCAGCAGGATCGCAATCATCGGCGGGAACGCCGCCGCCACCATGAACGAGATCTTGCGGAAGAAGATGATGGCGATGACACAGCCGGCGAGAATGCCGAGGATGTTGTAGGTGAGCCCGTCGCGCTCGACCGCGTTGCGGATCTCGAGCTGCATCACCGGCACGCCGGAAAGCTGCACGTTGAGGCCGGTATCGCCGAGGTCTTCCTTCATGAGCGCGCGGATATCGGCGACGGTCTTGGTCAGCTTGTTGGAGGCGACCACCTCCGGATCGAGCGAAAGCACGATCAGCGCCAGCGTGCCGTCCTCGGACAACAGCTTGCCGCGGATGATCTCGTTGGCTTTGACGCCCTCGATGAACTTGTCATAGGCCGCGCCCTCGGGCAGCTCGGGCGGGAACAGCGCGGCGGGAAGCTTGCCCGGCGCCGGCGCCTGACGCGCGGAGAACAGCGAGACCAGTCCGCGCGTACCCTCGACCAGCTGCATGTCGGTGACGAAGTCGCGCAGCTTCTCGAGGTTGTTCCGCGCCAGCAGGGTCTTGCCCTCGACTACGACGAGGACGTCGAATTCCTCGGCCGGGAACTTCTTGGTCACCGCTTCGTACTGGCGGAATTCCGGCGTGTTGGACCGGAACAGCTGCGACAGCGAATCGTCGATCTTGATCCGGTGGATGCCGAACACGGCGCCGACGATCAGGACGAGCAGGACGATGCAGGAGACGATGGGCGCCCGGACGGCGAACAGCCCGATGCGCTCCAGCCCGAAGGCGATCGAGGACGCAGGTCCCTGCTCGACCTTGTCGACATGAACCTCACTCTCGCTGTGCTTTTCGAGCATGCCTTGTCCAGTTCCTAAATCGGCTCGGGTCTGTGAGCTTGTCGCGCCCCGCGAACGGCTTGAAAATGCCATACCAATGGGAGGCTTGCCCTTTGAAAATGCGCAGAAAATCGCCGCGAGGGGTTTAGCAGGTCAATCGCCCTTCTCGCAAGCAGGCGGAGTGTGGCCGAATCGATCAAGATGTGGCGATTTTGCCTTAATGCCCTTCATTCGGGCAAAGCCGTGCCAATTCGACGCGGCGCGCGGTCCGCGCTCTCGTCCTTCAGCGCCACACCGCTCACTTCCCGCGCGAGCCCCTCGCGGACCAGCCAGGCGATCTTGAAAGCAGCCTCGTCATAGCTCAACCCGGCCTTGTGGATGTTCGACACGCAATTGCGCTCGGCATCGGTGCGGCCCGGCTTCGGGGCGAAAGTCAGATAGGCGCCGAGACTGTCGGGCGCCGACAGGCCCGGCCGCTCGCCGATCAGCGTGACGACCATGCGCGCGCCGAGAATGGCGCCGATCTCGTCGCCGAGCGCGACGCGCGCGCCTGAGGCGACGACGACATGGCCGATCGCGACACCATCATCGGCTGCGAGCAACGGCAGCAGGCGCATCACCAGCGCGGCCGCATGGGCGTGGACCGCGGCAGCCGACAGCCCATCGCCAATCACGACCGCGAGTTGGCACGGCTCCGAGGCGCTCCGCGCCAGAGCCTCGACTGATCCGGCATCCAGCAGTCTGCCCAGATCGGGCCGCCGCAAATAGTCCCTGCGGTCGACCGCCCGGCTGTTCGCCTCGGTGACGACGAGGCCGAGCGCGCGGAGATCCGCGACCAGCCGCGGCGCATCGAACACGGCATGTACGGCATCGCGGGCGCGGGCATGGTCCAGCGTGAAATCGAGCAGTGCCCGCGTCGGCAGGCTCGCGCCGCTGCGCCCGAGCGCGACGCGCGCGGGCGTAAGCGACCGCAGATCGAGGGTCGGACGACGCGGGATGGCCGGATCAGACATGTTGTGTCATTCGGCGGGGACGGAGGCCTCGCGTAGCCGGATCGAATAGTTCGAGGCGTTCTGCTGGCCGGTCGAGGCCGCCCGCGCAAAGGTGATGAGATGGTGCGCGATCAGAGTGCAGCCGATCAGACCTTCGAGGTCGCCGCGCTTGATGCGGCCCAGCGCGAACTTCCAGAACACGCGCTTGTAGTCGCCGAGCACGCCGACCTTCCAGAAGATGTTTCGCAGCATGACGAGGCCGCGCCTGATGTTGGGCCAGGTCTTCATCTCGTCCGGCGTCGGCATCTTCAGGCGGTGCACGTAAACGTGCTCGCATTGATACTGGAAGCGCGCGTAGACCTTTTCGGGCTCGTAGGCGACGGCCATGGCGTGCTTCCAGGATGCGACGACGTCGTCGTAGGGCAACAGGAAGTTGACATTGGAATCGCGGCCGTCGTCCTCGACCAGGCGTCCCTCGCGCTCCAGACGGTCCCATAGCGGCGTCTTCGGCAGCGCCTGAAGCAGGTTGATCGTGAGCAGCGGAATCCGGGAGTCCTCGACGAAGGCGAGCAGCGCCTCCGAAGTGTTCGGCTTATCGGTGTCGAGCCCCATGATGATGCCGGACACGACCTCCATGCCGTAGGAGTTGATGGTTTGCACGCCCTCGAGGATCGGGACCATCATGTTGTGGTCCTTGTGCATCGCCTTCAGCGCATCGGGATCGGGCGTCTCGATGCCGCAGAAGATGGTGACGAAATAGGCCTCGCGCATCTTCTCGAGGATTTCCGGCCGCTTGGCGATGTTGAGCGTCGCCTCGCAGGCGAGCCGCACCATGTAGCCGGTCCTCTTCTGCCATTCGATCAGATGCGGCAGGAGGTCCAGCGCCGCCTTGCGGTTGCCGATGAAATTGTCGTCGACGAAATAGACCGTGTCGGTCATGCCGCATTCGCGCAGGCGGTCGAGTTCGGCGATGATCTGCTCCGGCGATTTGATGCGCGGATTGCGGCCGTACAGCCCGGGGATGTCGCAGAACTCGCACTGATACGGACAGCCGCTGGAATACTGGATGCTGCCGAGGAAGTATTTCTTCACGTCGGCGAGCTCGTAGGCCGGGATCGGAAACTCCGTCATCGGCACGCGGTCTTTGGTGGTCAGAACCACCTGGGTCTCGGGACGCGAGATGTCGCGCGACAGTATTTCGAGCAGCTGATTGGTGGCGTCGCCGAGCTCACCGACATGGAGATAGTCGAACGACGGATAGTAATCCGGGCAGGCGCTGACGGAAGGACCGCCGAGCGCGACCGGTAGGTCGAACTCATGGGCGCGCCGGCAGATATCGTTCATCTGCTGGCGCTGGATGTGCATGCCGCTGACGAAGACCGCCTCCGCCCATTCGAACTCTTCCCTTGTCGTACGGCGAAGGTTCTCATCGACGAATTTGACCTGCCACTCCTCCGGCAGATAGGCGGCAAGCAGCAAAAGTCCCTGCGGCGGCATGAAGGCGCGGACGCCATCGGTCAGGGGGTAGGAATGCTCGAACGTCCCGAAAGACGATGTGTATCGCGGAAACACGCAGAGAATCCGCCGGGACGTCCCGTTACTTTCAGCTCGCATCAAAGCTCCCCCGCCACGCTCGACTTAGCTGCGGAAATTGCCAGACAGCCACATAGCGTAATGCTGCCGCCGGAATTTCTCAATATTGTGGCATGAGCATAATTCCCGAGGGCACCAATGGTTTCCTCGGGCCGCCGGGTGCTTCCGCCGCGTCACGCGATCAGCCGGGAGGCAAAATCGGGCAGCAGGCCTGCATCGCCGGCAAGACGGAAATCGGCGCCCGCAATGCCGGACCGCACCAGCCAGTCGTCGAATTCCGGCGCGCGGCGCAGTCCGAAGACGTCGCGGACATAGAGCGCGTCGTGAAAAGACGTGGACTGATAGTTCAGCATGACGTCATCGGCGCCGGGGACACCCATGATGAAGGTGACGCCGGCGGCAGCGAGCAACGTCAGCAGATTGTCCATGTCGTCCTGGTCCGCCTCGGCGTGATTAGTGTAGCAAATGTCGATCCCAAGCGGCAGGCCGAGCAGCTTGCCGCAAAAGTGATCCTCCAGCCCGGCCCGGATGATTTCCTTGCCGTCGTAGAGATATTCCGGGCCGATGAAGCCGACCACGCTGTTGACCAGGAGGGGCGCAAAGGCGCGGGCGACCGCATAGGCGCGCGCCTCGCAGGTCTGCTGGTCGACGCCGTGATGGGCGTTGGCCGACAGCGCCGAGCCCTGCCCGGTCTCGAAATACATCACGTTCTGCCCAACCGTACCGCGCCTCTGCGACAACCCGGCCTCGTGCGCCTCCTTGAGAAGCGCGAGGTCGATACCAAAACTGCGGTTGGCAGCCTCAGTGCCGGCGACCGACTGGAACACGAGGTCGACCGGCGCCCCCTGCCCGATCAGCGACAGCGTCGTGGTGACATGGGTCAGCACGCAGCCCTGTGTCGGGATCTTCAGCCGCGCGATGACCTCGTCGAGCAGCCGCAGCAATTGGCCGATCACGGCCGGGTCGTCGCTCGCCGGGTTGATGCCGATGCAGGCATCGCCGGCGCCGAGCAGGATGCCGTCGAGGATGGAGGCGGTGATGCCCCTGGCGTCGTCGAAGGGATGGTTGGGCTGCAGCCGGGTGCTCATCCGGCCCTTCAGGCCGATGGTGTTGCGGAAAGCGGTGGTGATCTCGCATTTCCGCGCCGCCAGGATCAGATCCTGGTTGCGCATCAGCTTCGAGACCGCGGCGGCCATCTCCGGGGTGATGCCGCCGGCCAGCTTGCGCAAGATTTCGGGTGTCGCGGCGTCCGATAGCAGCCAGTCGCGAAAGGCGCCGACCGTCAGCGAAGCCACCGGCGCGAAGGCCTTGGCGTCGTGGCTGTCAATGACGAGGCGGGTGACCTCGTCGGTCTCATAGGGGATGACGGCTTCCTGCAAGAACTGCCCGAGCGGGACGTCGGCCAGCGCCATCCGCGCCGCGATCATCTGTTCGGCACTGGCGGCGGCGATCCCGGCCAGGCGGTCGCCGGAGCGCGGCGGCGTCGCCTTGGCGAGCAGGTCGCGCAAATCCGGGAACGTGTAGGTCGTGGCGTCGATGGTGTGGCGGTAGACCAAGGGTCTCTCCGGGGTTCGTCGGCCAAAGGCCGACTCCTGGGCAATCCCAAGACTATACCTTCAGATCAAGACGCTGAAATATCTACCTTTCCTTCGACCGAGGGCGAAGGGCGCCAAACCCGGCGTTAACGCTGCGTCCATCTTCATTCTGCATAGTTTTGCAATAGTTTGCACGACCGCGCTCTCCGGCCGCTCCCGGCCATTCGGGCCCCTGAAAACCATGACAACTGACCGACCTGGGAATGCCACCGGCCTCGCCGGCCGCTTCACGCTTGCCAACAAGCTCTACGCCATCTTCGCGCTGTTCGCGCTTCTCACGGCGGCGATCGCGATGCTGTCCGACTACAACAGCCGCCGCGGCGCCGAGCTGACCACCGCGATCGAGACCGCGAACGCCGCCGCGCTGAACGTCGAGCGGGTCAACTCGCTGGTCTATGCGGTCGTGATGGAATCGCGCGGCGTCTACATGTCGACTGAACCGGCCGTGGTGAAGAAGTACGGCGAGGGCCTGCTCAAGTTCAACGCCCAGATCCTTGACGTCGTGAAGCGCTGGGAGACCATCGTCAAGGCTGACGATGCCGAGCAGTTCGCCACGTTCAAGAAGCGCATCGAGCAGTTCGTCGAGTTTCGCAAGGAGCTGGTGCGCCGCGGCGTCGAGATCAATGCGGCCGCGGGCCGCGAATGGGGCGACAACGACGCCAACCGCGCCGTGCGCTCGGCGCTGAACAAGGATCTCGAGGCGCTGTCCAAGGTCTATGCCGAGCGTGCAAGGCAAATCGCGCACGAGACCGAGACCAATCGCACCCTGTCCTTGGTCCTGACTTGCCTCGCCGGCGTGGCGCTCGCCCTCGTCGTGATCGGCATCGTCATCATCGCCCGTTCGATCGCACGCCCCCTCTCCGCCATCACCGCGACCATCAAGCAGGTCGCTGACGGCGCCGAGAACGTCGTGGTGCCCCACTCTGACCGGGCCGACGAGATCGGCGCACTGGCACGCGCGATCCAGATCTTCCAGGACGCGATGGGGCGCAACCGCAACCTCGCCTCGCAGGTCTCGCAGGACTCCGCCGCGCGCGAGGAGCGCGCCCGCCACATCGAACAATCCGTCGACGCGTTTCGCGAGGCGATCGGCGCGATCATGCGCGGCCTCAGCGACAACGCCTCCGTCATGCGCGAGACGGCGCAGACCATCACCCGCGTCACCGCGGACGCGAGCAGCCGCGCCGGCACGGCGGCGAACGCCACCGAACAGGCCTCGCACAACGTTACGGCGGTGGCAGGCGCGGCCGAGGAGCTATCTGCGTCGGTGGTGGAGATCGGCCGGCAGGTGCGGCAATCCGCCGGCGCGGTCGAGCAGACCGGCCAGCGCACCGAGAAATCGATCGCCGAGATCGAGAGCCTGGCCGCAGCCACGCAACGCATCGACGGCGTGCTCAGCCTGATCCAGGCGATCGCCGAGCAGACCAATCTGCTCGCGCTCAATGCCACCATCGAGGCCGCGCGCGCGGGCGATGCCGGCCGCGGCTTTGCCGTCGTCGCGCATGAAGTCAAGGCGCTCGCGGGGCAGACCGCGAAGGCGACCGCCGACATCAGCGAAAACGTCTCGATGATCCAGTCCTCCACCCGCAACGCGGTCGACGCCGTCCGCGAGATCGGCGGCGCAGTGCGCGAGATCAACGACGTCACCTCGGCGATCGCCGGCGCCATCGGCCAGCAGGACGCCGCCACGCGCGAGATCTCGTCCAACGCGCAATCGGCGGCCCAAGGCAACGAGACCCTCGTCGCCAACATCAGCTCGCTCCGCGACGCCATCGGCGAGACCGACACTGCGGCCTCCTCGGTGCTGACGGCTGCGAGCAGCGTGACTGAGACGGCGGAGACGCTGTCGCGCGAGGTGGAGAAGTTCTTCCAGAACCTGCGCTCGGGCGCAGCGGACGGCCGCGTCGCCAAGGCGGGCTAGCAGCACGTCCATCGCCAGCAGAGCCGGCGATGGGGTCGCTCCCTCAAAAAAACGCGAAAACAACCCCATGCACAGTAGCCGGGGACAGCGATATCAATGGCTTGGCGCTAGTCCAAATATATTCGTATTTTACGAAATGACATTTGACTCGTCGGGCAAAACACCGGCATGATGTCATCTTGGCGATGGCGCCCCGCGGGACCTTGGTCGTCCTGCCGAGGGAATGTACGCGCGAATTTTTCCCGCCGACGAAGCGTCGTATCTCCACGCGTCAGGCACGCTTCCCGCCGATCGAGACAAACGCGATGAAGCCATCGAGGCGCTCGACTGTTCTGGACGGGCGTGTTGCTCGACGTTCTGATGCGACGGTTCAGCCAACCGGTCCGGGTGTCCAATCGCCGCCGGCAAGCGGCCGGACTTTTACGTCAGGAATGACCCCGCGCTCCAGGCTCGGATCGAAATGGCGCATCGTCCGCTCATTGAAGTCGATGATGCGGCCCGGCCTTAGCGGTCCCACGTCATTTATCCTGACGATGACCTTCTTGCCGACGGCCTCGACGAGGGCATATTTCGGCTTCGCGCCAAATTGGACCCCACCGAATTTCTTACGCAAGCTCGTCTTGATGGCGGCCGACCAGACCGAGGGATCATAGCGCTCGCCGGAAGCCGTCTTCGGGCCGCCCTCCTCTTTGCCGGGCTTGAACGGATTGTACATGGATGCCGCGCCAACGATCGCTTCCCCGGAAGCGGCATTGTCGGCGGCGCTTGAGTGAACCCCACCAGCTTCACATCGCGCAATAGAAACGGAAACGGCAAGCGCAACCACGGCGCCGCAAATTGCGGCGCTCGATCGAAACACCATTATATCTCCTGTGATTTTCGATTGTTCGGTTCCGATGCCGCAAATCGTTTTGCGGGTCGAGCCAACCCCTGGCTCCGGAACCGTTTGTAGGAACCCCAACGGTTCCAGCACGGCGTTTTAGTTGTCGCCGTCTAAGACAGACATTGCGTCAACAGCATGACGACGAGAGCCCCGACGAATAGCTGCGAACTGACAGTGCCGGCCTCTAACAAATCGGCAGAGGGCCGGCAAAGGACTATGCAGCCGAAATATTCCTCACGGTCGTCTCGGCCTGCTCGGCGAGCCAATTCACGAATAACTCGACGCTGCGATCGCCGATCAAATCGGCTGGCCACTGGGCAACCTGAATTTTCGTGCACTCGACTGCGGGGTAATCGGCGAGTGCGGACACGAGGCGTCCAGACGAAACCGCATCTGCCACAAGAAGTGAGCGCCCAAGTGTCACCCCGGCTCCTTCGGCCGCAGCCGACATGCACATTCCCATGTCGTCCAGCGTCAGGCTGCCAGCGGCAGCGCCCGATTTCGGCAATCCCAGGCGTCTAAACCAGGAGGGCCAACCCCAGTCGCCGGTCGCGTTGTCGCCTTTGTGGATGAGCGGCAGGGCCAGCAAGCCGTCGGGGTCCGTCAAGGGACGCCGCCGGGGCAACAGGTGCGGCGCACAGACGGGAAAAATCCGCTCCCAAAACAGCGGCAATTGAGTCGACGTCCGCCGTGCGTCTTCGCCGGCGTTCCAGACAATTCGCACGTCGAGCGGCCGCTTTGAACTGTCACCCGTCTCCAGTGGTTTGAGATCAACGTTGATCGACGGATATCGCGCCGTAAAGTCTGGTAGGCGGCGGACGAGCCACCAGGTTGCCAACGCCGAGCCGGCGCCCACGCGCAACGTCGTTCGGTTCGAGCGTCGCCGCACCTGAGCATCCAGCGCACCAAGCGCGTCGAGTGCTGCGGCAAGCTCTTGCCTAAGCTGCGCGCCGGCAGGTGTTATCCCGATCCCTGGATTCTGCCGCTGCAACAATGCGACCCCGAAATGGTCCTCCAGTTTTCGAATCTGATGGCTGACGGCACTCTGCGTGACGCCCAACTCCGCCGCGGCGCGCGTGAACGAGCCATGGCGGGTGACAGCGTCGAACGCGACAAGGGGTGCGAAGGGTGGCAAGCGGCGTGGCATCTCGATCTCCTCAAGCCATGATACAGATTCATGAGGTTTTGAGGAACCATCATTCGACCAAAGCCCGTTGCCCGGCCAACCATGCTCCATGGAGGCCGAAACAACCATGCTCGACAAACCTCAGCACGACGATGATGAAATGCCGAGCGCCAGTTGGCTTGCCGATGACGGCCATCGCGGCAATCGCATGTCCCTGGAAACGGCGACGCTGCTTGCAGCGTGCTTGAGCGGCTCTCTGTTTCAAGTCGACCTGACGGCTCTAGCGGCTGCCTTACCCGATGTTGGCCACGATCTCGGTGCCGCTTCCGCACGAGCGGCCTGGGTCATCGACGTCTACAGCCTTGCCTTGATCTTCTGTTTGCCGATTGCAGGTAGCCTTGCCGACAGATACGGACGCGTTCAAATGTTCACCTGGGGTGCAGGGCTGTTTGGCCTGGCCTCTCTGCTGTGCGCGTGCGCCAACACGCTCGACGTTTTGCTGACATTCCGCACATTGCAAGGTATCGCCGGTGCCTGCATCACCAGCACCTCGTCTGCCCTCCTTGCTGGTGCTTACGAGGGACCCCGACGTGCGCGGGCGTTTGGACTTTGGGGCACGATCGTCGGTGCCTCGATGGTCGCTGGCCCGCCGCTCGGATCGCTCCTGGCTGATACGATCGGGTGGCGCTGGATTTTCTGGATCAACTTGCCGCTTTGCGCCGTTTTGGTCTTCCTGGTGCTGTACAGAATTGGCAATGAGCTCGACCAGCAGCGTTCGAGCGCCAAGGTGGATTGGCTCGGTGCTGGCCTTCTTGCGACAATTTCGGCGGCGTTGGCGTTTATGTTGCTGGAAGCAGCCGCGCTTGGTGGCGTCGCCTCGGCGACGTTCCTGATGGGACTCGCCGCTTCGGGGATTGCGCTCCTCCTTTTCGTTTGGGTGGAACGCCGACATCCCAACCCGGCGTTCGATCTCAAGCTGTTCGGATCTCGGCAGTTCGTCGCGATGTGCCTCGTCCCGATGGCGGGATCGACCGGCTTCTGGTCGCTTCTCGTCTACGTGCCGCAATTGGCGCGCGGTCCGTTGGGTCTCAGTCCGTTTGGGGCGGGCTGGCTCCTGGTCGCGCTCACATTGCCGATGATGGTGTTGCCGCGCTATGGAGCGGTTTTGACGACCCGCATCCCATCACGCTCGTTCTTCTGTGGTGGTCTCGCGCTTATCGGGGTGGCTGACCTGGCCCTTGGTGCAATCTCCGGCGGAAACGTGGGGCCGGACACGCTGGTAGTGACAGTCATTGCGTTGCTCGTCAGCGGGTCAGGCTGTGCCGTGATCAACGCGCAGATCACTGCCGCCGCCGTGTCGGCAGTTCCAAGCGATCGTGCGGCGACCGCATCTGCCATTTGCGTCACGATGCGCCAAATCGGTTTCAGCTTCGGGATCGCACTTTTGGGCGCGGCCCTGCAGTTCAGTTCGAATGGCGACTATCTCGCCCCGTTTATCGTTGCAGGCGCATCGACCCTTGCTCTGACAGCCATCGTCTATTGGCTTATGGATGAGAAACCGGCTGCATAGCGGCGGGTGATCGACGGCAGTTCAGGAGCAAAAATCAAAGTGTCGGCGTTGCCGCAATCTGCTTCACCCCCATGAGCGGGCATCCGCCGTCTATGACTGCACGCCCTTGCTAAGAGCAACCACCTACCCCTCCATCACCCCGCCCCGCTTGATCAGCTCCTTCCCCACCGCAGCCAGATGCACCTGATCCGGCCCGTCGCCGATGCGGATGAAGCGGGCGTAGACGTAAGCACGCGCCAGGAAAGTATCCTGCGAGACGCCGGCGGCGCCGTGGATCTGGATGGCGCGGTCGATAACGCGGGCGGCCATGCTGGGCACCACGATCTTGGCGGCCGCAATCAGGTCGCGCGCCATCTTGTTGCCCTCGCGGTCCATCCTGTCGGCGGCTTGCAGCGTCAAGAGCCGCGCCTGCGCAATCTCGCAGAATGAATGTGCGATGTCCTCGCGCACCGAGCCCTGCTCTGCGAGCGGCTTGCCGAACGCCGTGCGGGAGACCGCGCGCTGGCACATCAATTCGAGCGCACGCTGGGCGCAGCCGATCAGCCGCATACAATGATGGATACGGCCGGGGCCGAGCCGGCCTTGCGCGATCTCGAAGCCGCGGCCCTCGCCGAGCAGGATGTTCTCCGCGGGCACGCGAACGTTCTCGTAGACGATCTCGGGATGGCCGACCGGCGCGTCGTCATAGCCGTAGGTCAGCATGTCGCGCACGATGCGCACGCCGGGCGTCGCTTTCGGCACCAGGATCATGGATTGCTGACGGTGGCGGTCGGGATCGTCAGGCGCGGTCTTGCCCATCACGATCAGGATCTCGCAATCCTCGTTCATCGCGCCGGAGGTGAACCATTTGCGGCCGTTGATGACGTAGTCGCCGCCGTCGCGCCTGATCTCGCACTGGATGTTGGTGGCATCGCTGGAGGCGACCTGCGGCTCCGTCATCGAGAAGCCGGAGCGGATGCGCCCCTCCAAAAGCGGCTTCAGCCAGCGCTCCTGCTGTGCCGGCGTGCCGTAATTGGCCAGCACCTCCATGTTGCCGACATCGGGCGCCGAGCAGTTGAACACCTCGGGCGCCCACAGGATGCGGCCCATGATCTCCTTCACCGGCGCGTATTCGAGGTTGGTCAAGCCAGTGTTGTTAAGGTCTTGGCCGTGCTCGCCGGAGAGGAACAGATTCCAAAGCCCCTGCTCGCGCGCCAGCCGCTTCAGGTCCTGAAGGAGCTGCGGCGTCTTGTAGCGTGTCGCTTCCGGCTTCACCTGCTCGTAATAGAGCTCCTCGACCGGCTCGACATGCGTCCGCATGAACCGGCGGACGCGCTCTTGCAATTCCATCGAGCGGGCGGAGTGTTGAAAATCCATTCTTGATCCTCCCGTTCGCCGACCTTCGCGCCAGTCTCGTAGGGTGGGCAAAGCGAAGCGTGCCCACCGCTTCTCTCGAAGCATTGATAGGTGGTGGGCACGGCGCAAGTGCGCCTTTGCCCACCCTACGATTCCGAACTCGCGGAGAGAGCTCCCTCAACCCGTTCGTCGACCTCGCGCAGTCCCCTCACGTCCCTCGCAGCAGCTCGCTCGCGACGATCCAGTCGTTGCCGTCGAACTGGAGCATGTAGCCGTCCTTGATCGGGCGGAAATCCTGCGGCGTGGTGTTGAGGGTGATGCCGGGCAACAGCAGCGACAGCGGCACGTTCTTCAGATTGGCCGCCTGCGCCATGATGTTCTCGCGCGTCAGATTGTCCTTGCACTGCTTCAGCAAGACCACCAAGGCCTCGGCGACGGTGTAGCCGTAGAGACCCGCGACGTTGTTGACGTCGGCATTGGGCAGGCGCTTCTTCATGAAGTCGCTATAGGCCGTCATCGCCGGATCGTCCTTCGGCGCCTCGACGAACGGCTTGAGCGAGCCGAGCGAGAGCACGCCCTTGCCGGCGTCGAGGCCGGCCGGGACCATCACGGTGGCCTTGTTGGCGCAGCCCGAGGCGAGGAAGCGCGTCGCCTGCCAACCGACCTCATGCGCTTTCCGGATCGCCTGGGCGCAAGCGCGCGGCGTCACCGAATAGATCATGAACACGTCGGCCTTGGTGTTGGCGAGCGTCAGCACCTGGGAATCGACGGTGGGGTCGGCGACCTCGAAGCTCGACGCCATCGCGATCGCCTTGTCGGCGTCGGCACCGAGCGCCTCCTTGACGCCGCGCAGATATTCCTTGCCGGCGTCGTCGTTCTGATAGAGCACCGCGAACCGCGCGTTCGGGTTCTTGGCGCGGGCATAGGCGACGTCGATCGCGGCCTCGCTGGTGTAGTTCGGCGCCCATGGCAGCGCCATCGACCAGGGCATGTTGGCGGGGTCGTTCCACTTCGAGGCCGAGCTGATCAGAAACAGCTGCGGCACCTTGTTGCTGTTAAGATATTTCGCGATCGCCGAGCTCGGCGCGGTGCCCATGGTCGCGAAGATGAAGGCGACGCCGTCGCCCTCGACCAGCCGGCGCGCCGCTTCCATGGTTTTCGGCGGCGAGAAGGCGTCGTCGAGCGACAGGAGATTGAGCTTGCGGCCGTTGATCCCGCCCTTCTCGTTGACCTCGTCGAAATAGGCCGAGATCACCCTGCCGGTGATGCCGAGCGGCGATGCGGGGCCGCTATAGGGCATGGTGTTGCCGATCTTGATCTCGGTGTCGGTGACGCCGGGACCGTAGGATTTTTGCGCGGAGACAGGCGTGGACAGGCAGGCAGCCAAGGCTGCAGCCAGGACCAAAGCGGCTTTCATGGTTTCTCCCCGGTGATGATCGCCGCGCGAGTCGGAAGGCGCGGCGTGCTGCTTTTTGCCAGCACGCCAGATCAGCGGAGTTCCGTGAGAGGGTCTTGCGTCGAGTTGCTGATCAGTGGCGCCGCTTCAGGCTGAAGCCCAGGCTCACCCACCCCGCGCCCGCCATGATCAGGTCGATGCCGAGAAACAGGCCGAGGATGTAGACGCTGTTCACCGGCCAACGTGCCAGGATCAACAGCCCCAGCAGCAGCGTGATGGCGCCCGAGAGCGCCACCCAGACCCACGGACTTTCACGCTTCATGCTGAAGGCGAGAAAGAGCCGGACGGCGCCGGAGGCGAGCAGCGATGCGCCCAGGAACAGAGTCAGCAACACTGCAGCAAACAGCGGGTTCTCGAAGGTGAGAAAGCCCGCGATAACATAGAGTACGCCGAGCAAGGCCCAGATCACAAACTTGCCCCAGCTTTTCATCTGGAACGCGCCGATGATTTCGGCCGCGCCCGCGACGATCATCATGGCGCCAACCACGATGACGCTCGCCACCGTCGCCATTACCACGCTGCCAAGTGCGACGAAGCCGGCGACGAGGTAGACGACTCCCAAGGCTACGATCCAGCCCCATTTGGCATGCAGGGCCGAGATCCCGGAGCCCAGGCCGGAAGGATGGGAGGTATCCGAGGCACTTGTCATGACGGCGACTCCTGCATGGAAGCCCGCGAGCACAGGCCAGTATAGCGCGCGCCGCACCGGGACAACAGCCAGCACAGCAGCCCTCGCGGCCAGCAACATTGACGCAAATCAAGACCGGATGCGCGCCTCAGCCGCGTGTTCGCTCCATCTCCAGCTCGGCCTTGAGATTGTCGAGATCCCTATAAATTGAAGCAACCGCGAGGACGCGGCCGCCCTTGCGATACTTCAGCAGGCAGTCCTTGCCGGAAATGCTGCCGTCGATCGCGATGTCGTCGAAGCTCTCGGCATGGCCGACATAGTTGATCGGTACGTCATAGTGCTGAGACCAGAAGAACGGCACGGCTTCGAAGCGCTCGCGCTTGCCGAGCATGTTGCGTGCCGCGGTCTGGCCCTGCCGCTCCGCCACGACCCAGTGCTCGACGCGGATGGTTTGCCGCGAATGCGGATCGGGCCAGCGCGCGATGTCGCCGGCCGCGAAGATACCGGCTATGCTGGTCTCAAGATATTCGCTGACGCTGACGCCCCGGTCCGCCGCAAGCCCCGCCTGCTCGGCGAGCGCGAGGCGCGGCTTGACGCCGATGCCGACCACGACCAGTTCGGCCTCGATCACGACGCCGCTCTTCAACGTGGCGCGCGTGCCGTCCAGCTTTTCCACCGTGTCCTCGAGATGGAAGTTGACGCCGTTCTCCTCATGCAGCGCGCGCACGAAGTCGCCCATCTCGGGACCGAGCACCTTCTGCATCGGCCGTTCGTCCGGCGCGACCACGTGCACCTCGATCTTGCGTGCCCGCAAGGAGGCCGCAACCTCGAGGCCGATGAAGCTGGCGCCGATCACCAGCGCACGCTTAACGCTGCCGGTCGCCTTGATGATGGCGCGGCTGTCGGCGACGGAGCGCAGGGTGTGGACATGAGGCTGGTCGGCACCCGGAATCTGCAATCTGACCGGCTCGGCGCCGGTCGCGAGCAGCAGCCGGTCGAACGGTAGCCTGTCGCCGTTGCCCAGCGTCACGCTACGCGTCTTCGCCTCGATCGCGGCGACATTCGTGTTGAGCCTGAGATCGATGCCGGCGTCCTGATAATAGTCCTCGCCCCGCAGCGGCAGCCAATCCTCCGGCGCGTTGCCCGCGAGGTAATCCTTGGAGAGATTGGGCCGGTCCACCGGCATCGCGCTGTCATTGCTAAGCATGGTGATGGCGCCGGCAAAGCCCTCGCGACGGAGCGTCTCCGCCGCCGCGAAACCCGCCGCGCCGCCACCGATGATGACGAATTTTTCCGGCGTTGGCGCTGTCCGGTGAGGCGCCGGAGGCTTCGGCACCTCGCGCTTACGCTGAACGACGATCTTGTCCTGATCGCGCGAGACCTCCCACACTGCCAGCGCATTCAGCGCCGGCGGGCGGGTCGCCTCGCCTGACCGCAAGGAGAAGCAGGCGTGATGCCAGGGGCAGCGGATGGTGTCACCAACCACCAGTCCTTCGGCGAGCGGGCCGTGATAGTGGCTGCAGGCCGGCTCGATCGCAAAGACCTCACTGCCGGCCTGCACCAGCAGGACGTCTTCCTCGCCGACATGGCCGAGCAATTTGCCGTCCTTGAACGCGGCGAGCGTCACGCCACGGCTCAGGTCGGGCCCGCTTGGCTGCTTGTCTTCGGTCATGGCGTCGCCTCCTTGAGCCGTCGCGGTTCAATCGTCCGAATTGGCCAGCCCCAGCAGCTCCTGGCGTGTCAACGCATTGTCGCGGAACACGCCGAGCATGCGGCTGGTGACGAGATCGGTCCCGGGCTTGTGCGCGCCGCGCGTGGTCATGCAGTGATGCGTTGCCTTGATGATGACCCCGACGCCTTCGGGCCTCAGCACATCGTTGATGGTGTTGGCGATCTGCGCGGTCATCTTCTCCTGGATCTGAAGTCGCTTGGCGTAGATGTCGACGAGACGCGCGAGCTTGGAGATGCCGACGACGCGCCCTTGCGGAATATATGCGACCCAGGCGCGGCCGACGATCGGTGCCATGTGGTGCTCGCAATGGCTTTCGAAGCGAACGCCGCGCAGGACGATCATCTCGTCATAGCCTTCGATCTCCTCAAACGTCTTTTGCAGGATTTCGGTCGGATCCTGCGCATAGCCGGAGAAATACTCCTCGAAGGCGCGGGCGACCCGGCCCGGCGTATCGCGCAGACCGTCGCGCGCGGGATCATCGCCGGCCCAGCGGATCATGGTCCGGATCGCCTGCTCGACCTCCGCCCTCTCAGGCCGCTCGCTCGGCGCCTGCGCGACCGCGACACGTTCCAGCCTGCGCGTTTGCGTCTTCATCGAAAACCTCCCCTGCAACGAACCGCATACAGAAAGCGGCCCCACAGCTTGGACGGCTGCGATTGGAAAAGGTTCCCGGGATCAGGAAAAATCGGAAGCTGCGAGAGCGGCAAGACAGTGGGGACGAGAAACCCGGCTCTATGAGGCCGCTTTCCGCACATCGAGCATGGCCTGCGCCCATTCGGCCGGCCGCTCCTGCGGCAAATTGTGGCCGGCCCCTGCAAAGACGCGCCGCTCGAAAAAGCCCTCGAATTTGCCTGCATGGTGCGCCGTGCCGGAATTGACGCCGTCGCTGTCGCCATCGATCGCGATGGTCGGCACCCGGACCGGCGGCTGGGCGGCGAGCTTCGCCTCGATCGCGGCATAGGCGGGATCGCCCGCGACCAGCGCGTAACGATGTCGATAGGAGTGGATCACGACATCGACGAAATCAGGATTGTCGAACGACATTGCGCTGGTCTCGAACGTCGCATCGTCGAACGCCCATGTCGGCGACCACATCGACCAGAGCTGGCGCGCAAAACCGCGCCGGTTGCGCTCCAGCGCGCGGCGGCCGCGCTCGTTGTGGAAGAGATATTGATACCAGAGCGCCGCCTCCTCCGGTGGCGAAGCCGGCTCCATCGAACGCGCGATGTTCTGGATGTTGTAGGAATTGCCCGAGACGAGCGCGATCACGCGCTCCGGATGCAGCACCGAGACCACGCAGGCCGCGCGCCCGCCCCAGTCGTAACCGCCGACCACCGCGCGCGAGATTCCAAGCGCATCCATGAAGGCCAGCAGATCGGCGCCAAGCGCCGCCTGCTCGCCGGAGCGCAATGTCGCAGCGGAGCGGAATCGCGTCGGCCCGTAGCCGCGGAGCCAGGGCACCAGCACCCGCGCGCCCGCTTGCGCGATGATCGGCGCGGTCTCGGCATAGGCGTTCACGTCGTAGGGAAAGCCGTGACCCATGATGCAGGGCCAGCCGTCCGGCGCGCCGTATTCACGGTAGGCAATGTCGAGGATATCGGTGGCGATTGTTTTTTGTTGCATGATCGACTGACCGATTTGCAATGTCGTAGCCCGCATGCAGCGAAGCGGAATGCGGGGCGGTGCGTCCGCAGCGACAGGTTTCCCGGATTGCGCTTCGCTCCATCCGGGCTACGAGGCCGCCGCGCTATTTCTGCGGCCCGGACAACGTGATGTCACGCTCGGCGCGGAACACGTTGCTGTAGAGGTTGGCGATCCACTGCCGCCCGATCTCGGTCTTGTTGAGGTAGCCGATCTCGGTCTGGATGTGCGGTGCGACGCTGTTCCAATAGAACTGCGGATAGCGGTTCACGACGTCGGCTGGCGAATCGTAGCCGAGCTGGCGATTGATGCCGACTTCTTCGAATTCGTAATAGAGCGCATTGGCCTTGCGCAGGTAGTTGGGATCGCCGAGCTGGCCGATGAAATCGGCGGCGCGCAGGATCGAGGCCTCGTCGTCATAGTCCTGGCCTTCCTGGGCCGGAAACCGCGTGCCCTCGATGGCGCGAGCAATGCGTTCCGGATCAAGCCCTGGAATATGCCGCAGCCGCCGCGTGACATAAAGCTTGGAACGATCGACGTGATACATCATCAAACTCGCGTCCGATGCACCGCGCGGCAACGAGATCTTGGTGTCGGCCGCATCGATCACGAAGCCGTCGGCGTCATCCTCCTCGAACAGGCCGCGCACATAGCCGATGTCGTGCGCGAGGCAGGCGATCAGGACATGGACGTAGTCCGCGGCCGACAGATGCGTATGAAGACTGCGGCCGCTGAGGATGGAATGGCCGGCGAGCGTCACCAGCATCGTATGCTCGATATTGTGATAGAGTGCATCGCTATTTCCGATGCATTCCATCGCGGTGCGGGTCGCGCTCTCGACGATACTTGCAGACGTTTCGTCGTACCGGCGACGCATGAACGTACCGAGCAACTTCTCGAGGGATTCAGCCGCCAGTCTCGGCAACGTCATCATGGATGCAGCCCCGCTTGTCGGTGGTGTCCCACATCAACTCCCGACGTCTCATTCTCGTCCTCGACGCAGGCGCCAGCATAGCCCATCTTGGCCGACTGGCCAAACCCGGCGGCGCAAACACGGAAATATGTTGCGGTTTGTGCATCGCGGTTGCGGTGCCGGCCCGACGCACCTAGGCTGGGCGTCGCGGGCAAGACCCGCAATCATTCCACCAGAAGCACGTCGACGGCGACGTCGAGCTTCTGCTTCGGCGAGCCGACGATGATGCCGTCGACCGGCGAAACGTCGGAAAAGTCGCGGCCGACCGCGAGCACGATATGGTCGCCAGCAACCATAAGATCGTTGGTCGGATCGAAATCGACCCAGCCAAGCTCCTCCCCGCACCACAGCGACACCCAGGCATGGGTGGCGTCGGCGCCCTGCAGGCGCGGCTGGCCCGCCGGCGGAATGGTGCGCAGATATCCACTGACATAGGCCGCGGGCAGGCCCAGCCCGCGCAAGCCCGCGATCATCACATGGGCAAAATCCTGACAGACGCCATGGCGCTTGACGAAGACCTCGTCAAGCGGCGTCGAGATCACCGTCGCTTTGGGGTCGTAGCGAAATTCGGTGCGGATGCGATGCATCAGATCGACCGCGCCGGCGAGGATGCCGGTATCAGGTGCAAAGCTCGTCGCCGCATAGGCGGTGACCGCAGCCAGAACGGGCACCAGCGGGCTCGCAAAGACATAGCCGACCGGTGATGACGGCCCGAGGCTCGTCGCCTCGAAGGCGATGTCGCGAATGTTCTCCCAGGTCGGGCTGGCAGCGGCGCGCGCCGGCGGCTGGCGCGACACCTTCACGCGAGAGCGGGAATCGATACGCAAAGTGCGATGCGCGGCCTCGATCACGACGCTCTCGGTCAGGGTGCCGAAGAAATCGCGCCGGACGCTTCGCTCCGCGGGGCGCGGACGAATCTCGACCTTATGCGAGATCAGTTCCTGGCCATGGCCGCTCCCCGGCTCCAGCCGCAGCGTGCAGCGGGCGAAGCTGACCGGACTCTCGTATTCGTAAGTTGTGACGTGACGGATGTCGTAGATCACGCCAGCCCCGTCAGTTTTTCCGGGCGGCTGGCATTGGGGCCGTGCGGGAAATAGTGCTGCCCGACCGCCTCGGCAAGGCCGAGCAGATCCTGCTCCAGGGCGAACAGCGTCTTGACCTCGAGCTTCTCGGCCTCCGCGGTCGCGAGCATCGCCTGCAGCGCGACCGCAAGCCGCTGCGGCTTCTCGATCAGGCCGTGCTCCTTCAGGCTCGGCAGCGCGGCGATATGCTCGTTCAGCGCCGTCACCTGGAAAGCCACCGAACGCGGATTGTAGCTGTCGAGCACGGCGAGGTCGCGCACCGGCGCCAGGATCGGCGCCAGCAGATAACGCGAGCGGTAGGTGATCTGGCAATCCACCAGCGTCAGCAGAATATCGAGATCCTCGTCGCCGGCCTCGTCATAGGCAAACTGCCGGGCAAAGCGCGTGGTGTTGATGGCGCGCTCGGTGCGGCGGCCGATATCGAGGAAGCGCCAGCCGGCGGCGCGGTTCATGTTCTCATGCGCAAGGCCGGCAAAGCTCGCGAGCTCCTGCAGGGTCAGCTCGGCCGCGCTCAGCACGCTGTCGTCGTCCTCGACCTCGACGGCCAGCCGCTCGGTCATCTCGGTGATGACCTGCCAGGCATCGGGCGACAGCCGCTCGCGCAAGGAGGTCGCCGTGCGCTGGGCCGCGCGGACCAGCGACAGTGCGGAGCCGAAACGCTCCGGGCTCTGCAGCGCCTCGGCAACGATGCGGCCGGGCGCCGCGCGCGAGGTCTGTGAGATCGCGCCCCAGGTCACCAGCAGGCGCTGGATACGCTCGGCCGATTGCAGCGAGGCCGCGGTGCCCTTGTTGGGCCCGCTCGGCGAGCCCAGCGCGCGCACCAGCCGTAGCGTCGCCTCGGCGCGTTCGAGATAGCGGCCGAGCCAGAACAGATTGTCGGCGGCGCGACTCGGCAGCACGCCGGCGATCCGGCGGATGCGCACCTTGTCGGTGGCGGGCAGCAGCGTCGCGGTCGAGACCTGCTTGTCCGAGACCACCCAGACGTCGGCGGAACGCGCGCCGTCGCCCATCGACACCGCGCGCGCATCCGGCTGCTCGGCGATCCGGCAGAAGCCGCCGGGCATGATGGCCCAGCCATCGGGCGTCGCGGCTGCGAACACGCGCAGCACGAAGGGACGGGGCGTGATCTGCCCCTGCTCCCACACCGGCATGGTCGAGAGCCGCACCACCTCCTGGCCGACATAGTCCATGCCGCGCGCGCTGATTGCGTCGATCAGGCGCTGGCGTTCGGCCGCATCGAGCTCGCTCGCGAGCACGGGGCCATTGCTGTCGAAGCCGGGAACGCCGTGGCGATAGGCCCCCTCGATCGCGACCCGGTCGAGCCGCGACAACACCTCGTCGCGCGCCGAGCGCTGGCCGCACCACCAGGTCGCGATGTGCGGCATCTTCAGCTCTTCGCCGAGCAGGCGGCGGCTGAGCGCCGGCAGGAAGCCGAGCATCGCGCGCGCCTCCAGGACGCCCGAGCCCGGCATGTTGGCGACGACGACGCCGTCCTTGCGCAGCACGTCGATCAGGCCGGGCACGCCGAGCCGCGAGGAGGCATCGAGCTCGAGCGGATCGAGCGAATTGGAATCGACGCGGCGCAGCAGCACGTCGAGGCGCTTGAGGCCCGCAACCGTGCGGATGTGGATATGGTTGTCGCTGACGGCGAGATCGTCGCCCTCGACCAGCAGGAAGCCGAGATAGCGCGCCAGCGTCGCGTGCTCGAAATAGGTCTCGCTGAAGCTGCCCGGCGTGAGCACGCCGATCCGCGGCTCGTCGCGGTCCGCGCGCGCCCGAAGACTGTCGCGAAACGCCTCGAAGAACGGCGCGACGCGCGGCACGTTCATCGACTTGTAGAGATCGGAGAAGGCGCGCGAGAGCACCAGGCGGTTCTCCAGCGCATAGCCCGCGCCGGAAGGTGCCTGCGTGCGGTCGCCGAGCACCCACCAGCGGCCGTCGGGCCCGCGGCCGACATCGGCGGCATAGAGCGAGAGATAGCGCCCGCCCGGCGGCGGCACGCCGCAGACGGGACGGAGATATTCGGGGCTGCCGGCGATCGCGGCGGCAGGCAGCGCGCCTTCGGCGACGAGACGGCCCTCGCCATAGATGTCGCGCAGCACGAGCTCGAGCAACTCGGCGCGCTGGGTGATGCCGTCGGACAGCTGCTTCCAGTCGGCCTCGTCGATCAGCAGCGGCAGATGGCTGATCGACCAGGGCCGGTCGGCGCTCTCGCCGGGCGCGCGATAGGTGACGCCGGCCTCGCGGAGATGACGGTCGGCCATGCCGAACCGCCGCTCGACCTCGTCGGGCGCGAGCGCGCCGAAGGCATCGAAGAAGCGGCTCCACACCGCGCGAGGCTTGCCGTCCGGGCCGAGAAACTCGTCGGGGATGCCGGGCAGGCGCTTATAGTCGCGGACCCATTGCGCAAAACGGCGCTGGCCTTCACGTTGACCTTGCGCCTTACCCGCCTTGTCGTCCTCTTCGGCTGCGCCCTCGGCCATGCGCCTCTCCCTGCCCCCGCATCATACTCATTGCAGGAGCGGGGACCGCAAGTCGAGGGTCAGCGGAAACTCATTTGTGCGTTCCTCGGGCGGCGGCTGCATCGGGCCCGGCGTATGGCCGTGGTCCTGGAAGCGCGCCAGCCGCCGCGCCTCGGCCTCGTAGGTGTTGACCGGCTTGGTGTCGTAGCTGCGGCCGCCGGGATGGGCGACGTGATAGACGCAGCCGCCGAGCGAGCGGCCGTTCCAGGTGTCAATGAGGTCGAACGTCAGTGGCGCGTGAACGGGAATGGTCGGGTGCAGGCCGGAGGCCGGCTGCCAGGCCTTGAAGCGGACGCCGGCCACGGCTTCGCCGGAGCGGCCGGTGGCGGTCATCGGCAGGCGACGGCCGTTGCAGGTGACGATGTGGCGGCCCTCGACGAACCCCTCCGCCTTGACCTGAAGCCGCTCGACCGATGAGTCGACATAGCGCACGGTGCCGCCGGCCGAGCCCTCCTCGCCGAGCACGTGCCAGGGCTCCAGCGCCTGCCGCAGCTCCAGCGTCACGCCGCCATGATGGATGCGGCCAAAAGCTGGGAAGCGGAATTCGAGCTGGGCCAGATACCATTCAGGCTCGAACGGATAGCCGGACTGCTTCAACTCGGTGAGCACTTCGAGGAAATCTTCCCAGATGAAGTGCGGCAGCATGAAGCGGTCGTGCAGCGCCGTGCCCCAGCGCACGAACTTGCCTTGTTGCGGCTCGCGCCAGAATTTTGCGATCAGCGCGCGGATCAGCAGCTGCTGCGCCAGCGACATGCGCGGATCCGGCGGCATTTCGAGCGCGCGGAATTCGACCAGCCCAAGCCGGCCGGTCGTGCCATCAGGTGAATAGAGCTTGTCGATGCAGATCTCGGCGCGATGGGTGTTGCCGGTGATGTCGACGAGGAGATGCCGGAACAAGCGATCCACCAGCCACAGCGGCGCCTGAGTGCCTGGCGGCGGCACGTGCGTGAGCGCGACCTCGAGCTCGTAAATGCTGTCGTGGCGGGCTTCGTCGATGCGCGGCGCCTGGCTGGTCGGGCCGATGAACAGGCCGGAGAAGAAATAGGACAGCGACGGATGACGCTGCCAGTGCAGCACCAGGCTCTTCAACAGATCAGGCCGGCGCAGGAACGGCGAGTCCTGCGGATTCGAGCCGCCGACCACGACGTGATTGCCGCCGCCGGTGCCGGTGTGGCGGCCGTCGACCAGGAAGCGATTGGCGCCGAGGCGCGTCTTGCCGGCATCTTCATAGAGCCCGGCGGTGATGTCGACCGCCTCGCGCCAGTTTTTTGCCGGCTGGACGTTGACCTCGATCACGCCGGGATCGGGCGTCACCTTGATGACGTCGACGCGCGGATCGAATGGCGGCGGATAACCCTCGACGTGGACCTGGAGCTGCATCTCCTCGGCCGTGGCTTCGAGCGCCGCGATCATCTCGAGATAATCCTCGATCTGCTCGACCGGCGGCATGAAGGCACAGAGCACGCCATCGCGAACCTCGACCGACATCGCGGTGCGGACCGGGACGGAGGTGTTGAGCTCTTCCGGCTCGAGCCGCTCCGGCGAGTCGGGACGCGCCGGAAGGCTGAACACCGGCAGCTTGCCGCGGGCCTCCATCGGGTCCCGCTCGACGATGTAGGGATATTGATCGGGCGGGACATAGCCGAGCGAGTCCAGCGGCAGGCGCAGGCCGAGCGGCGAATCGCCCGGCATCAGGAACAGATGACTGCGCCGGAGCTGCCAGCGCTCGCTGCGCCAGCGTGGTGCCGCGTTCCAGCGCTGCACCGGCAGCACGAAGCCGCGAGGATTGTTGAGCCCCTGCTCGAACACCCGCGCCATCCGCGCGCGGGCCTCCGGATCGGACAATTTGGAATCGGAGGGATCGACGTTGACGGGAAGCTCGGATTCCTTCTGCAGCCAGTACGCGGTGTCCTCATAGGCCGGCATGATGTAACCGGGATCGAGGCCAAGCCGTAACGCCGCGCCTTCCACGAACGCCTGGACGTCCTTGGCCTGTGCCGGCCGCGGATTTTCAATGCTGGCAATGAGGTCGGCATTCTTCCAGATCGGCACGCCGTCCTTGCGCCAGTACAGGCCGAACGCCCAACGCGGCAGGCTTTCGCCGGGATACCATTTGCCCTGCCCGAAGTGCAGCAGGCCCCCGGGTCCGAAACGCGCGCGCAGGCGGCGGATCAGATCGTCGGCGAGCCCGCGCTTGGTCGGACCGACGGCATCCGTGTTCCACTCGGCGCCTTCGAGATCATCGACGGAGACGAAGGTCGGCTCGCCGCCCATGGTCAGACGCACGTCCTGCGCCGCAAGATCGCCGTCGACCTGCTCGCCGAGATCGTTGAGCCGTATCCAGGATTCGTCCGAGAACGGTTTTGTGATGCGCGGCGCCTCGCGAATGCGCTTGACGCTCATGTCGAAGGCGAATTCGACCTCGGCAAAGCCGGCCCCGCCGGAGATCGGCGCGGCCGAGCGGTAGTGCGGCGTCGCCGCGACCGGGATGTGGCCCTCGCCCGCGAGCATGCCCGAGGTCGCGTCGAAGCCGATCCAGCCGGCGCCCGGCAGGTAGACCTCGGCCCAGGCGTGGAGATCGGTGAAATCGTTCTCGACCTCCGGCGGCCCCTCGATCGGATCGATGTCGGGACGGACCTGGATCAGATAGCCGGAGACGAAACGGGCGGCGAGACCGAGATGACGGAAGGTCTGGATCAGAAGCCAGGCGGAGTCACGGCATGAGCCGGCCGCGGAGGAGAGCGTCTCCTCCGGCGTCTGCACGCCCGCCTCCATGCGGATGACGTAGCCGATCCTTTTCTGCAGCTCCCTGTTCAGGTCGACCAGGAAGTTGACGGTGTTCGGGGCTTCGGGCGGGATCGTGTCGAGATATTTCGCGAACAGCCGATCGGGCTTGACGGTCTCGAGATAAGGCGCGAGTTCGGTCTTGAGATCTTGCGTATATTCGAACGGAAAGCTGTCGGCATAGGGCTCGACGAAGAAGTCGAACGGATTGACCGTGGTCATCTGCGCCGTGAAATCGACCTCGATCTTGAGCTCGGTCGTCTTCTCCGGGAAGACATAACGCGCGATCCAATTGCCCAGCGGATCCTGCTGCCAGTTCACGAAATGATTGGCCGGCGTGACCTTGAGCGAATAACTCAGGATCGGCGTGCGCGTATGCGGCGCCGGCCGCAGACGGATGGTCTGCGGGCCGAGATCGATCGGGCGGTCGTATTTGTAGTGCGTGACGTGGTGTAATGCGACGTAGATCGACACGGGGTGCGGTACTCCAGCAGCTTTTTTGAGCAGAACACCGCTGGTGACCTCGATCAAGCACTAACAACGGGCAAAGGGTGCCTACGCAAGGTGCGGGCGGTCGCTTTCTTCCTTCTCCCCTTGTGGGCCTGTTGCGCTATTGGCTTTTGAGGCTGAAGACGTCGAGAGAGAAGGTCTGGGTCGCGACAGGCTCCGGCCAAGACTGTGATTGTCGCCCTC